>CAYRUO010000009.1:0-65110 GCA_964427505.1 uncultured Thermanaerothrix sp.
TGGAACTGGCCCTCTCCGGCGCCGCCCCGGCGCGGCTCGTGATCCCGGCCATGGGTGGGATTCACGCCCTGATCGGCCTGGTCGAGGGGGCAATCACGCTGGGGGCGCTGGCGTTTCTGCACACTGCCCGCCCGGCAATACGCCAGCCTGCGCCACTCTCGCCCGTCGAACGCCGCGGTGTCTTCTTGGGCGGCCTGCTCATCACCCTGGTCTTGATCATCGCCGCACCCCTCGCCTCCACCGCGCCGGATGGATTGGAGCGGGTGGCCGAGGATTTGGGTTTTATCACCCACGCCGCCGCACCGCTGTTTCACTTACTCGCCGATTACACCGTGCCGGGGTTGGGCGAAGGGGCGTTGAGCACCATCGCCGCCGGGTTGATCGGCGCGGCCTTGGTGCTGGCCGCAATCTGGGGCATAATCGCTCTGCGCGCACGCCACGCCGGACGTTAGTCTGCGGGCAATGCACCGCCTAGCCCATCCCTCACCTTCCCGCCTGGCCGTGGTGGATGCGCGCCTGAAAGTGCTCCTCGGCGTGGGCTTACTGCTAGGGGTTGCCCTCACCCCCATCGGGCACTGGGGGGCACTGGGCGTCTATGCCGTACTGACCCTCGTCCTGTGGCGCTGGGGAGCACCGGCGCTCCCCCTCTGGCGGTCAGCACTGTGGGCGTCGCCGTTTGTCCTGGCGGTACTGCCCTGGCTGGTGCTGACGCCCGGCCCGCCCTGGCTCACCCTGGGCAGCGAAAAGATGTCCTTGACCATCACCCAGCCCGGCCTCGAGCGGGTTGCCCATTTGATCCTGCGCGTCGTGCTCTCGACCACCATCGCGGGTCTGCTGGTGGGTACCACGCCCTGGACGGCACTGCTGGCGGCCCTGCGCGCCCTGGGCTTGCCGCGCCTTTTGGTCAGCAGCATGGGGTTGATGCTCCATTATTTAGGCCTGTGGATGAGCACGGCGCAAACCCTCCAGCGGGCGCGGGCGGCGCGTTCACCGCATCTCCCCGGCTACCGCGCCGGCGGACGTCTGACCTGGCGGGCGCGCACGACCGGCGGGATGGTCGGCAATCTGTTCTTGCGTGCGCTGGCGCAGGCTGAACGCACCTATCACGCCATGCTGGCACGCGGGTTCGATGGCGAGATGCGCACCTTGCCCCTGTCGCCCCTCAACCGCCAGGTTTGGTGGGCAGGATTAGCCCTGGCCGCCTTGCTCGGCCTGGCCGGGTTGCTCATCCCCTAGGCAGAGATGTACCTTATGACCAAAGCCGCCGTCGAGATCACCCACCTCACCTATGTATATCCTCCGGATCGGGTTGCCCTGCGTGAGATCAATTTGCGCATTGCACCGGGTGAACACGTGGCGCTGGTCGGGCCGAACGGCGCCGGAAAATCCACCCTGCTCTGGCACCTCAACGGCCTGTTGATCGGCCAGGGGGAAGTGCGCATCTTGGGCACACCGCTCACGCCGCAGACCGCGCGCCGGGTGCGCCATCAGGTGGGGCTGGTCTTCCAAGCCCCGCAGGATCAACTCTTCTGCCCCACTGTTTTCGAGGATGTGGCCTACGCCCCACTTTACGCCGGCTTGCCCCCCGCCGAAGTCGAGGCGCGGGTGCGGGCGGCGCTGGATCAAGTCGGGATGCGCACCCATGCCGCGCGTTCGCCCCTCCACCTGAGCCTGGGGGAGCAAAAGCGGGTGGCATTAGCAACCGTTCTGGTGATGCAACCGGCCATCCTCGCCCTGGACGAACCTACCGCCGGCCTCGACCCGCGCGGACGGCGTGAACTGATCGCCCTGTTGCAAACCCTGCCCCAAACGCTGATCCTCGCCACCCACGACCTCGACCTGGTGCGCCGGGTTTGCCCGCGCACGGTGGTGCTGGATGGCGGGGTCATCGTGGCCGATGGACCCACCGCGCAGATATTAGGGGATACAACCTTCCTGCTGGCGCATGGGCTGGCTTAACGCACGGCCAGGGCGACCGCGGCGCGAAAACTGCGGTAAGCGCTCAGGGCATCCGGGGCGGTGAAGGCAATCGTGCGCCCGTCCACCCGTTCGGCGCCCGGCAGCAGCATTGCCCCATCGGCCATCTGCGTCGCCAGGAACTCCACCTGCACCCGCAGCGGCGTTTCCAGGCGCAGCGGGCGCGGCCCCTGCCCCTCGCGGAAGCGGCGCACCGCGCGCTGTGCCCCTTCCTGAATGCGCGCATGGGCTTCGGCCAGCGGTAAGCATTCCGCCGCCCAACGTCCGACGGCCTGCTTGACCTGCACCGTTTCTACCTCGGGCACCCACTCGCGCGCCTCGGCACATACCGCCTGATCACCCGAGACCATCAGTACCGGCACACCGAAATGCCCGCACACCGCAGCGTTGAAGCCGAACTCGCCGCATAAGCGCCCGTTGAGCCACAGGTTGGCCACGCGCGTGCTCGACCAGGTATGATCGAGGATGGCGTTTGGCGTGCCGGCGCGGGCATGGTAGCCGATGAACAGCGCCGCATCTACGCCGCTTTGCACGCCCTGCACCATCGAGAGCGGCGCCGGGGTGCCGGCGGCCAATTGGGCGCGCGGGTCGAGGGCTTCGATGAGCAGGTTACTGCTGTCCCAGTGCCCATCGGCGACGACGAACGCCTTGGCGCCCGCTTCGGCGGCCCCGCGGATGGCGGCGTTGACATCCTCGGTCATGATCTTGCGAAAGCGCTGGTATTCGGCATGTTCGGGGTTGACCTGATTCCAATTCACCACCCCCGAAATCCCTTCCATATCTACGGCAATGAGCAGTCGCATGGTATGAGCCTCCCACAGGTGACGTTGCCCTAATCTTATCCCAGGCCGAGGGGGGCGGCAAGATGTGACTTGTAGCGGGTTACAGATTGCGAAACACCCGTTGAACAGAATATGCCCGCCTTTGTATTGCTCTGAGCGCCCCTACAAACATCCAACTGCCCTCGCACCCAAGGTGAGGGGCATTTTGGTTTGACTTGGGCGTGTCCTCACAGTATCATGATCTCAAGCCGAGGTTCATTCCGAACGATCCCCCATCTTTTGCAAAAGGTGAAAGGCTGTGCTTAAGCGCCATCCTCTACTCGGGTTTTATCTGCTGGCGTTTGGCCTGGCCTGGTTGGGCTGGCTACCCCAAGTCTTGGGGGCAAGCGGTATCGCACCCTTCGATCAACCTTACTGGCAAGGACTGCTCATCCTTCCCGGCCTCGCGCCCGCCCTGGCCGCCCTGCTGATCACCGGGGCGACCGCAGGGGGTTCGGGCGTGCGGCGGTTGTTTCAGCCGCTACTGCGCTGGCGCGTGGGATGGCCGTGGTACGGCGCGGCGGTTGCCGGGCCGTTGGGGTTGTTGCTGGTGGCCAAGGGGATAACGACTGGGCTCGGACTGCCGGGCATCCCCGCCGGCTCACCGCAAGCGGGCGCCTCGCTCATCGCGACCGCGTTCATCGCCTCGCTCTTGGCCAATCCCTGGGAGGAAGTGGGCTGGCGCGGCTTTGCCCTGCCGCGCTGGCAAAAGCGCTATTCCGCCCTAACCGCTTCGCTGATCCTCGGAAGCCTATGGGGACTGTGGCACCTACCGCTCTTCTTTTGGGTCGGCAACCCCATGGCTACCTACCCGTTTGGGCTGTGGTTTCTCAGCCTGCTTGCCCTGACCGTGCTCTATACCTGGCTATATAACGCGACCGCCGGCAATCTCTTCGTGGTGGCTCTTTTTCATGTGAGTCTCAATACCTTCGGCGCCGTGGTGCAGGGTATGTCACTGCTGAGCCTGGTCATGGTCTATGGCTTGGCCGCGCTGATCCTGCTCATCCGTTTTGGGCCGACGCATCTCTCACCCCGGCCGCGGATTCAGGCCGACTAACGCACAAAGCGGTGGCTGAAAGGTTCTGCGTGAAGCGCTTGCTTTTAGCAGTATAATCGGGAATGCGTCCCTGCTGATCAAAGTGGGGATGGTCTTTTCCCCACATGACAACCCAGTTTCAGGATTGCGGAGGCTCTTTCAATATGACGACATCCGACCTGCCCGACGTTGCCCAGCGCTTTATTCGTTACGCCCGCATAGATACCCAATCCGATCCCCATTCGTCCACCTCTCCCAGCACGGCCAAGCAACTCGACCTGGCGCGCCTGCTGGTGCAGGAACTGGAAGCGCTGGGATTACAGGACGTGACCCTGGACGAGCACGGTTACGTCATGGCCACCTTGCCGTCCAACGTCGCTCATCCTGTGCCCACCGTGGGACTGATCGCCCACATGGATACCAGCCCTGACCTGACCGGCACCAATGTCAACCCCCAGGTGCATCTTTACCAGGGCGGGGATCTGGTGCTGGATGCCGAAAACGGCGTGGTGCTCTCACCGCGCGAGTTTCCTGACCTTAACCACTACATTGGCCAAGCCCTGATTACCACCGATGGGCGCACCCTGCTCGGCGCCGACGATAAGGCCGGCATTGCCGAGATCATGACCGCGCTGGCCTATCTGATGACACATCCCGAGATTCCCCGCGGACGGATTCGGGTGGCATTTACCCCGGATGAAGAGATCGGGCGCGGCGCCGACCACTTCGACGTGGCGCGCTTCGGCGCCGATTTCGCCTATACCGTGGATGGGGGTGAATTGGGAGAGTTATCCTTTGAGACTTTCAACGCTGCCCGCGCCGAGGTGACGGTGCGTGGGCGCAGTGTCCACCCCGGCAGTGCCAAGGACAAGATGATCAACGCCAACGAGGTGGCGATGCAGTTCCACGCCCTGCTGCCCGCCGTCGAGCGCCCGGAATACACCGCGGGTTACGAGGGGTTTTATCACCTCTTGACCTTCCAGGGCAGTGTGGAAGAAGCGCGCCTGCATTACATTATCCGCGACCATGACCGCGGGCGCTTTGAAGCCCGCAAAGCCTGGTTACAGCGCGCGGCGGAGTTTGTCAATGCGCGCTATGGGCAACCGTTGGTGCAAGTTAAGGTGCAAGATCAATATTACAACCTGCGCGAAAAGATCGAGCCGGTGATGCACATTGTGGATGTGGCTAAAGCGGCCATGCTCGCCTGCGGGGTGACGCCCAAGATCGTGCCGGTGCGCGGCGGCACCGACGGCGCGCGCCTCTCGTACATGGGCTTGCCGACCCCCAACCTGTTCACCGGCGGGCACAACTTCCACGGGCGCTACGAGTACATTCCCATCCCTGCGATGGGAAAAGCCGTGGCGGTGCTGGTCGAGTTGGTGCGGCGGATCGCCGAACCCCCAACAAAAAAGGGATGAACCATCCCTAGTGCCGTCTTCAGCAATTGGCGCCGCGCACCTAAGCGGGCCCGAATGGCGTCGCCGAAGCATCTAGATCCGGAACATGGACGTGAGGATAGCGCTCTGCCAAGAGCCGTAGAAAGGCACGCGCCACCGGACCGGGAGGCCAATCGGTGCGCCACAGCACCTTGAGCGCCCGCCGCAGATCAGGTGCTTCTTCCAGCGTCAGCAGTGATAAGCGCCCCTGCTGTTCATCGTCACGCACCAGGCAGGCCGGCAAGAGAGAGACGCCCAGCCCGTGAATAATGGCTTGACGTAGTGCATGCGGATCGTTGAACTCCGCTACAATATGCGGTGTCAACCCAAACCTTGAAAATAAGCCCAACACCCATTCGTGGGTGTGACTGCCGCGTTGGCGGACGAGGAAGGGCTGCCGGGCTAATTCGTAAATCGAAATGGTCTCCCGCCCGGCCCAGGGGTGATTGCTACCCACCACCACCACAAGATACGTATCACCCAACTCGGCAATGCGCAAGTGCGGTTCTGGCTCCACTTCTCCTTCCACCAGCGCGAGGTCGAGTCGTCGCCTTAGCACGTTGTTGACCAGAGCCGGCGTAATCTCGGTGTACACGGTGGCTTTGAGATGGGGAAAGCGTTCATGGAAGGCCAACAGCCACTCGGTAAGCAGGTGAGCCGCCGCGCCGGGAGTTACACCAAGCCGTACTTCCCCCTCTTTAAGGTTGCTAACCTGAGTCAGTTCACTTTCTGCGGCAGCGGTCAGCCACAAGATCTGTCGGGCATACGTCAACAGGCGTTCCCCGGCCGGAGAAAGGCGCACCCCGTGAGCATGGCGCTCAAACAGCACGACGCCGAGCCCTGCTTCCAGATCATGGATGTGCTGGCTCACCGCAGCCTGTGTCATATAAAGCCGTTCCGCGGCACGGCTGATGCTTCCCTCTTCGGCAACGGTCATAAAAACGTCCAGTTTGTGTAGGCTCAACATCGCCAGGAGATTAACCTTTTACTTATACCTTGGATAAGTAATTTGTCCTTGTAAGAGCATCTTTGCCTAATTACATTATATCGTGATCACACACGCCTGGCGAAAAGGCATCATTTACAACTGGAGGAGGTCAGATGCTGAAACGTATTCTCACCCGTCAATGGTCGTTTTTCTGGGCGGGGGTTGGCTTTGGGGTAGCGCAAATCATCTATATGATTGCCGGTTACATCAAGGCTGCCGCCGACGGTAAACCCTTGGTTAGCAATCCGATCACCGTCACCACAAACCTGGGAGGGATGTTCCGCGGGATCGAAGTCTTCTGGTGGGGTGGCAAGACCTTTGGTCTAGAAAAGGGTCTCTATGGCTCTGCCTTTAGTGTGGACACGTGGGGTCCCATTCTGGGAATGATCCTAGGTGGGCTACTGGTAGCGTTAGCCGAACGTGAGTCGCGCGCCTGGGCCCGCTATAGCCCTAAGATGCTGCTGACCTCTTTAGTAGGGGGGTTCATTTTCAGTTATGGCACACGTTTGGCGGGCGGCTGTACGCTCAATCATCTACTGGGCGGCATACCGCTGATGAGCATAAAATCCACGGTGGTCATTCTGTTCATGACGATCGGGGGATTAAGCATGTTCTTCTTGATGGCTAAAATGGGGGTGGGCTCTTATTTCAAACATCAGGAGACCCTTTCCTATGTCAAGTCTGCCCGCGAAAAGAACCTACTCGCCGATGGCGTGACCTACGATCCAAATTACAATCCCTGGCGCGATCCTTGGCGCTGGGCGGGTATGGCTTTCTTGGTGCTGTTTCTGGTCCCCGCCATCTACTACTTCTTCAGCCCCGAATCCAAGCACAGCGTACCGAATTCGGGCTGGTTGTTCATGGGCTTGACGTTATTGGCCGGCGTTGTGGGTGGTTTTGCCATGGCCAAATCGGGCTTCGGCACCGAATGCGCGCTGGTCAGCGCCGAAGCCAGCGCGATGCTCAAAAAGGATGAGGAACGCTTTGCGCGGATGGGCATTCCTGCCATTACCCGCACGTTGTTCAAGGGACTGTTACCTTTGCAGGGGTTGCTGGCGTCCATTGTGATCACCGGCGTATTTGCCGTCGGGGCGTGGGTGCTCTTCGGCGTCAACCTGGGCTTTCAATCGCCGGTTAAGAACCAGCTCAATTGGGCGGCTATGTTAGGTGGGCTCTTGCTGGGTGCCGGCGCTGTCGCCCTCATCGGGTGTGAGATCCGTTCTTACATGCGCCTGGGACTCGGTTATACCAACACCTTGATCGGTTTCATCGGTTTCGCCCTAGGCTACTTGCCCTACACCCTGTTTTATGAACAGCACAAGGCATTTGAAGAAATCATCTTGGTTCAGGAATACACCTGGGGGCAGTTGCTCTTCCCCAATAATATAGCCGCTCAGCAAATCTTTGCCGTGATTTGGACCCTGGCATTGTTCGGGGCGCTCATCTGGGCGATCCGGGCCGGAGCACGCAACCTGAAGGTGCAAACAGTTCATGTGCTCAATCGTTCAACCGAGGATCTGCAGTTAGGCGTCGAGGGAGCACCAGTGGTTACCCAGCCGCAACCCGTGCCCACTTTTGGCAGTGCCGACTAACCCTCACCGATAATCGCCTAATACATTTTAGAAAAAGAGACGGTCAGGGCAAGTCGCAAAACACCCTGACCGTCTTCTTTATTCTTGATGATGATCCCTGAGGTTTCCAACCTTCAGCGCGGAGAATGGTATAATAAATCGCGGTGATCATACAACCCGGACGTTTGCCCGGCGCTTAGTTTTTTCACCCGGTTCTGGCTTTCGTGCACGAAAGTCACAGCCGCGTTTTGTGTTTAAATTCTGATGAAAGAGGTTGATCACTTCAATGGTGATTTCGATGGACGAGACGATTAAACGTGTGATTCCAAATCACTTCAGCCTGCCCCGGCGCATCAACCGCCTGGGTCAATTAGCCTACAACCTGTGGTGGACCTGGAACCCCGAAGCCCAGATGCTCTACCGCCTGATCAGCCAGCGCTTGTGGGATCAGGTTAACCACAACCCGGTGACCTTTCTGAAGAAGGTAGAGCGCAGTCAGTTAAACGCGGTCACCAACGACCGCCACTACCTTGATCTTTATGATCGCACTTTTCAAAAGTTCGACGCCTACATGCAGGATACGCAGACCTGGTTTGCACGCACCTACCCCCAATTCACTCGGGAGACGATTGCCTATTTCTCATTTGAGTTTGGCTTGCATGAATGTCTGCCGGTGTACGCCGGCGGCCTGGGCATCTTGGCCGGCGACCACCTCAAAGAAGCCAGCGACCTGGGCATGCCGGTGGTGGGGGTAGGGTTCATCTATAACCAGGGCTATTTTGTCCAGCGTATTACCGAAGATGGCTGGCAGGAAACCAGTACCTACTACCTAGATTACGACGAAGTGCCGATCATCCCCCTGACCGATGCCCAAGGACAGCCGGTGCTGATCAGCGTGGAATTGCCCGGACGCACGGTCTATGCCCGCTTGTGGCAGGTGCAGGTGGGGCGTGTGGCGCTCTACCTGCTGGATACCAACCTGGAGCAAAACCAGGAAAACGATCGTCAATTGACGGCACGGCTTTACAGCAGTGATCCTGAGGTGCGCATTTCGCAGGAAATCCTGCTCGGGATCGGCGGGGTGCGCGCCCTGCGCCGCCTGGGGCTACAGCCCAAGGTGTGGCATATGAACGAAGGGCACTCGGCTTTCCTGGTGCTGGAACGGGCGCGCGAACTGGTGCAAAGCGGTCTGACCTTCGAGCAAGCCGTGGCGCAGGTGCGCAAAGGCAACGTGTTTACGACGCACACACCAGTCCCCGCCGGGGTGGATCAATTCCCGCTTTGGCTGGTGGATAAGTACCTCTCGACCCTGTGGCCGCAATTGGGACTGTCCCGCGAGCAGTTGATCGCATTGGGGCACCAGACCACGCCGTGGGGCGAATCGTTCTGCATGCCGGTGCTGGCCCTGCGCCTCTCCGACCATGCTAACGCCGTCTCTGAACTGCACGGCGAGGTCTCGCGGCGGATGTGGAACTTCCTCTGGCCGGATCGCCGCGCAGAAGACGTGCCGATCACGCACGTCACCAACGGCGTGCACACCCCCTCATGGCTGGCACGGCGCCTGCGTCTGCTCTACGAGCGCTACCTCGGTCCGGACTGGTTGGAACACCTGGACGAGCCGGAACTGTGGGATCGCATCGCCGGTATTCCCGATCATGAACTGTGGGCGGTGCGCCAGCATCTCAAGCGCAAACTGGCGCTGTACGTCAACGAGCGGGCACGCCAGTTGTGGATGCGCGGTAACGTCCACCCCTCGCAGGTCTTGGCCAGCGGTGTCTTCCTGGAGCCGTATTCGCTGACCATCGGTTTCGCGCGGCGGTTTGCGACCTACAAGCGCGCCACCCTCATCCTGCGCGATTACGAACGTCTGCTGCGCATCATCACCAACCCCGATATGCCGGTGCAGATTGTCTTTGCCGGCAAGGCGCACCCGGCGGATGAACCGGGCAAACTGCTTATTCAGCAGGTCTACCGCGCGGTCAAAGATCCGCGCGCGGCAGGGCGCTTGGTGTTCCTCGAAGACTACGATATGAATTTGGCGCGCCTGCTGGTGCAGGGGGTGGACGTGTGGCTGAACAACCCGCGCCGCCCCAACGAGGCATCGGGCACGTCGGGAATGAAAGCCGCGCTCAACGGTGTGCTTAACTTCTCGGTGTTGGACGGTTGGTGGCGCGAAGCCTATAACGGCGCCAACGGTTGGGCGATTGGCGAGGACGCCGACCCGGTGGATCCGACCCATCAAGACGAACTCGACGCGCTCAGCCTATACGATACCTTGGAGAAAGAGATCATCCCGCTTTATTATCAGAATCGTTCCACCGACAACATTCCCTCGGGCTGGATCGCGCGGATTAAGGAATCCATTCGCACCCTGGCGCCGCAATTCAGCACCCGCCGCATGCTCAAAGAATATCTCACTGAGATGTACCTGCCCTGCCTAGAAGCGGCGGAAGAGGAAACGCCTGAAAAAGCCACAGTACCCTCTGACCAAGCGAGTTGAGCCATGCACCTGACCCTGACCTGGCACAGTTTGCTGGTGGCGCTGGGCATCTTCGCCCTGCGCGTGTGTGATATGTCGCTGGATACCATCCGCGTGCTGTTTGTGGTGCGCGGGCGCAAGGGGTTGGCCTGGGCACTGGGCTTCATGCAGTCGCTGATCTTCGTGATCGCGATCAGTTCGGTGCTGGCCAACCTCGATAATCCCCTTAACATCGTGGGCTATGCCGCCGGGTTCGCCACCGGTAACGTAGTGGGGATGACGATCGAGGAACGCCTGGCAATCGGACACCTGCAACTGACCATCATCAGCCCCCTGCGCGGCTCGGCGATTGCCGAGTTACTGCGTTCACACGGCTACGGCGTGACCGAGGTAGCCGGGCGCGGCCTGAGCGGCACGGTGACCATCCTGCACGTGGGAGTGATGCGCAAGAAGTTGGACGAGGTCGAGACGCTGGTGCTGGAAGCCGACCCCGAAGCCTTCGTCACGGTCGAAGAGATTCGCCCCCTGCGCCGCGGCTTTTGGGGAGCGTAGAGATAAGAAGCCAAAGACACACCAGCGGCCTTTCGGTCCTCAATCTGGGACCGCGACATTCTTGAAAGGCCGCCGACTTATTCTTCCCTCATCACCGGCTGTACGAGGCCGGATCATGACTCCAGAATGAACTCTTCCCTCTTGGCTGGAGAATTAAAGTCGGCTTCAGAAGTCCACCAGCGCCGCCGCTCCCAAGATCCCGATATTGGTGCCCAGGCTGGTCAATTGAATAAAATCCGGCCTCAGCAGATCCCGAAAGACCCAACTTTCACTTGCCAACTGCTGGACGGCGCGAAGAAGGTAATCCATGAACAGTGGGCTTGCATAAACCACTCCACCCCCTAGAATAACTCGCTGGGGGTCATAGGCCAGGGCGATGAATTGGATCCCCACCGCCAGGTAGTGGGCCACCTCATGGGTCGCCTCCGCCGCCGCCAGATCGCCATGGGCGGCGGCTTCATACACCTCTTGTAGAGTTATCCCGCCGCCCAACAATGCTCTCAAAGAGGATTCCTTTCCCGACTTTATTTTCTCTTCCACCCGCTGAACGATGGCCGGCCCCGAAACAATGGCTTCCAGACAACCGCGCCCGCCGCATTTGCATCGGGGCCCCCGGACGTCCACCACAGCATGGCCGATCTCCCCGGCCATGCCGTTATGTCCCCGGTAGATCTTCCCTTCCAAAATAACCGCGGCGGCTACGCCTGTTCCGATATTGAGGTAGACGATATTTTTTAAGCCGCGGCCAACGCCATACTTAAGTTCCCCCAACGCAGCCACCTTGACATCGTTTTCGATGACACAGCGGATGCCCAATCGGCTTTGTAATTCTTGCACGACCGGCACATCACGCCATTGAAGATTGACCGAGGCCACCCCAATCCCGCGCTCGGGATCCACGATCCCCGGGATACCTAACCCCACTCCCTTGATATCCTTGGGGTCTATGTTCGTCTCGCTGATCACCTCTAATACCGTCGAGGCAATGCTGTCGAGGGTCTTTTCCGGGCTGGAGATGTCGGTTCGACGCGTCTTAACGCCAGAGATCCGACCTTGAGCATCCACAAGAGCCGCGGCGATTTTGGTGCCACCGACATCCACGCCAATTGAATAGGGTGCACTGCGATTGAAGGTTATCTCATGAGGCATTTACCTGCCCGGGTCCTTTCTAAAGTAATGTTGCCATGCCAGCCTACTTAGCCTTGTATTTTAACCAAATCACCACCCCTTTGCGGATTGCGTTTTTCAAGGACGATGGATCCCGCGCTCAAACGATCGAGGACATTGGGACAATTTTATTTTCGGCAATCGAGGTCTCAGCCGCAATGACCACATCCAGAGCCCGCAACCCATCTTCGCCAGTCACCAGCGGGGTCTTGTCTTCAAGGATGCAGGTCAGAAAATGTTCCACTTCGTTTTTTACCGCCCCGCTTACCCGCCCATGCAGGGTGGGCCAATGCCGTGTGTCCGGAAGCATCCAGCCGCTCATCCCCACGCCATAAACGTCCATGGGGGTGAAATCAAGGCTAAGGTTGCCGTGCGAACCGATCACATTCATGCGCACATCCCCGAACCCGCCCCAACTCTTGGGAGTCTCCCATTTTGCCCAAGTTTCAGGCAGACACCACCCAACTTCATGCACCCCCAGCGCGCCATCCTCAAACTCGATCATCACCCACGCCGAATCGAAGGTCTTGAACTCCTCCCATACCCGCCCGTAGAGAGGACGGGCATAGACCGATTTAACCGGGACAGGGTGATACCAAAGCATCTGGTCAATATCATGCACGCCGATGTAAAGAAGGGGCGAAATTCGCCCGTTTAACCGGCGCGCCTCGTTGATGGAGGCGATCCGACGAGCGTAGGCCGATAAAAATTTGCCGATACTCCCTTCACGGATTGCCGAGTAGAGCAGGGCATAACTGGGTTCAAAGCGCAAGATGTGGCCTACCATCAATTTGACCCCGGCCTCACGACATGCGGTGATCATGTGCTGGGCTTCATGATGGGTCGTGGCAATGGGCTTCTCCACAAACACATGGCATCCCGCCCTTGCGGCGGCAAGGGTTGGTTTCAAGTGGTCAAATTCAGGGGTGGCGATGAATACGGCCGCGGGATGATGACGCTCGAATAGTTCTTCGGCGTTGGCGTAAAACGCACACCCAAACTGCTCTGCAACCTTCTGCGCTCGTTGGGTGTCCACGTCCGCCACGGCGATCACACGGGCATAGGGCAACTCGCTGGCTGCCCGCGCCAGCAAGTTGCCCATAAAGCCCGCCCCGATCACAGCAATCGAGACGTCTTCCATACCTCCCCCTTTATTCTTTTCCGGCTAACCAATGCACTACCTGCCGCCAAAACTGCCCATAATATTCCCAGGGTTGGAAATATTCTGCCCAGTGTGGACTGCAATCGCTGGCGAAAGCCATGGCGCGCCCTTTTCCAAACTGCCAGGTCACGATCAGGGGCGCCTCGTCTTCCCCTTCACCGATGGTGGCCAACACCTCTGCCCCCTCTTTGGGGAAGATCCGGTTGTAGCCCTCAAACACCGGGCACTCATCCCACGGAATACCCCGCAAAATCGGATGATCCGGATTCTTGACGTGCACCCGAACGCCCTCCGGGGCTTCCACCCGATCATCCAGACCCTTCATACACGTCACGGGCAGGGCTTCCTCAACCGGGGTGTTGTAGTAGCCGCCGTGTCCGAACCGACCGCTGAAGGACGTCCAACCGCCGATCATCAGCAGGCCGCCGCCATTGCGGGTGTACTCGCGAATGGCCTTGAGCCGATTGGTGCGCGGTAGCGGGGTGCCGGGGATCCAGAATGGATAGAGAGCCAGCACTTCGCATTCGCAGTCGCTGATGATGACCACGTCGTATTCTGAAAGCCCTTCAACGGTGCGCGGAAAATCGGAAATGGCTTGTTCATTGGTCATATGGACGACCTCGATTCCCCCCTGCTTCAATGCATCAATCAAAGGCTGCCCCCAGATATGATGGGAGAAACCTTTCACCTCAAGGTTAAAGGGGGACGCAACAAACACAGGGCCAATCTTTGAACAGGCGTCACCGGCGTATAAGACTTTCATGATGGATTACCTCCTTAGCGATGGGATTGAGTGATTCGTACGGATTCGGATGGCTCCAGCCCTAACTCGGTGTAACGATTGATCTTGTCCAGGGCGCTTTCCACATAGGGATAGAGAGCAGAGTGGCTGGGATGATATTCCTTCGCCGCGCAGTACCATGCATCGAGGGCGTCTTGATAGCGCCCAATGCGCTCATAAGCCAGTCCCAGCAGGTAATAAATTTGGGCTTGCTTGAGATCCGGCGGCTGTCCTACCCCCAAATTGACCGGATATTCTAGCGCCTTCTGGTAGTCTTCAATGGCTTGCTCTGGCCGCCCCGCTTGGAGATGCTTCTCGGCACGCTGTAAGAGCGCTTGGACATATACATCATGGAAGGTCTGATCCATCTCCAGCGGGACAAACGTCTCATTCTGCATGATGTATAACGCCTTATCTTCCTCCCCCAATTCCACCAGCATCAACACCCGCCGCTTGCGCACATCTTCGCGCAGGTCGGGCAGGGCTTCGATGCGTTCTAAGAGTTTCCGGCGGTCTGCCTGGCGCCCCAACAGTTTATACAGATCATCCAGGTGTAAGTACAGGTCTTGGTTTAAGGGGTTAATGGCCAGCGCCCGTTCAAAGTATTCAACTGCGCGTAAGGGATCTTCTTTATATTTCCACATTGCCCAGCCGAGATTGCGGTAGAGGACATCAAAATCACCCATGCCCTGAGCGGCCTTCTCCCAACATTGAATGGCCTCGTCATACCGCTGGCGGGCATAGAGGAAATTCCCGAGATAGTAGTGCGCCTTGAAATCATCCGGATGGTGTTCGATGGCAGTGAGCAGTGCCAGAATTTCCTCTAAACGGCTAGGGAAGCACAGATCCGGCTTGCAGTCCCGCGCCCACTGATACCATTCCTGGGCCTGCGCCTCGCGCCCGAGCGCGTGGTTGATCCAATACCCCAAATAGCCGAGCATCGGATACGGGTAAAGTGCTTTAAACCGCTCCAGTACCTGAAGTGCATCCTTATAGCAACCAAAGCCAATGTAATAGCCCGCCAAATCAAGGATGTATTGGCGGTCATCGCTCAGTAAGCGGGTTAATGTTTGGTGATACTGCGCATCCCCGGTAATAAGCCCCAGTTCCCACAGTGCCGCATGGTTGAGCGGATCCATCTGGACAGCCCGACCGAGAACCTCGGCAGCCTTAGTCGGATGTCCGGCTTTGCGGTAAAGGGTCCCCAGAAGCACATGCAATACTGCGACCTCCGGCTTAGCCTCTAACACTCGGGTAACCGTGGTAATGGCTTCATCAAGGCGATTTTGCCGGATCAACAGCCCGGCGATATTGACATGGGCCGGGACGTAAAGATCGGACGCGGCAGGCAGCGAGCGGAATTGGTCGAAGGCTTCATCAATGTGGTTCTGTTGGGTGGCAATGAACCCCAGGAAATAGCGCGCGTCATCCACCGCATTCGACAACGCGGTTTGAAGGTGGCGTGAAGCCCGCTGGAAATCCGCGGCTCGCACATAGAGCAAGCCCAAGCGCAAATTAGCCAGAGGATGATTGGGATTTTCTTCCAGCGCCTTGCGGTAGTAGGTGATGGCATGATCGCGCTGATCTAATTTCTCGTAATACAGCCCCTGTTCATAGTAGGAACGCTTAGTGGGAGCGAAGGTCTTAGAGGCCTCTTCTTCTTGTGCCCGGCGCGAGGGCTTTCGATCGAAGACGTAGTCCAGAAGCACCTTCCCCTGGGCATCAAAGATCTGCACGATGAGCGGGTTATCGGCAATCCCACGCGTATCCACCTCGCGGCTCATCTGCGCCGGGTGCTCAGGCGCAATGTCCCTCTTCTCCGCAATGAGGGTCTGATTGGGGGTTCGTAGGATGATCTCGACCCCTGGAAATGCGCGTGCCGGACATACCCCAAGCACTAACTGGTAAGTATAGGGATCCGAATGGGTAGGCATGAGACGGATGTTAACGGCCACATCTTCATTGGCACAAGAGACGCCGTTGATGCCGCGCAGGGGCACCCACCACTCCCGCCAGGATTTGGTGGCAAATGGGGACAGAAAGTCGAAGTCCAGTTGCGTCTCCAAGGCGCCGCACTGCGTCTCGGCGTATAAGGAACCGTCATCCGTCAACGCCGATTGATTCACGATGCCGATGGGTGCATTCCCCCACGACCACAACTTCATCCCAGCCACAAAGCGCGGGTCGGCACAGTGGACATAACCGCGGTTCTTGGAATGCTGCCAGGCGCCGAAGAAATTCCACGTGATGTCGCGCCCAAAGACGGAGAGGTGGGTGAGAATGTTTTTCTGCCAGCGAAGATTGAGCGGATCGTGCATGATGTCCACCGGCCACTTGGGGGTGCCTTCCATCCCGGGCAGGCCGGGGTCGTCGCGAATCAGATCAAGTCGCGCCATAGGCCAGGGAGCGGAACCCGAAAACTCATAGGACCGCGCGCGGCGGAAGGGATAGATGAACTCGGTCTGGTCATCGGCATCGAGCGAGGCATTGGTCCAGTAATGGTATCGCCCGGGCAAGAAGTAGGGGTTGGTTAGGGTGACGTCTTGCGCCAGCGCACACCGATCGGGGAAAAGGGTCAACGTGACCATCCATTTCATGCGTGAAAGATGTTCGATGCCCCCGAAGGAAATGCTGGCACTTTCATCTGCGTTCTGACGGATGGACCAGTTGACGGGGTCCGCGGTGGTGGGGGCATGGGCAACGGGGAAACTGAATTCGATGCCGCCGGAGAAGAATGCCCCCCGTATCGCCAGCGGAGAAAACTTAACGACGTGATTTTTATAGAACACCTCGGCCTGCGAAACCTTGTCGAACACGGAATAGACCCGTCCGCCGAGGTCTGGGATGACCGTCACACGTAGGTAGGCATTTTCCAGCACCAGCGCGCGGTACGTCTTAAGCGTGGGACGAGAATCAATGTGATCTAAAAGGGTATAGGGGTAGATGAGCGCGACGCCGTATTGGGAGCGAAAAACCGGGTTGGGATTCTCGCCCTTAATCAGATACGTGGGAAGTTCAAGGGTATCTTCGTAAACCTTAACCGCCCTGAAGTTGCTTGCCCCGCCCATTTTTGACCTCCGTTTAGCGGAAAGTGATCGAAGCCGAAAGCCCTTCGGTGAGCCATTTGCGCATGGTGATTGCCAGGATCAGGGGTGGAATAAGACCTAACGTGACGCACACCGAGATGAGCGAATACGACGCATCGGGATTACCAGCAATGGACGCGATGATCACCGGGCCGGTCTGTGATTTTATGGATTGGGTGATCAAGCGCGCGAAGAGGAACTCGTTGTAAGAGGTCATAAACGCAAATGCCGCCGCCGCCACCAAGCCAGGCGCCATCAGCGGGAGCACAATGTTGAGAAGGGCTTGAAGCGGGGTACACCCATCCACTAAGGCGGCATCTTCGATTTCGCGCGGCAGGTTGGAGATGTACAAAGAGAGGAACCAAATAGTAAACGGGAGCGTCAGAGCCAAGTAAATGAGAATCAAGCCCAAATAGGTATCCAGTAACTTGAGGTTTTTGATGATGACGTAGTAAGGGATAGCCACGGCGATGAGCGGCATGAGGCGACTGCCCAGGATGAAGTTGTACCAAAACTGCTTGCCACGGAACTTCAGCCTTGCAAAGGTATAGGCAGCCGGGGTGCCCAGCAGTAAATTGACCACCATGACCACCGCTGAGACGACAAAACTGTTTTTAAGAGCCGGCGCGATAAGGCGAGCCTCTTGCGAGATGCGGCTTCGCAGTTGCCCCTTGACCTCATAGGCAGTCGGGATTTCGCCGGTGAAGACATAGCGATAGTTATCCAGGGTGGGGTTTTGAGGGATGATCGAGGGGGGACGCTTCAGCAACTCGTTCTCGCCCTGAAAACTGGCGATCGCCATCCACAGGAAGGGGCCGAGAATATAGACGATCAGGATGATAACCAATAGGTTCGCCAAGCCGGATCCTAAGCGCTTTCGGATTGCACTATTCATCTTCCACCTCAACTATAGGTAACTTCCTCAAGTCGGATAACGCGCAGGTACGCCAGGATGAGGGCCAAGATCATGATGGCAATAATCACCGCCAGAGCCACACCGTGACCGAGGTTCAAGTTCTTAAAGATCTCGGCATACGCGAACCAAGAGATCAGCGAGGTGGAATCACCTGGCCCACCTCCGGTTAGCACATAGATCAAATCGAAGACCAGGATGGCGGTAATGGTTTCGTAAATGACCACAATCAGCAGGATAGGCCGGAGCAAGGGCAGGGTAATATGGCGGAAGATACGCCAAGCACCCCCGCCGTCTATTTTGGCGGCTTCGTACAGTTCATTGGGGATAAGTTGTAAGCCGGCCAACAAGAAGATGGCCGCCAAGGGCCCTTCTTTCCATATGGCTGCCAGGATCAGGCTCACCTTGGCCAAGTTGGGGTCGGCCAAAAAGGGGATATATTCCTTGATCAATCCCAGGGCATATAAAATGCCGTTCAAGAGGCCAAATTCGGAGTTTAAAATCCACTTCCAGATCAGGCCAGCGACAACGGTAGGAATGGCCCAGGGCAGTAGAATGATAACTCTTAGCGCCACGGCGGTTTTAAGTTTGCTGTTCAACAGCGACGCCACCACCAGGCCGAATAATGTCACACCGATGACCACGGCGGCGGCATAAAGGGCCGTGTTGATCAATGAATTGCGGAAATAATAACTGGTGATGACTTCGGTGTAATTCGCCAGGCCAACAAAGGGATGGTCTTTCGGTTTGGTGAGGATGTATTGATAGAAACTGATCCTCACCGCATACAGCACAGGATAAATCGTAAATAACGCAATGACGAGAAACGGAACAGATATCGAGATATAGGGGTAAGCCCTATACCACAGGCTGGCTTTTCCTCTCCGGTAAGCGGTTTCTAGACTCATCGCCCTCTCCTGTAACTCGTCGGTTGAGCGCCGAGGGCAACGCATGATGCGTTGCCCTCGGTTGACTCACGTCTCGGTTATTTGCCCTTCAGTTCCAGCCACTTGTTGGCCATGTTGTTCAGCGCATCCATAATCGGGGTCTGCCCTAAGATGGCCTTGTGGATCTCGGCACGGGCGAAGACATCCCATGCGCCGTACCAGGTCGTCAAGCCTTCTTTGGCACGGGCCAACTTGGCCTGCTGTTCGATGGTGGGCACATCACCCCATTTGCTGAAGGCCGCGATCACATCGGGGTCTTGGTAGAGCGGCAGTTGCGCAAAGCCCAACCCGTTTTCAACCGCCCACCGCTTGACCACGATGTATTGGCCATCCGTCTTCCCACCGAAGTAATCCAGGAACTTGCAGGCCGCGTCAATGTACGCTTGCCCCTTCTCGACCACGGCGGGGCTCATGGCATAGAAGCGCACATACCCGACCGTTGAATGGCTCTTACCCGGCATGAGGGCAATCTTGAACTGACCCGCATATTGGCCACTGCCAGGCTTGTTCACTTCCGCCATGTTGTATTGCGGGAAGATAGTGAACGCCGCCTGCCCAGCCTGCATGGCCTTCACCTGGTCAATTTCTGCGGTGGTCAGGCTGGCGGGGTTGAAGAGTCCCTCTTTGTAAACCTTGACCAACCACTCCATGATCTGGTACGCCGCACTGCCCTCTTTATTGAAGACCGGGTTCAAATCGGCATCAAAGAGGGCGTTAGGGCCTTCATGCTGGCTGAAGACCATTGACGTCCATGCCTCTGGGAATGCGCCTTCCTTCTGTGACCATGCCATGAGGATGGGGTACTGCAGTCCCTTTTCTTTCAGGGCCTTGGCCATGGTGTAAACATCGTCCCAGGTCTGCGGGGCTTTGTCGAAACCGGCCTGCTTCAACAGGGCTTCGTTGTAGACGAAGTCCATAGTATCCGCGTAGTATGAGAGGCCGTATACCTTGCCCTCATAGGTCATGCCTTCCAGCGCATACGGGGCTAACTCTTTCGAGTATTCCTTCACGTTGGGGCAGTAATCCTCAATGGGGACGATCCAGCCCGCCGAAGCCCATTCTTGCAGCCAGTGATCCGAGCCGTACAGCAGGTCCGGGTAGTTGCCGGCAGTGAACGCCGCCACCATGGTGTCGTGGTATTCAAGCCAGGAGTAATCCTTGTGGGTCACCTTGATGTTAGGGTAGCGCTCCTGGAACTTCTTGATGTTGTCGGCAATGGTTTCCACCCCGTAAGACCAGGTCACAAAGGTGAGTTCAACCGGTTTGGTCTCTCCAGCCGGGGGTTGCGTTGCGCCACCTGCCGGGGGTTGGGTGGCTGGCGCGGCCGGTTGGCAAGCCACCAGCAGGCTTATGACGGCCAGAATCGCAAACAACTTGAACAATACAGCAGATCCTCTCATGGTCCTCTCTCCTCACTTTCCTTGATGGGATAGGTAGTCTCAACAGGGCACAAAGGTTAGGTGTCGTTTGAAAAGGCTCTTTATCCTCCAGACTCCTCCTTTCTTACAGCAAGGGATTTTCAGGCATCTACTTGGAGCGGAAACGATGCCCAAACAACAAGGAATAATTACTGACCAACATCGCCACCGCTCCCAAGAGGGTGGCATTACTGCCCAGTTTTCCGATTTCCACCTCTGTGCTTTGCGCTAAACGCGAAAGCGAAAATTCCCGCATGGTCTGACGAATGACCTCCAGCCACGGTTCACCAAAGCGGGTCATTTCACCCACAAACACGATCTGATGAATATCCAGTGTGCCTACTAAAGCCGCAACGGCTCTCCCCATATAATAGGCGGCGTTGAAGACCATTTCCCTGATATCTTCATCCCCCTGCTGATAAGCCTCTACGATTTCATCCAGGGTAATGGGTTCTGCGAAGCGGCGGGATAGCGCAGGGTTTTCCCGCACTTGCCGCAGGATGGCCTGGGTGCTTGAGACGGTCTCAAGACAGCCGTGGTGACCACACCGGCACTGGGCACCCCCTTGTGGGAGAACCACAACGTGGCCGATCTCGCCCGCGCCACCCCCATCCCCCTGGAACAACCGCCCGTTGATAATGAGGCCCGAACCGATACCGTACCCGGCGTTAATCACGATCAGGTTGTCGCCTTTTAGGTTGTATTTGCCATACAGATACTCCCCCATGGCCGCGGCTTGGCTGTCGTTATAGATGAACACCGGTAACTCATAGCGCTCGCGCAAGATGTGCGCCAAGGGGTAGTCTTTCCAATCAAAATTGACGGCGTTGATCACCATACCCTCAGCCGTGTTGACCAGGCCGGGGGTGCCCACCCCTATCCCCACCAGCGGTTGATCGGATGCCTCGACCAACTGGTCGAGCACCTCAAAGATTTGGGTTAACGGCTTAGCGCCGAATCTTTCAGCCACCGGTGTAGAGACCATCTTCTTGATCTCGCCGCGTAAGTTCACCAGTGCACCCCGAAAATGATCTTGGGCAATATCTAATCCGATAATGTGGCGCGAATCTTTGGCTAAACTCAACAGAATGGGTGACTTTCCGCCCGCAGATTCGCCAATTCCAACCTCCAAAGCCAGTCCTTCTTCTAGAATTTCAGCCACAATCTCCGAGACGGTGGTTCGGGTTAGCCCGGTAATCCGAGAAAGTTCGGCGCGGCTAATAACCTCATGCTCAAAGATGTTTTTAAGCACAAGATTTCGATTGTGCTCTTTGGTGTGCTGGTGAGTGGCTTTTTTGGAGTGCACTGCCGCCCCATTGTAAGTTTAGTGAACTTACAATTCCAGTATATACAAATTTTTTGGGAAAGTCAATAACCTTTCTTGATTTTTCAACGACAAATCAATTGTGCCTGCTTCACCCCGCGCTCACCACTATAGATTCACCCGATCCCCATGGCTGGGGGGACAGGATATGACGATGAATTCGAGGTCGGCGTCGGAGGTGTTCATGATCTGGTGCGGCGTCTGCGGGGGAACTTCCACCCCCTGCTGAGCATAGAGCCGGCAAATTTCACCGTTGATCTCCATGGTCGCTTGGCCCGAGAGAATGAAGAAGAATTGGTGTGAAGCCGCATGCCAATGCCGTATCTCTGAGGTATGCGGCGGCATCCGTTCCTGGATCACGGTGAACTTTGGTGAGTGTAACAAATACCACCCGTCGCAGTGTTGCCCCCACGTATAATGCTCGGCGTTATCCTTGCTTATCATCCATTACCTCGAATTTTTTTAGGATTTCCGAACAGCCTGCCGCTGAGGCGCAACCGCTTCTTAGACCCGGCACTGCGTCAACGCCGTTTGCGCCCGCGGAAGGGTGAAGCGGCCCTGAATCCCATTGCGCCGGGCGAGAATGCGCCGGGAGCAGGCGGCGACGTTCTTTGGGCCTCGCGCGAACTCGCGTGCCATGCCGATCATCCTGATGACTCCAAGCATATCCGCTTTGCGCAGTAACAGCGCCTCGTTGGAGACGGTCGGGCGTGGATCGCGGTAATCATGGGATTCGATGGCTTTGAGCGGACGCCCTTTCTGATCCTCATTCAGGGCTAGGTGAGGGAGAACCTCGGCCTCGATCACCCGACGCGAACGCACGGCGTGCTCCACATCTTTTGGGGCGTATTTGGGGGATGCGCCACAATCATGGAGAGACGCCGCCGGTTCGAGGCCTGTGGATCATAGTCAAGATCGCTCCCAATCTCCCGCACCCGTTCGATCAGACGTTTGGCGTGGGCGGCTGCCCACGCCTCACCGATCTCCAGGGTCGTTCGAATGATGTCATCGTGGGTAAGGTGAGCCATGTTCTTATTCCTTTGTTGCTCAATCATGGCTCAAACGAACTACGGGGCCACCCACATGGATTGGATCAAGGCATCTAACTGTTGGAGCGTGGGGGTGAAGGCCTCGGGTGGGGTGCTATTCAATAAGTCCGTGATAGCGGCATAGTAAGATTGAAAATCCGGGTTGGGAGCATTGAGGTCGGGATAGGCGATCCCCCCGGCAGGGACAGGGGCATCCACCGCACTGCTCTCGGCCAAGCGTGGCGCGGTGAGCGGGAAAACGGCCACTATGTACGTATTCCCGTCGTTGGTAAAGCCCTGAAAGTGATAAAACAACTCGTAGTTATTGACCGGCGCGGGGTATTGGGCATACTCGGTCACAAAACGGATGCCGCTCCCGTTCTGGAACGAGATTAACTGAATATTCGAAGCAAATACCTGCGCAGCGTTGAAGAACGGCACGGTCGGGAGTTGATCAGGGGTCAGCGGAACGACAGCGCTCAAAAGATTGCGCAAGCGGTGCATGCTTTCAAACGCCCCCGGCACCAGCGTGGCATATTCTAACGCCGGGTAAAGGTAAATCTGAGGGGAGTGGAATTTACCTTGTAGGACGTAGGTATCGCTCAATGAGATCACCCAATGACCGGGGGTCTTCTCCCACACCGGGGCGTCGTCAGAGGTGAGCGGGGCAACCTCGCTCCCGCTGGCGCCGCTGGCAACACCCACCGGGATGTCCAGCGTCAGGCGACCAATGGTGACCAGGGTGCCAGGCGCTGGTGAGGGTGAGGCAGTTACGGCCGCGGGAACCGCCGGCGTCGGAGAAAGAATGACCGCCGGTGTAACGGTTGGGGATTCGACCGATGCCGGGGTATTCACGGCAGTGGGGCCAGCATTGACCGAGATACCACATGCCAGCGTCACGCCGGCAAGCACGGATAGGACGATCCAGTAGGTTTTCTTCATGGCTGTGTTTCCTTTTCGTTGAGAGGATAGAGGAACAAAGTGAACCTTTTTCTTACCCACAGAGAGGTTTGGAACGGTTAGGGAAGGGTAAAACCGCCCCTGGTTTTCACTCCAAGCGGACCGGAGCGTGCGGTTGGGGATAACGCCGAACGATTTGAAGGGTGCCCCACAACCCAATCAACCCTATGAGGGCGACCACGGCTTCAATCGTCCACAGTTTAGCCGGTGTAGCGACCCCCCAGAAGGACGCCAATCCCCCCGGCGCATCGAGCAGGGTCTTATAGAGCACGGCGAACCAAGCCCACTTGACATCACCGCGGGCGATGGCATAGAAGATCAGCACCGCGGCGAAAATGTGCGCCAAGATCACCGCCAGGCGCTCCACTAACGGCGCCAATCCCATGATCAATGTTCTATTCTGCGCCAGAGACCCCAAGGTGGGGACGGGCAGGGCATCCGGCGCGAGGATGGCGACCAGCGCGGTGACCAGTCCGGCGCCGCCCAGAAGGAACGCCTCGAAGGCGCCAAAGCCAATTCCAAAGGTGAGCGCCTGTTCCCGGGTGGCCTGGCCCCAGCGGCTCTTGCGCAAGACCAGGTAAGCCAGCCCAGCCTCGAAGACCCCCGTCAGGGCGCCGATATAGAGATATGCCACCAGATTGGCAGGTGAGAAGGCATTCTCATAAGACACTCCCAAGGCACGAAAGACGACCGCGTTGCTCGGGATCGCAAACGCAAATTTGAGCAACACGGTGAACCCCCAGAGGGACGCCCCTAATCCCAGGTAGCGCCAATCCAGCCACCGCCGTCGCGCGGCAAACACCACGAACACCAGCGCTACCGCAAGCATACCTACGCCGGGGAACAGAATGCCCATACCAAGATAGAGGGTGTGCCAGGCCAGGTTATAGGTTACCGCGATGTTTTCGCCGTATACTATCCCAAGTTGGTAGATCCCCGTTGGGGCAGATGAAAGGTCATACGCGGTGCGGATCGAAAACTCCCCTGCGCCGATCCGGCCCGAATCCCAAACCGTCTGCCCGTCCGGATCGCGTAGTTCAATGCGCAGGAAGCCACTGCGCACCTCCCCACTGGTGCGGATCTTAAGGGCTACCCCTTCTTCCCGCATTCCCTCATCCACCGGGATCGAAAAGTAGAATGCTTCGCCGGCCCGGGTAGAATTCAATTGACCGCCTTCCACGCTGGCCCAGCGTTCAGGCGTCGGCACACGTGAGTGCGGCACGGTGCAGGATGTAAGCAGGATCAGGCCTACAGCGGTGATAAAGAACGAAAGCCATCGTTTCATTTCGTACCCCCCGAAAGAGTGTGTCCCTAAAAATTCGGCAGAGATTTTCCTCGCGATAAGCGAACCGGCATTCAGTCCGCAGTTTGCGCACGGACTTTTACCCCCAAGACACTATAAGCCGTCTCATAGTCGCTGGCCTTTCTTGAAAAACAAAAAACCGCACCCAGACATCCATCGAGTGCGGCGCAGGTTCAGGCAGGGATGGAGCCCCTGTGGTCAAATCAACCCATTGATAAGGTTCAGCAAAGAGAGGCGACGGCGGGATTCGAACCCGAAGTCCACCTCAACGCTTTATTGTAAATTTTATCACTCAAAGGGCTATATTTGTGGTGGTTTTCGGCCAATTCATTCTCCACCGAGCGTAACAATCTAGCGGCGGAACCACATTCCCACCAGCGCCTTTGACATTAGCAAAAATTGCTATATCCCTTGCCCGCTCCCAATCGTTCTTCAAACCATTAGCAGTATGAAACAAACGTTCAAACGTTTATCAAGGGTCGGGATTAGGGGTCCAGTTGATAATGGTATCCCGGGTAAATAACCTTGTCATTGCTCGCTCCCCATGAGGGGTGTGGAATGAAACGCACCGCGCGTGTAGTTCTGTTCCTCAATCTTTACCCACCCCGCAAACCGCTCCTGTCACAACTCTCGGCAGGTCATGCCTTCGAGGACGGCGCGTAGATATCGCAGGGTCGTTTCACATTGGCTGATCTGAACCCAATGCCCTCATTGTCATCCCAGAACACGCTCTCCATCAATCCACAACGTCGGTTGAGGTAGCACAAAATCTTCATGCAGATCCGACTCAACTACGCCCCCCATGTGCGAGTTATCTCCAACCGCAATATGCACGGTGCCTTTAATCTTCTCGGCTTCGAGGACATTATCCGGCCGTTTGGCGTTGGGGTTAGTGCCGATCCCCAATTCTGCACAGTTGCGACGGTGAGACCGATCTGCATTTGAAAAATCGAATAATTCGCGGAAATACTCTCCCACCTCACCTCCCCCCTCGACCGAAATCACATGGCCCGCATGAAATGTCAACCTCATATTCTCTTTCAACCCCGGGTACCAACCCGCCGGCACCACCAATAATCCCTCGGCGGTGCCCTCTACCGGCGCAATGTAGGCTTCACCTCCCGGTAGATTGCCAAATGCGCCTGGTTCAAGGAGGAGGCCGGTATCTCCCTTTCCCTTCCGTCCCTCAATACTAAAAGACAAATCTGTTCCATAAGGCGTTGTAATGCGAACGGTGTGCCCTCTGGTTAGAATTTCGGCCAGGGCAAGCGATTCTCTCTGGACTTGAAGATAATCGGTTGCCATCGGCCCATCTGGCGCGAACATCGCGGCGTCCACCCCCGGCATACTGGCGACCCGTGCTCCACGTTGACACGCGTTTTCCCTTGCGCGGGTGTGGGAGAGGGAATGCGTGGTCATCAACACCAAGACATCATGGTTAAGGAACCGCCGAGCCGTTGCCTCATCTGGCTCGCGCCCACTCTGGCCGGTCTGTTCGAAGCAAATCAAATCCAGGGCCAGCGTCGGAAATGCCTCACACATCATTTGGTAAATGGCGCGGGTCATCCGCGCACGGTTAAGCATATCCTCCAGCACTTCGCCGGGCAACGTTTCCCAATCACCCGGCGTGGGCACATCGGTTACAAATGCGACGCGTTCGCCCTCGCGAGCGCCCAGATTGACGTTTAGCATATTAATCGCAGCCTGACGGAGATGCTCAAACTCTTTCATGGCTCAATCCCCAACTCGGAGATACGTTCTTCCAAGGGTGTGTAGGTGATGTCAAAGCCAAAGTGCCTTGGCCCAAACAGTTCTAAACCGCGCGGCGTGCGCCATGGTTCAGGCGCCGGCAATCCTATCACCGAAACTTGCATCCCTTCATAGAAATACGGGTTCAGATTGGGCTCAAGTGTCTCATCGTTGAACAAACAAATCAGATCCGGCACGGTGACATCAACCTTCCCATCCCGCCAGGAAATGATATGTTCGTTCTTAAACCAAATACGATACTGACTATTCTTGTATTTTCCTTCCCCTTGAAGATGTACATCGCCAACCGTGAAACCCTCGATGGTATCGTAATGATGCTTAACAACCCTGCCCTTGAAAAGCACAAATCCGCCGCCCGCCGCGGCAACATGCTCAGAGACCGATTCTCCTTTCTCCTTCGCTTCGCGATAGGCTTTTCCAATCTTCCACGCCTGGCTGATCGCACCACGAATAACCGCATTGCGCAACACCTTGGCTTGCGCCGGATGATCGGCCACGCCGATGCGGTTTTTGCTGGCTACAGCCATTGCGCGCACCAAGGCTTCGGCGCGCAAATCATTCACCACCCTAGGTAAAATCGCTACATCACCAAACTGGTTGGCACACGCCAGAGGGTAAATGGGCAAATTGTAAATGCAGTAGGTGGAATGCTGCAACTCCGGCACAGACCTGCCGGCAGGATCCGCATCAATGATATAGCGATCCAGCAACGCCGCCACATAGAAGGCTTCGGCAGTGTTACCACCCCCCAACTCCGTTGAAATAACCCCATAAAACTCATGACCAAAATAGTCTTCCAGGGCGCGGTAAGCCAAGTAGGGCTCGGGCTCACTCAATCTTGGCAAATCAGCATATTGAGCCTCCAGTTCCGGTGTGCTGGGAGAAACGCTTCCGCACATGTAAGGTGTGGCGATCCAAGCATCATCGGGCACTTCGCTAAAATCTACCAATCGAAATTGCTTGCCTTTGCTTAGAGCTTCCTCAATCAGCTCCAAGCCTTTCTGTAACGAACCGCCCCCGCCGGTGCCGAGAATGGTGCACCCGTAGAGAATATCGTATAAGTCCTGTCGAGAGAGCGTCTTCATAGGTGATAAGTCTCCTTGACTGTTGTGATCTTTAACGGCCAATGAGCGGTTCGGCCAAAGGTTTCAATTCAGGATGAACGACAACCCCCTTATCCAGGATTTGCACGCCATCCAACCACACCGAAGAGTTTAGGCAGATTCCATCGCAATGGGACTTGGCTTGTATGCCGTCTGGTGGCGCATCCACCGGGCTCAAATAGCCTAAACCCCACTCGGTGCAGCCCCAAATCCGTTCGTCTTCCAAGATATTTCCGCTCAGCCGGGCGCCGGGATTGAACCCATAACAGCCGTGCGCTAAACGGAACATGTTAGGATCGTCAAAACTTTCTAACCAGCGGCGAAATTCTTCCGCCTGAGCCCCACCGCTAATTTTGATCACGCGTCCTCTTTCCACTTCAAGCACTACCGGCTCTTTCAAAAGACCACAAGGTGGAGAAAGGGTGCCATCAAAAACCAACTTACCGTTGATGGAGTCAAAGTCGGGGACAAACGAAATCTGACCACCCAAAAAGTGCATCCCTGGCGTATCGCATAAGCCATCATCGCAACTGACTTTGCGTTCTTGGGGCAGTAATTTGAAGTGCAAATCATTCCCGGCCGGTGTGGTGATTCGCATCTCACGGGCATTTTGGGTCATCTCGGTAACCCGATGCATAAAGCGCGACAGGGCAACTGCATCCACCCGCCCGATCAATCTCACCATCATATCCACCGTCATTTCAACGAGGCACATATAGCGCAAGCGTGAGTTGTGCGCCATCGCGCGTTCAAAAGGCGTAGAATATAAGAGCCACTGTTTGTTGAATTCCACCCAAGCATCCGCCTGAGCAAGTGCCGCAGTGAGGGGTTCAATGGGTAACATAGGATCGGCGGCCTTGCCCACCCCTAACGGCGAGGCCAGAACAACCACCATGGGAATCGCCCCAACAGTGTGGGCAGCGGCGGCCACGGCATCTACAACCCGCATATCGCTTTGGGTATCGGCCGTAATTACAAAGGTTTCACCGGGCCTGAGGCGAAACATTTCTGCCACCAGAATATGGGCGGCACGCGTCAATTCGTAGTGAAAAAATTCGGTCATCGGGTCTCCTCCATGAATAAGTCTCGATCACTGGCTGGGGATCTTTTGATTTTCTTCCAGTAGATGGCAGGCCGCAACATGGCGCTCACCAACCACCAGCGCCCGCGGCTCTGCGGTGCTACAAATCGGCATCCGATACGGGCAACGAGTGTGAAACCGGCAGCCCGTTGGCGGATCAATCGCGCTCGGCACGTTTCCTTCCAGCGTCTGCAACTCACTCAGATCGTTCATCTCCAGGGTTGGAATGGCGTTGAACAGAGCCTGGGTGTAGGGATGACGCGGATGGTTGAACACCTCACTGGCCGGGCCTTGCTCGACAATCTTGCCCAGGTACATGACCACAATCCGGTCGGACATGTAGTGCACGACACTAAGATCATGTGAAACGAGGACGTACGTTAGGCCCAAGCGCTGTTTTAACTGCATCAACAGATCCAGAATTTGGGCTTGGGAAAGAATGTCTATCGAAGAGGTGGGTTCGTCGAGGACAACCAGTTTGGGTTGTAAGGCCAGCGCACGGGCAATGGCAATCCGCTGGCGCTGTCCCCCCGAAAATTCATGCGGGTACTTGTAAAGCGAATCACGGGGTAACCCCACCATCTCTAACAAATCTTTTACTTGTGCTGTTAGTTCAGGGGTTGAGATGCGACGATGTACCACCAAAGGTTCACCGATCACATCTCGTACCAGCATGCGCGGGTTAAGGGACCAAAACGGATCCTGGAAGACAATCTGAATATCCTTGCGAATGGTCGCCCGCAGTTCGGCTTGGGAGAGATGGGTGATATCTACCCCGTTAAAAATGATTCTCCCTTCAGTAGGTTCTTCAAGGCGAAGTAACAAATTGACCAGGGTGGTCTTACCACACCCCGACTCGCCCACGAGGCCAATGACTTCACCCTTTTGGATGTCTAAATCCACCCCATCCACCGCCCGCACCCATTTTTTAGGGCCGAAGAAGGCATCCGAACGCACGGGAAAATATTTCTTGAGACCCTCAATTTTGACCAATGGCTCACTCATTGCCTAATCCCTCTTTACGAAAAAACACGCCGCCCTGTGTTGCAGATTCCCCACCGGTTCAAGCATGGGTTCTTCCTGTGTGCACCGCTCCACACCCATCGGACACCGCGAGTAAAACGGACAACCTTGCGGGGCTTCAGGCTTGATCTCGATATTGGCAAAGCGTAATTTTTCGGACTTATCCCGCGGGATGGCCGATATCAAGGTCTGGGTATAGGGATGGTGGGGGTGACGGGTAACCAGCGCACTTGGACCTTCTTCTACCAGTTTGCCGCGATAAAGAATGCCCACATTTTTACAGAAAACATTGACCAGACTGACATTGTTGGCAATGAACAAAACGCTGATACGTAAATTCCTCTGTAATTCATCAATTAATTTCAGAATGCCGGCCTGAATGGTGACATCCAAATTTCGGGTTGGCTCATCGGCGATAAGGAATTCCGCACCGCAGGATAAAGCAATGGCAATAATAACCCGTTGACGCTGACCACCACTCAATTCATGGGGGTATTTCCTCAGTAAATTCTTTGCATCTGGAAGTTTAACCATGTCAAGCAATTCCATCGCACGGCGCGTTCGGGCTGACCCTTTCAGCCCTTGATGTTGCTCTATGACCCGTTCAATTTGCTGACCAACGGTAAAAACCGGATTGAGTGTAGACATTGGATCTTGAAAGATCATGGCCAGACGTTTACCGCGATACGCCGATGCCAATTCCGGCTCAGATTTCTTGAGCAGATCGTCACCATCAAACCAAATTTCGCCACTGTGGATAATGCCAGCCGGTTTGGGCAGCAAACCCAATATAGTTAGAGCCAGAACCGTCTTGCCAGCACCACTTTCCCCCACTAAACCATACGTTTCTCCGCGCTCGATAGCCAGGCGCTCTATATTTAGCACCGGGCGAATGCCCTCAAACGTTCTAAAACTCACGGCAAGGTCTCTGATTTCGAAATAGGCTGTCATGACACACCACCTAGAACTTACGCGTGCGAGGATCAAGCACCTCACGAATACCATCGCCGATCAAGTTGAAAACCAACACCGTAATAAATATGGCGATGCCGGGGAAAGTACTGTACCACCAGGCATTGAGAAAATAAGTGCGGCTGGTTGAGATCAGTAACCCCCATTCCGGGGTAGGTGGTTGCGCCCCTAACCCCAAAAAACTCAAAGCCGCAATGGTGAGGATGACCCCACCGATATCCATCGAAGCCTGAACAATCACCGGGGCCAACGTGTTGGGAAGGATATGTCGAAAGATGATGCGCGACATGGGAGTGCCAATCGCCAAGGCCGCCCGCACAAATTGTCGCTCGCGAATGGAGACGGCCTGACCGCGAATAATTCGCGTATACCATGGCCACCACGAAATGGCAATCGCCAGCATGGCATTACTCAGACTGGGCCCTAAGAAAGCAGCGATAGCAATCGCCAGCAAGAGCGGTGGAAAAGAAAGAAAGATATCCGTAATCCGCATAATAATTTCGTCGGCCCAACCGCCCAAACCACCCGCTATTGCTCCCAGCGGAACACCGATCAACAAGGCCAACCCAACCGCGATAAGCGCCGTTTGAAGGGAAATGCGCGTGCCGAAAATGATGCGCGAGAACAGATCTCTTCCCAATTCGTCTGTTCCCATGAGATAACGACTAGAAGGGGGCAATAGTTTATCTTGAGGATTGGTTTCGCTGATCGCATGCGAAGGATACGGGGCAATCCATGGTGCAAAGATTGCCACAAGCACGAGTAAAACAATGATGATCAACGAGATGCGTTGTAAGGCGTTGCGGTTAAGAAGGTAAAACGACAGTTTGAATTCCCGCCAAGTGGGTTGAAGCGATTTATACGTATCTGCAAACCAGTTAATCATACGTCCACCTTCCCTTTCATGTCCTCACCCGCGGGTCAAGGGCAATGATAATATCGGCGATTAGATTCAAAATGACATAGGAAAAAGCCGAAAAAATCGTAACGCCCATAATGGCAGGGTAGTCCAAGCCGATCACAGCCGTTGCTACGTAACTGCCAATGCCCGGCCAGGTAAAGATGGTCTCGGTGAGGAACGTATTCACCAACGTATACCCAATCGAGAGCGCAACCACGGTGGAGGTAGGCCCGATAGAATTTTTCAGCGCATATGACCAGAGGATGATGCGATCTCGCAGCCCATATGATCGAGCCGCGGTAATGTAATCTTCATTCAGGATCTCCAGCAATGCCGAACGGGTCATACGGGCCACCAAACCGACTGGGTACAGGCCAATCGTTATTCCGGGTAGGATTAGATGCCATAATGCATCGAAAAAGATCACGAAGTTACCTGTGATGAGCGAATCGAGGATGAGAAAGCCAGTAACGTGCGGAATCTCCATGGTCAATTTGATCTCGGTGCTTAACTGCCCCCCCATAGGGAACCAATGGAGCGTGCGGGCGAAAACCAGCTGTAGGATCAAACCAATCCAGAACGTTGGCAGTGAAACCGCTCCGATAGAAAACAAGCGGCTCAGGTGATCCACCAGGTGATCCTTTTGTTTAGCCGAAATAACCCCCAGCGGAATCCCAACAAAAACGGCCGCAAACGTTGAAAGCAAGACCAATTCGATCGTTGCGGGCAGGCTTTCCATTAATTCCAAAGCCACTGGTCGGCGCGTGCGCAGGGAATATCCCAAATTCCCATGGATCAAGTCCATTAAGTATTTTCCGAATTGAACCACCAAAGGCTTATCCAAACCAAGTTCCAAACGGGCTTTGGCAATTTGCTCAGGTGTAGCACGTGGCCCGGCCCACTTTGCCGCCGGATCCGAAGGAATCACCCGCGCCACGAAGAACGTGACCAGGGCTACCCCAAACATGACAATCACTCCGAGCAATAAACGGCGCAGAATAAACTTTCTCATTGACCTTCACCATTCCTTGGGTTTTGGGAACACTTAACGCCAACTGCAGAAGACGCTTTTTCCCGGTTTTAAATGGGCACAGAACAGCGGGAAACCTTCCCCCTATTCTGTGCCCCGTCTTGGACATACGACTTCGTGCAACCCTTAACTACTTCATAGTCAACTGATGGAAGAAGACCACCGTTGGGTAAGCCGGATTGAACTTGAACCCTTGCAAATTCTTCACCGTTACCCAAACATCCTCGCGATCATAGATGAATAACGAAACTGCCTCGTCCAGCAGGATGCGCTGTGCCTCAATAAACATCTGCTCGGCCTTGGCAAAATCGGTTGAGGTAATTTCATTAGCCGTGTCGATCAGTTGGTCAAACTGCGGATTCTTGTAATACGCCAGGTTAAAGAGCGGTTCATCCTCCGAATGGAACGTGCTGTAAAGCATCGAGTACGGGCTGGGCATGTCGGGCCACCAATACATCATGAGAATATCCTGCCGGTTTTCCGGAGCACCTTTTGCCAGTTCCCATTGGCTATCCCAGGGCATCCCCCGGATTTCAAGGTCAATGTTTAACTTTGCCAGTTCGGATTTATACAATTCTGCCGCACTCTTTTCGGCTTCATTGCCTGCCGTGTAAGTGAGCAGAAGTTTAAAACCGCCCTGACCATAACCGGCTTTTTCCAGATATTCGCGGGCTTTATCCAAGTTGTATTCATAACGAGGAAGTTTGTCGCTCCAGCCCCACAATCCATACGGCACCATTCCGTAAGATTGGCGACCATAGCCCCCAATAGCCGTTTTGATGACCTGCTCATAAGGGAACGCATACGATAGCGCGCGGCGCACGTCCACATTATCGAGGGGCGCTTTTTGGGTGTTAAACATCGCAATCAGGTTCTGGAATGAAGGCTCAACGTACACCGTCACATTGGGGTTGTTCTTGAGGGCTTCAATGTCCGTATAAGGTAATTCAACCGTGATAGTTGCTTCTCCGGTTTCGATCATTTGCCGCCGCGTCGCAGGCTCGGCCACTTTTCTGAAAATCACCACATCAAAACTGTTTTCCTGCCACCCTCCCCAGTAATCGGCAAATTTTTCAAGGATGACTTCATCTCCCCACTTGGAACTCTTGAGCATATAAGGGCCGGTGCCACAACCTTTGGCCTCATCAATCCAGGTATTATCTTCTTTCACACACTTCTTGGAGTAGATGAAGGCAGCGTAGCCGGTTGAGGCAATCAAGTCAAGCGGCGCTTTGTAGGATAGTTTAAATTCCACCGTTTGAGGGTCTACAACGTTGATCGCATTAACGGCTGACCAGATGTACGACGCGCCGGCACCCAATTTCATGGTACGCTCAATGGAGTACTTGACATCCTCAGCCGTTAACGGATCGCCATTTTGGAATTTCACCCCTTGGCGCAGTTTAAACGTCCAAGTCAACCCATCATCCGAGATCGTATAAGACTCTGCTAGAAGTGGGACAATTTTTTTATTGATGGCGTCGTAGCGCAATAGTTGTTCGTACATGTTGTTGTGCACGTGGATGCCGTTGGAGTATTCAATGGCCGGATCCCAACTGGTGAGGGGTTCGCTATTCAGGGCATAAACGGCAAATTTCAGGGGTTTTTGGGTCGAGGCCGTACCTCCACACGCAGACAACAGGATTCCAAGCAAGACCAAAACTGTGATCAAAATCAATCGCCTTTTCATTTCTCCTCCTTTGGAATGCATGGGATTTAATAATGCGCTCTGCTCAGGCATCTTGGCAAAAAACCAATACCAACCTGACTGTCTCCCTGAGGGTAAATCTTAAGATTGAAACCAAATGGGGGTAAGCAAAACCTGTAAATGCCTGCATTAAAACAAAAAGAGATTAAAAAGTCAATGCTCTGGTTGCTTATTCTACACGAAAAAGAGCGACAAAAATGATGCACCTACCTAAGGGCCCAAAATCTTTGCTTGTGGATTCGGGGCCGTTTTTTTCTCAGTGATATGCGTTTATCCTTATGCTATACTACTAGCAGATATTACCCTACCGACCCAATTTCTTTCCTCTCACACCGATTTTGCCTGAAAATCCATAACAAACAACCATTAGCCAAACATTATGAATACCTTAGAGGCCATTCACTCCCGCCGCAGTATCCGTGCATTTACACCTGACCCCATAAGCGATGATGACTTAATCACCCTTATTCAAGCGGGCGCCGCTGCTCCCAGCGCCGGCAATGCTCAACGATGGGTTTTCATTGCCGTTCGCAATCCCAAGCGTCTGTTAGCCGTTCAATCTCTTGCCCCTGGGATCATATCTAAGCCGGCCGCAGTCATCTTATTGTGTGCGGATTATCGTCAAGATGTCGCTTTGCGAGAAACCATCGGCGAAACAATCGGCTATGATTTAGGTGCCGCACTGCAGAATATTCTGCTGGCCGCTACCGAGTTGGGGTTAGGGGGGTGCCCGGTGGGTTCATTCAATGCCCAAGGATTGGCCCACTTGCTCAATCTTCCTACGGACATAGAACCGAAATTACTGGTCGCCATCGGTAAACCCAAATTCATCCCCCCGAAACCACCTAAAAAACCCTTGGAAGACATTTTCTTTGAAGAAACCTATCCGGTCGGATCATGAGTGCAGAACATTTGCAAGAAGAGTTTTTTCACTTAATTGCCTACATGATCACCAGTGCACGCGGCTTGTATGAAGAGCCTGCCGATTACGGGGTCTTTCGATTGTTGGATTCGGCTGGGAGGCTGCTGGATATCCTACAAAACCAAGGGCTGCTTACCGACCGGTTCCTACTAGACCTCAAGCAGAAGATAGACGCCGAACGAGAAAATAGCATGGATAACGAACGCCAGCGGCAGTTATTGGACGAGTGGATACTCGCCATCAGCGATGAGATGCGGCGGCGGTTGGATTAACACTTTCGTGGAGGGATGAAGATGCCAACGAGGACGCTAACCAGTCTCCAGGATTGTCAGGATTTCATCACCGGTTTGAAACTGCTTGGCACAGGCGGTGGCGGTTCACCCACCTCTGGTATGGAGATGCTGACACAAGCCCTCAACGAGGGCCTCACCCTCGGTTGGATAGATGCCTCAGAATTACCCGACAACGTCTACAGTTGCACAACGTTCGGCTCAGGTTCAATTTCAGAAGAGACTCCCGGCAACTTAGAAGAGATTTATGCCTTAGGTAGAAAACGTAATATCCCCGTACGCTACGCTTATCGCGCCCCGGAGATTGCCGTGCGAGAGTTAGAAGCCTATGCAGGGGTCAAGATTGGTGCAATTGTGCCGGTGGAACTCGGCGCCTCAAACACTCCCGCCCCGTTGGTGACCGCGGCCCGCTTGGGACTCCCTCTCGTGGATGGGGATTACAGTGGACGCGCCGTACCCCAGGATATGCAAACCACCTATTTTCTGAAGGGCATCCCTACACATCCCGCCGCAATTGTAGACTGGTGGGGTAATATCCTCATCCTGAAAGAGGCCGTTACCATTGAGATGGGGGAACGTATTGGCAAAATGCTGGGCGTGGCTGCTTTTGGGGTGGTGTATTTTGCCAATCTCTTGCTCTCCGCCCAACAGACCCGTGATACCATCGTGCCCGGCACGCTCACGCTAGCCTTGGAATTAGGCCAGGCCGTTCATCGGGCTGTAGAGGCAGGTCGAAACCCAATTGCGGAGATCATCCGCATGTTGGATGGATGGTTACTCTTCCAAGGCGTTGTGACGGGCAAAGAGTGGCAAGACAAAGACGGCGTGATGATAGGGACAACGTTTATCGAGGGAAACGGGCCATTTAGCGGAAAACGGATGAAAGTCTGGTTCCTTAACGAAAACCACGTGTGTTGGTTGGATGATCAGCCCTATGTGTTCAGTCCTGACTTGATCCTATTGGTCAACCCCTACACCGGCGAAGGCTACACCAATACAGAAATAAAAGCAGGTGACCCTGTGGCCGTGTTGGGTGCCAAGGCACATCCCCTTTTCCGCACCGAATTAGCCTTGCGATACTTTGGCCCTCGCTACTGGGGGTTCGATTTCGACTATGTGCCAATTGAAGAGGTCATACGTTTGAGGGCTGAGCCGTTCAAATGAACGTTTGAAGACCCAACAAACACAAAATACCCCAGATTCATCACATTGCTATTGCCCCTTTAGCAGTTGTTCACAAGCGGGTAGAGAACAAATGTATGAACCACTGCGATCAGGGGGTAGAAGAAAGATTCTCAAACACAGTTCAGAGAATCACTAACCGTAACACCTAAGGTGAGGGCAGGTGCTGTTTTCAGCATAATAGGAATCTATCTGCAATGCGACAAGCCTTTTGAGCCAGAGGTCATCTCCAATCATGAACCCATGCCAAATGCTTTGGGGGTTAAAAGGCGAAAATAGAGAGGTCAAACTTTCAAATCACTTCCTCTCTCGGACAACGGATAACTGAATTTGCCCTCATACGGCTAACTTTTGACACTGACATTTGACAATATGGTATAATGTATCAAAGCGCTAAAAACGGAGGTTCTTATGGCTTCTCTTCCTGAACTTATCGCCCAAATGGGGCGCAGAATGTTTGAACGGCGGCTCACCGATATATCGGGCGGAAACATCAGCGCCCGCGAAGGCGATACCCTCTACATCACCCCTAAATACAGCGGTAGCCGCCGTCACTGGCAACTCTCCCCCGAGGATATCCTCAGCGGCCCCCTTGATCCCGCCTACTGGCAGCAGCAACCCCTCTTTTCGCGCGAAGGTAAAGCCCACCTGGCAATCTACGCAGCCTTTCCCGCAGCCCAAGCCGTTATTCATGCCCATCCTTTTCATGTTCTCCCCTTTTGCATGATGTCTCGCCCCATTCCTCCGGTGCTGGAAAACACGCAAAAATTTGGCGTTATTGAAGTTGTCTCCCCCGCCCCTGCCCACAGCCAGGAATTAGCCGACAACATCGTGGCGGGTTTACAAGGCAAAGAAGAACGCATTCGTCAGCAGGCCGCCGCCGTGCTCATCCCCTATCACGGAATCATTGTAGCCGCCAAGGATTTGTGGGCCGCGATTGATACGGTAGAACGAATTGATTGGAACGCCTGGTGCATCCTGGCCGGCAAATGGCTGGATTAGAAACGCCATCTCAAGGAATCCTCTATGTATTTGACCGTTACGCCCAACTCGGCTTTGGATCGTGTATATTTTATTGACGCTTTTATCCCCGGCACCCGAATGGTAGCCTCAAAAAGTGTTGAGAGTGTGGGGGGCAAAGGGCTGGATGCATCCGTAGCCCTGAGGGGGTTAAATCTAGAAACCTTAGCCCTCGGGTTTGTAGCCGGGAGCAACGGGCGTGCACTGGTTGATCTTCTAGACACCTATGGGATTCACCATGATCTTATATGGGTGGAGGGAGAAACCCGCTTGGCGATGGTGATTGTGGAACAAAGCCATCATCGTCACAGCCATATCATGGCCGGGGGGTATACCGTTCCGGCATCTGCTCAGGAAGAACTCATCAGCCGCTTTGAACGTCATCTCGGTTCGGCCCGTTGGATTATCCTGGCCGGCTCTCTCCCCCAAGGTGTCCCGCCTGACTTCTACGCGCGACTAACCCTTATCGCCAAGCGCTCAGGGAAGCCGGTGTTGATTGATTGTCCTGGTGAACCCGCCCGCCAATCCTTGTCAGCCTCGCCTACGATCCTCAAGATGAATTGGCAGGAATTCAATCAAACCTTTCGGGTTTCCCCAAACTCTCTGGAAGCACTGGCATTACAAGCCTCTGAGGTTCGATCTTCGATGAATTTGCCCTCTCTGGTCGTGACCTGCGGTGAGGAAGGGATACTAGCCATAACCCCCCACATGTCTCTACTCGCCAAAGCCCCTAGGCAGGAAGCCGTCAACGCCGCCGGAGCAGGCGATGCCACCTCGGCGGCACTGGCATGGCGACTTTCACTTGGCGATCCGTGGCCAGAAGCCTTACGCTGGGCGGCGGCTACCGGTGCGGCGGCGGTCTTGACCGAGAAAACCGGCGAATGTCATTTCGAGGATGTCCTAAAACTATATCCCTCGGTCCAAGTTCGTGAAATAAATCCCCCGAAATCGTAAAATTTTTCAGGAGAACCGATCATGCTTAACCCCATTGACTATCCTATTAGCCTTGATTTCGATTCGGAGAATGGTATTTTTGAACCCTGTCCTCAGGTAACTCCCCGCTACCTCAGCGACCTCAAAGAAATGTTCAGCGATCAGCAAACCGTTGAGCGAATCTTGCAGGAGAGCAATCCTCTCATTTACGAGATCCGCTATTACCCCTTCACTACCACCAAGTCAGATATGGCGTTGGCCGTTACGCGCATTTTTCCCGGCACCGTTGGTGATGAGTACTATATGACCAAGGGACATAAGCACCAACGTGAAGATCAGCCCGAGGTATACTATTGTGTAAGAGGAGAAGGTTTTCTGCTTTTAGACACCTTAGAGGGAGAGTTTCGCGCCGTTCCGTGGCGGGCCGGGGTCATTACGCACATTCCGCCCATGTGGGCACATCGTGTGGTCAATACCGGCAATGATTTACTGGTCTTTATCGGTGTGTTTCACTTGAGCGCAGGACATGATTATGACATTGTCGCGCGGAAGGGGTTTGCGTACCGTGTCCTTGCTAAAAACGGAAAACCCGAACTGGTAAAACAAGATCAATTCGCCTTTTTTGAATCACCCTAAATGGGTTCGAGGGCAACCCCATGGCTCAGGAAACGGTCTATTGTATCGGCATAGATATCGGGGGCACCAAAATATCGCTTGGGGTATTTGATCCTAACGGCACGTTATATGGTCAAATCCAGAACATACCGGTTCCCTTTGATGAGAAAAAGGTAGCCGACCCCAACCGCATGATAAATTTGATCACGCCCTTTATCGAGGAAGCCCGAGAAAACCATTCGCCCCTCATCGGTATTGGCCTCAGCATATGCGGCAACGTAGATAAACATACCGGAGAGGCGGTGTTAACCCCCAACCTACACTGGCGAAATGTGCCGTTCGGTGCCATGATCCAAGATGCCTTCCATCTGCCTGTATTTGCCGGTACCGACGTGCGGGCCGCAACTCTGGCGGAGCGCTTGTGGGGAGTCGCACGAGACGCCCGTTTTTTCGCCTGGTGCACCGTAGGTACCGGTTATGGAGGGTATCTTTTTCTGGACGGCAAACTCTACGACGGCTACCATGGGTTCGCCGGCCCGTTCGGGCACATCACATGGGACGAAGAAGGTTATCCCTGTGGCTGTGGCCGCCGTGGTTGTTTTGAAACCTTTGTTGCCGGACCGGCGATTGCCCGGGCGGGGCAAGCAGCCGTTGATGCCGGCCACAGCCCGCTCATGGCATCGCTCAGCCAAGGAGGACGCGTGACGACCCACGTTGTCATCCAGGCGTATAACCAGAATGACCCGGCTGCCGTGACCATTATCGAGCAAGTGGCCCGCCTGATTGCCATTAACCTCTCGGGTTTGGTCAACGCCCTCGATTTGGAAATGATTGTCCTAGGTGGAGGCGTAATTCAGGCCTGCCCCAAGTTGCTGGACCGGATTGATCACCATATCCGGAATTACCTCATGTCCGATGAAGCCCGCCGTGATCTGCGCCTAGAACGAGAGACGTTTGTCAATTCGGCACTCTACGGCGCCGCCGCCGATGTCTTTGTTCGCAGTGGGGTGATCCGTGAAGCGTTAGGTGCCTAGGTGAGATAAACCTCAATGGACGATAAAAAAATCACCCAACGTCCGGATTTGTTGGCAACCCTCGTTGAGGTCGCCCATCTCTACTATGAAGAAAATCTCTCCCAACAGGAAATCGCCGATCGTCTCAACGTTTCCCGCTCTTTAATTGCGCTCTATCTCAAGAAAGCCCGCGAGCAAGGCATCGTTCAAATTACCATCCGTGACCCTCAAAATGTGTTCCAACATCTCGCGCTTCAACTGCAAGAGCGCTATCACCTGCGCTATGCAGAAGTGGTATCCAGCGCTCACCTTTCGAGCATCTTAACGCGCCGTGCATTGGGCAATGCCGTAGCCCAATACCTCGACCGCGTTCTGCAAGATGGCGACATCCTGGGCTTGGACTGGGGACGCACAATTATGGAAGTGGTTAACCTTTTAGCCCCAAGCCGCCCGCGGCAAATTGAAATTGTTCCCCTGCTGGGGGAAAGCAGTTCTACCGGAAGTTACACCCAACTTAACCAGATTGTGTTGCAGGCAGCACGGGCCTTCAATGCCACACCGTACTTTCTCTTAGTGCCTCTACTAGTAGGCTCCAAAGCCTTGCGCGATGCCCTTATGGCCGACATCACCACGCAAGAGGTCATTTCGCGTTGGGATCGCTTAACCTATGCATGTGTGGGCATTGGCCCCATTCCTTTGATCGAAGGGCAAGTGGTCTATATCGGGCAGGAAAATCTCTCCGAGTTAATTCGACAAAAAGCCGTGGGTAACATTTGTGCCCATTATTTTGATCAAGACGGGCGTGTGCTTTCTCAGGAATTCAAAGACCGCTTGATCGGGATCAGCGTAGAACAGTTGAAAAGCACAAAGAATGTCATTGCCGCGGCAGGTGGGGTGGAAAAAGGGCGTGCTGTTGCCGCCGCGCTGCGCACCGGTCTGATTACCCACCTTTTTGTGGATGAAGCCCTGGCCCGCTTACTACTGGACAAGTCATAACCCAACCCATTATCGGAGGGAACGATGGAACTGAAAAATAAAGTCGCCATTATCACCGGCGCCAGTGGCGGCATCGGTCAATGTATTGCGCTAGAACTGGCCGGTGCCGGGGTACGGACGATGTTGGTAGGGCGTTCGGAGCAGAAATTGGAGGCCGTGGCTAAAGAAATAATCTCAAAGGGCGGCGTTGCCACGTGGTATGCCATAGATATCCGAGAGGCGTCTGCCGTAAACGACATGGTCAATGAAACCCTCAAGCGCTTTGATCAGATTGACATCTTGGTCAACGCCGCGTTTTGGGGCCCACCTGCCAGCCTGGAAGACACCACGGAAGAATTCTGGGATCAAACCTTGGATACCACGCTCAAAGCCGCTTTCCTTTGCGTCCGCGCCGTCGTCCCCCAGATGAAACGACAGGGATATGGGCGAATTGTCAACATCGGTTCACGGGCGGGAAAAGTGGGCGAGGATAACCGAACCGCCTACTGTGCCGCTAAATGGGGCTTAGAAGGATTAACCGCCGCGCTTTCTGAGGAACTTCGTCGCTATAATATCCACGTGCACTTAATCTCCCCTGCGGCCACCAATACGCCTTGGTGGCGAGAAGTTCCTGCCAACTTAACCCCGGAAGTCATCGCGAGGATGATCCCGCCCGAGGTGGTCGCTCAAGCCGTGCGATGGGTAATCAGCCTGCCGGATCAAGTGCATGTCCCCGACCTACCCATCTATAATTTTCAGAATCCTTTTGAGGGGAAAAACTCACCCTTCGAAGGGCTTTCGTAAATTCTCAAAATATAGAGCGCGGAACGGTGAGCATGTGAGCCCACCGTTCCGCAAAGGAGAAAGGAGGATGCGGAGACATCCTTCAGGATTGTGCTATCGGTGATTTAGCCCGTCCCGGTACAGTGCCCACACGAATGCGTGATTTTTGAACTTCGAGCAGCAACGCCACAAGGATGATAAGGCCGCGCACACCCGTGATCCAGAATGGATCAACCTCCATAATGTTTAAGCCGGTATCCACCACAGAGAGCAGTAACACTCCAGAGAATGCCCCCACAATGCTTCCTGCGCCGCCAGAGAGCGCAACCCCACCGATGACCGCCGAGGCAACGGTTTCCAAGGTCATCCCCTGACCCAACGTTGGTGTCGAGACCTCCAGCCGTCCCAGAAGCATCCAGGATGCCAAGCCCGCCATGAAGCCGCCGATCATATAGGCCTGCGTAATGGTGCGTTCGGGTTTAAATCCGGAGGCTCGGGCGGCATCGCGATTCGCCCCAACGGCATAAAGTTCACGCCCAAATCGGGTATATCGAACGAAAAATTCAAAAACCAGAAATAGAAGAAGAGTAACCACAACCGAGACCGGAATCGCCCCGATTCGTCCGCCCCCCAACCAATTAAATTCCTTGGGAGTTCCCGGCATAATCGCCCCCAGACTGATCACATAAGCGATTCCGCGCAAAAATAACTGCATCGCCAAAGTGACAATAAAGTTATTCATACGCAACCGGGTAATCAACATCCCATTGATCCAGCCGATCAGTGTTCCCAAGATCAGCATGATTGGAATCACAATGAAGGGAGAAAGTTCCCAACCAATCCCCCCGGCTTGGGCAAGGGTCATTTCGCGATAGGGTAACATGAGCCAGGCCGCGAGGACGGTAAGCAGAGAGACAATCCCCTCGGCAGAAAGGTCGAAATTTCCGCTCAAAAGACAAATGGTTTGACCAATGGTTAACACCCCCAGAACGCTGGCGTGCAAAAGCACATTAATCAAGGTGACACCGCTCAGAAATTTTCCCCCCGTTCTAACGGTGAAGAAAATAACCACCAATATAAGAATGAACCAGATCATTTGATCAAGGATAAACTGAAGCCACTTGCTTCTGGTCATGAGCATTGCCTCCTTCAATTGCCAGCAGGATATTCTCGGGGGTGGTATTGGGATCATCCGCTTTGAACTCAGCGCTGATGCGCCCCTTATACATCACCAGGATGCGATCACATACCCCTAGTAGTTCGCGTACTTCGGATGAGATGATCAGAATGCCAATCCCCTGAGATGCTAGTTCATCCACAATGCGATAGATATCTAACTTGGCACGGACATCAATTCCCTGCGTAGGCTCATGGAGGATAAGCACGGCAGGGCGGGTGGCGGCTAACTTGGCAAATACGACCTTCTGTTGATTGCCGCCGCTCAAAAGGGCAACCCGTTGCTCCGGTGAGGCACAGACAATTCCCAGAGCCTCAATATACCTTTGAACCAGGGTGCGCTCTTTGACAAAACTCACAAATCGCAAGGTGTTGATAAGGTGATGCAAGATTGTATAAGTGATATTCTCACGCACCGGCCGAATTCCGACCAAACCGAACCGATAGCGGTCTTGAGGCAGATAGGCCAGCCCCTGGTCTAAGGCTTCGCGCGGCTCACGTGCAGTAAAGGGTTTTCCATTCACCCAAACCTCGCCGATTCCGCGCCGCTCCAGCCCAAAAAGCGCCCGACCCAACGCCGCCGCGCCGCTACCCGCAAGCCCGGACAAACCCACAACCTCGCCTTTATGAACCTTGAAGGTAACATCCTCATAATGGCCACGTCGCGTCAACCCTCGCACCTCAAGCACAACCTCGTCTTGACACGTGGATCGGCGTTCGTAATCGCGTAACTCTTCACCGACCATGAGGCGAATCAAACTCGGAATATCCAGGCTGCTGACCTCATAAGTGCCTATAAGTTGCCCATTGCGCAGAACCGTGACGCGATCACAAATTTCAAAGACCTCCTCCAGATGATGGGAGATATAAATAAACGCCACGCCCATCTTCTTTAGAGAGCGGATAAAGCCAAAAAGGCGTTCAATCTCTGCCCGTGCCAGTGCCGCGGTAGGTTCGTCCAAAATGATAATGCGCGCTTTACTAAAAAGGGCTTTGGCAATGGCCAGCATGGTCTGTTCAACGACCCCAAGCCCCTCAACCTTCTGGTGAACATCCAAATCGAGCCCCAATTGGCGCAAGCGCTGCTCGGCATCGTGAAAAGCCACGTTCCAATCCACCAACCCCAAACGATTTACGGGCAAATTGCCGGCCAGAATATTTTCGGCGACCGTCAAACTATCCATCATTCGAACTTGCTGAGGCACATAGGCAATCCCCGCCTCTAGGGCGCCGCGTGGGGTTACATTGGTGATCAAGCGCCCGTCAATTCTCAGTTCGCCGCTATCCATGGAATGTAACCCCATCAGGATTGCCATCAACGTTGATTTGCCGGCACCGTTCTTGCCTACTAGGCCGTGAATTTCCCCTTCAAAAACGGTTAAGTCAACGTTATCCAGAGCCTGCACCCCCGGAAATGTCTTTGATATGCCCTTCATTTCGAGGATAACTTTTGGTGATCCGGTTTCCATACCCTTACCCCTTTATCAGAATCACTCCACCTGATGGAGTGGATCTTTCAAACCGATGGTGGAACTCGCCAGAACTTTGCGGATGGCTACCCGACGCAAATAACGCACCTTCAGCGCATCAATGAACATCGCAAAGAGCAAAAGAGCACCTCGACTCACCTCAATCCAAAATGGCGATACTTTGGCAATATTCAAGCCGGTGTCAAGGATTCCCCACAGTAATACCCCACCAAATGCCCCAACCAGATTACCCCGCCCTCCAAAAAGACTGATACCGCCAATAACGGCAGCCGCTTGAACCGGGAAGATTAAACCGGCGCCCGTGCGAGGGGTCGCGCTGTCCATACGACCGGCATCCAACAAACCGGCCAAGGCCGCACAAAGCCCACTGACAATATAAACCAGCGTGATCACGCGCTTGGAATCAATCCCTGCCGCCTCTGCAGCCTGACGGTTAGAGCCCACCGCATACATATCACGTCCAAAGCGCGTATATTTTGTGACCAGATAGGCGCAGAGAAAGGCCACAATCACAAAGAACATCGAAACCGGAATGGCTAAAAATTTTCCATTCTCCATAGGGATTCTGAAAAGCGACCCACCGCCCAACCAGTTAAATTCGGGAGGGAGAAAATTGACACTTTTACCCGGGGAAATGGCATATGTGGCTCCTCTCAGGATCATCAACATCGCCACCGTCATGATGAAATTATTCATGCCCAAACGGGTGATAAAGACGCCATTGAACACCCCAATTAGTGCCCCCACCAATAACATGATTAATATTCCCAGGTATGGGTTCAGTTCTAACCCGAGCCCACCATTCTTCTGACTGGCCAACAAAAGCGCCGCTACCATAGCCGTGAAGCCCATGGTGGATTCCGAGGATAGGTCAAAATTTGCCGTAATAAGGGTAAATGACTGGCCAATCACGAGTAACCCCAACGGGGCAACGCGAGAAAGGATGTTGACCAGGTTATAGGGGGTGAAAAAACTCTTCGAAATTAACGAGAACACCACCAAGGCGATGACCACAAAAACCCAGATCAAGTTATCCACCATAAACAAGAAAACACTATTGATCTTTTCTTTGTTCATCGGCCTGAACCTCTTTGCAAAATACTCAACCTTGCTACAATATCTTTGGTGGCTATGGGCGGCAATAGCTGCCGCCCATAGCACACCCGCCCTCAAAGGTTATTTGGCCTGGTTTCCCCACAAAGCGGGGTCCGAAGCATTGTCTTTCGTCACGCTTGTGGTGGCCAGATTCATCATGAAGCCCGTCTCTGACTTAACAATGCGCGCGGGCGACCATAATGCACCCTCTTTGACCACCTCACCCTCGGTGATAGGTTCACCCTTCAGGGTCTTTTCAATGTAGTCCGCAATCACGACCCCAAAGTCCGGCAGAGGCTGGCTGGAGGCCTGATCGGCATAGCCATCGCGGATGGCCTGGAGCATATCCGGGCACGCATCCACACCGGTCAGGAAAATGTGACCCGGCTCACCGGCTTTGAATTTCTTCCCCAACTGTTCCAGCGCCGAGAGCACAACCTTCACACCCACACAATCGGAGTGCATGTAGATACCGTCAATCGGTTCGCTAGAGACCACATCGAGGGTAGCCTGCGAGAACTTTTCGGCTTTCCACTCTGTGGGCTTGGCAATGACCTTGATGTTGGGGTAATTCTTGATCACATCATTGAAGCCAGCGCCACGCAGTTGAGCCACGTTTTGACCCAGGTCTCCCTGCAGTTCAAGCACCGTACCCTTGGGCTCACCGTACTTTTCGGTCAGCAATTTGACCATCGCCTCACCCGATTGTTTGCCCGCCATATAGTTATCGGACTGCACCGTCATGTTAATTTCGCAACCAATCGGGGCACGGTCAATTGTGAAGAAGGGGATCCCAGCATCTTTGGCCTTGTTCACCGAGGCGCAGATCGCCTGACTATCCACCGGCACCACCACGATGGCATCCACACCCAGCGAGATGAAATAGTCAATTTGGTTGGCCTGTGCCGAGGCGTCAAAGTTGGCATTGGTCGTCACCACGGCCCAATTCTTGCCTTCGGCCCCCTTGACCATGCCGTTCATAATGACGCCTTGTCCACCCGTCAATTCAGGCGCCCCATAACCGATGGTGATGCGCTTCTCGGCCGTCTCTTTAACCACCACCGTCTTTTCAACCACCACGGTCTTTTCGACCACTTGGGGCTCCCCAGGCGCTGGTGTGGCCGCAGGCGCACACGCCGCCAGAACCAGGGTCAAGAGAACCAAAAACGATACAAGCGAGATTGCCTTTCTCATGTCCTTCTTCTCCTTTCAAAAAGTCAGGTTGGGTAACTAAACTGGATGGTGAGGATCACAAGATCGTCTCTCATACAATTACCAAAAACGTATCACCTCCTTTCGCAGACTACAAGAGAGTAGATTGCTACGTATTTCCGTTCTCGGGGAAACTATCCAAAACCATATTTAAACCCAATAAACCTAGCGGTAACCCCCTGAATACTATTTCAATCATAGCATGTACTTTGACATATGTCAATATCATTTTCTAAAAACCTCCCGCATCACCTCACCCAAAGATCTGGCACAGGTATTCCCCCTTCAGGTTCATAAACCGGCCAGGGAGCTTGAAAAGAAGGGATTTCAATGCCTCTTTTAGAAAGCAAGACCAATTCCTCGACTTTTGCCCCGGTAATTGTGATAAACCAATCAAACGCCTGGTTAACCTGCACCTTAGCGGCGGTTGAATGACGCAAAGCATCTACCACTACATACCCTGTGGGGCCACCCTGAAAGTGATGACGCCATTCATCCACGAATCCCAGTTCAGCATATTGGCTCTTCTGCCATTCTAAAATCTCTGCAAAAGACAAACCCGGTACCAGCCGGTCCAGCAAATGCGCTTCCAGGGTTGCCGCCGCGCGGTAGGCACGCTCAACATTCCCAGGTGGTTTCCCGAAATACACACTGCGCGAGACATTGGCATGTAATCCCCACCGCCTAGCAGCGGGGTGTAAAAGGACATAACGCTCAATTTTTTTGTCCGTAGGAAGGGGATGGCGGTAACGGAATATCCGCTCATCGCTCCCCACAATAAGCACATCCAGTTCAATCCCTCGCTTTATGCACTCCACGTGAAGATTTCGCGCTACTTCCTCTTCACTTTGACCTGGACGCAGTGACTGTGCGATCTCACACAGTATGTCCCCCACTTGTTGCCCCAACCACCGGCATCGCGCTAGTTCTAACTCGGTTAGGGGATCGTGCAAGAGAGATAGATCTCGATTGACTTCGACCGCACCCTCATAAGGTGTATCGGCAGCCCACCTTTCACCGATAAGATCCCTCGCGGCAAGCCGGGGGTCGCCGTGATACCAGTGTAAACTCACTAATTCGTACCCCTGCCCCGGCACCTGTTCCTCAAAAAGGCGCAGTGCATCCATGGAATGCGCTACGAGATAACATTTTTGCGGGGTTATCACTAAATGACCCACACCGATATCGCTGTTCTTTAAAACATGGTTATCTCCCCCACAGGTGATCCAAGCAAAATGATCCCGACGCGAAATGATCACCCCATCTAAGCCACGTTCCCTTAACCAGGTTTGAACCCGTTCGCGTTTTATTGCCGCGTCACGGATCACCCGCGGATCATTTTGGGAGAAAACTATCTCATCCTCCATGTCCCTCTCCGTTCAATCGCCGCAACAAGGGAATGAGCGTGGGATAAATTTCCTTATAGAGTGAATAACGACGTGTGTGCATAGCATGGCGTTCAGGTTCAGGGATGTAGCGGGCAGTTATTTGGAGCGTATTTTCGGCTACTTCAGCCAGGTTGGAGAAGATGCCTGCCCCTTTACCTGCCAACATGGCTGCTCCCCAGGAAGCCGCCTCGGTGATCCGTGGCACGACAACAGGAACGCCGGTTACATCGGCTTTTAGTTCTAGCCACCGTTTAGAACGGGCACCACCCCCAATCGCCCGTAATTCATTAATCGCTACTCCCCCTTCGCGGAGAATCTCCAGATTCAGGTTGAGTTCATAGGTTAAGCCCTCTAGAATGGCCAGCGCAACGTCCTTCCGCGTGGTGGCAAACGTAAGACCCAATACGGCGCCCTTTGAAGTTGTATCCATCCACGGCGTGCCGCTACCCGCAAAGTGGGGCAACACGAGTACGGGCGAGGGAGATTCGGGCAAATCGCCAAAAATCACGTCATAAGCATCCAGACCCTGCTCATCGGCATCCTTTTTGAGGTCAAGACAAAAGGCGTCACGATACCAACGCAAGAGCAGTCCGCCGCTGTGATTAAGGGTCATCGCGAGATAAAGACCGGATAGCGGGTGCACGTAGCAGGAGATGTTTGCGCGTGCTAGCGCTTCACCAAGCGCAGGCTTTGCCAAAGCCACTTCGACAACTTCTGCGGTACCGCTCGAGACCATTGAGAGCCCCGGCCGTACTAACCCCACCCCTAATGCCCCACATGCCTGATCATGTCCTCCGCTGACGACTACAGGCCGATTCGATAATCCCCAGGCATCTGCCAGATCGGAACGCAAGGGAGCGATAGGGGTTCCGGAATCGGTAAGGGGCGAGAGACGTCCGGGCTCCAGATCAATGGCCGATAAGATCTCCTCTGACCATTCGCCTTGTTCCAAGTCATAAAGTTGAGTGCGAGATGCTAAACATCGGCTGATCCCCACCTGCCCGGTTAATCGGTAAATCATGAAGTCCTCATAGAGGACGAAACGATGCGCTGCCCGCCAGATATGAGGCTCGTGCTCTTTTATCCATAAGAGTTTGGGCAGGGTGTTGATGGTATGGATGGGCATTCCCGTACGACGAAATAGTTCATGGCGACCGAAGCGAGCCTCAATCCAGCGATTCTGCGCATCTGTGCGGGTATCCATTCCCAGGATCGCCGGGCGGAGTAACTGCCCGTCTTTATTCAAGGGCATCACGGCCTCACCCTGTACCGAGAGGCCAATTGCTCTTACCTCCCCGTGTGCCCTGGTCTTATGGATGACCTCTGTGATGCACTCCTGCGCGAGTGACCAAACCCGATCGGCATCTTGCTCGGCCCATCCCGCTTTGGGATAGAGAATCTCATATTCCCGCCGCGCACTGCCGACAAGTTCGCCGCTATCGCGAAATAGGACCGCTTTGCAACCCGTTGTGCCGATGTCCAAACCCAGCAGAAGCATCTTCAATTACCCCTCGTGGACGTAAACATCCCATCCAAAGTACGTCTCGAACGCCTCGGCCAACGTAGCAGCCACATGTGAGCCGTTCATGGCCACGTGATGCTCAAACCCATTCTTGCAGATGTATTGGAGCAGTTTTTGAAGATTCGGAACGCGAACCACCGCTCGGCTGCCAAAGGTATCCAACGGATCATCGGTTAACGCCCCCTCGCCCACGTAGGTGCGAATCATTCCGTTGAAATCGTCTGTGGTAATCCGGGCAAAGGTCACCGGCCCGGCGGGCACCCGCCCTGCAACTGCACCATACGTGTTTTCTTCGCCCAGGGTGGTTCCCAATATTTCAGCAGTCTTAATCTCGATATCGGGTAAGAAGGACTTGGCCCAATTACCACAATGGAAGAAGACACAGCGGTCAGGATCATCCCCATAATTGTTGTTCCAATCTACCAAGGCGCTTGGTCGTCCAGAGGCGAGTTGCAGCGCATACATCGAGAGGACACCGGTGATGTCCGCCTCACATGCGCTGGGCATTAACTTCTCACTCATCATGCTCATCAGCGTACAGACATTGACGCCGTAGTTACGCTGCACCGAATTCCAGCATTGGATGGCCGTAGCCTGCAAATCGTTTTCTGCCATCCAATCTGAGATCACAATCCCTAATTTCGCCATTCGCACCAACGATCCCCCCGGAACACCCTCCGCCTTGGCGTATGAACGAATCTCCTCCAATTTGGTCACCACTTGCGGATCGTTGTCCGCCAATTTGTTGGCCGCGGCAAACACTTCCGATAGATCAATCGTAGAAACGCTGATCCCATAAGCCTGGAGCAGTTTTTCGCTGAAACGCACGGTGTTAAATGCGTTTGGGCGTGCCCCTACCATCCCCAGGCGTGCGTTCCGCAATCCTTTCACGACGCGACACACCCCAACGAAACGACGCAGATCTTCCTTAAAACTCTCGCTCAGCGGGTGTACTGTGTGCAATCGCGTCAGTGAAAATGGAAAACCGTATTGGCGCAAGTTGTTGCATACGGAGATTTTGCCGCAAAAGGCGTCGCGCCGTCGTTCAAGGGTGAATTGGGTGAGATCATCGGGATACGCCTGAACCAGGATGGGCACCTCAAGGCCGGAAAGTTTAATGGTCTCAGCAACCCCTTTCTCGTCTCCAAAGTTGGGCAAAGTTACCAAAATGCCGTCAATGCGATCGCGATTTTTACGAAACAGATCCGCACAAGCCTTGGCATGGGCATACGTCTCGACCGAACCGAATTTGGTCTCGTTTTCATCCAAGATAACGGCTTCGAGGTCGAGTTCATTGAATAAAGAGAGAATATCGCGGCGCGCCTCGGTGACCAGACGATCAGGGAAGAAATCCCGATTACCAACAATCACTCCCAGTGTTGCTCGACTCATTTTTTCCTCCTCAGGTGGCTTATTCAATAGGCTCGTTTGCCAGTTGGTCAATGGCTCTTAGCAGGTCACTTTCTGAAATGCGTTCTTCGAACCACATGTCTTGTAACTGCCGCAGACGATAAATCATGGTGGGCTTGATCTCCACATCTTGGCAGGTAATCGGTTGGTCTCTGGGGATGGGGCGCAAAACCCGCGCCCCTTTGGCTAACCCAATCGGCAAGAGGCACTCCGATTTGGCCCGTTCGTAAGTATCAATGAGGCTGTAGAACGTAGTGCCTCCAATACCATCCAATACGTCGCCAGGGACAAGATCGCGCTTAGCCACCGCAAACACCTCCGAAACCAATCGGTCCATCGGGGTCATATTGGACTGGCGTCGAATGGTGAGTAGCGCGCAGGTTAACGGCACTTCAATACTGCACAGGTGATACGGACGGAACAGCGTGTAATAAGGGCCGTCCCCCATATCCCGCAGGATGAGGGCTTCGCGCAAGCGCGGGTGATCCGTGCGCACAATGACAAACACCCCCGGTGCAATCGGTCCAACCCCGTAATCCACCACCCCCATTTTTTCCAACACACCCCCATCTTCCTTGAGGGCAAATACCCGATTGAGGGTATCGCGGGTGGCATGGGGACCATGCATCCCGCGCACGTCGGGCAATAAACCTGTGGCGTTGGAAACCGCCGCCATTTCAATCATGGTTTTGCTACCGTCAATAAATTCCACCAACATGTGGGGGTTCAGTCCACGGCGCGCTGCCTCTTGAATGATGGCAGGATCGGTAGGTGTGGCATGACGGTCGAGGGGGTTGTTTTTGCCCTTCCCTGCGGCAACAATGGTGAAGCCCAAAGCACGCGCAAAATCGTAGATTTCCTTGCATGCCGCTGGCTCGTCTCCGGCGGCCAGGGCATATAAAATACCTTTTTGGCGCGCATACCAATTTAGAATTGGCCCAACCGTAATATCTGTTTCCACGTTCATCATGGCAATATCATGACCACGGCGGGCCGCACGCAATGCCGCACTCGCACCTACCTCTGGCACACCGGTGGCTTCCAGAACCACATCCACTTGTTCCATATCGGTTACCACCCGATAATCGCGTGTAACCGCGTGATTGCCAGCGCTTACAGCGGAGTCGGCTTCAGCGGGCGTTCGAACTTCAACCACCTCACCCGGCACGCGACCAATACGATAAGCCTCTTTGGCCTTCTGGAGGTCAATATCGGCAGCGATGACCACATCCACGCCTTTCATCATCGTGGTTTGCGCCACCACATCGGTACCCATCTGCCCGGCACCGATTAAACCGATTCGGACCCTTTTACCTTTTGCAGCCAAGTCTTCGAGGTCTTTGTAAAGTCCAATCATCGAATTACTCCTGAATCAAAAGTGATGATCACCTTCAACGCATCCCCACTGGCAGCAACGCGAAAGGCCTCATTGATGCTTTCAAGAGGAAAAACATGGGTAATAAGTTCCTTCCAGGGGATTATTCCCCGACTAATGGCTTCCAATGCCTGTTGATGAAAAGTCGGGTGATATGAGAACGCCCCCATGACCTGAATTTCACCGTAGTGAATAAGATTGGCGTTGAGCACGGTATTGGGGCACTCTTTCGGTAAACCTCCGAAAAACACCACTCGCCCCCTCTTTCGCACCGCTTCGACCGCTTGAGCTTGAGTCTCCGCGATGGGATTAGCGCAAATCACAACATCTGCCCCACGTCCGGCAGTCATCTCTCGCACCCAGGCTACGACATCTTGATGGGAAGGATCTATGATCCCATCCGGGTCAAAAATTTCGGCCCGTTGTCGGCGCCCGGCATGGGGTTCTGACACCAACACCCGCGCGCCCCTGGCCTTGGCTACGATGATATGAAGACATCCAATAGGACCCGCCCCCATAACCAGAACCGTATCGCCCAATGTTGTGCCTGCATGAGCATGTGCTGCCAAGACCGAACTGGCAGGTTCGGCCAGCGCCGCTTGAGGAAAATCGAGTTCGGGCGGCATACGATGCACAACGCCGTTCCTAAGGATCTCCTGGGTCAACACCATATATTCGGCAAATCCCCCATCATAACCCGGGGTGATACCAATTAAACGCAGGTGGTCACACAAGTTGTAGAGACCATGCTCACAGTAATAACATTTCCCGCAGTGGACATCCGGAGCAACCGCTAAACGGTCGCCAACCTTAAAGTCGGTAACACTTCGTCCCACCGCAACGACCTCCCCCGCAATCTCATGCCCCGGAATGAGGGAGGGGCTGGTGGTCTGAGGGCCCTCACGCCACCGCCTCAAATCTGAGCCGCAAATGCCACATGCCCTAACGCTTAGAATCACACCATCCTCAGGGCATTCAGGCAGCGGCACCTCGCGCAATTCAAATGTCATCACATCGGATAGAAAGGCCGCTTTCATAGTACCTCTAGGAACGTAAAATGCCTTGCTCGCTAAGTTTTTTCCCTACCGCACCACCGGGATGGGTCTGACCGAATTCCTCTTTGGTGTAGCCACGCGCCTGTAACAGAACGACACATAACGCGTCGCCCCACGCGGCGTTGACCAGTGAACTCCCCGTCGCAATCATCCCATAAGGATCAACATCAGGGGGGGCTTGCACTCGAACGACAATGTCACTCAACTGTCCCAATGTTGAAGCGGGATTTTCGGTCAAGGCAATCACCTTAGCCCCGCGTTGCCGCGCGATTTTTGCCAAATGGTTGATTTCCGACGTCTCACCTCCTTTCGAAATGACCAACAGTACATCTTTGTTTGTAACGGCGCCACCACCCCCATGCTGGGCATCACCCGGATGAATAAACAGAGCCGGTGTTCCACAACAGGAAAGCAAGTGAGCCAGACGATAAGCAACTGCATGGGAAGTACCGGCACCTGCCACCAACACATGGCCCTCACAGGCAAGTAACGCCTGCGCAGCCTTTACAAAACTCCGGTCAAATTGAGGGGATAGAGAGGCTACTGCCTCCGCTTCTCGTTTGATCACCTCTTGTGCCAATTCAATCAGAGCATCATCGGATAAGTTGTTCGAATCGGTCATTTCGTTAATCACCTCACCAATTGAGATGCCGTCACATGGTCGGTTATCAACACGTTAATCAACCTCCCTCGAAGCGCCCCCCGCAATACGTCTATCTTTTGAGGGCCACCCGCCACACCTACCACACGCTTGATTTGACGCAGTTGCTCCAAAGTAATTCCAATCACCCGTTGATCTACCTCTGAGATAATCGGATGTCCCCAGGCGTCAAAGAAGCGCAAAGCAATATCACCCACCGCACCCTTTTTCAAAAGATCATCCAGCATATCCCAAGAAAGGATGGAACCATCCCGCATGATCACCGAATCGGGGGTAGGGGCGCCGATCCCAACATAGGCCACGCTTATCTGCGAAAAAAGGCTAAACGCATGCCGTACATGACTATCGGATAAAATGGCTTCCTTGACTTCCACATGGTCAACGATTCCGGGCGCCGGCAAAAGGGTCAAGCGACACTGAAGAAGTTGAGCCAAGCGCCGACACAAATCCGTAGCGTGCACTTCCGATTCGGGTGGCCCAAGCCCTCCAATGATTTGAACCACGTGGGCACCCGGCGTGGGGCGAGGTTGCAGGGCAGCGACCATGTAACTCAGCGTAGTGCCCCACGAAATTCCGATTACGTCGTTATCCTGCAACGTACGCAGTAGATAATTTGCCGCGGCTATCCCCAATTCGCGTGAGACCAACGCCTGCGATTGAGGATCGCGGGCCTCAACCACAAGGGCTTCACTCAACTGATACCGATTTTCCAGTTCTGCCTCAAGGTCGGGGTACAGCCCCGGCGGAGACATGACGGTGATTTTCACAATCCCTCTCTCGCGCGCCCGTTGAAGCAACCGCGAAACCTTGGAGCGCGAGAGTTGCAAACGTTCCATGATCTCGTCTTGGGTCAAGTTCTCTTCATAGTAGAGTTTGCTGACCTTGGTCAGTAGGCGAAGATCTTCTTCTTGTTTAGGCCGGGGCATAGGCGAGAACCATAAATGAAAAATTTTTCAATAATAAAAATTTTTTCATTTTCTGCAACCATTATAGCAAGAAAAACAAGAAAGTCAAGATAATATTCTGAGATTCAGACATGAGTTAGGACAGTAGGGTGAACAATAACAGCAAACGAGGCCAAAGCATCCTTGACAATGGCCTGCCACTCACGGAGCAGAAGCCACCATGTCCGTTTGAGCAAGATAAACACATCCAAATAGCGCCGCCATTTCTGGCCCGTCTTGTGCGGAACGAGATCAACACGCTCCTGCGGCTGGATCGGCAGTCCATACAGGCGGTCTGGCAGGTTTTCTCCGATCAAGAGAGCGACGGCATAAACCAACAGCCGCATTGCCACCATCTTTTCCATGTTCTCCTGCCGCCTGTTCATCCGCCGGGTCATTCCCAGCTGCCCCTTCAAAGCGCGGAAGGTTTGCTCGATCTTCATCCGCGAGAGAGAAATCTGCCCGGCGCGCTCCGGTTCGAGGCTGCTCGTCGCCCACAGCGGTTCGGCCAGGCCCTTCTTCCACACGCCAATCCGGTTGACGCACACGTTCCCTTCGTACCCTACACCCCAGGGTGGATCACCGTTTCGCCGGGCGAGAGCGCTAACACCACTTCCCTACCCTCTGAATCCCAGAACCTCGGCGGGTGGCGGCTCAGGTTCAGGCGGATGACAAACATCACCCCTCATCTACCAGGTTGAGCAACAACTCCAGGTAACTGAACCCCCGCTCCAACATCCATAAGCGTTCACCCAGCCGGTCTTTCAATCCGGCCAAGGCGCGGACATGGGCCAGGTTGCGCGACGACAGGCCGGCGGCGATAGACTTGGACGAGTAAGTGAGCAATCTGCATGGAACGGCCCACCCGCGATAGGGCGTCGCCAGCAGCAGCATCCAGAGGCCGCGCGTCTTGCCGTCTTTGAGCGTACCGACATACGCCGTCTTCCAGGCTTGCGGATGCTCGATCCTGGTCGGGCGCTGATCAAGAACGCCGCTGGCTCCTAAAACAGGCGCCACAGTGCTTGGTGGGGATCACACCGTTTCGAGAACCGCTGGAGGCGTTTATAGCTGGCTATCTGCTACCACCCGTGTGCACGACAACCCTGCTCAAACGCAGTAAATGGGCGGGCAGCATTGCCCTGCCAATCTCGGCGTTTTACTAGATGCTCAGACCATCGTCAAAAGAGTCTGCATGAAGGGACGGTTTTATATTAACCCCTCTCCGAGAAACCGCTTACAAGAGGCGACGGCGGGATTCGAACCCGCGGTCAGGGTTTTGCAGACCCTTGCCTTGCCACTTGGCCACGTCGCCGCGCGCTTGTCATTTTAGCAAACAAAAGGGTTGTGGTCAAGGTCGCCGCCCCCTTGACATTCCCCCTGCCCTCGGTATAATCCGCATCACAGCAAAGACTCACCCGGGACTGCGCGCCAGACGGTTACCCAGAGAGCCGGCGGGCGGTGCGAGCCGGCAAACCCAACGGCGCTTTCCACCCCGGAGGCCTGCTTGCGCAGGCCGGTCGCCTCCGCAGGAGCCCGCATCGGCGTGGCTGTAAGGAGGACGGTGCGGGGCCGTTATCCCCTAAATGAGGCCGGTGGCCCTCAGCCGCCGGCGAAGGCAGGTGGCACCACGAGATGCTCCCCCTCGTCCTGCGCAGGCGAGGGGCTTTTCATTCTAACCCACGGAGGGTGACCCGATGCTGGATTTGAACCTCATTCGCGAACAACCCGACATCGTGCGCCAGGCTTTGCGGGCGCGCCAGATGGACCCCAGCCCGGTAGATGAGGTGCTGGCGCTGGATGCCCGCCGCCGCGCTCTGCTCACCGAGGTCGAAGCGCTCAAAGCCGAACGCAACGCCGTCTCACGCGAGATCGGGCGGATGAAAGATCCCGCCGAGCGCCAGGCCAAAATCGAAGCCATGCGCCAGGTGGGCGAGCGCATCACTGCGCTGGATGAGGCCGTGCGCCAGGTAGAAACCGACTTGCGCAATCTGGTCGCAACCTTGCCCAACCTGCCCGCCCCCGAGGTGCCCTACGGCACAGGCGAGCATGATAACGTGGTGATCAAAACGGTGGGCGAACCGCCGCGCTTCGATTTCACTCCCCTGCCACACTGGGAACTCGGCCCGCGCCTGGGCATCCTGGATTTTGAGCGCGGGGTCAAATTGAGCGGCTCGCGCTTCTACATCCTCAGCGGCGCCGGCGCCCGCCTCCAGCGCGCCCTGATCGCCTGGATGCTCGATTTGCACATCCGCCAGGGCTACCGCGAGCAGTACCCTCCCTTCATGGTCAAAGGCGAGGTGCTGTTTGCCTCGGGGCAACTGCCCAAGTTCGCCGATAACCTCTATCGCGACATTGAGGAAGACCTGTGGATGGTGCCCACCGCCGAAGTGCCGCTGACCGGGATGCACATGGATGAAATCCTAGACGAGGCCGCTCTGCCCCTGCGCTACACCGCCTATACCCCGTGCTTCCGCCGTGAGAAGATGAGTGCCGGGCGGGATGTGCGTGGGATCAAACGCGGTCATCAGTTCGATAAAGTGGAGATGTACATTTACTGCAAGCCCGAGGATTCGATGCGCGAATTGGAGAAGATGCGCGCCGATGCCGAGCAGACCTGCGCCGAATTGGGTCTGCCCTACCGCGTGGTGCAGTTGTGCACCGGCGACCTGGGCTTCGGGGCCGCGATCACCTATGATATCGAGGTATGGGCGGCGGGCTGCGGGGAGTGGCTGGAGGTCTCTTCGGTCTCCAACGTGACCGATTTTCAGGCGCGGCGGGCGAACATCAAATACCGCCCGGCGGACGGGGGTAAGGCACGCCTGGTGCACACCCTTAACGGCTCCGGACTGGGCTTGCCACGCACGCTGATCGCGGTGTTGGAAAACTATCAACAGCCGGATGGGTCGGTGGTGGTGCCGCCGGTACTGCGCCCGTGGATGGGCGGCATTGAGGTCATCCGCCCTGAGGCATGAGCGATGGACGCCCTACGCGAGGTAGCCTTTCCGCTGATCCTGCTGGCGTTCATGCTGGTCGGCCTGCTGGGGGTGATCATCCCCATCCTGCCCGGGCTGGTGATGATCTGGGCGGCGGCGCTGGTCTACGGCCTGGTGATGGGCTTTGAGGGCGGCGGCATCGCCCTATTTGCGCTGATCACCGTGTTGATGCTGATCGGGAGCGTGGTGGATAACGTGCTGATGGGCGGCAGTGCACGGCGCAGTGGGGCATCGTGGGTTGCGGTGGGGGTGGCCCTGCTGGGGGCGCTGGTGGGCAGTCTGCTCTGGCCGCCGTTGGGCGGATTGGTCTTAGCGCTGGTCGGCATCTTTGCCGTGGAATACCTGCGCCTGCGCGATTGGCGCAAGGCGCTCGATTCCACCCGCGGCTTGGCGGTCGGCTGTGGCTGGGCGGTGGTGGTACGCGCCCTGATTGCCCTGTTGATGATCGGGCTGTGGCTGGTGTGGTGGCTGGTGTTATAAGGAAGGGCGGGCGCCCTAGGGGCACCCGCCGTCGCATTAATCTTCCTCTTCCAATTCGGGCAGATAGAGTTCAAGCAGGGTGATGTTCTGCTCACCTAAGCGGGTGGCGATGCGCAGAAGAGTATCCATGGTGTTGACCTCTTCCAGTTGCTCTTCAACGAACCAATCCAGGAAGTGGCGTGTCTGGTAATCCTTCTCGGCCACCGCCAGGTCTACCAGGTGGTTGATTTGACGCGTCACCTCCTCTTCCCATTGGAGCGCGAGGCGGAAGGTCTCGGCGACGTTCTCAAAGGTGCTTTGAGGGGCGGCCACCGCGGGGATCTCCACCGTGCCGCCGGCCTCGACCACATACTTGATGAAACGCAGGGCGTGATCGCGCTCTTCCGCGGCCTGCTTATAGAAGAACTGCGCCAGTTTGGGAAAAGCGTGGCTGTCGCAGTAGGCGGCGATATTGGTATATTGGAGCGAAGCGCCAAACTCGCGCCCGATTTGGGCATTGATCGCATCGTTTAAGGTTTTGCTCAGCGCCATAGGTCGTACCTCCTTGGGCATAAATTAGAGCATCTTGCTCTGGTTAGATTATAGCATGCCGAGGAAAGACGCGGGGGCGGGGTAGAAGGTCTTGGTAAACATATCGTAAAATTCGGACCTTTATCACAGTTTCTAGGGTAAAATACTCCCTAAGCATGCTGCCGTCACACCCACCTCACACCGACCCGCATCGCCGTGCGCCCCATCTGCTGGGGTGGTGGGTGGTTCTGATTCTCGCACTGGGCTGGGGCTTGCATGCTCTGGCCGTCCCCGGCCGGGCGCAAACCCCTACTTATACACTCTACCTGCCGCTGGTGGCGCGCGAGGCGAAGACCTGCGCACCGCTCTCGCCCCAGGAACAGGCTATCCTGGACCGCCTGCTCAACCACCCCGACCAGCGCCACCAAGCCCTGATCTGCAACGACATTCTGCAGCGCGTCGCTCGCGAGCGCGCGCTGGATATGGGCCAGCGGAACTATTTCAGCCATGTCACCCCCGAGGGCTATGGGCCGAACTACCTGGTGCGCCAAGCCGGGTATCCTCTGCCGACCTGGTACAGTCAGGCCGTGAGCGCCAACAACATCGAATCCATTGCCTACTATGCCGCCACCGTCACCCCCGATTGGCACGTGGTGGTGGACGAGGTGTGGCAGGGATGGATGGATTCCCCCCCGCATCGCGATCATCTGCTGGGAGCGACCGATTTCTATGCTGCACAGACCGAATTTGGCATCGGCTATGCCAACGTGCCCGATGAGAGGTGGGCTTACCGCTCGTACTGGGTGGTGATCATCGCCCAGCGCGGGCCGTGAGGTGAGATAAAAACTGCCGGCTGCCCTCGAGCAAGCAACAGCCGGCAGATGTGCGGGTCAACGCGAGGTTCGGGGCGTTATTCGCTCAACGGCTTCTTGAGCAGGTAGAGCATGGCCGTGGTCACCACCGTGCCAACGAGAATGGCCACTACGTAAAGCCCCAGGTTTTCAACCGCATTGGGAATGGGGAGCACGAAGATACCACCGTGCGGCACGCGCAGACCGCACCCAAAGATCATCGAGAGCGCGGCGGCCACCGCTGAACCGACCATGATGGAAGGGATCACGCGCAGGGGATCACGCGCGGCGAAGGGGATGGCGCCTTCGGTGATGAACGAGATGCCCAGCACCGCCGCGGCCTTGCCCGCCTCGCGCTCATCCGAGGTGAAGCGGTTCTTGAACAGCCAGGTCGCCAGCGCCAGCCCCAGCGGCGGGGTCATCCCGGCGGCCATGACCGCCGCCATGGGCTGATAAACCTGCGCCGAGATCAAGCCCACTGAGAACGTATAGGCGGCTTTGTTCACCGGGCCGCCCATATCAAAGGCCATCATCGCGCCCAGAATCAGCCCCAGCACGGCCTTGCTACCGCTCTGCAGACTGTTGAGCCAGGCGGTCAGGCCGTCCAGGGCGGCTTTGACCGGCGTGCCGACTACGTAGAACATGAGGATACCCACCACCAGCGACCCCAGCAAAGGCAGGATCAGCACCGGTTTCAACCCTTGCAAGTTGCGCGGTAGTTTGAGCGCCTGGTTCAACCACTGCGTGAAATACCCGGCGATAAACCCGGCCACAATGCCGCCTAAAAAGCCCGAGCCGGTCAGACCTGCCACCACACCGCCGATCATGCCGGGGGCTAAACCGGGGCGGTCGGCAATCGAAAACGCAATGAATCCGGCCAAAATGGGCACCATCAGTCCGAAGCCACCCTGCGCACCGACGGCGAAGAGGTTCGCCCAGAAGGTCGTCCAGGGTGTAGGGGTGATGGGGTTGCCTTGCAGGTCTTTGGCGGCATCATATGCATAGATGCCGCGGGCAGCGAAAGCAATCGCAATCAGCAACCCCCCTGCCACGACGAATGGGATCATGTACGAGACGCCGGTCATCAAGTGCTTGTAGACGCCGGTGCGTTCGGCAGCGCGCTTGGCTTTGGCGGCTTCCACCTCGGCCACGTAGGCCTCGGCCTTGTCCGGCGCGGCCAGGACAACCGCCTCACGCAGGGCGCGCTCAACCAGCGATTTGCCATCGTTGATCGCGGCGTTGGTCGAGGTCTGATAAACGCGTTTACCGGCAAAGCGCGCCAGATCCACTTTGGTATCGGCGGCGATAATCACCACATCGGCCTGGCGGATATCCTCGGCGCTGAGCGGGTTTTCGGCGCCCACCGAACCCTGCGTCTCCACTTTGACCGTGTGGCCGAGCGCCAGAGCCCCCTGTTCAATCGCCTCGGCGGCCATAAACGTGTGCGCGATGCCGGTCGGACAAGATGTCACTGCTACGATCTTTGCCATCCTCCTGTAACTCCTTTCTAGATATTAGGGTAGGTTTAGATTGGGGGTGAGACCTGGGTTCCGTTGAGAACCCGGATAGACACATGAGCGGCCAGGGAGTCCAGTATCGCGCGCTCGGGCAGGTTGGGGCCCAGGGTCGAGAGGGTACCCAAAGCAAAGGCCGTAGCCAGGCGCGCGCATTCCGCCAGCGGCAGCCCTTGGCGTTGGGCAGCCAGGATGCCCGCCACCATAGCATCGCCCGCTCCAACTGTGCTCAGCACGGCGACCGGCGGCCCTTGCACGTGCAGGGATTGCGCGGAATCCATAAAAATTGCGCCGTCTTTGCCCATAGAGATGGCAACCACTTCGACCCCATAGGCGAGCAAGGCTCGCCCGGCAGCCTCAATGGCGGCCAGGGTGGTCAAGGGCTGTCCGTGCAAATGCTGCAACTCATCCAGGTTGGGTTTGAGGATGTGCGGCCCGGCTTGCACGCCCTGGCACAGGGCTTCCTGGCTGGTATCCAGGATCACGCGCTTGCCGCGCGCCTTGAGTAAACGGATGATCTCGGCATAGGTCTCGGCAGGCAAACCCGGCGGTAGGTTACCGGAGAGCACAAACCACTCACAACTCAGCGCCAGGTCTTCCAGTGTGCCCAATAACTGCTGGTACGCCTGTGGGGTGGGCGCCAAGCCGGGCATGTTGATCTCGGTAGTCTGGCGTGAGGCTTCGTCCACAATCTTGATGTTGGTGCGGGTCGCGCCGGGGAGATAAATAAAGCGGTTAAGGATGGCTTTACGGGCAAACCACTGCTCAAAGAGCGCGGCATTTTCCCGCCCCAGGAACCCAGTCACGGCGACCCGTAAACCGTAATCGGCCAAATAGGAAGCCACGTTGACCCCCTTGCCCCCGGGATCCTGGCGCATGTCCTGCATGCGGTTCACCGCGTTGACCGAAAAATGCGCCACATAGAGGGTTTGGTCAATGGCAGGGTTAAGGGTAACGGTAACGACGTCCATCATCCCTGCACCTCATCCTCCAAGCCGGCCTGGATGGCGTCGCGTAAGGTCGTCAGGGCAGCGTTGGCATCGGCACCCTCCGCCGAAAGGTAGAGGGTAGCGCCGCAATCGGCGCCCAACTGCAACAGCGAGAGCAGGCTTTTACCATCGGCCACCCGCTCCCCCAAGCGGACACGGATGGCGGCCTGGAACTGCTTGGCCAAACGCACAAAGACGGTCGCCGGGCGGGCATGCAGGCCGTGCGTGTTGCGCAGGGTGACGGCGATTTCATTCACGGCAGTGGGGTGGGGAGAGGCAGGGGACTCAGCCGGGGGTTCGCCGGTCAGGGCCAGGATGATCTCGGCGACATCGGCGGTGTGCGCCAGCCGCTGTACCTGCTGGCCATCTTGGAGCAGACGCGTCAGGCGGCGTAGTACGCCCAGATGCTCATCCGAACGGGCGGCAATCCCAATGATGAGATGAGCCGTGGCATCAGGATGCCAGGCTACACCTACCGGCACCTGCAGCACGGCAATGCCGGTCTTGAGGATGAGATCACGATCTTCCGGCAGTCCGTGGGGAATGGCGACGCCGTGACCGAGATAAGTATCGGCCACCACCTCGCGCTTGAGCATGCTTTCGGCGTAAGCGGGCTGGATATGGCCGGTATCCATCAGCAGTTGCGCCACCGCCCGGATGGCGGCTTCTTTGTCTGCCGGCTGGGCGCCCAGCATCACTTGGGCTGGGGAAAGGGTGAGCATGTTAACCTCCAGGGGGAAGAGACGGGCAAAATCTGTAATCGTTTACAAATTACATTATAAGGATTTGACGCAATTTGTCAATACCCCGCCTAAAATTGCCCCTAATAAGGCTTATAACGCCTCAAAACGCCCCTTTAGAGAGGGTTTTATTGGTAAACGATTACAGAATATAACGGCGACTCGGCTGCTTGTGCTATAATGAACATAATCCTGCAACCGGAAATGGAAAGGTTATGCCGAGCATCAAGGATGTTGCACGCGCTGCCGGGGTATCCACCGCCACCGTCTCACGGGTGCTGGCCGATAAGCCTTACGTCAGCCCCGAGGTACGGCGGCGCGTGTTGGAAGCGGTGGAACGTCTAGGGTACCGCCCCAACCTGGTAGCGCGGGGACTGCGCGCCCAGCAGACCAACACCATCGGCCTACTGGTCTCTGACATTCGCAACCCTTACTTCACCGACGTCAGCCGTGCGGTGGAAGATCTGGCCTACACGCACGGGTTCACCCTCTTCTTGGGCAACACGGATGAGAACCCCCAAAAGGAAGCCCTCTACCTGCAATCCATGCGCGATCACAACGTCGCCGGTCTGATTTTTTCACCCACCCGTCACGCCTCGGAACACTTTACCGAACTCCACCTCACCATCCCCACCGTGGTGATAGATCGCGCCGTCCGTGAGGGCGATGTGGATATGGTATTGATTGATAATGTAGAAGCCGCCTACCGCCTGACCCAGCACCTGCTGGAGCAAGGCTACACCCGACTCGTGGGTTTATTTGGGGAAATGAGTGTAACCGGGCGGGAGCGCCAGCGCGGGTTCGAGAGGGCACTGCGCGAGCATGGCTTGGCGCCGCTCCAGATGCGCTTTCTCCCCCCTTACATCCTGGCCGGTTATGAAGCTACCCGCACCGTGTTACAAGCCCAACCCCGCCCGGATGCCATCCTGGCGACCAACAGTCTATTGTTGGCCGGCGCGCTCAAGGCCATCCGCGAAGCCGGCCTCCCAATCCCGGAGGCGATCGGCCTGGCCGGCTTCGATGAAACCACCTGGACGCCGCTGGTCGAACCCCCTCTGACCGTCATTGCCCAACCGACCTATGAAATCGGACGCATGGCCATGCGTATGCTTCTGGAACGATTGGAAAACCCCGACCTGCCGTATCGCCAGGTGATCCTCAAAGGGCAACTGCTGGTGCGGCGCTCCACCCAGCGCCGCCCTGAGGTATAATGAAGGCGGGTCGAGGTTAAGGTTATGGTGTTTGAGGTCAACGATTATCACCAGTTGGTAGACCTGCTGCGCAAGCATCCGGAGTGGCGGGAAGAATTGCGCCGTTTGCTGCTGAGCGAGGAACTGCTCACCATGCCGCAATTGATGCGGCAGATTGAGCAGACCATCGCCGAGATTGTTGAAATGCAGAAGCGCACCGAGCAGGTCGTGGCTGAGTTGTCCGA
>CAYRUO010000009.1:65210-71389 GCA_964427505.1 uncultured Thermanaerothrix sp.
GCGCAGAAGCGCAGTGAAGAGCGCCTAACACGGTTAGAGCAGACGGTCGCCGAACTGGCCGAAGCGCAGAAGCGCAGTGAAGAGCGCCTGACGCGGCTTGAGCAAACGGTCGCCGAACTGGCCGAAGCGCAGAAGCGCACCGAACAGGCCGTGGCCGAACTGGCCGAGGCGCAGAAGCGCACCGAGGAACGTCTGACCCGCGTGGAGATAGCCCAGGCGCGCACCGATGAGCGCTTGACGCGCTTGGAGCAACGGGTAGACCGCTTAGCCAACGAAATGGGTGGGTTAAAGGCTGCCTTTGGTGCCACACTTGAGGAAGAGGCGGCCAGCGTGGTGGAGACCGTCCTGCGCCACAAGGGTTACCGCTTACTCGGGGATGCGGTCAACCTGCGCCTGAACGGCGAGGTGGATGTTGCACTGCGAGTTGAGGATGCGCAGGGGCAACAATTTTCGGTCATGGTCGAATCCAAGGCACGCTTGAGCCGCCGCGATGTGCAAGCGTGGGCGCAGCGGATGCGCTCCGCCGGGTGGCAAAAGCGCCTTAGCAAGGCTGGCTATCCGCCCCCTTACCTAGTTTATGTGTTTGCCATTCGCGCCGACATAGGGGCACGCGAAGCGGTGGCCGAGCACGGTATCGGTTTACTGCGGGGCGAGGGGGAAATGATCGCTCCGGCAGGTAGTATCGGCTGACTTACGGCTGCATAAATCCCCTAGATTTCATTGCTGAAAACCTCTTGCCACGTCTCTAAACGGGTATAAACTGGTAGATAAGGGTTAGGGTTTGGTGCGTCCGCGGCAGGGCGCTTCTATCCACACCTTGTCCCTGCACTTTCTCTATGAGGTGCGCCCATGGCCGGTCGTGCCTATCACCCCCTTACCCGCAATCTAACCCTGCTGGCACTGCTCACGTTTATCGTTATCAGCCCGCTTCACCCTACCGCGAAGGCTACCGATGTCGCCCCACCCCGCTATGTGATCGTCGCGCCGAGCGCATTCACCGCGGCGCTCCAGCCCCTGCGCATGCTCAAAGCGGCCCAGGGCTTCCAAACCACCCTGTTGACCATCGAAGCGTGTGGGGGAAATGCCGCCGGCATCAAGGCCTGCCTGCGCACCATTTACGAAGCCGATACGTCAACCCCGCTCTATGTGTTGCTGGTCGGCGCCACCGACCGCCTGCCGGCCTGGCCATCACGGCTTAACCCCAACTTCCAGACCGACCTCTACTACGCCACCATGGACGGCAGCCTGGACTACACCCCCAACATGATCTTAGGGCGCCTGCCGGTGCGCTCAACCGAAGAATTAACCCGCGTGATCACCGCCTGGCAGGCCTATGCCGGTCTAACTGGCGATGAACCCTGGCTGCGCCGCGCCGCCTTCTTGGCGACCAACCATCTCGATGAGCGCCTGGCCGTCGAAGCCGCCCTCAATGACCTGATTGCCACCTACACCGCCCCGCGCGGCTATCTGGGTGGATTCCCGGCACCCGATCAGGCCGGCGGGGATCGCCTGTATGCCTATACCTACGCCGCGGATCGCGCGGCGGTGCGCACGGCATTGAATGAGGGGCGCAGTCTGGTGGTTTACCTGGGCGAGGTGGCGTTGACTGACCTGCCCGGCACGGGCACCCTCAGCGCCTGGAAAGCCCCCGCTTTCGACCAGAATGACGTGCGCGCCCTCAACGCTAACCCGATCCCGCTGGTGCTTTCCCTCGCTAGCCGCAGTGCCGATTTCACCCTGGACGAGCCGTTGGGTGAGACCTGGGTGCGCAACACGGAACACGGGGCGCTGGTCTTCATCGGTGCGGCTCAAGACACCCAATGGGCGCTGGATCGCGCTCTGGCGCGCACCTTTTTCGCCGCTCTCTTTGCCGAACCCACCCCCAGCCTCGGCCAGGTCCTGCAAAACGCCCTGACCGCCTTCGCCGCCGATTACCCCGATGATGCCCGCCGTTACTGGGAAACCTACACCCTGCTCGGCGACCCCGCCCTACGGCCGCGTCTTTTCTCGCTTCGCGGCGATTTCAGCCTTTCTCTCCAGCCCACTCCCCTGAGCCTTTGCGCCGGGAGTGCCACCACCGCCCAGGTTGCGTTGCAGTCGCTTCAGGGCTTCAGCGCGCCGGTCCGTCTAACGCTAAACACCCCACCCGCCGGGGTGCAGGGGGCCTTTCTGCCTGCCCGCCTCACCCCGCCCGGCAGCAGCACCCTCACCCTGAGCGCAGATACCGCTGTGCCCGGCGACTCGTATCTACTTACCCTGCAAGCCACCGCCGAGACCCAAACGCACACCCTGCTCGTTCCGCTCCAAGTGGCGGCGGCACTGCCCGCACCCCCGGCGCTTTCCACGCCGGCGGTGGGCGCGGAGGGCGTGCCCCTACAGCCTACTTTTACCTGGCAGGGCGATCCTGCCACCGTGACCTACACCTTGGAGATCGCCCGTGATGGCGCCTTTGCCGCACCGGTGTTGGTCGCCAACGCCCTAACCCAGACCTATTTCGTGCCTTTTGACCCCCTGCCGCCTAACACCCTGCTCTACTGGCGGGTACGTGCCCACAATCCCTGCGGTGAACGCGTCTCATCCGCTGGCTTTTTCACCACCCGCCCGCTCCCCGGCGCCTGTCCCGACGGTGCGGCAATGCGCACGACCTATGCGACCAACGTCGCCGCGGCAGAACCGGCCTGGCAGTTGGACCATTGGGCGATCACCAGCGCATCGGTGCATTCGGCGCCCTATGCCTTTCATGCTTCGAATTTCCCAGCCCTGAGCACTTACAGCCTGGTCTCGCCGCCAATAACCCTACCCACTGCGGCGGAAACCCTTCCCCATACCCTCGCCTTCTGGTTGCGCACTGATTTAGAGGATAATGGTGCTACCTGCTACGATGGGCTGGTTTTACAGGTCTCAAACCATGACGGCGAACCTTGGGACGACGTGCCCCTCACTGCCTATCTGGAAGGTGCGCCAACGGGGACGCTGGTCAGTTCCCGTGGCAACTCCCTCGGCGGACACAGCGGCTGGTGCGGCGCGTTGGATTGGCAGCCGGTGCGTGTTGACCTGACCGATTACGCCGGCCAGACCCTACGCCTGCGCTGGGCGGTCGGCAGTGATGACCGCAATGAGAGCCCCGGTGCATGGGTGGATGACGTACAGATCACGTCCTGCCAGAGCCCACCGCGCTATGCCCTGACCCTGCTTCCGACCCCCAGCGAACAGGTGGCGCATGGGGGTGAAACCGTGATTCACGCCCTGACCCTGACCAACAGCGGCAGTGCTGCCGCCACGGTTGACCTTTCCTTGACTCCCGACGCTTGGACCGCGACCTTACAAACGCCATCATCGCTTTTACTGGCGGCGGGAGAGCAGGCTGACATCCGCGTCGCCGTGACCCTGCCCGCAGACGGCACGGCTATTGAAGACCTTGCGGCGCTGACCGCGACCGTGCGCGAGTACACCGGCGTCAGCGCGACGGCGATCTTGCACAGCCGGCGGCATTCTTACGCCTTTGCACTCACTTCCCCCAACCTTAACCTGGAAACCCCGCCGGGGATATCCTTTCCCATTCCTCTGACGCTGCGTAACACCGGCACCCTACCGCTCACCCTGGAACTACACGCCGCCTCGGCCCATGGCTGGACGACCACACCGCCCGCCCCACTTACGCTGGATGCGGGGGAAGCCCGTTCCCTTGCGCTGTTTGTCAACGTCCCCGCAGGGGCCGCCGCAGGCTCGGCGGATATCCTCACCCTGGAAGCCCAAGCGCAGGGCGCCGACCTCCCTGCCCAGCGCTTAGAGATCACGCTGACCGTCTTGCCCGAGCCTCAACCGGAACTGGCGGTGCTGATGGTGCCGCCTTACCTGCCCCGCGGTGGTCGTGCCACGATGGGGGTCGGGGTGATCAATCACGGCAATCTCCGCGACACCCTGGTCGTGGAAGTCCATACCGCCAACCCGTTGAATGCCGTGCCCGATCCGGGATGCGCGGCCATTACGCTCGACCCCGGCGCCGGCACCAACTGCCCTCTTTTCCTTAGTGCCCCGCTCAGCACAGACAAGGGCAGTTACACGCTTGAGGTCTGCGCGGCGTCTTCCTACGACCCACAGGTGCGTCACTGCCGGCACGCCGCGGTTCAGGTGACGGACTGGCTGACCTTCCTGCCACTGATGGGGCGCTAGGTGCCCCAATCACGCAGGTAAAGAAAATCGTAGCCCACGGTACGATACGAGAGTTTGGCAATAATCGGGGGCATGCGTTTGAACTGGTTACGACGGATGCGCTCCATGACCTGGCGCACGAACTCCGGCGCAAACCCGGCTTCGATACATTCCTCGGGGCTGTAGCGTTCATCCACCAGCAAGTAGAGCAGGCGATCCACCTCGGCATAGGTGAAGCCCAGTTCGCCCTCATCGGTTTGCCCTTTCCAGAGGTCTGCCGAGGGGGGCTTGGTCAGGATGGATTCGGGCACGTCCATCGCCCGCGCCAGTTGGCGCACCTGAGTCTTATAAAGATCGCCCAGCGGGTTGATAGCGCAGGCCGAATCGCCGTAAAGGGTGGTGTAACCGAGCAGGATTTCGGTCTTGTTACCGGTGCCCACCACCAGCCCGCGGAACGCCGCCGATTGATCGTAGAGCACGATCATGCGTGCGCGAGCCATGATATTGCCGCGCCGCACCGCGTCCATCTCGGGGAAGCGCTCAAACAGCGGCTCTACCATCTCGGTAATGGGGATGGTAATGGACTGGACGCCCAGGGCATCAATGACCTTTTGGGCATCTTCCAGTGAGTCGGGGGATGAGGTGCGGTAGGGCATGCGCACCGCCAGGACGTTCTGCGGCCCCAGCGCCTCGGCGGCCAGGTAGCATGAAAGTGCCGAGTCAATGCCGCCCGAAAGCCCCACCACAGCCCGCTCAAAGCCCATCCGCGTGATCTCACTGCGGATGAAGCCGGTCAGAATTTTGCGCACCAGGTCGGTGTTGATGGTCAGATCAATCGTGGTCATGGCCTTCCTCCCTTAGCGCCCGCTGTTGCCCTGGCGCTGCCCCAAGATGCGGGTCAGTTCGCGCTGCACCAGCGCGGTGCGCTCATCGCGCAGTAGGGGCAAGCGGTAGCGGGTGCGGTGCAGTTGGTTGAGGTCAATTTCGGTGACCAGCAAGGCTTCTTCGTGATAGGGCGCCTGGGCGACTACGTTGCCCTCGGGGTCGTAAACCGCCGAGCCACCCCAGAAGTTCAGGCCATCCTCATAGCCTACGCGGTTGGTGTGCGCGATGAACGCGGTGAACAAACTGGCATAACCGCGGTTAATGTGATCCACCCAGCGCGCCGAGCCCAGGCGCTCATCGCGGCTCAGACCGCGCCCGGGAGACGCCGAGGCGAACAGGAACAGGTCGGCCCCGTCCAGCCAGAGCAGATAGGGCGGCGAGGCATGCCAGAAATCCTCACAGATCAGCATCCCTACACGGCCAAAGCGGGTATCGAAGGCTTGCACGGCATCCCCCCAGGCAAAGAAACGCCCCTCGTCAAACAGCCCATAGGTGGGGAGATAGACCTTGCGGTGTACGTGCACCACCGCTCCCTGAGAGAGATAAGCCGCGGCGATGAAAAAGCGGTTGCGGCGATCCTCTTCCACAAAGCCGACCATGATATCCAGGTGCTGGCTGGCGGCCAACAAGGGCGCAAAGAGAGGATCATCCGCCATCGGACGGTGGGCGACCTGGGGCACCAGATCTTGTAGGACGTAACCGGTCAGTGAGAGTTCCGGAAAGAGGATCAGGTCGGCGCCTTGCTGGTGCGCCTCGTGAATGAGGGCAAGGTGTTTTTCCAGATTGGCCTGGGGTACGCCCAGGCGGGTATTGATTTGTGCCAGAGCCAGGGTTAACTTCATGACACCGCTTTCCTCCCGAGTGGGAAATAAGCCCGTAGCAACAGGATCAGGCAGCCCGCGCCTATAAGCGCGCTGAGGGCGAGGTCGAGGCGAATCGTGTTCCAGGTGGGGGGCACATCGGCGCGCGCGAGCGAGAAGAGACCGGTATGGACGGCAAAGAGCAATCCGCCCCAGCCTACCCGCCGGGCGACTGTTGCCTCGCGCAGGCGCACCTCAAGCGCCCAGAAGAGCCCGAGCAGGCTCAGCGCGGCCAGGGGCTGGAGCGGCCAGCGCAGATTGGTGTGCCCCCACTCATCGCGG
>CAYRUO010000010.1:0-49246 GCA_964427505.1 uncultured Thermanaerothrix sp.
GGTGAGAACACCACCTGCTCAAAGCGGTAGAACGGCCCCTGATACGAAATAACCCGTCCACCGCGCCACAGCGTGCGCAAGACTTTAATCGCGTCATCCATCCGCGCGCCGCGGTTGTGAAACTCGTAGCCCAGGTTGGCATACTCTCCTGCCGACCAACCCACCGCGACGGCCAGGGTCACGCGGCCCCCGGAGAGCACATCCAGGGTCGCGATTTGCTTAGCGACTTCCAGGGGATTGCGCTGGGGGAGCACCAACGCCGAGACCCCGAGCCCAATGCGGCGGGTGCAGCCGGCAATATAAGCCAGGGTGGTGATCGCCTCAAAGATATGCCCGAAGCGCTCGGCATCCGCTTTAGGCAGGGCCAGGTGATCGGGCACCCAAACGTGATCGAACCCTAGGCTCTCCGCGGCAAGGGCGGTATCTAAGATGTTCAGCCGCGTCGCCTGCGGGCCGTAAGATGGAAGAGCCACGCCAAATTCCACGCTTTTCTCCAACTGCTCAGGGTGTGGCAACGACCGATCTGGCTCGATTATAGCATGCCCCTGCACCATCCCGGAAAGACTCTTGTTCTCACACCGGCAATAAATGGATGGGTAAGTATGAAACGTCAATAATGATATATAATCAAATCAACCGACGCCGGCACACCTGAACCCCGGTCATGGATGGTGCGGCTAATGGTTGTCCCCATTTTTTCACCATCATGGATGTGAGGATTCCTGTTTTTTCCCGTGTCCCCCTGGCACTTCTCTCACCCTTCTATCCTACTCCTGATCATAGCCGGTGCGGCGCTGGTTTTAGGGGGAATGGCCTGGCGGCGGCGTCCGGCGCGCGGGGCAACGTCATTAAGTTTCCTCTTATTCGGCTTAGCCATCTGGTTCGGTCTGTATGGTTTAGAACTGGCCAGCCGGCAGGAAGCGCTGGCCGTTGTGTTTTACCGCCTGGGCTACGTGGGGGTGACGATGGTGCCGGCGGGTTGGCTTTGGTTTGCGTTGTGCTACACCGAGCGCCTGCCGCGGCGCGTGGGACTGCTCCTGGCGGGGCTAGCGATCGAGCCGCTTCTGGTTCAAGCGGCGCTGTAGACCAATTCATCTCATCGCTTGTTCTTCACCGCCCTTGAGCGCATCGCGTGGGGTGAGATGGCAGTCCTGCACCCCACCTATGGGCCGTGGTTCTGGGTGCATGCCGCGTATTCTTATGCCTTGCTTCTGGCCGGCAGTCTGATCCTGCTGATCACCCTCTGGCGTCACTCCACCTATTACCGGCGGCAAACTCCGGTGATCTTGATAGCGATTGCCTTGCCTTGGCTGATCAATTTGGTGCGCCTCTTAGATCTACTGCCATCCCTGACGCTGGATCTCACCCCCTTTGGTCTGCTTCTTTCCGGTATCGTCTTGCTCTTTGGGCTTTACCGTACCCCGCCCGGGGCGCTGGCGCCGCTGGCACGGGCCAAGGTGGTCGAAGTGACCGACGAAGGCTTGCTGGTGCTGGATGCCGCGGGACATATCCTGGATATTAACCCGGCGGCCTGTCGCATGCTCCAGGTGCAGGCCGAAGCGGTGGTGGGTCGTCCGGCACAGGTTGCCCTAGCGATTTGGCCGCAGTGGGCGGAATGGCTGCAATCTCCGGAGGCGGAAGGGACCGGCCTCGAAACACAGCCTCACCCGGGCTGTTGGGCCGAATTACGTTATACCCCCATCCGCACCCCTGACGGGCAACCGGTGGGTGCTTTACTGCGCCTGCATGATCTCACCCCTCGCAAGCGCATCGAGCAAGCCCTGCGTGAGAGCGAAGCGCGCTACCGCCGCCTGATCGAAGCCTCGCCGGAAGCCATTTTCCTGCTCGATGCCGAAGGGCGTTTCACTCTGGTCAACCCCCAAGCCGTGCGTCTGTTCAAGGTGGCGCATGAAACTGCCTTGCTGGGGCGTCCCTGGTGCGAATTTGCCACGCCTGAGGATGCGCCGCGCTTGGCCGCGACTCTGCGGGCTGTCATTCAGGAAGAGGGTATGCTTACCCTGGACTATGTAGGCCAGACGGCCGGTGGCGAACGTTTCTTTGCCCAAGCCACCTTGCTTGCCCTGCGCTTTCCGCATAATCATGAAGAGCATCTTGAGATCATGGGCCTGGTGCGTGACATCACGTCCTTCAAGGCGGCCCAGGAAGAATTGCATTATGTGGCCCAGGAAGAGCGGCGGCAGCGCGAGTTAGCACAAGCCCTGCGCCAAGCCGCACTGACCGTCACCGCCAGCCTGGATTTCAATGTGGTGCTGGAGCAACTGCTGGAGCAAGTGGCGCGGGTGGTGCCGTATGATTCGGGCAGCGTGATCCTCTTCCGCGAGGATGGCAAAGCATATGTCGCCAAAATGCGCGGCTATGAGCAGTTTGGCCCGCATGTGGTCGAGGCGGTGCGCAACTTCGTGTTCAACCTCGAATGGGGGCAAAACTTTGTCTGGATGAGCGTTAACAAGCAGCCCTTGATCATCCCGGACGTGACCCATGATCCCAACTGGATCGTCCTGGAGGAAACAGGTTACATCCGTTCCTGGGTGGGGGCGCCGATTGTAGCCCACGGCGAAACCATCGGTTTCTTTTCTCTTGAAAGCACCCAGCCGGACTTCTACCGTCCGGAACATGCCGAGATGCTGATGATCTTCGCCAGCCATGCCGGGATTGCGCTGGAAAACGCGCGCTTGTTTGCCGAAGCCCAGCGCCGCGCGGTGGAAGCCGAGACCCTGCGTGAGGCTGCGGCGGCAGTATCCTCGGCCTTAAACCTGGAACAGGTGCTGGATTTGATTATTGCCAATTTGCGCCGCGTGGTGCCGTACGATAGTTGCTCGGTCTTCCTACTGGAAAAGGGCTATGTGCGCCTGGTGCGCGGCGCCGGCTTTGAACACCCGGAAAAACTCATCGGGCATCGCTTCCCTTCGGGCAACCCGTTGGTGGAAGAAGCCTTCCGCACCGGACAGCCGGTGGTGCTCCATGACGCCCAACAAGACCCGCGCTTTCAACGCTGGGGCGGCGCCGAACACGTTCGTGGTTGGATCGGGCTGCCGTTGATGGCGCGCGGCCAGCCCATCGGCTATCTGACCATTGACAGCCGCACCCCCGGCGCCTACACCGAGGAACATGCCCGCCTGGCCCAAGCCTTTGCCAACCAGGCGGCGATTGCGTTAGAGAACGCTCGTCTCTTTGAACAAGTACAGCAGGCAGCCATTACCGATGCCCTGACCGGCTTGGCCAACCGCCGTCACTTCTTCGACCTGGCGCGGCGCGAGTTTGCCCGTGCCCGCCGTTATGGCTCGGCGCTCTCGCTCTTTATTTTGGACGTAGATAACCTCAAAATCGTAAACGATCAGGGCGGACACCTGCTGGGGGATCGCTTACTGCAAACGGTGGGGCAGGCAGTCCGCCGCCAGTTGCGCCAACCCGATATAGCGGCGCGCTATGGCGGGGATGAGTTCATCGTCCTCTTGCCCGAGACTACGTTAGAAAAAGCCGCCCGCGTGGCCGAACGCATCCGCCACAGTCTGAGCCGCGAGGTGCTCCAGGGCGACGGCAAGACCTTCCCCATCTCGATCAGCGTGGGGGTGGCCGAGTTGGATGGCAGTTGCCTGGTGTTGGATGATCTCATTGAACGCGCCGACCGCGCGCTCTACTGGGCCAAGGCACAGGGCAAGGGATGCGTGGGGGTGTGGCGCAACGGTGCCCCTGCTCCCCTGCCCGGTGCACCGGAACGTCAGGATGCTAATCCAACGGGATCTCCGCCACCGAGTTGAAGACGCGGTGCGGCCGGTAGGGGAATTTCTCAATATCCTCGCGCTGGGTGACGCCGCTCAGCACCAGGATGGTCTGCAACCCGGTTTGGGTGCCGGCCAGGATGTCGGTATCCATGCGGTCACCCACCATGACCGTATCCTCGGAGTGCACCCCGAGGTAGTTCAACGCCGAACGCATCATGAAGGGGTTGGGCTTGCCGATAAAGAAAGGCGCGCGCCCGGTCGCCCGTTCGATGAGCGCGGCCATGGCGCCGCAGGCCGGCACGATACCACCTTCGCCCGGGCCGGTGGGGTCGGGGTTGGTGGCAATGAAGCGCGCTCCGGCCAGCACCAGGCGGACGGCCTTGGTGATATGTTCCAAATGATACGAATGCGTTTCACCTAGGATGACGTAATCGGGATCAATATCGGTCTGGATGTACCCCACCTCGTGCAGGGCGACCTGCAACCCACTCTCGCCGATAACAAAGGCCTTACCCTGCGGCTTTTGGGAAGCCACAAAGCGGGCGGTAGCCATGGCAGAGGTGAAAATTTGCTCTTTGGCCACATCTGCTCCCAAATGCTGGAGGCGGTGCGCCAGGTCGGCGGGGGTGTACATCGAGTTATTGGTCAAGACGAGAAAAGGGATTCCCTTGCGGCGCAGGCGGGCGATAAATTCATCTGCGCCGGGGATGAGGGATTGACCGCTAATGAGGACGCCATCTAAATCAATCAGGAATGCCTTCGGCGTGGGCATACGTTTCCCTCCCAGAAAGGTTGTGTAACATATAGATTATAGCCGAGAACTTCATTTTCCTTTCCCTCAGGTGGGTGGTTTTTGAAGCGGACAAACTGAAAGCCAAGTGTAAACTCGGCGGGACGTAAAACCGTCTATACTCCAATCAGGCGTGAAGGATGTGGAGGGCTAATGCAAAGACTGCGCCGGCCGCCCTGGACGTGGGAAAGATTCTGGTTCGCCCTGCTCGCGGTGTTGATGGCGCTGGGCCTGGCTGCGTTGTGGTTCTTCCCGCCCTGGCTGTTTGAACCGCGGGTGCGTCTGATTCCTCTGGCCCTCTACCCGGAGCGACTGGCGGATTACCGCGCCGAGCCGCGCCTGGCGGCCGTCCCGGGGGTCTCGCTCAGCCTGATCCGTCAGGCGCTTCAAGACCGCCGGCCTCAGGCACAGGCCGAGGCCGTCCTGCGCCAACTGGATACCCCGATCCCAACCGCTACGGCCAACCGTCCGCTGGGTTTGCCGGCCACGCCGACGGCATCCCCGGCAACACCGACATCATTGCCGGGGGTAACCATGACGCCAACCGTACCTGCCCTAACCCCAACGCCCACGATGACGTTGACAATGGTGTTTGCAACGCCCACCCTCAGCCCCACGGCCGAGGTTAGCCCGACCGCAGACCAACGCCCGACACGTACCCCCAAACCGACCCAAACGCCACTGCCCACAGAGACGCCACGTCCTACGTTTACACCTCTGCCGCCGAGCCCCACGCCGCGTCCGCCTAGCGCAACCGCTCCGGCCTATCCACCCCCGGCGACGCCCCTACCCCCGACACCTGTGCCTTATCCGGCGCCGTAAATCATGGGTATAACCATTGGCAAACCTTTTTCACGCTATATTATGACTATTTTTGTGAAAATTTTAAGGTTTATGGTATTGACTTGTCGGCTGATTGTGTTATCTTAAATATGAAGCAATATCGCACATTGAAAATGCTACTGGATGCTTAGCCTAGGGGGGAACTGATGTGCCCCCCGCGGCTTCATGCTGACGAGGCGGCGATGAACCAATTCCCAGACGCTGGTCGCCGCTCACCTTCTCGGTGAGATGGGAATTGGGGAGCCAATGGCGAAACCGGCCTTCGGGCCGGTTTTTGCGTTTTAAGGGCATCCGGTAGCCGCCGCGTGGTAAGGGGAGGCCCAAAGTCTCGGCGTAATTCCCTGTTTCAATCGGGTAGGCCCTGGGCTCCGCGAGGGTTTACCCACGGAAGACGCTGGCACCGCGGCCGTCAATGCTGTCCGCATCCGCCCACTCACCCTAGCCAGGTGGAGGGTTGGAGGCAAGGGGAAAACGAACCATGGGCAACCCCGGGAGGAAAAAAGGAGGGGATACGGCGTTGCGAGGGGTAGAGTTATTGGGGTCAGCATTAAAACCTGGTTTTAGCGGCAAGTTACACAAATCCGTCGGTTATTAGATAGAAAGGGAGGTTGGCAATGAAAGTAGTGCGATTAGCCACGTTTCTTGCTTTAATCGCGTTGTTGATGATCGGGGTGTCCACGGTTTTGGCCGATGAAGGGACGACACAAGCGGTTCAGCCTACTACGACGACCGATTATGTTGGCCCGGGACAAGCTGGCACCACCCTAAGCGCTTACGTTACTGCCACGGCTAATTACGTGAGAGAGTACCGCTGGACGATCGATAAATCAGTGACTCCGGCGACCTGGGATCTCTTCAAGGGTGACAGCGGCACCTCGCGCTATACCATCAGCGTCACCCGTTCAGAACCTTATGATAAAGCCTGGATCAAAGGTCAGGTTTGTGTAACAAACGGCGGGGATCGTCCGACGCGTGACTTAACCATCTCGGTGGATTTGCTTTATCAAACTGGAGGCGGTCCTTATCAAAAATTGACCTCGGCTTCGGTAGATGTCAGCGCCAAGCCGGAATTGGGGCCTGGCCAAAGCTATTGTTACCCCTACCGCATTGACTTCACACCGGTAGCAGGTAACCCGTCGTACAAGGTCAGCGCCAATGTGACCATCACCAACCACAGCGGTCACATTGATGAACCGTTTGGGCCTTCTCCGGATAGTGATAGCTTCAAGCTCCCCTCATCACCCACTATTGTCAACGCCTCCATCCACGTGGATGACAACAACGGTGGGTCATGGGAATTCTCCGACTCCGGTTCGGTCTCCTACGATAAAACCTTTACCTGCAATGCGGATAATGGGACTCACAACAACACCGCTACCATCCGCGAGACCGATCAGTCCGATTCGGCGGTAGTGACAGTCAACTGCTACGCCCTCGAGGTGACTAAGACCGCCAGCACGTCCTTCACCCGCACCTATAACTGGAGCATTGACAAGTGGGCGGACGTCTCCGAATTGACTCTCTCCACCGGGCAGATCTATACGGTCAACTATTCGGTTAAAGTGGACGTATCCGGTTATACCGATAGCGATTGGGCGGTGAGCGACACCATCTCAATCAAGAACCCTGCCCCGATGGCGGCGACGATCAACAGCGTGAGCGATGTGGTCTCGCCGGATATCACGGCTACTGTGAATTGCGGAGTAACCTTCCCTTACACCCTGGCTGCTGAAAGTACGCTTTCCTGCACGTACAAAGCAAGTCTGCCGGATGCCGCCAACCGCACCAACACGGCTACGGCTACCCTCCAGAACTACACCTATGATTATCAGAACCAAGCCACTAAGAGCGGTAGCACGGATTTCAGTGGCACGGCAAACGTGATTTTCGCTTCAGCCGCAATGACCGAAAAGGATACCTGTGTCGAGGTGTATGATGGGTCTGACTATCTGGGTGAGGTATGCAAGGGAGATGCGCCCAAGACCTTCACCTATGCTCGCGATATTGGACCCTATGCCGCCTGCGGTGAGTATGATGTCATCAATACTGCCTACTTTGTGATCAATGATCTGGGTCGTAGAGGGCAAGATACCTGGACCATCCACGTTATGGTGCCCTGCGGCGGCTGCACCCTGACCCAGGGTTACTGGAAGACCCATTCAAAATACGGGCCGGCGCCTTATGATGACACCTGGGCAATGATCGGAGAGGATACCAAGTTCTTCCTGATCAACCAGACCTACTATCAGGTGATGTGGACCAGCCCGATTGGCGGCAACGCTTACTACATCCTGGCGCACCAATACATTGCGGCCAAACTGAATATCTACAACGGTGCTTGGGCACCTTCCTCGGTGACAGATGCCATTGCCTGGGCGGAGACTTTCTTCAACACCTATAAGCCGGCCGATAAACTGAGCAAGACGGTACGGGCGGAAGCCATCTACTACGCGGGCGTCCTGGCAAAGTTTAACGAAGGTTACATCGGCCCTGGACACTGCTCGGAGTAAACCCAGTCCGTAAGCCAACGCAGCCGGATCAAGGTTCTCCCGGTGGGGTGCTCCCCTTCCCCGCCGGGAGCCCTTTTAATGGGTTGGTGTTGGAACGCGTGTTAGGCGCCGCCCAAAAAGCGGCTCACCCCCTGCGGCACAGCAGTAACCCACGATCCAGCGGGAGCACCAGGGCATCCACCCGTGGGTCGGCCAGGGCGCGCTCCACCAAGGGCTGGAGGACTTCACGGTGGCTGATTACGTTATCGGCGATCAGCCAACCGCCTGGGCGTAAGCGCGGCACCACCAGGTCATAGCACGGCACGTAGAGGTCTTTCTCGGCATCCAGAAAACAGAAGGCAATCTGCTCCAACGCCGGCAAATGCGCCAAGGCATCCCCTTCGATCAGGGTGACCACATCTTCAACCTGAGCGCGGCGGAAGGTCTCACGCGCCAGGCGAACTTTTTGAGGATCAATCTCATACGTAAGCACGTTTCGCCCCTGGGAACGGGCGCCCAGGGCAATCCACAGGGTCGAATAGCCGCCGCTGGTGCCGATTTCGACATAGCGGCCCGGCGGTGCCGCCGCGGCCATCAGCGCCAAGAAGCGCCCGGTATCCGGGGCTACCTGCCGCAGGCGCTGAGCGGTGGGTAAGCCTAAGGCACGTTCCTGGGCATCGCGGGCTTCCAGTTCCCGCATGCGGGCCTGTATTTCAAAAGGAATGGCATGAAACATAGCGGCCTCATAAAAAGGATTTAGGTCTATTTTATCCTTTTATTCTCGCACGGGGAGCGGATGAGAAGAAAATACCCCGCCCTCAGCCAATGGGAGTATAATCGGTGCGGTCACTACGGCGAGGAACGATGCGAGTCGGACAAAAACCTTATCCTTCACAGCCTACGCTGTATCGCATCCTTGCGTTATGGCTCATCAGCCTGACCTGGCTGGCGGCGTGCCAGAGCCCACTGAAAGCCGGCTTAGCCGGGTTGTCCCCAGCCCCTACCCTTACTGCGACCCCCTTTCTGCCACGGCCGACGACCTCTCCCGCTTCCACCGCGACCTCGAAAACAACCCCGACCCTCTGGCTCGATCCGGCCTTGCCACCGGAGTTGCGCTCTCAGGTGGTGTTACCGCCGGGCTGGAACCTCGCTTCCAATGCCGAAGCGGCGACCCTGCGCCTGACTTTAACCACTCCCCAGGATGCCCAGGGTTACTGGGTCTATGCGCTGGTCGGGCGTTTTCCCACCCTGGATGACGAGGTGAGCGCGGAATGGCTGCGCCAGGTCTGGCAGGGTGCTCTGCCAACATCTTTATGGATGGATGAAGCGACCCTGACGGCTTTAGGCGCGGCTTGGGGAGCACCGGCGCCTGGCGCTGTGCAGACAGTAGCCGCAGACGACCTGGTTGAAGTCCTGTGGGCGCACCCGGAAGCGCGGGGCATCGTGCCTTTTGAACGTTTGGAGCCGCGGCTCAAAGTGCTGGCTGTGGCAGGCCAATCGCCCCTGCATAAGGATTTTGACCCGACGCGCTACCCGCTGGCACTGCCGTATGCCCTGCAGGGCGAGGCAGCGGCACGAACGACGTTTCAGTCGGCGGCGCAGGCGGCGGGGTTGGCCGCTTTTCTCCCGACCGGCAACCGTGACCCTGCCAAATTGACCGTGGTGGCCGTGACCGGGGTAACCGCCATCGTGCGCGCAACGGCGTGGACGCTCGACGTGCGCGGCATGGACTACGCCGTTCAAGACATTGCACCTTGGCTGCGTGATGCCGACATTACCCACATCAATAACGAAGTGGCCTTCCGTGAGAACTGCCCTCACGCCAACGATGGTCTCAACGCGCAAGGGGTGATCGTGTTCCCGTGCAGTGATAGCCGCTACCTGGCCGTGCTGGAAGCGCTGGGCACCGATGTGGTCGAGATGACCGGCGATCACTTCATTGATGCGCGACCCGAAGATGTGCTCTACACCCTGGATCAGTATCATCAACGAGGGTGGCAAACCTACGGGGGCGGGGCAACCCTGGATGAGGGCTATCAGCCGGCGCTGTTCGAGCACAACGGCAACCGCATTGCCTTTATCGGCTGTAATGCCAAAGGGCCGGGTTATGCCCAGGCTTCGGCCACCCAGCCCGGCGCCGCCTTATGTGATTTTGACCGCCTGACGGCGGCCATTGCCGACCTGCGCGCCCGGGGTTATTTGCCCATTGTCACGTTCTCACACATTGAATACGAGACCTTTGCCGCTAACCCCCTGGCGGTGCGCGATTTTGAGCGCGTGGCCCAAGCCGGCGCAGTAATCGTCTCCGGCAGTCAGGGGCATCTCCCTCAGGCGATGGCTTTCCATGCCGGTGCCTTTCTCCACTACGGTCTGGGTAACCTGCTCTTTGACCAGTGGAGCCTGGGCGCGCCGTTCGATCAGGCTTTCATTGATCGCCATATTTTCTATGCGGGCCGACATCTCAGCACCGAACTGCTTACGCTGCGTTTTGAGGATTTTGCCCGTTCACGCCCGATGACCCCCGAAGAGCGCCGCGCTCTGCTCGAGACCGTGTTCAGCGCCAGTGGTTGGTGACTCACCCGTTGCCCAGGTCTTGCTTGAGGATGTCGGCGGTCAGGGTCATCAGACGAACGACTTCGCGCAGAAGAGCATCCTTTTGATCCAGTTGGGTGCGTAGGGTGTGCACCTCATGTTCCAGGCTTTGTAATCGCCGTGCCTGTTCGCGGCTTTGCCGCCAATAGGTGAGGCTAACGTCTCGTAGTATAGCGATTTCATCCGCTACTGTGGGTAAGGCATTCAGATTAAAACGCCAGCCTTCATGCCGGTCCAATTCGGCAAGTACTGTGCTCAAATCTTCCCAATTCGCAGGGACGATGAAGCGGGCGTGGGGAAAATTTGCCGACAATCGCTCGATCAAATCGTCTATACTGGTATCTTGCCAGCCGCTGTAGCGGGCCAGCAGGCGGTGTAGGAAGAGATAGGTGCCGGTCACGCCCAGCAAGGCCGTCTTCAGCATGGCCGAAGAGGTCAGGCTGAGATAAACACGGGGCAACGATGTGGGTTCTGGAGACTGCATCTGGGCCCGTAACACCAGCGCTTCCCAGGGGCGGTCGGCGGCGGGGAAGTTGTTCCCAACCTGCTTGACCAAGGGATTGACCCACGCCGGATGGTTTTTGATGGCTAAGCGCACTGCACTGAAAACGGTGGTTAGGGCATCATCGAGCCAGGCATCTAGTTCCGGCGGCAGCACCTCGAGCAGAGGAAAATATTGCCGAAAATAGACTGCTTCGGCTGACACGGGTTCAACGTTTTCCAGGTCAAACAAGCGCTCAAAACACGCGCGCAGGCTTGAATACTCGCGACAACGGCTTACGAACGTGCTCACGTCAATCGCCCGCAGGGGACACCAAGGTGTTTCGGCGAACAGCGCCGGCGCGAGCAGCCAGATTTCTTGAATTGCCTCGAAGGTGAAATCCCGAGCCAAGGTAGCCCCATCGTGCTTTTGGGCGATCCAATCGGCAAAGTGGCGCCGTGGGCTGTACGTGAGCAGTCCTTCGTCGGTCAGGATGACGGAAAGGCCGCCGGCATGCCCTTGCGCCATTAGGGTGTTAAAGTGAGGAAACCCCCAGGTGAACATATGGAGCACCGAAGCCCGTGTTAGTAAATCAGCCCATAAGGCTTCATAAGCAGTGGCGGGGGCATCGGGTTCGATCAGGATTACTTCATCCCAAATGCCGCTGGCGCGAGCGCGTTCCAAGTAGGGCAAGGTGCGGTTGGTGGCATAAAGAAGAAGGATTTTGGGGCTTTCGGCATAGGTGGTTGTGGCCAGGATAAAGGCCATCAACACATGGTATTCGGTGCCGCACGCGAAGAGAATAGTGGTCATCGGCATTTCCTGTTGATGAGGTCACTTAACTTTACCCCAAAGGCTGGGGCTCGGCAACGCTTTCAGGCCGCGGACGACCTCCGATAGAAGGAACTATTTGCAACCTGTTCCGCCTTGTTCTACAATTAGGCCGGTTGTGTGACGACCGAACCCAACCCAGAAAGCCCTCGCTACATCCTCACCGTGCGCGGCTATGGCTACCGCTTAAGCGAAGGAGAATCCACCTAACCACCCATGTTAACCTACTACTGCCCCCACTGCTGGCATACGTTGGACGGCGAAGTGGCCGTTTGTCCTTACTGTGGCTACGACCTAAGCGCGTTTGAGGCCCTGCCGTATACCCAGAAATTGATTTACGCGCTCCATCACCCCATCCCCGAGCGGCGGGTGATCGCGGCGCAGGTGCTGGGGGAGTTGGGTGCCCGTGAAGCCTTGCCCGCCTTTGAGGTGCTGCTGGATGAGTTACAAGGGGACCAGTACGACTACTACCTGCTGCGGGCGGTGTTGGAAGCCACCGCGCGCATCCCCGATCCGCGCCGGGTGGTTCTGCTCCGCCGGGCCGCACACCACCCCGCCGACCTGATCGCCCGCCTGGCGCAAGATTTGCTGGCGCAGGTGGAAGGTTCAGAAGGGCTCCAACCGCCGCACCAGCCGCTCAGGGGAATAGCCGGTGAAGAAGACTAAAACGCGTAACCAGGCCACGCGTTCTTCTTCGGTCATGGCTTCATCGCGGTAAGCCCAGTTCTGCTTGCGGATGTATTCGCGCATGTGGGCGGCGAGGGTATCCAGGCGACGCACCGTTTCCTCGCGCAGGAAGCGGGTAGCCGCCGGGAAGCGTTCGGCGTGCTGTGCCAGCGCTTGGCGCAAATGCATCAAACACAGCCCATCCGCTTGACGGTAGAGCGCCTGCGCATGCTCGGCGTGCACGGTAAGATCTTCCATGAGGGTCACCAAGGCGTTGGCTTGCACGTCTTCCACCGCGCGGCACAGCGGGCAGACCGGGCGCGCGGTTTGGGGTGTAGAAGACCCCGAACGCCGCCAGAGGCGAGCCAGCCAGCCCCCGATGCCTTTGTGGGGTGATTGCAGGGAGCCCCCTTTTTGCAAATCGCGCAGGGCCTGGCGTGCCAGCGACTCATAGATCAAGTTAACGCCGAGCAGTACGCCACTACTCTCCATCTCGGTGGCGACCAACAGGCGGGTGTGTTCAGGGCAGAAGCCGTAAGCCTCTTGCAGTGGGCGGCGCGATTCGGGGTCATTGACGTTTTCCCACAGGAAACCGTCCACGCTGCGGCGCGCGGCCTCATCTCCCAGGCGGCAGATGGGACAACCGGGTTTTTGGAGTGCTTCTTCCAAATGGACCAGGGTCAGGGCAAAAGCCATTGCAACCTCACTTTCCGTTGTTTTCCACCTGTGCCCGCAGCGCCTCAACCTCGCGGCGCAACGCTTCGTTCTCGGCCTTCAGTTTCTCCGCATACTCGCTCAGGATGGCGTTTTGGGTGCGGATGGCGCCGCTGGTGAGATGCCAGTGCTTATTTTCGGTCTCCACCTCAAACAGGCGAAAGCGTGTGTTAGCCAGTTTACCCTCAACGAGGGTCAGGCGTTCCAGCAGTTGACGCACTGCCTCCGGCTCGCTGAGTTGCCCGGCTTCTATCTGGTGCAGTAGGTCTTGCCCCTGGGCATAGCCCAGACCGGCGCCGAGCAGTAGGCGATACCCCTCGGCGGGCTGCCAACCTTCAGCCCGCAGCGTGGCTTCAATTTCAGCCGCCGTCTCGGTATCTATCTCGATCACCAGTTGCACCTTGCCATCTGCGGTTAAGGTCATTCCCTCAAGCATGGGCGCCTCCCTCTGAATCCACTGCTGTGCGCCCATCATCACCGGAGATGGCCGGCGCCGGGTTCTCTTCGCCGAAAAGGCGGCTCAGCCGCAGGGACAGATTCGCCAGGTGCTCAAAGGCTGCGCCATAGGTTTCAACCAGATGTGGATCAACCTCGCCGTAGCCTTTAAGCCGTTGGGGATGGGTATCTACTAATTCAGCCCAACACTGGCTGAAGCGTCCGGCTAACAAGCGATTGACGCTCTCTTCGCGTGGGTTCAGCCCCAGGCGTGCGCTCAGGGCAGCGATTTCAGCGCGAGCGGTGCGGAGCATCTGGCGCACCTCGGCCTCGCGCTCGGGCGTCAGGTGCAGGTGATACCGATAAAGCGCGCCCGTCTCGGTGCGTTGTGCCAGCCAATGCTCAGCCTGAGCCAGGGTTTCTTCAAACGATTGCAGGCTGGCGTGAATGAAATTGCGCTGGGCAGAATTGATCCGACTCATACGTACACCTCTTATAACACAAAAGCCTCTGTCCGGTTCGCCGGCAGAGGCTATCAGCCCAATGGGCGGTTGAGGGTGCGCGGCGAGCCTCATCGCCGCGAGGAAAGCCCTCAGGTGGATGGGGAGGGTCTTTTCCTTGCTCTGATTATACCTGTTTTGGGGCTATCTGAGGGTTGCATTATAATTGAAACATCTCGATCTTCTTACCGTCCGACGGGGGTCGGCATGGCTGAAGTCATCGGCTATCTGCGTCACGATGCAACCTATGGTGAACAGGAAACACTCAAATACCTGCGCAGTCACTTGCCCAAGGAATTTGTGGTCTATGTCGAGCCACCCCTGCGCAAGAAGCGCGATATTCGCTACCCCGATTTTGTGGTGTTGACGAACTACGGCTATGTGGTGTTAGAGGTCAAGGATTGGGTGAACATCGTCAGCGCCACCCCCCATGAGGCGGTGATCCGTGGGCGCGATGGCACAGAGCGCCAAGTGCCGAACCCGGTGACCACGACGCGGGAGTATGCCCTTATCCTGGATCAAATGATTCGCGCCGATCACCAGGAGCGCGAAGTTTCGTCCATTCCTTTTGCCTATGCCGCCGTCCTGATCCATCAGCCCCCGGCGGTTATTTCGCAACTGCGCCGGGCATGGGGGGAAGAGTTCGTATGGGGACGCGATGACCTGAAGAATCCCGATTTACTTTTAAGCCGCTTGCGTCACCTCTTCCCGGTTGAACGTTTGCGTCCTCTCACCCGCGAAGAGATTGACCGCGTGCGGCGGGTGATCAACCCGGTGGTGGAATTTGAGACCCCTGACCATACGATCGTGCTGTTGGATCACGAGCAAGAGCGCATTGTCACCGAGGCGCCGCGCGAGCCCGAAGCCCCGCCTGAGCCGGCTGAAACGGCGGTGCAGGGGATGCTCTTTGCGCCGCAAGCCGCGGCAGATGACCTCCCGCCTGAAGGCCGCCGCCTCAGCCAGAGTTTTGCCATTCGCCTGGTGCGCGGCTTTTCCGGTAGCGGCAAGACGCTGGTGCTGATCCAACGGGCGCGTTACCTGCGCGCCGCCCATCCGGAATGGACGATGGCGGTGCTGACTTACAATAAGCCCCTGCAAGAGCGACTGCAGGCCGAACTGCGCGGACTTAACATTGACGTCCACACTTTTCACAGTCTGTGTTTTCGCCTCTGCGGCTACCCCGCTGAAGACACCCTGCAGAGTTATTTTCTGGATGAGTGGCTCAAAGCGCAGTCGGCGGAGGGAGGGGTGGTCACGGATCTGACACCGGCGTTGATCAAGACCGAGATTAACTGGCTGCGCGATATGGGGATCACGCGGCTGGAGGATTACTTGAAGATCGAACGGCACGGCATAGGCGCCGCGCAGCGCTTGAACCAAGACCAGCGCCGCCGCCTGTTTGCCCTCTATGAGGATTACCGCCGCTTTCTACGTGAGAGGGGATGGCTGGATTATGAAGAATTAGCGCTCCAGGTGCTGGAACAATTGGAACATGGGCAACTGCCCGATGCGCCGCGCTTTGATGCCATCCTGGTGGATGAAGCCCAGGATTGGGCGCCGGTGTGGATTCGGGTGATCACCCATTTGCTCAAGCCGGAGGGGATGCTTTTCCTAACCGATGATCCTTCGCAGAGCATTTACCGCTATTTCTCGTGGAGGGAAAAGGGCATCCATGTGGTGGGGCGTACGCGCTGGCTGCGGGTGCCTTACCGCAACACGTGGGAGATTTATCAGGCCGCGTATCAGATCATCGCCGATGCGCCGGAGATTCAACAGCAGTTGCTGGAGCAAGGTGAACCGGTGCGTCCGGAACTTTCGGAGAGCCAGATGCGCCATGGCCCGCGCCCGCTGTTGCGCCGATTTTCCACCTTCCAGGCCGAGGTGGATTTCCTGCGTGAGCAGATCGAGGTGTTGCGTCGCGAGGGCCTGCGCGATGAGCAGATTGCGGTGCTGATGCGCAACCGCGCGGATGTCAAGACGTTCAGCGAAGCCCTGCGCGGCTTCGGCGGCTTGGTGGATACGCTGCACCGCCTCAAAGGATTAGAAATGGAAGCCGTCTTCATCCCCAGTGTGCAGAAAACCTTTGCCAGAGGGGAAGATGACCCCGATGAACGCCGTCTGATTTACATGGGCATGACGCGGGCGCGGTCAAGACTGTACTTGAGTTGCAGTGGGCGTTTGCCGCGCCTTTACGAGCGCCTGATTCAGGCCGGCTGGCTGGATGCCTTCTAATTCCACTCCCTAACCCTGGGGTGGTGAGTAACGCCGGGCGCGCGCGGCCTCGCGCACGGCGTTGAGGTTGAGGATTTCGGCCACCTCATAGCGCGGTGGGACGGTGTTGAGCGGGCGCAGGCGGATGATGGGGGGAAAGTAGCCCATCCGTCCGTGCAGTTCGGCCAGCAGTAGGGCGGTGATGAAATTGAGGGAGGGAGGGTTGACCAGGATCGAGGCGGTTTGCCAGGTTTCGGCGTCGAGCGGAATTTGCGCCATGAGGGCTTCCAGTTGGGGCAGGAACGGCGCGGTATTATCGAAATGCACCGCCAGGTTGATGACCTGTTCTATCGTTTCCCCGGTCAGGGCCTCGATTTGACTGCGTTGCTCGGCGGTGAGGGGATGGGCGAAATTAAGGATGATCATACGTCAATGATACCTCCATGTCGTTAAGATAGACCCAGTAAACGGGAAAATTCATTCACCACTTGGTATAGGTTTGTGGCGGGCACGAGGGCGATGTCATCCAGGCGGGCGCGGCGGAGGATGCCCGGGCGTGGTTCGGTATCGCGGTAGATGAGGGCTTTGCGGGCATAGATGCCGGCCACCTCGCGCCGCGAGAGCGCGCTGAGTTCGTAGAGATGGGCGGAAAGGATTTTACCGGTTTTGCATGAACCCACGGCCAGCAGGCCGTTGTAGGTGACGACAATGTCTAACTCGTTATCAATATAGTGTCCGTTGTTCCCGCGCTTGCGGATATAGACGTTGCGCTGGACATCGTCAAAGCGCCCGCTCTGTATCAGGGCTTGATGAACGTCCTCTTCCAGGGTGTGGCCGGGGGTGGGAGGTGGTGTTTTGATGTTGTGCCAGGTGCCAATGGGTTTGCCCAGGCTCACCTCCAGCCCATGCGCGCGCAGGTAGGTCTCCACGCTTACCCGCACGCGGATTTTCTCGCGTTTCACCTCATCGCCTGAGGGCGTGTAGTGGATGATCTGGCCGATCTCGGTGCTGACGTAGAGCCAGGGCACGCCGAGGGCATGTGCGGCTTGCTGGGCGGCCAGGCTCATGATCTTGGTGCCGCCGGTGGGATTGAGGTACAGTGGGGGCACTGCCTGCTCGAGCGCCCGAATGAGTGCCGCCCGTGCCTGGGCCAGGTCGTAGGCTTCAACCACCAGCGGTGGGGAGACCTGCACCTGACGCAGTGCGGGGTCATGAGCGATGGCGGCTTTGAGCACGTCCACCTGGGGCAGGGTGCGCGGCGTGACCACGAACGTGACCCGGGTGTAGGCTTGCGGCGCCTGCCACAACGGGATCAGGTTAGGGATGGGCTGTTCTCCGAGCAGGGTGAAGAGGTGCATGGCGGGGGCTCTTGGAGTCGTAGATTTAAATGGGCAATTTTTGTAATAACTGCACTAGTTTTCGAATATTTCCGATCAGACTCTCGGCATCGGCCGGGTTTTTGCGGAAACCAGCATGATCAATATCATTGCGCACCTGAATAATGCGGCCCCACAGATCAAGTGCAGAGAGAACTTCCGGCACACGGTTCAGAAATACAGGTTGGTAGTCGCGTTGCTCGCGGGCATTCCTGGCTTCGGTGTTTATGACGCTCTCAACACCCTGGCGACGATCCTCGGAGGCAAAATCATGAAAGTCTAAGTGGAACATGAACCAGTTCACCATCCACTCGCGTGCCAGGGTAATGGCCTGCACCCATTGTTCGCGCTGAATATAGAAGTCAATGAGCCGTCGTTGTTGATGTAAAAATTCACGCGGCTTCTCGTAAGGGTCCTCGAGCCCTAGGGGGGTGTAATTTTCAACGATTTGTCCTAACAGAAGTGACAACGGCGAAACATCCACTGCCCACTCTAAGGCTGGCTTCGCATTCTCAATAGTATTGGGCAAGCGGGCTATTTGTTCGGCGATGTCTCGCGGACGGATGAGTTGCAAACTGTGCGAAATGCTGGTTAAGGCACCGGCTAGATTACCCAAACCTCCCACATCGTCAAGCGGGAGGTTTGAATCCTTGGCTACCTGTGCTAAGCGCGGGCGAAATTCCTTTATTATGGAGGCCAAGTAACGGCTGTCCCCCGTGCGGTTGAAGCGATCGGCGGCCACTGCCCACTCCAATAGGGTGAGCATTGGGGTGAGATCAAACATGGGGGTGCGGTTCGCTGATTTATCCCGCACATCATAACCCCCATAGAGGACTGCCTGCACTTTAACGTTGAATCCACTCCGTAGGAAGGCTGCGGCAAGCAACCCGATGAGGGGGAATGACCGCAAACCGTGAGTGATATCGAAAGCCACCTCTTCTTTGGGGCTGACCGTGCCGGCTACAGCACTGAAAATTTCCCATAGTTCTTTCTCATCCTGCCCGGTTGGAATGTCACGAGCGACAACGGACACCCCCTCCGGCAGTTGGCTGGTGAGTTTGCCTAAGTGAGTTCCCCGCGCATCTGAGGTGACAAAGATGATCAACTGCTGAGGTTGGAGAAAGTGACACGATGCTACCGGTGCGAATTCCGTGGTGCATTCCTTCCCATCCCAGACATAGGTGGTGGATTGGTAGTTACCTGTTCCCAAGAAAGTCAGGAGTTTCATGGATGCCTCCAAATCTACGACACAACCTCGCACAGCACCTTGAATGCAGTGGTCAGAACCAGCATGCGATCAAAATCCAAGAACCCTAGCATGGCTTCGGCAAACACCCGGCCTGTATAAATGCTTCCCTGATACTCATACCGGGTTTCAAGTGGGCGTACACCGAGAAAGGTGATTACCGTATGTCCCACGATCACCTCCCAGAGTTACTTCACCTTCTCCATCTCGACTAACAGCCAACCCAGGGGTAGGGCGGGCTGTTCCCCGATCACCTTGCCCGAGGGGTCGCGTTGGTAAGCCATGATCACGCGGCGGCTCTTGGGGAAAGGATCATCGGGTTGGCGTTTTCCACGGGCCAGGCTGTACTGCCGGATCAGCCGCTCCATGAACTGGTTATCACTGCTCAAGCGGGTACCAAAGGTCTTATCCTCCCAGCCGGTGCCCCAACCCAGTTGCATCAGGAAGGCATTCGCGGGCAGTTGAACCTTTTCCAGTTGTTCATAGAATTGGCTCAACCGTGCGCCATTGGAAATCGCGGCGAACCAGGCTTTTTCGCGCCGTATGCGCTCCTGACTGTGCGTTTGCACCACCTTCGCCAAGTTGCGCAGCCATTCCTCACCGTTGAGGTTAAGTTTTTGACGGCGCGCCCACTCGGAAAACAGCGCCAGATCCAGTTTGAGCGTAGCCTCAAAGGTGGTGTCGGCACGAATGGCTTCCACTTCAATCGGGGAGCCCAGACTGCCGCCGCGGTTGAGGACGCGCACATTGGCTAAGATGAGACGATCACGGATCGGCAGGGGCTGAGAGTCGGAGATGATCAGGGCGCGGAGCGCATCATGGTTGGGGTCGGGGCCAAAGAGGTCGCATTCATAGCCTTGGGCGGCAAACCGGCGATCCCGTCCTAACCGACTCACATCGGGGCGCAGTTTCCGCTCCCCCCAGGCGTACCAAGCTAACGCGGTGCGCAGAGCGCCTTTGAGGGATGTGCCGGGCAGGTACAAGTTGTCAAAGGGGTCTTTGAGTTGTTCCCGCACTACAGCCCCCTCGGCGCGCGAACGGGGCAACCCACGGATGATATAGCGAAAGTAAGGGCTCTGGGGGTCAAAGTCGGAGTCTTTGAGCAAGTGTGCCGGCGGGGTTTGGGCCAGTCTAACGGCAATACGAGGGTCTTCAACGTTCTGCGCCTCCAACAGAGCTGCCTCGTTGAGTCGCCAGGTAGCCCCTTTATAAAGCGCATAGTCGTATTCGTGCATCAGTTCACGCCCGTTGCCGATATGCAGCGGGGTGAGCAGGGATATCTTAAGCCGGTAAAGCGCGTAATCGGCCATGTTCACCTCCTAGGCCTGCGTGGTTCCCGGCCAGGCAATGGCCAGGGCAAGGCCGTAACGATAGACCGGGTGGGGGAACGCCATGCTGTCATATTCCGGGCGCACATCAGGTAGGTCACCCAGGACGGCCTGTTCCGTCCACGTCACCAGACTGCCTTCGCCGATCAGCCAGATCCGCTTGCGCCGCTGGGCCGCTTGCCCCACACTGTGCAGCCAACCGCCCACGGCGACTAGGGAGTAAGCCGAATCCCCTTTCTGTAAACTGGCCTCGATCTCTTTTTCGGTGCGCGGGTGATAACGGCTGAGCAGTAGCCCGCGTTGCCCGGGTTGAGGGGAGACTAGGGTGATGTCTTCTGTGTGGGTTACCGCAAAGGCCCCGTAGCCGCTGGTGCGCTCGCCCCCCAACCCTTGCTGTTCCAGGGCGTGGAGGGTCTGCTCGAACGCCGCTTTGAAACTGAAGTTGGGGCGGAGTTCCTCATCCGGACGCAGCCATTCTATGCCGAACCATAACCCACACCCGGGTGCAAAGACCACCCGCGCCGAATGATAAAGGGTGGATCCCTGGTTAATGCGATTCACCGTCACGCGTGGCACTTCCTGTTCTTGCCAGACGGGCAGGAAGCGCAGAGCGCGGAGTGGACGCTTGGCGCCGTTCTTCAAGTTGCGCAGGTTCTCAGGCAACCGTTCAACTTCATCCCTTAACAGCCACAAAGCACCCCCTTGCAGGGCCACGCCCTGGTTGGGTTCTTCATCATCGCCAGCAGGGAAGAGATAGGCATCCAGGCTTTCACCGGCTTGGGCTTTGCGCACCAAGCCTTCGGAAAGATAGCGGATGCGCTTAAGGCGTTTGCCGTAACGGGTGTCTCGTAGGGTTTGGGAAGAGAACAAACGGCTCAAATCCACCGGCATGGGGTAAAAGCGCACCTGGCCGGCAAAGGGAAAACCCGAGGTGAGCCGAAACGGTGGATTAGGCGGCTCCTGCGTAAAGGGCTGTAGCCACTCCTCCACATTTTCACCCAGATGACGCCAGGTGTGCACCAGGGCGGCGAAGAGGGTATCCGCGGGCAGATAGTTCAGGGCTTCTTCCAGGTTTTCGGCGCCCTGCCCCACATGCAGCCCGCTCTTAAACGTGAGATGATAAGCCGTCAGATGCGGCATAAGGCCCTCCTCTGGGCGTTAGCCCACGCGCTGGCGGATCTGGTCCTGTATTTGCTTCAAATCCTTGACCAGGGCTTCGAGATTCTCATAACTCCCCAGAGGCTGCTTTTCCTCGGCGTACTTTTCACCGACGCGGAGAGTCACGTTAATGTCCTGCAATTTAACTTTGCCTGAGCCGCGCGAACCCAGCCCACCCAGGTAGTCATCTTCCAGCAACTGCAGTCCTTCCACCAGGGTGCGCAGGCGTTCAATATCTTTCTGCACATTACAGCCATCGCCGTCGTAGAGACTGTAGACCATTTCGGCTAGGCCAAAGACGGTGCCGGCTGGGACGCGTTCCATCTGGCGCGGGTTGGCGGCCGAGGTGACGCGGTCAATGGAGACCTCAGTTTTGACCTCAGTGTAAGGCAGATCAGTGCGTCCGCTGACTTCTAAGTCTTTGGCGCTTTCCTCGGTCATCATCACGTCCCGCACGACCAGGCGGGTGGGAGTGGCAAAGTCCCGTTCGCCGGGCACGCCGAACACCTGGCACACGTCGCAGTTGGGATACTCTTCGGGGTCATCACAGGAGTGGATGTAGCCTTGCCCGATGCGCTGGTTTTGGCGCAGGCCCTTATACTTCTCCAGCAGGCTGCGCACCTTGCCCTTGAGCGACGAGCCGGGGATGTAAGGACGGTTGGTCAACGGGTCGCGGATGACGGTTTTATCCACACCGCCGATTTCAATCCCGCTCTCCGTTCCGCCGATGTGCAAGCCGGTCACGGCCTTGATGTTGAAGGTGATGAACACACGCCCTTTGAGTTGAATGCACTGATTGTTGGCCATGATACCCTCCTCCAAATTTAGGTACCACCATAGGCTTTGTGGTAAGCCAGGATAGCCTCAAAGAACTGCACAAAATGATTGAAGCGTTTTTCTTTTTCTTTATCGTCCTTGGCTTCGATGACCAGATCCAGCGCCGGTTGGAGCACATCCACCAGTTCCCCCACGGCTTTACCGCGTTCTTTGCGTGCGCGGTAGGCCATCTTGGGTTTGAGCAAGACCAGCCGACGGCGGGCATTTTTACCCTGGTCGCCACCCAGGCTCCATTGCGCCTGAATCTGGCGCACTTCACCGAAGAGCGCGCGGATTTGACTGGTCGTGAGGCCGTTATCTTTTAACTGTTTTCCTACCTGGTCGGCAACCCGGACTAAGGTCTCGGCGCCCTCAGGATCGGTGATGATGGTTTTTAGATCATTGGGATTGACGGGCATGGGTAACCTCCTTTCTGTGTGAAACGGTTTACTTTCTCGTCCTTAACTCCGCCCAGCGAGCCGCCAGGCCCACCCACTCAATGCGCTGATGAAATGCTTCTTTCATTTGCTTGCGTAAAGCTTCCAGGCTTTTCTTGGTCTCAGATTGTTTTTCGTACATCTTCTGCATCCGCGCCAGTTGATATTCAAAGAGCCAATTCCACGGCCCCCACAAGGGTTGTGGACGCTGATTGGCGCCCAGGTCGCGTCCGGCGCGGCGGCGAGCATGCATAGCCTCCTGGTAGCGTTCATCCAGGCGCAGTAGGGTGCGAATCAGCGAACGGCTGGCGTTTTGCTTTTCCAGCAGGTCTTCTAAGAAGGCCAGTGCATCGTAAGCCGTCTCAAATGAGACCTCGGCGCTTTTTTCCAACCCGAAGCGCCGCCAGGGCAGTACCCGCCCCAGGAAGCAGATGGAATCTTTGGTGTGGGCAGTGGTGCTGTTGTCCCACCATTTATGCCGCTTGGCGGCTTCCTCGGCGCGTCCGGCGTCCTGCGCGGCTTGCGCCAAGGGGTATTTGCCACCAATGAGCACAATGCCGGCACTGGTATGAATGCCGGGGTGTTTGGCCGCGTAAGGGGTCAAGTTGCGGCGGATTTCGCGCGCCAGTTCCACCACTTCATCCCACGCGCCGACAAAGAAGAGATCATCCCCACCTGAATAAATGGCATACAGGCGATCGAGGTCTCCCCGATCATTTTTCTGGCGGTTGCGTTTTTGCGCCAGCACGCCCACCCAGCCCTCAAAATACAGGCTGATGGCGAAACTCAGTGCCGCCACGCGGGAGAGGGTGGCTTTTTCTCCCAATCCCTGGGCAAAGAGTTGTCCCAAATTATCCACATCCATGCGCAACACACCCAGGCGTTCAATCCCTTTGGCCTGCATGCTCAGAAGTTCAAACGGCTTGACTGCGCCTTCTTTTAGGGACTGCCCGGTTCGTCTTCGGTACTCTTCCCCGTACTTGAACTTATCTTCCGCCGTCACCAGCGGCGTCACGTTGACCAGAAGGCGCCGCCCCACAGCGATCTGAGCCGTGGGTTTAAGGGTGTTCAGGCTTTTTTCGTCTAACGCCAGGATCAGCCGCCGCCCTTTGGGCTCGTGTAGCCCTTCTAGGGTTTCTTCAATGTGGACATGCAATCCCAGGTTTTTAAGCACGGCTTTCCAGGAGCTGGATGTATTCGAGGACGTGACCTCGTTGGGTGGAGTGGGGAGTTGAGGCTCAAAATCCCACACCAGATAGCGTGCTTTGCGCAATGGGTCGCCGAGCTCTTCCTCGAACGATTCACACGCGTTGCACTTGCGTACTTCAGGATTATTTTTATCCTGATGGACATCGTCATATTCACGCCCACAGACACTGCACTGCTTTTCCTCGTTCCCGCCGTGCCCCTGAGGTTCAAATAAGCGCGCTAAATCCGAGGCGGGTAATTCGCTAAAGCGCTGATTCTTGACCGCTTGAAGCAACTCGCCCAGTTCCTGCCATTTGGAACTGATGCGTCCAGCAAAGAAATCCCACGCCTTCAGCGGTAGGCCGGCGACTGCCAGGTATAGGTTGCCCTGGTGGTGGTTATAGAGGATGCGGCTGAGGTCCTGGCGGATGCGGTTCAAGTCCTCGGTGTCAGTAGCACGCGCCAGCAGGTAGAAGTTGCCCCCACCGGCGTAGATCAGGTTGGTGATAGGCAGGTCAAGGCGGCGCAGGATGTAGCGCGCGGCGGCTTCGGTGAGCAGTTGCAGGTAAAACGAACGCCCGCGTAAAGCACTGGTGGCGCCGCGGTCGGTGATGGTGTAAATGAAGTCCTGCACGCCCGAGAGGTCACCGCCAACTAACAGCGCCACCGGGGCATCGCTTTCCTGAGGGGCTTGGGCGAGCGCGCGCAGTTCCTCATCCGAGAGGGCAAGGTCGCCCAACACGGCGGCCAGTGCGGCGGTCATGCGGCTGTGATCGTAGAGGCTGATGTCGGGCAGGCTGTAGTAGTAGGCCGAGGGCACACTCCAGGTGTAGCGCTGCATGAGGTAAAGCAGGTTTTCGAGGTAGGTTTCCAGGTCACCCCCTTTGGCGTGGGCTTCGCGCAGGTCCAGGGCTTGCTTATTGAGTTTGTCCCACAGGTCTTTATAGCGGCGTTGGACGTTGTCTTTATCCCATTCTTTAGCGGGAAACCAGTTATCCGCCGTAGCGTTTTCGTCCAGGTCCAGCGGGCGCAGTGGCCAATATAACGGGTCGGGGACGTTCTGATCGTCGGCGTGCACCACGCAGAAGATGGACAGCAATTGCTTGGGCTGATTGGCCACCTCGTCTTCCTTCTCGAGTTTGTCGCGCTCACCCGAGGAAAGCCGATCGGCCAGGCGCACCAGATAATGCTCGCGGTTAATGGGGCGGTGGTGTTGGGCGGCCCAGTTCTTAACCGCGTCGCGATCGGCAAAAGGCGGAAGCCAGTTTCCCGCCACATCGTAGGTTAAGAGCGCATGCAAGCGACCGTAATCTTGTTTGGCTTCATCATCCCAGGTGCGCGAAGCGCCGGGCTCTCCGGTGCGCAGTTTGACCTTTCCCACATCGTGGAGCAGGCCGGCCAGGGCTAGTTTCAGGGCGCGTTCACGGCGATCGTCACTCATGCAGCCTCCTTTCCTCGTCCCAAAATGCGGAAAGGCCCGCCGGTAAGTCCTGCACCCCGTGTCGCTTTCCCCCTCGCAGCGACTCCCGTACGGGCGCTTTTAATGTAGCAAATCCGAACCGCTTTGTCATGCGGTTTTTCCCGTATTTTCGTCATGGCGGTATTGATAATACAAGCCCAACAGGGCGACCAGTTGCGCGCGGTTAACGTCTTCCAAACCCCAGTGGGTGGCGGCTTTCTGATAAGCCGAACGCAGATGTTGTTCCACCGTGCGTTCGGAAAGATGCAGGCGCTGGGCCAGTTCGCGGTCGCTCAAGCCCTCGCGCACCAGCGGCTCTACCACCCGCCGCTCGGCCTCGCTCAGTTGCGTCTCCACGAACGCCTGCGCCTCACGCACCCGCTTTTCCAGGTCCAGCCGCCGCAGGCGCTCCAGCGCCTCGTAGGGATCGCTGACCGCGCGCAGGTGAGTGAGCGCCGGCGAAAGGGCTTCGCGCAGCGGCACCGGGATGGGGATCAGGTGCACCTCGTCTCCCTTCTGAGGGTGCAGGCGGCGGCTAGCCAGGAACTCTCCCGCTGAATACAGATGCCATAATGCGTCCCCCTCATCGAAAAGCAACTGCGCAGTAACCAAGGCAAACACACTAAGCGTTTTACGCCCTCCGGCCAACAATAAGTGCAACCGTTCCCCGTCCTGTTTCGCCTGCCACACACTGCGATACAGTGCCCGAAACGCCCATTGGATGGCGCTAGGGGTCTCGACATCGCTCACAACGTGTCCGTGTCCATCATAGATGGGGGTGAGGTGCAGGGTAATGCGGCCCTGATAGGGCGGCTCGGCAAACGCCGCGCGCAGGGTTTGCACCGCCTGCTCGATGGCCGCGTTTCCGCCAGTGTGAATAACTTCCACCCGGCTCACCGGCTCATGGCGATCTAATAACAAATCCAACCCCGCAGTGATAACCTGCGGCTCCGTTCCCAGGGTGGCAATGAGGGCACACTTTAAGGTCAAGGGCGTCCCCCTGTTGAAAGTAGCAGTTGTGAACGCAACAAAGGCAGGATTATTATAGCAAATCTTACGCCCGGGTTACCTCTCAATCTCCTTTCAAACCGGCTTCTAACCACTTGAGATGAGTTGAAATTCCTGCCCGCCTAACCCCAGGGCGATGGACGTGGTTGTGTCTTCACTGCTCAGCACTGGCACCGAAAAGCGCCGCGCATGGGCGACTTTGGTCAGGCGTTGGTTCTTCATCACCATTACCGGCGCGTAAACCAGGTCGGGGTAGGCAATGGCCGCGGTCGAACTGCCGATGATGATCACATCCCGCGCTTTCCACTGCCGCAGTAAGACCTCGGTTTCGGCATCTTTGAGTGGGCGGGTGTAATCCACCTGAATCTCCCCCACGCGGCGGCTGGCCAACACCTCAATTTCGACGTTGACTACCCAACCGCTAGGGGGCACGACGAATTCGCCGTAATCTAGATCAAACAGATTTAGCGGATGTGCGGTAACGTTGAGATACTTTAGCCCATTCGGTCCGATGAAAGGTGTGATCTCGGCATTGTTCATGATGGTTGGTTTCTCCCCACAGAGTAGCGCGTTGCGGGCTGATGGCCGACTAAAGCCGATTATAACTAAATTTTAATCCAAAACGGTGCCTTGAACCTGCACGGAGCGCTTGAAAAGATAAAAACGGGGTAAAATCAACCTGCCATGGATGAGAAATCGTTACACATGCTGGAGTTTCCTAAGATTCTGGAGCGCCTGGCGGGGTATGCCGCGTTCAGCGCCTCGGTGGACCTGGCGCGTGCCCTGCGCCCCAGCGCCGATTTTGACGAGGTGATGCGGCGTCAGGCGTGTACGCGCGAGGCGCGCCACCTGCTCAGCCTGCGTTCCGAGATCGGCATTGGCGGTGCGCGCGACGTGCGTCCTTTGGTGGAACGAGCCGCCCGGGCCGGCGTGCTCTTGGGCAGCGAACTGCTGGAGATCAAGACCACGCTCGAGTCTGCACGTGACCTGGCGCGTTTTTTCGAACGCCATGGGCAGGAATTTCCCCACTTGGCATCCATCGCAGCCCGCATGGCGCCGCCTCCCGGCCTGATCGAAGCCATCTCACGCGCTATCTCAGAGCGCGGCGAGGTGTTAGATAGCGCCTCACCCCGTCTGGCCAGCCTGCGCAGTGAGATCAAGATCGCCCACGAACGCCTGCTGGCGCGTATGAATGCCATTATGAACGATCCCAAGGTGGCGCCCTGGCTGCAAGAGAGCCTGATCACCCTGCGTAACGACCGCTACGTCCTCCCGCTCAAAGCCGAAGCCAAAGGTCATCTGCGCGGCATTGTCCATGATCAATCGGCTTCTGGGGCGACGCTGTTTATCGAACCTTTGGCGGTTGTGGACCTCAACAACGCTTGGCATGAGTTGCAACTGGCGGCACAGGATGAAGAACGCCGCATCCTGGCCGCGCTTTCGGCCCAGGTGGGGGCTCAGGCAGAAGCCATTGCCGCGCTGGTCGCAGCCCTGGCCGAGTTCGACTTGGCGCTGATGTGTGCCAAATATGCGGATGACCTGCGTGCCGCCGAGCCGGTGCTACTGCCGTTCAAACCGGTATCATCCACGCATCCCGGGAGCACCCTCCGTCTCTATCAGGCACGTCATCCTCTGATTGATCCTGCGCGCGTGGTGCCGATTGACGTGGTGCTGGATGATAAAACCTATGCCGTGGTCATCACCGGGCCCAACACCGGCGGTAAGACCGTCTCGCTCAAGACGGTGGGCTTGCTGGTGCTGATGGCACAGGCCGGCCTGCACATCCCGGCGCAATCGGGCTCCACCCTGAGCCTCTTTGCCGATGTCTTCGCCGATATCGGGGATGAGCAGTCCATCGAGCAATCGCTCTCCACGTTCTCGGCACATATCACCAACATTGTGCGGATTCTGAAGCAAACATCGCCTCAGGCGCTGGTGCTGTTGGACGAACTCGGTGCCGGCACCGATCCGCAGGAAGGGTCGGCATTGGCGCGGGCGATCCTGGCGCACCTGGTGGCGCTGCCGGTAACCTGCCTGGTGGCGACCCATTACCCCGAACTTAAAGCCTTTGCCCATGCCACACCGGGCGTGGTCAATGCCAGTGTGGAGTTTGATCTGCAAACCCTACAACCCACCTACCATCTGACGATTGGACTGCCCGGGCGTAGCAATGCCCTGGCGATTGCTGAACGCTTAGGCTTGCCGCCATCCATCATTACCGCGGCGCGGGAGATGCTTAACCCCACCGACCTACGGGCCGAGGATCTATTAGAAGAGATTCATCATCAGCGTGATCTGGCCCGCCGCGCCCGTGCCGAGGCCGAGCAAGCCCGAGCCGAAGCCGAAGCTCTGCGCCAGGAACTGGCGCGCCAATTGGATCGCATTGAAGAGGAACGCCAGGCCATCTTGCGCCGGGCGGCAGAACAGGCCGAGGAAGAACTGGCGGCCCTGCGCGCGGAAATTGAACGTCTGCGCCGAGAATTGGCGCGCGCCCGCCTGCCGCTTGAGGACGTCAAACGGGCGGCTGAAACCGTAGAGGCCCTGCGCGAACAGGCCGAAAAAGCGCTCAGCCCCGCCGCCGCGCCTTCACGTCCACCTGAACACCCGGCGATAGGTGAACGGGTGCGCATCCGTTCGCTGGGACTGGAAGGGGTAGTTGTGGGGCAGGATGAGGATGAAATTGAGGTGCAATTGGGTAATCTGCGCCTGCGTGCCGCTCTGCACGATATTCAGCGTCCGGGCCATGTGGAACCACCCTCATCTCCTCCTGCACCACCGCGCCGTCGTCGTGCGGCTGCGGCGCCCTCTTCGTCTACCCTCACCCTCATCGCACCCTCGCCGGGGCTGGAACTCGATCTGCGCGGTCAGCGGGCGGAGGATGCCCTGGCAAGGCTAGAGCGTCATCTTGAGGCGGCCTATCTGGCCGGTTTGCCGCTGGTGCGCATCATTCACGGCAAGGGCACCGGGCGCCTGCGTCAGGCCATTCGCCAGGCGTTGGGGCAGAACCCCTATGTTGCCGCCTGGGAGCGCGGCTTGGAAGGTGAGGGCGGCGACGGCGTTACCATCGCCCGCTTGAAGACCGAGGGAGCATAAAAATCAAAGGGCTGAAAGTGCTCCGCTTGTTTTCACTTTCAGCCCTTCTTGCAGAGGGTCCCTTATACCTCTGCCCACTTGGCAACGTCCTTGTTTGATTAGAGTATACAAATCAGACGTTGCCAAAACGTGGACAAAATGGCCCTAAGCGGCGTGATTCAGCCACTGGTGGAGGCGCTGTTCAAAGCGCTGGCGTAGGTGATCGGTGGTAAAGCCGTGGAGCAGTTGTTGACGCAGGGCTTCCAGGCGCTGCTGGAAGGCCCCTTTGATCTCATCCCCATCAACCGTTTGTAGGGCTAGTCCCAGTCCAATGGTCTCAAACAACGGCGATTGAAGCGCCTGGGCCTGCTCAATCAGCAGACGCGCGTGGCGAAATACCAGGTCGTGGGCCTGCTTGCGTTGGGCGATGTAGGCCTGCAGGGCGTGATAGCGGAGCAGTAGGTACTGCATCTTGCGCTGGGCGGCCTCGTCTGCAGCACGGTGGGCAATGCGCTGGGCGTCTTCCAGGTTGCCCAGGGTATAGAGGGCTTCGGCCAGCGCCATCTCCGCCGCCAGGGCAACGTGGGTCACCTCGGTGGTGCGGGTTAGTTCAATGGCGCGGTGGAGGAAGTTCAGCCCACCTTGGGATTGGCCGCTGAGCACCAGCGCCCAACCCAGGCGGTAGAGCGCCTCGGTGGAGGAATGCAGGTCTTGGGCGACTTCCAGACCGGCGCGATAGTCGGTCAGCGCTGCGGCGTAATCCCCCAGGGCTAACCACAGATCGCCCTGGGTGACATACACCTCGGAGAGCACCGGATTGCGCTTGTTCAACGTGGCGACCTGGGCACGCGCATGTTCCAAGGCTTCCCATGCCGATTGAATCAGCCCTAATTTCAAACAAACCTGGGCACGGCAGAGCCACAGCCGCGCCGCCAGCGCTGCGTTCTCCCAGCGTTCGGCTTCTTGTAAACCTTGATGACACGTTTCCAGCGCTGTGGTAAAGTCGCCCATTTCCTGCTGGGCTAGCGCCAATGCCAGCAGTGCCCGACCGCGATACCCCAGGGTGTAAAGGGCGCGGCTCTGGGCCAGCGCCTGTTCGGCGAACAGGCGGGCGCGCTCCGGCCAACCCAGGATGTAATAGGTCTTTGCCAGTTGATAGCGGGCATTGCCCAGGGCGCGCTGTCCGCTCAACGTTTCCACCGCCCGCCCCATTTCCAGCACGCGCTGATAGAGGGATACAGCATCATAAAAGCGTTGGAGCAAGAGCAGAGCCGCCGCTTTGCGATTGAGCGCTTCCATTTGTTCTTCTACATGGCCGCTTTTTTCCAGGTAAGGCAGGGCCTGATCGAGGTAATTCATGGCCTGGCGGGCTTGCATGCGCACCGCGGCAACCCGTCCCAAGCCGCTCAATCCGCTTCCGATCATCAGGGCATCATAACGCTGTTCACCGTGGCGTAGTAGGGCGGTATAACAGCGCTCGCTGGTTTCTAAGTCGTAACGATTGAACGCTACCTCCGCCCAGCCGGTATAAAGGCGGTGGATCAATTCCGCACTCAGCGGGCGTTCTAGGCGTAGTAGCAACTCTTCTGCGCGCTGAAAGGCTTGTTCAGCGGCCTGCGGTTGACCGTTCAGCGCGGCTTGATAAGCCGCTTCGACCCAGTAATGTGCGGCCAGCGTTCCCTCTCCACCGGCCTCAAAGTGCTCGGCGACCGACGCAGCCGCCGCCTGGGCTTCACCGCAGGCTTCCAGTGCCCGCGCCGCCCGCAAGTGCAAGAACTGCAGGCGGGCTTCGCTTGACTCCAACAACAACACTTCGCGGATGAGGGGATGCTGGAAGGTATAGCCCCCACGCATTTGGTCGCAAGGGTGCACCAGGTAGGCCTGTTCCATCTCTTCGACCGCCTCTACCACCAACTCAGCAGGTTCTTGGAGCATGGCTTGGAGAACATCCAGGCGAAACGTTTCTCCCAAAACGGCGGCGGCCAGCAGGATTTGACGCGTCTGGGGGCGAAGCAAGTGCAGGCGCTCGTTCGCCAATGCCCGCACGCTCTGGGCGACCGGGAAGGTAGTGGGCAGGGTCTCCGGGCTGAGATCGGGATGGGCTTCTAGCAGAGCGCGCAGGGTTTCCAAGATGAAGAGCGGGTTTCCGCCTGTAGCCCGCGCCAGGGATTCCACCCAGGTTGAGGACACGGTTTGCCCCAGCGCATAGTGCACCATTTGCGCAACGGCCGGGGTCGCCAGCGGGCCCAGGTGAATCACTTTGACCAGCCACGAGACCGGGGAGGTGGTCAGGAAGGTTTGCAAAGCCGGGTTGGGTTCTTCGGGCCGCGCTGCGATCACCAGCAGGTTACCGCGGCTGAAAAAGCGCTGATCTACCAAGTGGGCTAACGCGTGTAGCGTGGCGGTATCACACCATTGCGCATCATCCAGGAACAAGAGCAATCGCCCGTGTTGAGTGAGATGGCGCAAAATATACGCAATAGCCGCCGGTAAATGGGTTTCGCGGTTTTCGGCAAGCGCCGGCGTGGTCGGGGGAAGATAGACGGCCAGTTCGGGTAGAAGAGGAAGCAAGATTTGCAGCCAATGCGGGGGCAAGGTTTGCCATTCCTCGGTCAGCACGGCCTCACGCAGGGCCTGCGCTAGCGGGTGATAGGGGGTATCCCGTTCGTGGGCCAGGGCATTTGCCAGCACCAGACGCGGCGCGGGCTGAAGCGATTGGTAGAGTTCGAACATCAGGCGGCTCTTGCCGCTGCCGGCTTCTCCCCACAGCATCGCAATTCCGCCTTGTAAGGCCATGGTGCGCAGGGTTTCCAATGCGTCATCTCGGCCCACAAAGGGTACATGCAAGGTGCGCAGGCTGAACCAGGGCACCGGATCCGGCGGGCGAGGCTGTAAGAGGGCATGATGCAAGCGCTGACACAAGGCGCGGTATTCCTCGGGCACCTCGGTGATACCCTCTGCGGCGAGATCGCGCTGAACGCGCTCACATTCTTCTTGCGCGGCTTGATATTGTCCCAAATCACACAACCAGCCGATCAGGCGGGCGCGCAGCCGCCAGTGGGATTCATCCATCTGCAACGCCCGGCGTGCCCAGTGAATGGCTTCGTCCAGATCGCCGCTGAGCGCGGCATGTTCCGCCAACACTTCCAGACCGGTCAGCAGAACGCTCTCCAAGGTGGCCGACATGTAGGTGAGCCAGTCATCGAAACCCTCGGTTGAGGGTAAATCCACCCCGGCGAGGAAGCGCTGCCCACGCCACAGTCCGACCGCTTTGCATAGTTTTTGATACACCGCCTCGGGTAACGGCGCGGTCAGGGGTAATTTGAGATAGATGCGCACCTGATGCAGCAAGGTCTGGAATTCGCGCACATCTACATACACCTGGGTTTGATCCAGGGAGACGAGATCTTGCGCAGCGTGGATTAATGTGGGCAGGGGCAGTGCCAAGCGGAGTTTGCTCAGCGTTTCGCGCAGATGACGGCGTGCATCTTCCTCATCTTCATCCGGCCAGAAGAGGTCTATGAGGGTTTGGCGTCCCACCGGTTCGGATTGTGCGGCAAGGTAAAAGAGCAAGGTGCGCAACAGGCGGCGCTGAATCCGTAGTGGTCGCCCTCCATATTCAATTTGGGGTGGGCCAAGCAGCAAGATACGTAGCGGAGGAACAATCTCAGAATCCATCCGGCCCTGCTTTCATCGCTCTAGCCATCCTCGACGCGTGCTTGGGTGATCATCAACGCCTGCATTCGCTGGCGCGCCTGTTCCAGGGTTTCGCGGGCGGCGTTCAGGTGCGCCGTACTTTGCCCGCCCAACATCTGGGCTAATTCGGTAATCCGCGTTTCGCTTTCCAGGGGCTGCACCTGGGTAGTGGTGCGCCCACCGTGCACTTCTTTGCGCACGCCGTAGTGATGGTCGCCATAGGCAGCCAGTTGGGGCAAGTGGGTCACACACAGCACTTGGTGATGGCGCGCCAACAGCCAGAGTTTTTCACCCACCACACTGCCCACGCGTCCTCCAATGCCCTGATCAATCTCATCGAAGATCAGGGTAGGAATAGCGTCCGCCTGGGCCAGGACGCGCTTCAACGCCAGCATCAGCCGCGAGGTCTCACCGCCCGAAGCGATCTTGACCAGGGGCTTAAGTCCTTCGCCGGGATTGGGGGCGATCAGGAATTCCACTTGGTCGAACCCGCGCTCGTCCACGCGCACCGTGCGGCCATCCTCGAGCGGTAGGCCGTTGGGATCCTCCATAGGGGCAATGGCGACCTCAAACCGCGCTCCGCTCATGCTCAGATCGGCCAATTCGGCCTCAACCGCCCGCGCCAGGCCGGTGGCGGCTTCGCGCCGCCGCGCCGAAAGCGCCAGACCGCGCTCGCGTAGTTGTTGTAAGAGCACCTCGCGCTGGGCTTCTAATTCGGCTATCCGTTCGGTGGCGTGGGTGATGGTATCCAAGTCCTGGCGCGCTTTTTCGGCATAGGCGAGAATGGCTTCGATGCTCCCGCCGTATTTGCGCTTGAGGCGCTGAATGAGGTCTAAGCGCTCTTCGATTTTCTCCAGGCGGCGTGGGTTGTATTCAATGTGCTCTTGATAGCGGCGCAACTCGCGCGCCATGTCTTCCGCCATTGCCAGCAGGGTCTCGGCCTGCTCACTCAGTCCTTGCTGGCTGGGGTCAAGGCGCGCCATATTATGTAGGACTTGTGCCACCTGCCCGAGCAAATCCGTTAACGGCGGTGTCTCGCCCTCGCCTTCATCCAGTAAGGTCAGGGCTTGTTGCACTTGAGAGGCTAAGTTTTCGGCATTAGCCAGGCGGTTGCGTTCTTGGCGTAATTCATCTTCTTCGCCGGGCTGTAGGTTGGCGGCTTCGATTTCACGAATCTGGAAAGTGAGCAAATCCACGCGCTGGGCGGCGTCGTGTTCGGCTTCGCGCAGGCGTTGAAGTTCGCGTTCCAGGTGCCGCCATTCGCGGTAGGTTTGGCGGTAGGCTTCCACCCAGGGCGCATTGCCGGCGTAGCGATCCAATAGGTGTAGATGTTGGCGCACATCCAACAGTGAGAGGTGCTCCGATTGGCCGTGAATGTCCACCAGCAATCGCCCGATCTCACGCAAAAGACTCAGGCTGACACTGCGCCCATTGACGCGCGCCACACTGCGCCCACCCTGGCGTAGTTCACGTGCCAATAGGACATGGTCATGGTCGTCGTCAAGTAAATCCTCGGCGTCCAGTAGGGCCAACAGGGGTTCGCGCACCGTGGGGGTGATCTCAAACGTGGCTTCCACGAGGGCCCGGTCGGCGCCACTGCGGATGAGGTTGATGTCGGTTGGCCCGCCCAACACCATCATCAGGGCATCCAGCAGGATGGATTTACCGGCCCCGGTCTCACCGGTAAACACGGTCAGCCCTGGCCCAAATTGCAATTCCAGGTGCTCGATGATGGCAAAATTCTCAATCCGCAGTTCGCGCAGCATGTTGGGTTACAACCTAAATCTTGATGCCGGTTAAGCGGTAGAACACCGTACTGCCAACCAAGGCGATATAAGCGCCTTGCCACAACAAGGGCCAGAGGGAAACCCCATTCCGGCCCAAGAGGAACCCGGCCACCTGCGCCAGGATCAGCACGGCTCCGCCGATGACTGCCGCCAGGGTTGCGGCGCGGTAAAGCCAGCGCGAGCGCCGCCGCTGGGTGACCCACCGCACCGCCTCGGCCACAACCACCCCCGCGATCGGGGCGACAAAGAGGGTGAAAAAACCGAGCAGGCTGGCGATCAGACTGCCCAAAAAACTCAAGACCCCGGCGACCACAACGGCCAGGGGATAATCAAACCATTGCGCGGTGTCGAAGACTTTCTGCTGCGCCCGCACACAGTCCTTGCAGCGGTAGCCGGTAGGGGTGAGCACGGCGCATTCCGGGCAGATGGGGCGTTCGCAGCGGTTGCAGCGCAGCAGAGTTTCGCGATCAGGATGATTGACGCAAAAAACCGGAGTAGGGGTAGTCGAAGTCATCGTTCGCTGTCCATCGCGGCGGGATTGAGTTCCATATATGCATTGATATTGCGGTAAAAATACCCACGATCTTGAAAGCGGATGAACTGAACCGTGTTGTGGTTGGCTTTCACCTGCACCACGTCGTCATTTTCCAACGGGAGCGGCGGCTGGCCATCCACGCTCATGACGGCTTGGTGGCTGGACTGCACGGTTACGGTGACCACGGCCTCAGGCGGCAGGATTACGGCGCGATCCATCGAAAGATGAGGGGCTACGGCCACGATGAGGATGCTGCGCAGTTCCGGCGGCATAATCGGCCCACCCACAGCCAGGGCGTACGCCGTGGAGCCGGTCGGGGTGGCGACGATCAACCCGTCGGCAATGTAGGTGCTCAGCGGGTAGCCGTCCACGGCGGCGCTCAGGCGCACCGGGCGGACGATTTGCCCGCGGCATACCACCACCTCGTTGAGTACGCTCCATTCGCCCAACGTCTGCGCGCCGCGCAGGTGGGTGGCCACCAGCATCATCCGCTCTTCCAGCCAGTAGTGGCCGCTTAAGAGCAGGGGCAGGCGGCGCTGCCACTCATCCTGGCGCACTTCCATCAGGAAGCCGAACCGCCCGAGATTGATTCCCAGCACCGGGATATGCAGTGGGGCGCATAAATGCCCTGCGCGCAACATGGTACCATCGCCCCCCAGTGCGATCAGCACATCGGCTTGGCCGGCCTGCAGTTGCTGGCGCAGGCTCGGCAGAGGGGCACAGATCACCACCGGGTAGCCTTGACGTTCTAAGAAGCGCTGCACGGCTTCGGCTACCAGCGGGGCTTCGGGCATGGTGGGATGGTAACCAATTGCAAAGCGGTGTGGGAGAGGCTGCGAGCTGGACATCTGTTCATATTATACCAGCCTGCCCCTCGCGCCTAGGATTTAGAGACGCTGGTCGCAGTGGGCGCGATAGCCGCAACGGGCACAACGTGCGGCGTCGTCATGGGAACGCACCAGGGTGCGCGGCGTAGCATTTTGCATTTCGGCCAGCAGGTCGCGCAAGGTCTGTTCGGCCTGGGGGGTGTAATCTACGGCAAAGGTGCGGTTGCGGTAGCGCAGGATGCCATAGGGGGGACGATGACCGGTGTGGCTTTCGATCAGCAGGCAGTAGGCCAAGACCTGGTAGATATGCCCCAGATAAGGCTGGAGCGGCGCCTCGCGCGTTTTGACCTCAACCGGGATGAGCACGTTCCCCTGCTGTACTACATAATCCGGCTTGCCGCTCAGGCCGGTTTGGGGGTCAAAGAGCACCCGCTCGGTGGGCTGGAGTGGGTGCAGGTCGGTATAGAGCAGGCGTCCCAGAGGTAAACCGGCGCGTTGCTGTTCACGGCGTCCCTGCCAGAGCAGGAACAGCGCGAACAGCATCAGCAAGAGCGCTATAATCAGCCCAATGCTCATCTCAACCAGTATAGTGTGACCACAGCCACCAGTAAAAGTAGCGCGATCAGCAACAACCCCCAACCGGCCAGTTGGAATAGACGGGCACGGAAAACCTGCCGTCCGTGAGCGGCGTGGAAGACCTCACCGGCCTGCATCTGGCTGAGGTTGGCCGATTCTACCCCTTGTAGGCGATACCACCAGGCACGGTGACAATAGAGGTAAGTGACCAGATCAGAGGCGCGAATCGGGCGCGGGCTCATCGCTGGTTTGGGGCAACTGTTGGGCCAGGCGGTTAAGGGCCTGCTGCAGACGCTCTTCGCGCAGGCTCAGGGTGAGATCGCCGCGGGTGCGTTCCACAATCCCCCGCACCAAATCGGTCTGGCGACGCAGGTTATTGGTGAGGGCATCCGGATAATCCAGTGTGACCAGCAAGTTATAAATTTCGTCCATCCAAGTCAGCAAGCGCTCGGCCTCTTCGGAATAGCCTTGGCGCAAAATATCCAAGCAGCGGCGGCGCAGTTCACCCACCACTTCGGCTAAGCCGTTGAGAAAGATGGCGTAATCCAAGTTCAGGGCTTCGGGCGTAGGGAGCGGGCGGTTCTCGATAATGGCACAAGTGAGGGTGGCCTCGGCGTATTCTTTGAGCGCATCCTGGGTGTAGCCGGCATAGAAAATCTGAGGGTAGGTTTGTGCCAGGCCTTGTAACTGCTCTGCCAGGGCACGCGCCTGAGCCAGGAAAGCATCGGCTTGGTCGCTTTCACTGCGGTGAATGGCGCGGATGGCGTAAGCCGAGGCGCGCGTCAGTTGGCGCGCCTGGGTGAGGGCGGCCTCGCGGGCCTGATTGAGCGCATCCAGCGCGGCGTGTACCTGGCGGGCAAAGGCTTCAAAATCGTCTAGCCTCATCTCAGCGGCCATCTAAAAAGGGATTCCATCCTCACCCTCGATATCTTCTAGGGGCTCGGTTTCGGGGATGACCCCTTCAGCGGTTTCGCCCCTGGCGCTGAGGAATTTTACGGTTTGCGCCCGCACTTCGAAGGAAGCGCCGGCTGTGCCATCACGGCGCTGGAAGATGCGCGGGCTACCTGTGGCGGAATCGGGGACGAGGGTGCCTTCCACCAAGACCCGGCTGCCCTGGCGCAGATATTGGCTACAAGCCTCGGCCTGTTTTCCCCACACAGTAATGCGGAACCAGATCGTTTCGTTGACCGGTTGACCATCGGCGCCGGTATAGCGGCGGTTAGATGCGACAGAAAAACTGGTGACGGGCTGTCCATTGGGCGTGAAGCGCATCTCCGGATCGCGCCCCAAATTGCCCACGATGATAATCTTATGATACATGCGGCCTCCTCTTGAGCCTTACTAACGGTTTCCTAACCACCACCGAAGAGCCATATTTAGGGTATGCGGTGGGAGAAGGATTGAGTTTATTATACTGCACCCCTGGAACATACGTCGAAATAAAAGGGGGGCGCTTTATGCGCCCCCGCTCGTTTTGTCTTGTGACGCCACCGGTGCCACCCGTTGTCTTCTAGGGCTGCGCTGTTGCTTGATGAAGTAGTCCAACATCACCGCCAGGATGAAGACCAACCCTTTGATCACCTGTTGGTTGTACGAGGGGACTTCAAGCAGGTTCAACCCATTGGAAAGCACGCCGATGATGAATGCGCCGGCCAGGGTGCCCGGAATGCCCCCGACGCCACCGGCCAGACTGCTTCCGCCCAAGACCGCCGCGGCGATGGCGTCCAATTCCAGCCCGACGCCAATATTAGGCTGGGCCGACCACAGCCGTGCCGTGAGGATCAAGCCGCTCAGCGCGGCGGTGGCGCCGCTAATGACATAGACGCTGAATTTAACCGCACCAACACTCACTCCGGCCAGGCGGGTGGTCTCTTCCCCACCGCCAACCGCGTAGATATGCAATCCCAACGCCGTTTGTGAGAGCAGTAAATGCACCAGCACCGCTACACCGAGCAAGACCCACACCGGCACCGGAATCCCTAATAAACTCTCACTGCCCCAAAAAGTAAAGGCGGGATCCAAACCTGCGATGGGACGTCCCTGGGTATAGACCAGGGTCAGCCCGCGTGCAATGGCCATGCTCGCCAGGGTGGCGACAAAAGGCGGGATGCGCCCCCAAACGATCATCGCGGCGTTCAACGCACCGATTCCCGCGCCGGCCAGCAGGCCGATAAACAGTCCCGGGTAGGTACCCAGCCCGCCCCGCGTGGCCAGACCTGCGGCCAACGCCCCACTCAGCGCGGCCACCGACCCCACCGAAAGGTCAATGCCCCCGGTAATGATGGCCAAGGTCATACCGATGGCGGCCAGAGCGATCAGCGTGGTTTGTAGGGCCACCGTGAGCAGGTTGTTCAGGGTTAGGAATTCGTCCGAGAGCACGGCAAAGCCGACCACAATGGCCAGCAGGATGACGTACGTGCTGTTGCGGCGCAGGAAGTCAGCCAGTTGAGAGGGTTGATGATTCTGTTGATTCATGCGGTTACCCTCCGTTCCAGTTGCCCTGTCGCCGCTTGCATGATCAGGTCTTGGGTGGCTTCCTCGCGGTTGAATTCGGCCACAATGCGCCCCTCGCGCATGACCAAAATGCGGTCACTGACGCCCAAGATTTCCGGCAACTCCGAGGAAATCATCAGAATTGCCATACCCTGGGCGGCCAGTTCGCTCATCAGGGCATGAATCTCGGCTTTGGCGCCCACGTCCACGCCGCGGGTGGGTTCATCCAGAATCAGCACTTTCGGGTTGAGGGTCAACCAACGCGAAATGACCACTTTCTGCTGGTTGCCACCCGAAAGATTGCGTACGCGCTGATTCAAACTGGGGGTGCGCACACGTAAGCGCTCAATGATGGTCTTTATCTGTTGATTAAGGTGGCGAAAATGAATGAAACCCAACCGTGAAAGACGCTCTAACAGGCTTGCCGCCACGTTGAAGCGCACGCTTTGCCCCAAAAATAACCCCTGTGATTTGCGGTCCTCCGGCACCAGGCCGATGCCGAGGCGAATGGCATCGCGGGGCGAGCGAATTTCGACCCGTTGCCCATCCAACCAGATTTCACCTGCCTCGGCGCGGTCGGCCCCGAAGAGCAGACGTGCCAGGTTGGTGCGTCCCGCCCCCACCAAACCGGCCAGGCCGACAATCTCGCCGCGGTGCAGTTCTAGGTTGACCCCTCGCACCTCGCGTCCGGCCTGCAGATTGACGGCGCGCAAGATCGGCTCGCCGCGTTGGGTGGGCACCTTGGGGAAAAACTCGGTCAGTTCGCGCCCGACCATCAGGCGCACCACCTCTGTCGGGGTAAATTCGCTCGCCGCGCCCACGGCCACCAATTGACCATCGCGCATCACGGCGATGCGGTCGGCCAGTTCAAACACCTCTTCCAGACGGTGGGAGATGTAAATCAGGGCCACACCTTGATCGCGCAGGGTGCGCACCAGACGGAAGAGCGTTTCCGTTTCGCGTTCGGTGAGGGCGCTGGTCGGTTCGTCCAGCGCAATCAGGCGGGCGTTGTAGGAAAGGGCTTTGGCAATCTCGACCAATTGACGTTGGGCGATGGTCAAATCGGCTACCCGTGCCTGCACCGGTATCTCAATGCCCAGGCGATTCAGTTCAGCCTGAGCCTGAGCGTAAAGCCGTTTCCAATCCACCCCAAAGCGCCAACGGCGCGGCTCGCGCCCCAGGAAGATATTCTGGCCTACGGTCAGTTGAGGGATCAGCGCCAGTTCTTGGTGGATCATGGTGATACCCAATTCCAGCGCCTGGCGCGGCGAGGTGATGGTGACCGGCTGGCCTTCCAGGTAAATCTTGCCGGAGTCCAGTGGCACCACCCCGTTGATAATGTTCATCAGGGTGGATTTGCCGGCCCCGTTTTCCCCGACCAGGGCAAGGATTTCACCCCCATAGACGTCCAAACTGACGTCGTTAACGGCCTGGACGCCGGGAAAGGCTTTTGAAACATGTTCTAAGCGTAAGCGCGGGATACGTTCATTCATACATATAGCCTCGGTGAGGTATGTGGGGGGCGAGGCACCTCGCCCCCCACTACGATGCACCAGGTTATTTGACGGTATCTTTGGTCACCAGCGAGAGCGGGACAGGGATGTACGATTCGACCTTCTCGCCCTTGAGGTATTTGACGGCGGTTTCGACGGCGAGTTGGCCCATCAGGGCGGGCTGTTGGGCGACGGTCGCGGCCAGTTTGCCCTCTTTGACGGCCTGGACGGCGTCGTCAATGGCATCGAAGCCGACGAAGACGATGCCGGTGCGGCCGGCGGCCTCAGCGGCCTGGATGGCGCCGAGCACCATTTCGTCGTTGTGGGCGAAGACACCGGCGATATCGGGCTGGGCTTGGAGGATGTTCTCGAAGACCTTGAGGCCCTTATCGCGGTTGAAGTCGGCGGTCTGCTGGGCGACGATCTTGGCGTCCTTGCAGTTCTGGCTCATGTACTCGTTGAAGCCCTGGCCGCGGTCGCGGGCGGCAGAGGTACCGGCGATGCCCTGGAGTTCGACCACGTTGCCCTTACCGCCGATGGCCTTGCACAGGAACTCGGCGGCCATGCGCCCACCGGCGACGTTGTCAGAGGCGATGTGGCTGACGACCTGCCCGCCGTTAGCGCCGCGGTCAACGGTGAAGACGGGGATGCCGGCGGCGTTGGCCTTTTGGATGGCAGGGACGACGGCGTCAGAGTCGGTGGGATTGATAAGCAGGGCGGAGACCTTCTTGTTGATGAGGTCTTCGATGCCGGCGGTCATCTTGGCCGAGTCATCCTGGGCATCCACGACGATGAGTTTGACCCCGGCGGCATCCGCGGCTTTCTGCGCGCCATCGCGCAGGGTGACGAAGAAGGGGTTGTTGAGGGTCGAGAGCACCAACCCTAACGTGATCTCACCGGCAGGCTTGGGCGGAGTCACCCCCAGCGATTCAGCGGTCACCAGGTTTAGCGGCACGGGGACATAGGCCTCGACCTTCTCGCCCTTGAGGTATTTGACGGCGGTTTCGACGGCGAGTTGGCCCATCAGGGCGGGCTGTTGGGCGACGGTCGCGGCCAGTTTGCCCTCTTTGACGGCCTGGACGGCGTCGTCAATGGCATCGAAGCCGACGAAGACGATGCCGGTGCGGCCGGCGGCCTCAGCGGCCTGGATGGCGCCGAGCACCATTTCGTCGTTGTGGGCGAAGACACCGGCGATATCGGGCTGGGCTTGGAGGATGTTCTCGAAGACCTTGAGGCCCTTATCGCGGTTGAAGTCGGCGGTCTGCTGGGCGACGATCTTGGCGTCCTTGCAGTTCTGGCTCATGTACTCGTTGAAGCCCTGGCCGCGGTCGCGGGCGGCAGAGGTACCGGCGATGCCCTGGAGTTCGACCACGTTGCCCTTACCGCCGATGGCCTTGCACAGGAACTCGGCGGCCATGCGCCCACCGGCGACGTTGTCAGAGGCGATGTGGCTGACGACCTGCCCGCCGTTAGCGCCGCGGTCAACGGTGAAGACGGGGATGCCGGCGGCGTTGGCCTTTTGGATGGCAGGGACGACGGCGTCAGAGTCGGTGGGATTGATAAGCAGGGCGGAGACCTTCTTGTTGATGAGGTCTTCGATGCCGGCGGTCATCTTGGCCGAGTCATCCTGGGCATCCACGACGATGAGTTTGACCCCGGCGGCATCCGCGGCTTTCTGCGCGCCATCGCGCAGGGTGACGAAGAAGGGGTTGTTGAGGGTCGAGAGCACCAACCCCAACGTGATCTCACCACTGGGGGCCGTCGTGGGGGTGGCGGCTGGGGTAGCCGGTGCACATGCGGCCAGCACCAACGCGGCCAACAACACAAAGTTGAGCAACCAGGTTACGCGTTTCATCGTTCTCCTCCTTTCCTTACGGAAGTTTTAGTCTCTTGGATGGGGATACGTCTAATCTTACCGTGTGGCATCTGACTCCTCTTTCTTCTACCTCCTTTCTAGATCATTCAGCGTGAGGGCGGGCTGAATGCCTTGTATAGCAAAAGTGCCAGGGCAATCACCACTCCCTTGACGACCTGCTCCCATAAGGGGGAAACGTTGAGCAGGTTGAGGCCGTTGTTGAGTGTTTCGATCAACAACGCCCCCAACAGGGTTCCGCCCAAACCGCCCTCACCCCCGGCAAAACTGGTGCCGCCGACAACGACCGCGGCAATGGCGTTAAACTCATATCCTTGACCGATGATGGGTTGCGCCGAGTCCAGGCGTGCCACCAGCACCAGCCCGGCTAGCGCCGCACAGAACCCCGAGATGGCATAAACCAGCACGGTGATGCGTTCGGTGGGTATGCCGGCCAGGCGTGCGGCGGTGGGGTTATCGCCCAGCAGGTAGACATAGGCGCCGTAGCGCGTGCGGGTGAGAAAGATCCACCCGATTAGGAAAACCAGCCCCATTAGCACGATGGGCACCGGAATACCCCCGACCACACCCGTGCCGATCCAGCGGAAGGACGCCGGCAGACCGGTAATCGGCTGTCCCTGGGTGTACATCAGGGTCAACCCGCGCGCCACGGTGAGCATACCCAAGGTGGCAATAAAGGGTGGGATGCGCGCTTTGGTGATCATCAACCCGTTGATGACGCCCAGTAGCGTGCCGATACCCAGTGCCGCCAGCACGGCCAACCCAACCGGCTGGCCTTGTTTCATCAACGAGGCGCCAATCGTTACCGCCAGCGCCAAGACCGAACCCACCGAGAGGTCTATCCCCCCGGTGAGGATGACCAGGGTCATGCCTACGCTCACAATACCGTTGATGGTGGCCTGGCGCAGGATGTTGATGAGGTTTGAAGGGGTCAGGAAGCGGTCTGAGAGCAGGGTCAGCGCCAGCATCAGCAACAAGAAGGAAAAGACCAGGCCAAAGCGCTGGATGAAGGCGCGGCGGTCAAAGCGAAGCGCAGCCGGTTGGGTCACAGCCATAGCACACTCCGTTCCACGCTCTTAGAACACCACCCCAGCCACCAGGATCACGTTGGCGTAGGGGGTGAACTCACCCGTGCGCACGACGGCGCGCGCGCGGTGGCACAGGTCTTTTAATTCGTCATGGCTGACCTGTTCAAAGGGCACGCCGGGGAGCAGGGCTTGTAAATCCTGCAACACCTGAGGGCTGACGCGCGTGGTCTCGTTGGCGATGATAACCCGTTCGACCTGCATTTCGCTGAGCACCGTGCGCACCGTCTCGATAAAGCCGGGCACCCCGCGGGTCAGCGCCAGGTCAATCCGATAGGTTTCGGCGGGGATGGGCAGACCGGCATCGGCGATGACGACCATATCGCCGTGCCCCAGGCTGGCAATTAGTTCGGAAAGGGCGGTGTTAAGCAAAGGGGTCTTCTTCATGGCTGACCTCTTTCTGCCAGGAATTGGAGTAATTCATCGCGACGGGGCATCGAGGGCTGGGCACCGGGGCGGGTGACGGCAATAGCGCCGGCGGCGTTGCCCCAAATGGCGGCCTCACGCACGGATTTGCCCTCGCTCAGGGCTAGCGCAAACGCGCCGGCAAAGGCATCACCGGCGGCCACGGTATCCACGACGGTTACTTTATACGCCGGAAGATGTTCGCGCTGTGCTCCCAAAGCCAGCAGAGCCCCTTCTTCACCCAGGGTAACGACCAAATTGCGCACACCCATGGCCTGCACGGCACGGATGGCGGCTTCGCGGTCGGTCTCGCCCCCCGCCAACAGAGTTAATTCAGGCTGATTAGGCAGCAGGTAATCCACTCGTGCCAGCAGGCTGGCCGGCAGGGGACGGGCTGGGGCAGGATTAAGCACCACCTGCAAGCCATAGCGATGCGCCAGATCGGTGGCGGCTTCCACGGCGTCCAGGGGGCATTCCAGTTGCATCAACAGCACATCGGCACCCGCAAAGGCGGCCTCGGCATCGCGCACGTCTTGCGCCGAGACGCGCCAGTTGGCGCCCGAGGCGACCACGATGGTATTTTGCCCCGCCGCGTCCAGGGTAATCAGAGCGACGCCGGTAGGGGCTTCGGGATCGCGGCGGATGTAAGTTGTATCCACGCCGTCGTGCGCCACGGTGGCCAGTAAGGCATCGCCAAAGGCATCCTGGCCCACGCGCCCGATCATGCGCACCTTGCCCCCCAGGCGGGCCACGGCTACGGCCTGATTAGCGCCCTTGCCGCCGGGAAAGGTTTGAAAATCGCTGCCGATGATGGTTTCACCGGGCTGGGGGTGGCGCGGCGCCCGCACCACCAGATCCATGTTTAGACTGCCTACAATGACAACCGTTCCACTCATGAGACCCTCCGTGTGGTTTCACGTTCGATCAGGGTGGTGGGGATGACCACACGCCGCGCCGGTAGGTCGCGGTCGGCGATGCGTTCCAGCAGTAGGCGCACTGCGGCTTGCCCCAACGCCACCTTATCCTGGCGAATAGTTGTCAAGGGAGGAGATGCATACGACGCCAGTTCGATGTCATCAAAACCGATAACGGCAACCGCATCCGGTACGGCCAGCCTCAATTCCGCCAGGGCGCGCAAGGCGCCGATAGCCATCATGTCGTTGCAGGCAAAGATCGCGGTGGGGGGGTGAGGATGGCTGAAGAGCCTACGCGCCGCCAGGTAACCGGAGCGCGGCGAGAAATCACCGCGTACGATCAAATCTTCCTCAATACGCAGCCCGGCTTCGCCGAGGGCTTGGCGGTAACCGATCACGCGCTGGGCGCTGGGGGTGAGGTGTGACGGCCCGGTGATACAGCCGATGCGCCGATGCCCCAGATGGATGAGATGACGTGTAGCAAGCAGGCCGCCTTGGAGATTATCGGCGAGCACGGTATCCACGTCCAAATGCGTGAGTTGACGGTCTACGACGACGACCGGCAGCCCTTGGCGCACCAGCCCTTCCAGCGACTGACTGCGATCACCCGCGGCCACGAAGATCAGCCCGTCCACCTGTTTGGTCGTCAACACCTCCACATAGAGGCGCTCTTTTTCCAGTTCGTTTTCGCTGTTGCCGAGGATAACGTTATAGCCCTCACGGAAGGCGGCATCCTCAATGGCGCGGGCAACCTCGGCGAAGAAGGGGTTGGCGCTGTCGGGCAGGATCAAGCCTAGGGTGCGCGTTTCACCGCGGCGCAGTGAGCGCGCCAGGACGTTAGGGCGATAGCCCAACTCTTCCATGGCTTGCAGGACGCGCTCACGCGCTTCGGGCGAGACGAAGCGGGTGTTATTGATGACGTGGGAGACGGTGGTGGGGGAGACGCCGGCACGTGCGGCGACTTCTCGAATGGTGGGCATAGGACAGGGCTCCGCAAAGGATTGCGCAAAGGTTTGCGCAAACGATTGCATCACTAATATAGCGATTTTAAGCCTTAAAGTCAATAGGCAATTTTTCACCCGATGCCCTTAGGTGGCACTTCAATCCATTGCGGCTACAATAAACCTGACCGATGTGCAAAATGCACCGATCACCCATTGATTGGGTTTTCTTTCGGCTTATTCGTCCCCACGTGCTTGGTCGAAGGGTCTCCGTGTGAGGTGAATCGTGTTGTCTTCTCCCAAATCTCTGGTAACTTTCTTTTTTCTGACCTATGCCCTTTCGTGGGCTTTATGGGTTCCCGAGGCTTTGGCGATGCATGGCGTTCCCCTTCCGGCACCGATAGTGCAGTTCTTGGCCAGCCCATTCAACCCGGCCGCCTTTGGCCCGCTTATCGTGGCCTTTGCGCTCACCCTTTATGCTAACGGCTGGAAAGGGGTCAGAGGATGGTTGCGGCAAGTCCTCCACGTGCGCTTTGGCAAGAGATGGCTGGGGTGGGTGCTCTTACTGCCGCTGCTGCTTTTCGGCGGTGGGATTATGGGCACCATCCTTTTGGGCGTTACCCCATTTGACCCCGCGATCCTTTTCAATCCACCTTATGCGCTGATCGGTTTTGTGGTGATCTTTCTTACCGCCGGGCCGCTGCAAGAGGAATTGGGTTGGCGCGGCTATGCCCTGCCGGGGCTGTTGGAGGGGCGAAGTGCACTCAGCGCCAGCGTGATCCTGGGTCTTCTGTGGTGGCTGTGGCATCTCCCCCTGGTGGCCATCCCGGGTAAATTCATGACCGCTGACCCCTGGCTTTTCCTGCTTCTGGGGGTAGAAATTGTCCTGACCTCGATCTTGATGACCTGGGTTTACCTTCAGACGCGTGGGAGCGTCATGGCGACGATGCTTTTTCATACTGCCATGAATTGGTCTATCTGGATTTTCCTGCCCTCTATGACGATGACTCTGCCCATCCTTATCCTGACGATAACCCTGCTCGCCCTCGCGGTGGGATGGGTGGGCCGCCGTGGCCTGCAGGTGGATGGTGGGCCTTCTTTCACAGCGTGAATAAAATCATCGGGCTTCAATCCCGCGTATGAGGATTGAAGCCCGATGGGTGCAACGAATGTCTCGGGTTAATGCGCCATTACAAATCCCAACCCTAGGCTCTGGAGTTTCTCTGGCGTCGGTAAACCGGTCTGCAAGTCCCAACCCATGGCTTGGTAGTAACTATTGAGCGCCGTTTCGAGGTCAACCACCTGACCGGCGCCGCGCCCATCCGGAGCGGGTTCGGTCAGGAAGCGCTTGGGCAAGGTGTCGTCTTTGCGGTCAAAGCCCAGCCGTGCGTTGATCATCCGCTCCAGGTTGATCACCCGCTCGGCGGCGCGCAGTAGATCCTGCTTGCTGACCTCTACGCCCCAAGCCTTGGAGAGCAACTTAGCCCACGTAGAGGCTTTGATCGCCAGGGTGATGGAGGCAAAGAGACATACCCCAAGCATGTTGGTTGCCATCGAGAGTTCCTGGAAGGGTTTGATCCACCATTTATTGCCGTCTTCCAGGTAGTCAATGTCACCCACGATGCCGAGGTCTTCATCACGGTAGCCAAAGGCATCAATGGCAGAGGCATACGGGCGGAGGTGATCGGCGCCGCGGGCAGCGGTGGCATGCACCACGGCCTCACCCTTGCTGGCATGGACGCCATCGGCAGCCATTTCCAACCCTTTGACGTGCATGGCTGCGTCCTCGGCATCTCCACCCAATTTCTCGGCGGCGCGTTTGACCCCGAGCGCCAGCAAATCGCCAATGCCCTGGCGGTGGGCAATGCGTTTGACCATCTCCACCACGGCCTCGCCGTTGCCCCATTCTAGTTTTATCCCCTCGGTCATTTCAGGGGTGAGGATGCCTTTCTCGTACCATTCCATGGCCGTCGCCAGCACCTGCCCGGTGGAGATCACATCCAGGCCGAAATCATTGGCGAGGTGGTTAGCCGCGGCAATCGCGTCAAGATCGGTAACCCATAACTTGCTACCAAAGGCGGCCAGTGCCTCGTATTCGGGGCCGCCACCTTCCATCCCGGCATAGGGCCCTTCCTTGATCCTGGTATAGCGGCCGCAAGCAATGGCGCAATTAAAGCAGGCCTTGGACTTCACCTCAAGGTGTTCATGATAGGCTTGGTAGGTCAATTTACCCACCGATTCAGGGAAGGTGGTGTACTGCCAGTTCTTGGTCGGCAGGATGCCCAGGGCGTTAATGGCATCGTAGAACGAGGGCGTGCCGTAGGGATGAAGTTCGTCACGCACGAAGGCTTCGCTAAACAGTTCTTCGCGCGCCGCCAAGGATGCCGCCTTAAAGCCCTCGGGATCGGCAACGGGAACTTTGTGCGTGCCGTGGATGGCAATCGCCTTCAAGTTTTTGGCGCCCATGACCTTGCCCGGGCCGCCGCGTCCGAAAGCGCGGTACTTATCAGTCATGATGCTGGCAAACATGACCCCATTTTCGCCTGCCGGACCGATTGAAGCGATCTCTACCCCGTTCAACCCTAGCCGTTCTTTCAAGATGTCTTCGGTCTGGCTGACGGTCTTACCCCATAGGTCAGAGGCATCGCGGATCTCGACCTTGTCGTCGTCAATGAAGAGATACACCGGGTGGTCTGCCTTGCCGACGATGGTGATGTAATCCCAACCGGCGCGGCGCATGGCCATGTCGAAATCGCCTCCGCCGTTGCTGGCGCCGAGTGTACCGGTAGCAGGGGAGCGGAAGACCACGCAGGTGCGTCCACTGCAAGGCGCCAGGGTACCGCTCAGTGGCCCGGTGGCGAAGATCAGCGGTTGGCGTGGGTCGGTGCCGTCGGCGTCAGGGACGATGAGGTCCCATAACAAGCGCATGGCCACACCCTCACCGCCGATGAAATCGCGCACCCATTCCATTGGAATAGGTCGGCTGTGCATTTCCCCCTTTGTCAAATCAACCCACAACATTTTTTGTTCCATAGGCTCACCCTCCCCAAGTAAAGAATAAAACTTGCTTATCATTTTAGATAAACCAACAAAATTGTTCAACACAAAGTGTGGGTGATTTTTGGATTACTACAGGCACCGAAAAGCTTTATCATCTTGTATTGCAAGGATCACATATTTCTTTGGCGTTCTCCGAGGTTATGGTGTCCAAACCCCACATTTCCCACCCCGTTTTGCC
>CAYRUO010000011.1:0-48005 GCA_964427505.1 uncultured Thermanaerothrix sp.
CACCCCCGCCCCAACCGCCGCCCCCGGGTGGAAGCGGGCGCTGGCTGCGGGTGCGCATCACCGATACCGATACCGGCAAGGTGCGCGCCAACATCCGCCTACCGCTAAACCTGGTCTCAGCCGGGATCAAGATGGGCATGCGGTTTACCCCCGAAGTGGAAGGGCTGGATGTTAATCGCCTAATGGAGTTTATTCGCTCCGGTGAAACCGGTACCCTGGTGGACGTTTACGACGAAGAAGACGGCGAACACGTCGAGGTCTTCATCGAGTAACCGCTGAGGCATGCCGCCTCGTTCATCACCAAAGCCCGGCCACGTGCGTGGCACGGGAGAGTGATCCTATTGCCAAGGTGAGATCCTATGAGTACCCTTTCCCTTTCACCCGAAACAGATCGTTATTGGTTACGCCGTTTTGCCCCCATCTGGGTTGGGCAGGTCTTTTCACTGTTCGGCAGTGGGTTGGTGCACTTTGCCCTGATCTGGTGGCTCACCCAAACGACCGGTTCGGCCGTAGTGCTGGCTACGGCTTCCATGGTCGGTTTATTGCCCCAAGTATTTTTAGGACCGTTTGCCGGGGCCCTGGTAGATCGCTGGAACCGTCGCCGGGTGATGATGCTTTCCGATAGTAGTATCGCCCTGGCGACATTAGGACTGGTCATCCTGTTTGCGACCGACCTTGCCCGGCCTTGGCATATTTACGTCGTGCTCTTTTTGCGCAGTTTGGGCAACGCCTTTCACTGGCCAGCAATGCAAGCCTCCACCTCGCTGATGGTACCGGAACGCCACCTCTCACGCGTGGCGGGCGCCAATCAAGCCCTCAACGGCTTGATCAATATCGCCGCCCCACCCATCGGAGCTTTCCTGCTGGCATTGTGGCCTCTACCGCGCATTCTCGCCATTGATATTCTCACTGCCCTAATCGCCGTCAACTTGCTGTGGCTGGTTCACATCCCCCAGCCCCGGCGCACAGATGCCCAGTCCGTCGTGACGCCGCGTCTGGTACTGCGAGATGTGCGCGAAGGCCTGCGCTACATCGCCGCCTGGCCCGGTTTGTTGGCGATCCTGCTCATGGCCACATTGATCAATTTCTTGCTCAACCCCGCTTTTGCCCTCTTGCCTTTGCTGGTCACCCGCCATTTTCGCGGGGAAGCCATCCACCTCGGTTGGCTGGAATCCGGTTACGGCATCGGAGTGGTCTTGGGCGGGCTGCTCTTAAGTGTATGGGGTGGTTTCCGCCGCAAGTTATGGACTTCGATGAGCGGTTTGTTCGCCACCGGCTTGGGCACCATGGGGATGGGATTACTGCCCCCCTCGGCGTATCCTATGGCGCTGGGACTGATGTTCTGGCTAGGGATCGCCAATCCCATCACCAACGGACCGTTATTCGCGCTGGTGCAGGCACGGGTTGCACCGGAGATGCAGGGACGCGTATTCACCGTGATTCACAGCCTGGCGTCGGCGATGACACCCCTGGGCATGCTCTTTGCCGGCCCGATTGCGGAATGGTTGGGATTACAAACCTGGTATATCATCGGCGGCCTGGGATGCAGTGCGATGAGCCTCATCGCTTTGCTCTGGCCGGTTACTGCGAACCTGGAAAGCCAACCCATGCCGCAGGCCGTATCGGCGGATTCGCCTACTGCCTAACCCTCGGACAACCTTCTCATTTTCCATGTCCTAAATACTCATCTCGGATGATCGAACTTTCACCCACATTGAGACTCAAATCATGCTCGTCGAAAAGGCGGGCTTTTTGTAAAATCCATATAGACTAATCATGATAGGGTGGCTCAAAGACAAAGGGTACGGCTTTACTCGTGATAGATATTTAGCGCTGGAATGATTTGATCCGATTCATAAATCGTTGTAACCTGGTTACTACAAATTTCCTTGCGGAGGTAACCGATGGAAACCCTCAACCTGATCCTTCTCACCCTGCATAACCTCACCCGCTGGGTGGTACTTATCCTGGGTATTTGGGCGATCGGCCGTGCCGTGAAAGGCTGGCTTGGAAAGCAAACCTTTACCTCTGCCGATAACCGCAGTGGCTTGCTCTTTACCACTGCCTTTGATCTGCAGGTCTTATTCGGTTTAATCCTGTATCTGACGCGGGGATGGGGCGGCGTCCTGTTTCAAGGCTTTGGGGCGGCGATGCGTGAGGCCGCACTGCGTTTCTTCGCCTTGGAGCACATTTTCATCATGTTGATCGCACTCGGCATTGCCCACATGGCACGCACCCTGAGCAAGAAAGCCCCCACTGATGTGCAAAAACACCGCCGCGCCGCGCTTGGTTTCGGCCTGGCCTTACTATTAACCCTGGCCGCCATCCCTTGGCCATTCTTGGCCCAGAATGCGCGCCCCTGGCTGCGGTTATTCGGGTTACAGATTTAAATCTCAGCCCGGTGTGATCAAGGTATAGCCGCCGTCCACCACAATCACCTGCCCACGGATCATCGCCGCCTCTGGCGAGCATAAGAATCCCACCACTCCGGCCACATCTTCCGGTGTCACCAGACGCCCGGCCGGGGTGTTGGCAGTAGCCCGCTCGATGACCTGAGGGTTGCTGAGCGCCGCAAAATGCTTGAGCGCATCGGTCAAGACAATACCGGGAGCAACAGCGTTGACGATAATGTTCTTAGGCGCCAATTCCACCGCCAGGTAACGAGTGAGCGCTTCGAGGGCGGCTTTGCTTGCCCCTACGGCAATGTAATCGGGCAGGACGCGCTGTGAGCCGGGGCTGGTAATCGCCACCATGTGCCCGCCGCCGCGTTTTTCCATCAAAGGAACGGCTTTTTGGGCCGCAAAGAGGAAGGCGCGCGCGTTGACGTTCATCGTGTAATCCCACCCGCTCACCTTCTGCTGCATACCCGGGCGGTTGAATCCGGTGGCGGCATTGCTGATAAAGATATCCAGCCCCTCGAACGTTTCGGCGATGCGGGCAAACAATTTCTCAATCTCTTCGGGGTAGCCCACATTCGCCCGCACCAGTAGTGCCTGTTGCCCCAACGCCTTGACCTGCGCTGCAACCTCTTCGGCATGCTCCTGGTTACGCACAAAATTGATCACCACATCGGCGCCTCGCGCGGCAAAATAGAGGGCAATGGCTCGCCCAATCCCACGCCCCCCACCGGTGACCAGAACTACTTTACCCGCAAACGGCTTGGATTCCATGTTATGTTATCTCCCACGCTACTCAGAGATGATCATCGGAACGGGCTTGAACAATTTACGATCCAATTCATGGATGCGCGCCTCGCCCAACGCGCGCAGTGCGAGTTCCACCCGCCGCGCATCTTCCCGCAGTTGTGGCACATCCACCCCCGAACAAGGGCGCTCGAACGCTTCCAAGTTCGCCTGCGCCCGGGTGAACATCTTCAGAGCCCCGGCGTAATTTCCCTGAAGGATGTGGTGATAGGCCACTCCCACCTGCAAGATTCCCTGATAGAGCGCTCGCTGAGGGCCACTGCTCTCACGCCAGGCTTGCTCCAAAGCCTCGTGGGCTTCAAAATACCGCCCCTCGGCAAAAAGGGTCAATCCCACCCGAGCCTGAGGGTGCAGTTCTTGCTGGCAAGGGTCTGAGAAATTCTTCAGCGAGAAGGCAGAGAAATCAAAACACATGGACAACTCCGCACACGGGGATCGAAGCGATTATAGCACAGCCGCGTTCTTAACAGATTATTGCTCTAACATTTACACCCCATTAAGCCACTGTTGAAGCCAAAGGTGGTTTTTAATCCTAGTTTTAGTATAAAATAAGAGCATCCCCCAACTTTAAACCCCAAAAGGAGGAAAAGAATATGAAAGCCCCCACATTGTCCCGCCTTTTCCGCTGGGTGAGTTTGCTCGTCCTGGTAGCCTTTCTGGCTGCTTGTGCGGGCACACCCACCGCCGCTCCCACCCAACCGCCGGCCTCATCCGGGGGTGAAAGCGGCGCACCGGCCGACCTGATCGCTGCCGCCAAGCAAGAGGGCATGCTGACCACTATCGCCCTGCCGCACGACTGGTGCAATTACGGTGAAGCCATTGAAACCTTCAAGCAAAAGTACGGTCTCCAAGTCAATGAACTCAATCCCGATGCCAGTTCTGCTGAGGAAATTGAAGCCATCAAAGCCAATAAGGACAGCAAGGGTCCCCAAGCCCCGGATGTGATTGATGTCGGATACGCCTTTGGGCCTCAATTGGTGGAGGAGAAACTGGTCATGCCCTACAAAGTCTCCACCTGGGACACCATCCCCGACAATCTCAAGCATCCGGATGGTTACTGGTATGGGGATTACTACGGCGTTATGGCTTTTGAGGTCAACAAAGACGTCGTTAAAAACGTGCCCCAAGATTGGGCTGACCTGCTGAAGCCGGAATACAAGAATCAGGTAGCCTTGGCCGGCGACCCGCGACTCTCCGCCCAGGCGCAGATGAGCGTGTATGCCGCGGCCCTGGCCAACGGCGGCTCACTGGATAACGTCCAGCCCGGCCTGGAATATTTCAAGAAATTAAACGAAGTGGGCAATTTTGTCCCGGTGATTGCCAAGCAATCCACCATTGCCAAGGGCGAAACCCCGGTGGTCTTCCGTTGGGACTACAATGCTCTGGCCGACAAGAAAGCCCTGGAAGGCAACCCCGAGATTGAAGTGGTTATCCCCAAGAGCGGCGTCATCGCAGGCGTTTATATCCAGGCGATCAGCGCGTATGCTCCCCATCCCAACGCCGCTAAGTTGTGGATGGAATTCCTCTATTCCGACGAGGGTCAATTGATCTGGCTCAAGGGCGGCTGCCACCCCATCCGCTTCGATGATCTGGTCAAACGCAACGCTATTCCGGCAGACTTGCTGGCCGAATTGCCCCCGGCGGAACTGTACGCCAAGGCCGTTTTCCCCACCATTGAGCAACTGAACGCGGCCAAAGCCTACATTGCCGAGAATTGGGATAAGGTCGTCGGCGCCGAAGTCAAGTAAAATTAACCCGATGAGCGAAATTCGTCCCCCCGTCACGACAATTCAATCCTCTTCGGGAGGGAGGGCTGCCGCAGTGCAGCCCTCCCCAGAATTGCCTTCGCGCCGCGCCCGTTCTGGCACGGGCTGGATGGTATGGATAGGTGTAGCCCCTTTCTTCATCTTTGCGGCTTTGTTCATGCTATTGCCCTCATTCTCACTATTGGTGGGCTCATTCCGGGACACCCAGGGGCATTTCACCCTCGATAACATCCGCAGTTTATTTACCCCCTCGATCTTAAGCGCCTACTCGATCAGCATCCGCATCAGCCTAGCCACAGCCCTGGGTGGCGGGTTGTTCGGCTTCCTGCTGGCTTATGCGGTTACCTTGGGCGGCCTACCCCGTTGGGCACGGGATGCCCTGCTTACTTTCTCCGGCGTGGCTTCGAACTTTGCCGGTGTGCCCCTCGCGTTTGCCTTTGTTGCCACTCTTGGGCGACTGGGCATGGTCACGGTATTGCTCAAAACCTTGGGGGTAGATATCTACGAGATTGGTTTTAACCTTTATTCGTTCTGGGGCTTAAGCCTGACTTACATGTACTTCCAGTTCCCTCTGATGGTTTTGATTATCGCCCCGGCCCTGGAAGGGCTTAAGCGCGAATGGCGCGAAGCCGCCGAGAATCTGGGTGCCAGCACCTGGGACTACTGGCGCATGGTCGCCCTGCCCATTCTGACCCCCTCCATCCTAGGCGCAATCATCTTGCTTTTTGGAAATGCCTTCGGTGCCTACGCTACCGCCCTCTCGCTCACCGGTGGATTGATTAACCTGATCACCATTCTCATCGGCGCTCAAATCATGGGAGATGTGCTCTATAACCCCGGGCTGGGGTATGCCCTTTCGTTCGGCATGATCGTTATCATGGCGCTCAATATGGCTATTTACTACGTGTTGCGACGGCGCAGTGAGCGCTGGTTGCGCCGCTAAAACCCCACGGAGGTTGATATGGACCGCAATGCCCACGCCCCCCTGCGCCAGCGCTTGCTCTCATGGTTCATCCTCCTTCTGGGCGGCCTCTACTTTTTTGTCCCCCTCATCGCGACCATAGATTTCTCGCTGCGGGCACGCAAAGGTGTTTTGAGTGCGCTGGCATACCAGCGCGTGCTCAGCGATCCCCGCTTTGCCAGTGCCTTCACCTTTTCACTTGAAATGGCACTGCTCACGGTGGTCGTGGGGGTCATTTTGGTCGTTCCCACAGCCTATTGGATCCGCCTGCGCCTGCCCCAACTCCGACCGGTTGTGGAATTTATCACCCTGATGCCGTTTGTCGTACCGGCCATTGTGTTGGTCTTTGGGCTGATTCGCGTCTTCAGCCGTCCCCCCTTTCTGTTGACTAACTCATTTACCGGCACGCAAATCCTGCTGGTGGCAGGATACGTGGTATTGGTGCTCCCTTATCTTTATCGTGCCGTAGATACCGGCTTGCAAGCCATAGATATCCGAACCTTGACCGAAGCCGCCCAGAGCCTAGGCGCCGGTTGGTGGGTTATTATTACCCAAATCATCTTTCCCAACCTGCGCAGTGCCATTCTCAGCGGTGCCTTTCTGACCATTACGATTGTCATGGGAGAATTGACCATGGCCAGTTTCCTGGTCGGGCTGAAGGCTTTTGGGCCCTACATGTCCCAGGTAGGACAGAATCGCGCCTATGAAGGCGCGGCATTAGCCGTCATCAGTTTTGCCCTCACCTGGGCGTTCACGATGCTCTTCCAATTTGTAGGACGGCGCGCCTTGGGCGGCGATCAAGCGTTCGGTGCGCGTTAAATTCTTATGTGGTGAAGGGAGATATGGCCTATCTGAGTCTGCAAAACCTCTCCAAACGCTTTGGGCCAACTCTGGCCGTTCGGGACTTCAACCTGGAGGTAGAGCGCGGGGAATTTGTATCCTTCTTGGGCCCGAGCGGCTGTGGTAAAACCACCACCCTACGCATGATCGCCGGTTTTGAACTGCCTACCAGCGGCAGAATCATCCTGGACGGCAGTGACATCACCACCCTGCCCCCTAATCGCCGCCACATTGGCATGGTATTTCAATCGTATGCTCTTTTCCCAAATCTCACCGTGGCCGATAATATCGCTTTCGGGCTTAAAGTGGCCAAGCGCCCGCCGGAAGAGATCCGCAAGACCGTCAGCGAAATGCTCGACTTGATTCGCTTAACCGGCTTTGAAAACCGCTACCCTTACCAACTCTCGGGTGGACAGCAACAGCGGGTGGCGCTGGCGCGCGCGTTGGCCATCCGTCCGCGCGTCTTACTGCTTGACGAACCCCTTTCGGCACTGGACGCCAAAATTCGTGTCGAACTACGCGCCGAGATCCGCCGCATTCAGCAAACTTTGGGTATCACTGCCATCTACGTCACCCACGACCAGGAAGAGGCGCTCTCGCTTTCGGACCGCGTTGTAGTCATGTATGAGGGACGGATCGAGCAGGTTGGCACCCCCTTTGAGGTCTATAACTACCCCAAAACCCGCTTTGTGGCTTCGTTCATCGGGCAACTCAATCTCATTCCGGTAATCGTCGAAGATCCGCAACAGGGCAAGGTGCGCTTTGACAACAACGTGTTACAGGTCGAACCTCTACCCCACCTCAGCCGCGGACAGGCTGTCACCTTAGCCCTACGCCCAGAAGAGATGAACCTCGGCGAGGTCGAAGGCCGCAATCATGTACGGGGGCGCGTCCTGGATGTAATGTTCCTCGGTGCCATTGTGCGCGTGCGGGTGGATTTGCAAGGGCGCGAGGTCTTGGCAGATCTCTTCAATGAGCGGCAACTGGCCCTGCCCCGCCCCGGTGACCAGGTGATCATTAACTTCCCTCCCCATGCCTGTTGGATTATCAACGAAGCCTAATCCTACCCGGCATATTATGACCCACGACGACCCACGACCCGGCTGCGCCACAGGCCGGGTCGTTGCTTTTGCCTCTGATTCATATAGAACGCTGATGTTTTGTTTGCCAAATTCCTATACAGCGCGCATAAGATAAAAGCATCCAACGTCTGGAAAGACGGAACAGCCTTACGGTTACAGGAGGTTAATCATGATGATGTATATGCGCATGCCCTACGGTCGCTGGATGATGCGGCGCTGGCTAGACCGCGCGCTCAATGAGGAGTGGCCCGAAGAATCACCCACGGTCTGGGTGCCGGTGGATGTTCGCGCCAATGACGAGGGATACGAAATCACGGCACTGGTGCCCGGCGTGAAACCCGAAGAACTTCAAATCCAGATCCAGGATAATACGGTAACCCTGCAGGGCGAACTCAAAGCCGAGCACGACGAAAAAGCCACTTACATCCTCCAAGAACGCCCGCGCGGTCGCTTCATGCGGGTGATTCACTTGCCGGATGAACTGGATTCCGCCGCTGCCGATGCCAGCCTCAAGGACGGCGTGTTGACCCTGCGCGTGCCCAAAGCCGCCGCGGCACGTCCGCGCACGATCAAGGTTGTTGCGCGCTAATCTACCGCCATGTCCTGCCTTGCTCCCACAGGTATCTGTGGGAGTTTTTGTTTTTTGGGTCGGTTAGTCCCTTGCACTCATGACGCGGAGGTAGCAAGTATAATTACCTCATATGGAATCAACTGCGCTTGACCATTGGTTGAGTGATCTAAACCTCCCCACCTGGCGGTATTACGAGGAAGTGGGATCAACCAACGATATCGCTTTAGCCTGGTTGGATCGGGATGCGCCGGATAGCGCTTTAGTGGTAGCAGGGCACCAAACTCACGGGCGGGGGCGGTTGGGCCGCACCTGGATCAGCGTGCCTGAAGCAGGGTTAGCGTTCACCCTCATTGTGCGGCCTAACGCGCAGTCGCCGTTCCCGGTTGAACGTCTAACGGCATTGGGTGCGCTGGCCGTCACCCAGGCGTTCAAGGCTGGTTTCGGGGTGGACGCCCACATCAAATGGCCGAACGACGTGCTAATTGCCGGACGCAAAGTGTGTGGCATTCTGGTTGAACTGGCCTGGCAGGAAGAGCAGTTGCAAGGGGCAGTGGTAGGTATCGGGATCAACGTAGGACGTGCCGCCGTGCCCCCAGCCGAGGGACTGCACTATCCGGCAACCAGTCTGGAAGAAGCCTTAGGACATCCCATAAACCGTTGGGAGGTGCTCCGGCGCGTCCTTGAAGCCTTTTTGGCTTGGCGTTCCCGTTTGACCGATCCTGAATTCATGGCCGCCTGGGAGCAACACCTGGCATTTCGCGGCGAGTGGGTACAGGCCAGTGACGGACTCAATCCTCCCCTGGTCGGACGGGTAGAGGGATTAAGCCCAGAAGGACATCTTCGCTTGCGGTTAGAAGACGGCTCTGAATATCGGCTGAGTGCAGGGGAGATTCGACCTCTTCCTGCGCCGTTTGCCGAATCCTCAGGAGGTGAGGATGCTTGACGACTTACGCAGTTCAATTGACGTATCGTTTTCCGAAGAAGAGCCCAAGCCTTCGACGCCGCGCCGGCGACGTCGGCGGCGCGAGTTCCTAGGGATGACGGCCGCCCAGCGCTTTGTGCTCTCGCTTCTGCTGTTCCTGATGACCGTCGTGCTCGGCATGCTGTGCCTGGTGGTCACCGGGCGGATGATGTTGTTCTAGTCACCCACCCGCACGCAGATCAACAGCGGCAATACGTGCCACCGAGGCTACGGTATCACCCTTATCCAGTTCCATCAGGCGCACCCCGCGGGCTACGCGCGTCATGCGCCGGATATCCTTCACCTTAAGCCGCAGCATCACACCGCCGGCTGAGATGAGCGTGATTTCATCGTCTTCCTGCACCACCCGCGCCGCCGCCACCACGCCGCTGGTCTTCAATGAAGCCGCTGGCAAAGCCGCCACGCCGGATTTGGCGCGCGAGTGTCGTGGAAAATCTTTAAGCGCGGTGCGCTTTCCATACCCCTGTTCGGTGACGATCAGCAAATCGGCGTTCGGATGTACCACATCCATGGAAGCCACGCGGTCACCGGCCTGTAACTTGATCGCAATCACTCCGGCTGCTTGACGTCCCATCGGACGCACCTCTTCCTCTTTGAAGCGCAAGGCCTGGCCTTTTGCCGTTACCAGGATTAACTCATCCTTGCCGCTGGTTAGATGCACCCAGCCGAGTTCGTCACCTTCTTCCAACGTTATCGCAATCAATCCAGAGGCGCGAACGTTGGCAAATTCTTCCAAAGCCACCCGCTTAATCTTGCCGCGCACCGTGGTCATGGTGCAGTACTGCGCCGCCGCAAAATCCGGCACGGCTACCGCCGCCGTGATGCGCTCACCGCTGTCCAGCGAGAGCACATTGGTAATCGGCAAGCCGCGGTCGGTGCGGCCAGCATCGGGGATTTGATAGACCTTCTCGGCATAAACCTTGCCGCGGTCGGAGAAGAAGAGGATGGTGTGCAGGGTGCGGGCGGCCAACAGCATCAGGGTTTCATCCTCGTCTTTCAAGGATTGACCGGTAACGCCGCGCCCGCCGCGGTTCTGGGTGCGAAATACCGAGGGCGAAACCCGCTTGATGTAATTCTTCTGCGTCAGGATGATCAACACCGGCTCATCCTGCACCAAATCTTCTTCCTCAAAGTCCTCTTTTTCACCGACCACAATGCGCGTGCGGCGCTGGTCGCCGTACTTCTCGGTCAGTTCCTGCAAATCGGTTTTGATCGCCTTGAGCACTTTCTTGGGTGAGGCGAGCAAGTCCTCTAATGCCGCAATTTGTTTGAGCAGAGCCTTGTGTTCATCCTCGATCTTCTTGCGCTCCAGCGCAGCCAGACGCCGTAAGGGCATTTCCAGGATCGCCTGCGCCTGGGCTTCGCTGAGTTTGAAACGGGTCATCAGGCGCTTACGGGCGACATCGGCATCCGACGACTGGCGGATGAGTTGGATGACCTCATCCAGATTAGCCAGCGCAATCAATAAACCCTCTAAGATGTGCGCGCGCTGACGCGCCTTTTCCAATTCAAAGCGCGAGCGGCGAACGATCACCTCACGCCGGTGCTCAATGTAGATTTGCAAGGCACGCTTGAGCGAAAGCACCCGCGGCTCGTTATCCACCAGCGCCAGCAGATGTGCCCCAAAGGTGATTTGCAAGGGAGTGAACTTATACAACTGGTTGAGCACTTTGCGCGGTTGCGCCCCACGCTTAAGTTCGATGACAATGCTCATGCCGCGCCGATCCGATTCATCGCGCAAATCGGCAATGGCGTCAATACGCCCCTCGCGTACCAGTTCGGCGATGCGCTCGATCAGGCTGGCCTTGTTAACCTGGAAAGGAATCTCGGTGATGACAATGGCATAGCGCCCACCGCGAATCTCTTCGATATGCGCCTGCCCGCGCACCGTTAGCCGCGCCCGCCCGGTTGAATACATCTGGCGGATCGCTTCCTGCCCCACGATGACCCCACCGGTAGGAAAATCCGGCCCGGGTAGGTATTTCATCAAGTCATCTACGGTGATCTCGTCAATCTGATCGTAGTGGTCAATCACATAGGCAATGGCCGCGCTCAACTCATTCAGATTGTGCGGCGGGATGTTGGTCGCCATGCCTACCGCAATCCCAGATGCACCGTTAAGCAGTAAATTGGGCAGGCGCGCGGGCAAGACTACCGGCTCTTTGAGCGAACCATCGAAGTTATCGGTGAAGTCCACCGTGTCTTTGTCAATATCGGCCAGCATTTCTTCGGCCAGGGCGTTCAGGCGCGCCTCGGTATAGCGCATGGCCGCCGGGGCATCGCCGTCCACCGAACCAAAGTTACCCTGACCATCTACCAGCGGATAGCGCATCGAGAAGTCCTGCGCCATGCGCGCCATGGCATCATACACCGCCATGTCGCCGTGCGGGTGATACTTACCCAACACTTCACCCACGATACGGGCGGATTTTTTATACGGGGCATTCGAACGCAAGCCCAATTCATGCATGGCGTAGAGGATGCGGCGATGTACCGGCTTGAGGCCATCGCGCGCATCGGGCAGTGCCCGTGCCACAATAACGCTCATGGCGTAATCGAGGTACGCCGAGCGCATTTGTTCATCAATATCTACCGGAAAGACAGTACCGACTTCCATAACCTTTTCTCATCCCAAAGAGTAAACCCGGTTTTAGGCAACACTAGGATTATACCGCACCCTGACCCAAAGCCGGGGCGGCAAAAAGGTCTCCCGCGGGTAGATGCTCACGAGAGACCTTCGCCTTAACGACCCTATGCTCTAGAATGCGTTCAACCTTCCAACACCCGCCGGAAGAACTCCGGCAGTGCAAAGGCGGCGCGGTGCACGTCGGGGTTGAGGTAATTCATCCGTCCGGGCGGATAGGGTTTGTTCAAACCGTTTGTCCAGGGCACATCGGACATATACATGAACCCAATCCCGCCGCCGGGGTAGGTCGGTACTAGAGTGTAGTAATATGCCGGGGCGCGGAAGAGCGTCTTGGCAAAGCGGTAGATGTCGCGAATCAACGCCTGATCGAAGAACATCTGCTCGCTTTGGATCGCGATCGCACCGCCCGGGTTGAGCGCTGCCGCCAAACGGCGGAAGAAATCCGGGCTGAACAATTTCTCCGCCGGCCCAATGGGATCGGTGGTATCTGAGACGATCACGTCGAATTTGTAGGGTGGATTCTCCAAATAGGTGAAAGCATCCTGGAAGACCACCTCGGCTCGTGGATCACGGTAAGGATCGCCAAAGGCCGGGAAGTGTTCGCGGCACACTTCCACCACGCGCCGATCCAATTCACACACCACGGCCCGTTCCACCGAGGGGTAACGCAAGACCTGTTGCAGGCTGCCACCGTCACCGCCACCCACAATCAGCACCGTGCGCGGGTTATCCACCGCCAGCATCGGCACATGGGTGATCATTTCGTGGTAGCCGGCGTTATCATACTCGGTGAGTTGGATGATCCCATCCAGAATAAGCACCTTGCCGAAAAACTCGGCTTCTACCACCTGAAGGTGCTGGTAGGGTGTTTGCTCGTCTACCAGCACCTGCTTGACCCGCAATGACTGGCGGTAGAACGAATGGAGTTGCTCGGTAATCCAGGTCTCAGCCACGGTTGATGAACACTCCGCTGAATTTTTTCGCGCGGAAGGTTTCCACGCAAAAACGGGTTGCAACCTCTGGATCAAATTCTTTGCATGAGAAGATGTCCAGGTAGGCCGCGTTGGACTGATTGGCGAAGTGCCCGGTGATGTTGCTGGTCTCAATGAGTTGCACCAAAGAGTAACCGGTAACACGCGGATCTTCGCCAAAATTGACGATCAGAGGCTCACCAAAGCGGCGCATGTGGATCAAATCACACAGGTCAATGACAAACTGCCGGATGACCTCCGCCGAGGTGATGCGCTCCGGATCGCATTCATACAGGTTCAACACCAGATGCCAGCCCCACGGCTTTTCACCCGTGGCAGGCATGCCGGGTTCTTCCATGATGTAACGCACCAGAGTGGGGGATTCCAATGAAGCGTTCATGCTGGGCACTCCTCCCGGCAGACCGCAGTGCGGCTGACCACACGGATTTGGGCGTCTTGCGCCCCGAACAGGCTAATCAGTTTGTCCACCAATGGCTTGATATCAAGGTCCAGGTTACAGGTGAACAGGTCGATAGCGCAGTAACCATATTCCGGCCACGCATGCAAACTCGCATGGGACTCGGCCAACAAGAGGAAACAAGTGAAACCATGCGGGCTGAAAGGATAGTAGCCCTCGCTGACAATGGTTAACCCACTATCTCTCACTGCCTGGAAGAACAAATCGCGGGAACGCTCGCTGTCGTAGAGCAGTTCTCGGTTGCAGTTTGAGAGATCACAAATATAGTGTTCCCCCAAGCGCAGCTGCCCGTCCAACTGTCCATAAACCTCCTTCTTTTTGGGATAGATGTGCTGCAACGTTCGGGGTGGTCAGCCAGCAGGTACCTCCACGCTCCCGGCAAGGCAGATAAAAGATAGAGGGGGCCTCAGCAGGTCGAGAACCCACCAAAACCCCTTCCCCTTGCCCCGCCGCTGCCCGAGCGGGGAGTGGGCAGCAGTGAGGTGAAATCACCCCTTATCGTCTGCAGTCAGAGGTTTATTTTCAACGATTTTGCCCAAAATGTCAATATTTTGGGGGCAATTTTTCACGGATTTAACCTTACCCTAACCCTTTGTTTGATTTTTCTTAATCAGAACTGGTTAAAATCAAACTACATGGTGAGGAATTCAAGGTTATGACCACCAAAAAACGTGTTCTCTTCCTGTGCACCGGTAATTCTGCCCGCAGCCAAATGGCCGAGGCACTTTTGCGCCATTATGGCGGCGATTGGTTCGAAGTCTACAGCGCCGGCATCGAACCCAAGGGGGTCAATCCGTTTGCCCTGCAAGTCTTGGCCGAACTCGGCATTGATGCGAGCCATCAGACGTCCAAGTCCTTAGATATATACCGAGGAAAAATGACGTTCGATTACCTGATTACAGTGTGCGCCGACGCTGAAAAGAACTGTCCTTTCTTCCCCGGGCAGGGTATCCGATTACATTGGCCGTTTGAAGATCCGGCAGCGTTTGAAGGCGAAGATGAGGCCAAGCGGGCGAAATTCCGCCAGATTCGGGATCAGATTGCCGCCCGCATCCGGGCCTGGTTGGATGAATTGGGGCTCCCGGCTTATCCTCCCTAATCTTCTCACTATCTAAATTCCCACCGCCAAGGGCTCGACAGGCCCGCGTTTGCCACACCAAATCGTGGTAAACTTACACTGCGAGATCCTATTGGTAGTGAGAGAGGCAGATCAAGATGCCGGTTATCTATCCTTTTACAGCCATTGTGGGTCAGGAGCAGATGAAACGTGCCCTGATCCTGAACGCCATTGACCCGCGCATCGGCGGGGTTTTGATTCGCGGCGAACGCGGTACTGCCAAATCCACGGCGGCGCGTGCCTTGGCGGCGCTATTACCGCATATCAAGGTCATTGCGGACTGCCGCTTTGGGTGCGACCCCGATACACCTGCTACCTGGTGCACCGAATGCCGCGAACGTGCCGCCCGAGGCGAGAATCTCCCGGTGACCACTCGCCCCATCCCGTTCGTCAACCTGCCCATCTCGGCCACCGAGGACCGCGTGGTGGGGACCCTGGATATTGAAAAAGCCATTCAGAAAGGCGAACGCCACTTTGAGCCCGGGGTTTTGGCCGCCGCCAACCGCGGCTTGCTTTACATTGACGAAGTGAACTTGCTCGACGATCACGTCGTGGATATTCTGCTCGATTCCGCCGCCATGGGTGTAAACATCATCGAACGTGAGGGCATCTCGTTCAGCCATCCCGCGCGCTTCATCTTGGTGGGCACCATGAACCCCGAGGAAGGGGAACTGCGCCCGCAGTTGCTCGACCGCTTTGCCCTCTCGGTCGAGATTCGGGGCATTCGCGATCCACGCGAGCGGGTGCTGATCATTGAACGCAACCTGGCCTTTGAAGCCAACCCCGAAGCCTTCCGCCAGGAATGGTTGCCCAAAGAACAGGAACTCTCGCGCCAAATTGAGCAGGCGCGTCAACTATTACCCAAGGTGACCTATACCTCGCGCGATCTGCTCTCCATCGCTTCGTTGACCGCTTCTCTTAATGTGGATGGTCACCGCGCCGATATGGTTATTCTCAAAGCCGCGCGTGCACACGCTGCCTTCGAAGGCCGCACCAGCGTAACCGGACGCGATATCGCCTTGGCCGCCGAACTCGCACTGCCGCATCGGCTCAAACGCGCTCCCTTCCAACAGGCCGAAATGACCATGGAAGAACTGCAGGACCGCATCGAGCAACTGCAAGGCGCCAGCAGTACCGGCAAACACACCGAGCCGGTGCCTACCCGTGAGGAAGAAGCCGCCCGGCAAAAAAAAATTTAACTGACCAGACTCTCAGTCAAGAGACGCAAGAGCAGGCTCCACCTCAACCCACCCAGCGCGAGGACATCTTCCGCCAGGATAGCGCTATGTGGTGGGATGGCGGCCAGGTGGTCCAAGCCACACCGCCCTTCGAACCACGTCGCTTGGATACCCCGCTGGACAAGATGATGCGCCGCTTTGCCGGCCGCCGCTCGCGCACCCGCACCGAGCGCAAGCGCGGGCGCTACATCCAGGCTCGTCCTGCTCAGGGTCCGACGGATGATCTGGCTTTTGATGCCACCCTGCGCGCCGCGGCACCGTTCCAGAAGGAACGCAGTGAGGAACGGCGCCACCTGGCCTTCGCCATCCACCGCAGTGATCTCATGCGCAAAGTGCGGGTACGCCGTGCCGCCAACCTGATCCTCTTCGTGGTAGATGCTTCCTGGTCTATGGCCGTGGCCGAGCGCATGCAAGCCACTAAGGGTGCCATCCTCTCCCTGCTTAACGACGCTTATCAGCGGCGCGATCGTGTCGGCTTGATTGTCTTCCAGAAAGATCGCGCCACACTGGTATTACCCCCGACGAACTCGGTCACTTTAGCACAGACCGCGTTGGCCGATATTCCGGTTGGGGGCAAGACCCCCCTCTCCGCCGGGCTCAAATTGGCCTTAGAAGTGCTACAACGCGAACGCCTACGCCATCCCGACGTCATGCCGCTTTTGATCGTGCTCACCGATGGAGCGGGTAACGTCTCGATCAGCCACCTCCCGCCTTTGGAAGAAGCCTATCTCTATGCCGATGAAATCGCCCGTGAAGGGGTGCACAGCATCGTTATCAATATGGAGCACGTGGCTTTCGACCAGGGGTTAGCCCAAGCCTTAGCCGACCACCTCAAAGCCCCCTGTTACACGGCGGGTGAAATCCGCGCCGAGAGTCTCTATTACACCGTGCGCCAGGAACTGAACACACGCACCCCACCCGCGACCCTAGAAGATCGCCGCTAAACGGCATGCGCCAACCCGGCGTTCGATATTCGGGGTAGAATTGAAAGTATGAAGACCACAACCACCCTTCACATTCCCATGTCGTCGCCGGATCTAACCGACCTAGAACGCGAAGCCGTTGCCCGGGTACTGTGCACCCCCAACTTAAGCATGGGGGATCAAATCGAAGCCTTTGAAGCCGCTTTTTGTCGTTACCTTGGCGCCAAGCACGCGATTGGCGTCAACTCCGGCACTGCGGCTCTGCATTTATGTGTTTTGGCCGCCGGCGTTGAACCAGGTGATTTTGTGCTCACCACGCCCTTCTCTTTTGTGGCATCCACCAACGTGATCCTCTATGCCGATGCCGTGCCGGTGTTTGTAGATGTGGATCTACAAACCGGCAACCTAGACCTCCGGCAGGCGGCGCAGGCGGTGCATGACCTGGCCACAGGTGGAAAAGCGGCTCAACGCTGGTTACCGCGCCGCGGCCAAGGACGGCATCGTGGGCAACTGAAAGCCATTCTGGCCGTGGACGTCTTCGGCCAACCTGCGGATTGGGATGTCCTGCGCGAACTGGCGGACCAATACCATCTGAAACTGATCGAAGATTCTTGCGAAGCCCTCGGCGCCGAATACAAAGGGCGCAAAGCCGGCGTTTTGGGCGATTACGGCACATTTGGCTTCTACCCTAACAAACAAATCACCACCGGTGAAGGGGGTATGATCGTCACCAACAATGACGAAGCCGCGGCGTTGATGCGGGCTCTGCGCAACCAGGGACGCGCCCCCGGTGATACTTGGTTACAACACACCTATCTGGGCTATAACTACCGCCTGGACGAACTCAGCGCCGCGCTGGGTCTGGCCCAGATGCAACGGCTGGAGGAACTTCTGCGCCGGCGTGAACAGGTCGCCGCTTGGTATAACCAGCGCCTCAAAGCCCTCGATGGGGTTGAAATCCCTTATGTCGCTCCCACAACCACGCGGATGTCTTGGTTTGTCTATGTCATCCGCCTGGCGGCAGGCATAGACCGTGGACAGGTGGCGGCCCGCCTGGCCGAGTATGGGGTGCCGGTGCGCCCATACTTCTTACCCATCCACCTTCAGCCGTATATGCAAGAGCGCTTTGGCTATCGCCGCGGCGACTACCCGGTCACCGAAGACCTGGGGGAACGCGGCTTAGCCTTACCCTTCTCCGGGGTCATGTCCGAAGAACAGGTAGATTACGTTTGCCATGCCTTGAAGCAGGTCTTGAAATCGTTCTGATGGAAGAAAGTTCTCTCTGGATCTTTCACCCCCCGCGGCAACGCGGCACCTGGATTAACGGGTTAGCCCTGATCGTAAGCCTGTCCGTGCTGGGGGTGGCGCTGGTCCAATTGACCGAACAGCGCCCCGGTCCACGCTGGTTGTTGTGGTTGGTTTTGGCCATCATCGGGGGCATCGCCAGCCTAGGGATCGGCTACCGCCTGGTAGCGCTCTGGCGCGCAACTTATTCCATTGACCGCGATGGTTTACGTCTGCGATGGGGGCTACGGGTTGAGCATGTACCCCTGGATGCCATTGAGTGGATTCGCCCCGCCGATGAGACGGGGTTTCCTTTGCCCCTCCCTCCGCTAGCCTGGCCAGGGGCCATCTTGGGCAGCCGCAGTGTGCCCGAATTGGGCGAAATCGAATTCCTGGCCTCAGAAACCACCACTCTGCTTCTCGTGGCTACCCCACAGCGCGTGTTCGCCATCTCACCCGCCGAGCCGCGCGCCTTTGTGCGTGCCTTTCGCCAAGCCCTGGAAATGGGCAGTCTCAACCCACTCCCGCCTTACTCGGCCCGCCCGGTAGCCTTCGTTGCTCACCTATGGCAGGACAAGATCGCTCGCGCCATGCTGATCGGCGGCGTCCTTCTCCTCTTGGGGTTGCTCAGCCTGGCCAGTCTGTTGGCCGCTTCGCGCACAACCATCCTCATGGGTTACACCCCCCCACCCCAACCTTCAACACCCTTACCGGCTCAGCGCTTGATGTTGCTCCCTATCGTGGGCGGGCTCACCTACGGTAGCGGCTTGATCCTGGGACTCTACTTCTACCGCCAAAAAGAAGCACAGACCAAGTCATATTTGCTCTGGGGCGGGGGGGATTTAGCGTTGATCTTGCTTATCGTCGCCTGCTTAATAGCCGGTTTGGGATGAACAAGGCCTGAGATAAGATCTGGAGCACAGTTGTACTGAAGAAAGGAAGTGATGGCTATACCCGTGATAAACCCGTTGCAACTTGGTCTGGGATTGGGCTTGGCGCTCATCGTCAGCCTGCTGGCTTATCGCCTGGATAGCCTGAGCGAGAGCGGCGCCATCGCCGCAACCTGCTTAGGCGGCCTCGTCTTCGGTTTAGGGGGCTTGCCCTGGGCGGCCCTACTCTTGGGGTTCTTCATCACTTCAACCTTTTTCTCGCGCCTGGCGCGGGCACGCAAGGCCATCCTAGGGGAAAAGTACGCCAAGGACGACCGCCGGGATGCCTGGCAGGTATTGGCCAACGGCGGGGTAGCCGCGCTGGCGGTGATCTGGCAGACCGCACAGCCGGCCTCCCCGCTCCCTTGGCTGGTCGGCGCTGCCGCCTTAGCGGCGGCCAACGCCGATACGTGGGCAACCGAATTGGGCGTCCTCTCTTCCCAATCCCCCCGGCGCATCTTGGGGGGTGAGCGCGTTGAACCGGGCAGCGCGGGCGGTGTCACCACCCTGGGCACTCTGGCCGCCCTGTGCGGGGCGATGTGGATTGCCCTGTTGGCCGCGCTGTTTCCACCACCCTTACTGCGCCCTCAATTTTCCGCCCTGCCCGTACTGCTTATCGTCACCCTGAGCGGGCTTATGGGCAGTTTGGTGGACTCATTCTTGGGCGCCGGTGTTCAGGTCATGTATTACTGCCCTTCCTGCCGCAAGGAAACGGAGCGCCACCCACAACATCGCTGTGGCAGTACCACCACTTATCTGCGGGGCTGGCGCTGGTTGAACAATGATGGCGTGAACGCCATCTGCACCCTCAGCGCAGCATTGCTGGCCGGAATGATGGGGAAGGTTTTGATCCCAACGCCATCCTTGCCCTCGGCAGCCCTGGTCACACCCCAACCGGTAGGGCTCTCCCTCACCAGTCCGGCCTTCTCGGCGGGAGACATGATCCCCTCTCAATACACCTGTGAGAGTGCCGACCGTTCCCCGGCACTGACCTGGGAAGTAACTGCGCCCGAGGTGGCCAGTTATGCATTGATCATGGACGACCCGGATGCTCCCTTGGGCACGTTCACCCACTGGGTGCTCTACAACATTCCCGCCGAGCGGCGAGACTTACCCGAGGGAATCCCCAATCAAGAGACCGTGCCGGGAATCGGCACCCAGGGACGGAACGACTTTGGGCGCGTGGGGTATGGTGGCCCGTGTCCCCCTCCGGGCAAGCCCCACCGCTATCGCTTCACCCTTTACGCACTGAATCTACCCCCGACCCTGCCTACAGGCTTGGATAAAAGCACATTACTCCAGACCATCAACAACCATGTGCTCGTTTCCGCCACTTTGGAAGGGCTTTACGGGCGATAAAACGAACGATGTGACAAACCTCACACCTTCGACCGCCGTTTGTCACTCCAGAAAGTCCCGAGAATCCTTATAAACGTCACCCGGCACAAGGGCGATCACTCTATCTTTTTCACTATCGGGGAGCCGACCTTGCCCCGTATAATAATCTTGCCAACCTTGTAATGGGAGAGAGGACAACCATGCCGGAAGAAGATCCGCGTATCTTGGAACTGCGGGCTATGCGGGAGAAGGTGCGCCTGGCCGGGGGGGAAGAGCGCATCGCCCGCCAACATGCCCGAGGAAAACTCACCGCCCGCGAACGGATTGAACTGCTCTTTGATCCGGGCACCTTCCACGAACTCGAACCTTATGTCCAGCAACGGGATGATGTCCTAACCGGCCAAGCGGATAAGACCTTCGGCGATGGCGTCATTACCGGCTTTGGCCAAATTGAGGGGCGCGTGGTCTACGCCTATGCTCAGGATTTCACGGTGCAGGGCGGCTCGCTGGGCGAAATGCATGGGCATAAAATCGCGCGGGTGATGGATTTAGCCGCCGCTGCCGGCGCGCCGATCGTGGGACTGATTGACTCCGGCGGTGCACGCATTCAGGAAGGGGTGCGCAGCCTGGGAGGCTACGCCCAAGTCTTCTTGCGCAACGCCCGCTATTCCGGCGTGATCCCCCAAATCAGCCTGATCATGGGGCCGTGTGCCGGCGGCGCCTCCTACTCGCCCGCCGTCACCGACCTGATCATCATGGTGGAAAAACAATCCTACATGTTCCTCACCGGGCCGGACGTTATAAAAGCCGTGACCGGCGAGGTGGTGGATTTTGAAACCCTGGGCGGGGCTGACGTGCATTTGGGCATCAGCGGGCTGGCCCATCTCAAAGCCGCCAACGATCAAGAGGCTATTGCCCTCTGCCGCCGCGTGCTTTCTTACTTGCCCGCCAACAGCATGGAAAATCCGCCTTACCGCCCACCCGAGGACGACCCCAGCCGTATGGATGACGCCCTCAATTCTCTCGTGCCTTTAGATCCTACCGTGCCTTACAGCATGCACGAAGTCATTGCCCGCGTTGTGGATCATGGCACGTTTATCGAACTGCAATCCACCTTCGCCCAGAATGCCATCATCGGCTTAGCCCGCTTGGGTGGGTATGTGGTCGGGATTGTGGCGCAGGAACCCTCGGTGATGGCCGGCGTGCTGGATATTGACTCTTCCGACAAGATTGCGCGCTTCGTCTGTTTCTGTGATGCGTTCAACATCCCACTGATCACGTTTGTGGATTCGCCCGGTTTTCTTCCCGGCACCGACCAAGAACACCGCGGTGTGATTCGGCACGGGGCCAAAGTCCTCTACGCCTATTCGGTTGCAACAGTGCCCAAGATCAGCGTCATTACCCGCAAAGCCTACGGTGGGGCATACGTGGTATTGAGTAGTAAATTCATGGGAGGCGATCTAGCCTACGCCTGGCCCAGCGCCGAAATCGCCGTGATGGGCCCTGAAGGTGCGGTGAACATCTTATTCCGTAAGCAAATTGAATCGGCCGCCGACCCGGCTCAGGAACGCACGCGCCTGGTAGAAGAGTATCGCCAGCGCTTTCTCACCCCCTATGCCGCAGCCAGCGCCGGTTATGTGGATGACGTGATTGAGCCGCGCGAGACCCGTCCAAAATTGATCGCCGCCCTGCAGGCGCTACGTGAAAAGAGCACCTCCCCTCTGCGCAAACACGGCAATCTCCCGCTCTAAGACCGAGGACTCGCCGCTATGGAGACCCCGTTGAGCCAAGGATTACTGATCACGCTGGTCGGTATGGGGCTGGTCTTTTTGGCCCTAATCTTATTATGGTTGCTGATGGACGTTATGGTGCGTCTGTTTACTGCAAAACACCATCCCACCGCCAGCGAGACCTCTGAAACTAGTCTGCCCGAACCCACCCCGCCCTCGGCTGAAAACGAGATTCAAGACCGCCGCCGACGCGCCGCGGCTGCCGCTGTGGCAATTGCGCTGGGCTTGCAATCTCATTACATTCCACCGGTTAAACCACCTTCTAGCGCCCCGACTCCCTGGCAAATGGCCGACCGCTTAAACCGCTTCAACCCTATTGATTATGCGCATGCGCGCAAGCCGCGAGGTACTGCCCGATGAAATTCCGCATCAAGATAGACGATCAAGTTTTCAACGTCACGATTGAAGATCTCACCGCCCGCCCGATTCGCGTCACCGTGGACGGCGAGACCTTTGAGGTCTGGCCCGAGAGCGAATCCGAGGCATCCGCGGTCCCCGTCACTCTCCCGGCGCCCCCGCCGCCCCCATCCTCAGCGCCTTGCACACCAGCCCCGGCCAAACCCACTGCCGCCAATGGGCAAAGTAGTAAATACTGCGTCAAAGCGCCGCTTCCCGGCATTATCACCGCCATTGCCGTGCGCCCCGGAGACCAAGTACAACATGGGCAGGAATTGCTCACCCTCGAAGCCATGAAAATGAAGAACGCCATCCGCGCGACCCGCCCCGGCACCATCGCCGCCGTTCATGTCCATGTGGGGGATCAAGTTCAGCACGGTCAGATTCTGGTGGAATTTTCGGACTAAGGGAGCGCCTTATGGACTTCAGCGAACTGGTTGCCCAGATCGCGCGCGGATTTGCCGGGTTTACCTGGGGCAACGCGATCATGATCGCCGCCGGCCTGGGTTTGATGACCCTGGCCGTCGTTAAGGAATACGAACCGGTCCTGCTTTTGCCGATTGGGTTTGGGTGTGTGCTGGCAAATGTAGGGATGTCCACCCAACACGGCATCTTCAAGGTGCTTTATGATGCCGGCATTGCTTCCGAACTTTTCCCGCTGTTGATTTTCATCGGTGTCGGCGCCATGATTGACTTTCGCCCTCTGTTGGCAATGCCCCAGATGGCTTTGCTCGGCGCCGCCGGACAGTTCGGCATCTACGGCACGCTGTTGCTGGCTTTGGCGTTAGGCTTTCCGCTCAATCAGGCGGCTTCCATTGGTGTGATCGGCGCCATTGATGGACCAACTGCGATCTTTGTCACCACCAAATTAGCGCCCGAGATACTCGCCCCGGTGGCAGTGGCGGCGTATTCCTATATGAGCCTGATCCCAATCATTCAAGTCCCGGTGATGAAGTGGCTGACCACGCGCAAAGAGCGCTTGATCCGCATGGAATATGCCCCGCGCCCGGTTCCGCGCAGTGTGGTCATCGCCTTCCCCATTGCGGTGACCATCGCCGTGAGTCTCATTGCCCCAGATGCAGCCCCACTCATTGCTACCCTGATGCTGGGCAACCTATTGCGGGAAAGCGGCGTGGTCGAACGGCTGAGCAAAGCCGCCCAGAACGAAATTATCAATGTAGCAACGCTCTTTCTGGGCTTGACCATCGGTGCTACGATGACGGCACAATCCTTCCTCAATGCCCGCACGTTGATGATCTTAGGATTGGGCTTCTTGGCGTTCGTCTTAGATACGGTAGCCGGCTTGCTCTTCGGCAAGTTGATGGCTTTCGTCACCCGCGGCAAGATCAACCCCTTGATCGGGGCGTGCGGCATTAGCGCATTTCCCATGGCCGGGCGCCTGGCCGCTCAGGTGGCCAAAGAAGAAGATTTCGACAATTTCATCCTAATGCACGCCATGGGCGCCAATACCGCCGGGCAACTCGGCAGTGTCATTGCCGGTGGGTTGTTACTAGCGCTGACGCTGGGCTTTTTGCACTAAGACGGCGCTTTATCTACGGACGCCCATTAAGGTCTTGGCCGTTTAACTGCGCCGGATGAAGCACTTCAAGCGGGCGCGTATCCGGCTCGATATCCAGACGATAGCCAATACCGCGAATCGTCTTCAGGTAACGCGGATTGCGCGGATCGGCTTCAATGGCACGGCGCAACCATGAGATGTGAACATCTAGGGTGCGGGTATCACCCATGTATTGGGTCTCCCAAGCCTGGGTGAAGAGGGTTTCGCGATCCACCACCTGGCCGGGATGCTCCATCAGTAAGCGCAATAGGGTCACCAACCGTGGCGTCAAAGGTGATTGGCGATCCTCACAGCGCACAACCCGTTTTTCCAAATCCAGCGCAATCGGCCCGGCGCGTAAAACCTTGCGCGGTTCGTGAGGCAAAAAAGGCCGAATCCGATTGATGAGTTTTTGAAGTGTAAAGGGTAATTTGAGCACCACATTAGCGTCCGGGATGGGCTCATCGGATGCGTTTTCTTCCACGATTAGGACAATAGGAATATCGGGGGCACTTTTGCGCAATGTAGCACAAATGCGCCGCCCGCTGGTGCGCATAGAAGCCGCATCCACAATGATTAAGTGCGGCAAACTCTTGGCTAGGTAGGTAAGCGCTGCCGATCCATTGGCAACACACTCGACCAGGAATTTCTTTTTCGTCAACCCCCCCGCAAATGAGGTCCGGTCGGAGCGTTTGCCTTCAATTAACAAGATTTTGACTTCGCTTGACGACATCACCACCGTAATCTCTCAAGCGTGAGAATAGTAACCCGTCAAGATACCTGTGAAAACGCTAATCCGGATCGCCGGCACACATCTTCGGTCCGCGTCTCCTGGTTGGAGAATCCGCCGTGACCGTCCACGCCTTGCTGCGCGATAGATGGTTCAATAAAGCGAAGAATAAAAAATAAATCCTCAGAACAGCGCCTCATCGCATTCCAGGCATCACCTAACGGCTTTATGGCATTGAACCGGCTTAACCCGCAGAGCACCCACCCTATCGCCGGCGTTAATACCCAATTCTGTGCTGTAGGTGGGAGTCTAACTCTCAGTGCGAGATTTATTATACCAAGAGTCGGCTATCGCGCCACTTTTTAATGGGGATGAGTTTTTAAGTTTTATCCCGTTTTTATTCTCATATGCGTACCAAAGCCTGATCCAAATCCGCGATCAAATCTTCCACCTCTTCAATGCCCACCGAGAGGCGCACCAATCCATCGCTGATCCCGCTCTTGCGCCGATCTTCCGGTGTCATGGTCGCATGGGTCATGCTGGCCGGATGCTGGATCAAGGTATCCACACTGCCCAGGCTAACCGCCAGGGTCATCACCCGCACGCTGTTCAGCAACGCCTTACCGGCCTCCAACCCACCTGTCAGTTCGAACGCGATCATGCCACCGAACGCACTCATCTGCTTCTGCGCCAGCGCATAATCGGGATGCGAAGGCAGCCCCGGATAGTAAACCCGGGCTACCTTGGGATGCCCTTCGAGATAACGCGCCAGCGCAAGCGCGTTTTGACAATGCCGCTCCATGCGCAACGCAAATGTTCGCAATCCCAAATCGGCCAACCAGGCATCAAAAGGTGAGGGGGCTGGGCCTAACCAGGTATAGAGGCGGTGCAAATCGCCCTGCACCCAATCCACATGCCGGCTAACTACCACACCCCCCACGATGACCCCGTGCCCACCCAAGTATTTGGTCGTGGAATGGATGACGACATCTGCCCCCAGGGTAAGCGGGCGCTGACAATAGGGGGTAGCAAAGGTGTTATCTACAAAGAGCCAAGCCCCAAAACGATGGGCAATCTCGGCTACCGCGTGCAAATCCACCAAGGTGAGCGTCGGATTAGCGGGAGACTCGGCATAAGCCAGCCGCGCCTGAGGATGAGTCTGGAACGCCCTTTCCCACCCCTCTGGGCGTAGGTCATCTACCCAAACAACGCGAATGCCCCATTGAGTCGCAAACTGTTGCAAAAAAACGTAGGAAGCCGCATACAGCGTCCGCTGGGCAATCACCGTATCCCCCGGACGCACACGGGCTAAGAGAGCAGTGGTGACCGCCGCCATGCCCGAGGCAAAGACCTGTGCAGCCACAATATCCTCCGGGGAAGAATCGGGAGCCGCCCGTAGGAGATCAAATCCCTCTAAAGCGGCATATTTTTGAGCCAGTAATTCGTGATTGGGATTGCTCAAGCGGGTGTAAATGTGGCCCTGTGCCTCACCCTTAAACAACGCCGCACCGGTATCCACATCCGGAAAACGGAAGGTTGACGTTTGATAAATGGGAAGCACATGAGCGCCATAAGGGTCGTGTTGCTCCCCCCAATGATTGATCAGCGTGTTGAGACCCCAGGTGAAATTTTGCATGGTCATTGCCGCACCTCTTTGTGAAATCTATCTCGATTATATACGTTTTCGAGCCATTCCATTTCCAACACAAAATTGACACAACTTCTATAAAATGAAATTACCAGGCTATTGTACAATTAGGAAAATTGATCAGGAGGTATGGCGATGTTAGTCGGCGAACGCATGTCTCACCCGGTCATTACCGTTCCCCCCACCATGCCCGTACAAGATGCTCTTGCCCAAATGCGCCGCGACCGCGTCAGCCGCTATCCGGTGGTCAACTCGCGGGGCAAACTGGTCGGTATCGTTTCCAAACTCGATTTGATGAACGCCTCGCCCTCCAAAGCCACCACGCTGAGCGTTTGGGAGATCAATTATTTGCTGAGCAAAATCACGGTTGAACAGGTCATGACCACCAAAGTCATCACCGTTACCGAAGATACGCCCCTAGAAGAAGCCGCGCGCATTATGGCCGATAATAAAATTGGAGGACTACCAGTCATGCGCGGCGATCGGCTGGTGGGGATTATCACCGAAACAGATCTCTTCCGCATCTTCCTGGAAATGCTCGGAGCACGGATGCCGGGAGTGCGCCTGACGGTAGAACTGCGTGAAATGCCGGGCAAACTGCATGAATTAACCGGTGCCATCCAAGAGACCGGGGGCAACATTATTGCCTTAGGCACATTTTTAGGGGAATCCACCGAAACACGTCGTGTAACGGTCAAGGTCAGCGGAGTGGGCCTGGAGGATTTGCAAAAGGCGGTGCAGCCCGTGGTTGAGAAAGTTGTGGATATTCGCGAGATGAAACCTGTATAGTTCCGATTTGCCCGGCACCTTGCAGTTTCCTTACAGGTGCCGGGCCATCTCTCACTTTTAGGGTATATTTTCAGGTGGTGCGTCAGTCCGAGTTTCCCTACCTCGCCGATTGGATTGCCATTCTACTGCGATGGGTGATCCTCATTGCCGCCACGTTGGCGTTGGCCTTCAGCATTGGTGGCAACTGGGCTTTTGTGGTGCTGATCGCCCTCGGTGTAGGTTGGAATCTGGCCTCATCCTCGCTCGCCATTAACAACCGCCGCCTGGTCTTCCACCGCCCAATCAACGTAACGGTAGATTTTCTAATTAGTTTGGGTATGTTCCTGGCCAGCGGGGGAGAACGTGGGCCCCTGTTCTGGATTGGCCTCTCGGCCCTGCTCTCAGGGGCGATTTACTATGAGTGGCGAGGCAGTCTGGGAGTCGCACTGGCGCTGAGCCTGCTTCAAGGCGGCGCTTATTATTCTCACAGCGGCGGGAGACTGGAAGATCTGCTGTATTTAGGGCGCACCGTGGCTTTTAACCTTCTCACCGGCGCGCTTTTGGGGGTATTGAGCACACGTCTGATTGGAGCGGTGCGTAAGCGTTATCAAGCCCAACTCGCGCTCCGCCGCGAGGCCGAACGCAAAGCCCAACAGCGCGAACGGCGCCGCATCCAAACGTTTTATGACATGGTAGAAACCCTGGGCGGTACACTGAATCACCAGGTTGTCCTAGACGCTGCCCTCGATTTGAGCTTGGCCGCCCTAAGCGAAGAAGCCGATATTCAATCCTTGGTCAGCGTGGTCTTAATGTTCCGTGAGGAAGGGTTAGTCATCGGCACTGCCCGCGGCCTGCCCCCGGCAGATCAGAACATCGTCCTGCGCAATCACGAGGGCGCCCTGGCGGAGATTCTGCAACGTGGTGAGCCCCAGATCCTAACTCAGCCGGCACAGGACCCGCAGTTAGGCCGCCTGGTTGCCCTGCAAAACTGCCGCTCCGCCTATTGCCTGCCCTTGGTGCGCGGGATGCAGGTCTTTGGGGCAATGCTTTTTGCCCATCCCGAACCGAACTTCTTCACCCCGGATCGCCGCGAACTTCTGGAAATCATCAGTCATCAAGTCACCATTGCCCTCCAAAACGCGCGTCTATTCCAGCAACTGGAAGAAGAACGCCAGCGCTTGATCGAAACCACCGAAGAAGCCCACAAAAAACTGGCCCGCGATTTACATGATGGCCCCACTCAATCCATCTCTGCCATTGCGATGCGCTTGAGTATTTTGCGTAAGACCTTGGAAAAAAGCCACATCAACGGCCAAGTTGCCGAAGAACTCCAGCAAATTGAAGCCCTGGCCCGCCGCACCACAGAAGAGATTCGGCACATGCTGTTTACGCTGCGCCCGCTGATCCTGGAATCCGAAGGGCTCATTCCGGCTCTGAAGGTCATGTGCGAAAAAATGTGGGCACTGTACCAGCAGAAGGTAACCCTCGACGCCGACCCTGAGGTAGTTAAGCACCTGGATCCTAACCGCCAGACCATTGTCTTTTACATCATCGAAGAGGCGGTCAACAATGCACGCAAACACGCCGAGGCGAGCGAAATTCGCGTGCGCATTCGCTTTCTACCGCGGGAACAGGAAATTGCCTTTGTTGAAATCGCCGACAACGGCAAAGGCTTTGATCCTAAGGAGGTTGGCACGAATTACGAGCGCCGGGGCAGTCTGGGCATGGTCAACCTGCGCGAACGCACCGAACTGCTCAACGGCTTGCTCTATATTGACTCCGCGCCGGGCAAAGGCACCCGGGTCTATGTGGTCATTCCGTTGACCGATACGGCAGCCGAACGGCTCCACCGCGGACTTATCGGCACCCGCGAGCGGGCTTAGAGACCATTACGCTGGAAGGAGGCATGCCCCTGGCGAATACACTTCACTTCTTGTGGTTTGAAGGGGGCGGCCATCTTCATCCTTATCCAATTCTCCTCATCCACGGTGTTGGCCAAGATGCCAGCATCTGGCCACCGGCCTTGCGCCGCTTGTCGGGATTCCGCGTGTTGGCCGTTGACCTGCCCGGGCATGGCCGCTCCGCCGGCACAGGGTTGCAGATGGTAGAGGCTTACGCCCAACAGGTGATCGAACTCATGGCCAGCCTGAAAATACCCCGCGCGATCCTGGTCGGCACCTCATTGGGGGGAGCCATCGCTTTACATCTTGGCTTGGAATACCCCGATCTGGTGCAGGCCTTGGGCCTCATCAGTTGCTTCCCTTCCGTCACCCTCCCACCAGTCTGGCTCGAAGGCCTGGAAAACCCGCTAACACGCACCGCTGCTTTGCAAAACCTGGAACAACATCTCTTACCCCCGGGCACACCGCGTGCTGTCGCCGATACGGTAAAGAAAGCCTTGGCTCGTCAGCGCTCCGAGGTACGCTGTGCAGATTGGAAGGCGCTTTCCCGCTTTGATGCCCGTGAACGTTTGAAAAACCTACAAGTGCCGACATTGTGGATCTGTGGCGCCAAAGATCCACTGCTCTCTCCCTCATCATGGAGTCTTTTGCGCCACCTGGCCTCTAATCATCATAGCATCACGATTCTGCCGGGTGTCGGTCACTGGGCAATGTTAGAAAAACCCGCCGACATTAGCACGCTTCTGCGGGCCTTCCTCGCCCAAACCTTCACCGAAGACATCCCGGTGGCAAAGTCTCCCTTGCCCGAAGATGTGACTGCGCCCGATCACAACAACACAAGCATCTGAAGCCTTATAGGTATTCCTTTAACTGACGAGAGCGTCGCGGATGGCGCAGGCGGTGCAGGGCTTTGCTCTCAATCTGACGAATACGCTCACGGGTCAGACCGAATTTTTGCCCCACCTCTTCCAGGGTGTACGTATGCCCATTTTCAAGGCCAAAACGCAAACGCAAAATACGCGCTTCACGCGGCGGCAGTGTATCTAATACCGCTTCCACTTTCTCGCGCAAGAGTTTATCATACGCGCTCTGCATCGGCGAAGGGGTGTTTTGATCTTCCACGAACATCGCCAGTTCGGTATCTTCTTCGTCTTCCTCCACCGGGCTATCCAAAGAGAGCGGAAGCCACGAGACGCGCAACATCCAATCCACCTTCTCCGGTGGAACGTTGAGTTCTTCGGCCAGTTCAGCCTGCGTAGGCGCGCGTCCAAGCCGCTGTTCTAATTCGTGCGCCACACGGTATAAATTGCGAATGCGATCCACCATGTGCACCGGCACGCGAATCGTCCGTCCCTGGTCGGCGATGGCGCGCGTGATGGTCTGGCGAATCCACCACGTGGCATAGGTGGAGAAGCGAAAACCACGCTGATACTCGTATTTTTCCACCGCCTTCATCAAGCCCAGATTGCCTTCTTGGATCAGATCCAAAAACGGCACGCCGCGCCCGATATAACGCTTGGCAATCGAAACAACCAGACGCGTGTTGGCCTTAATAAGGTGTTCGCGCGCTTGGATGCCCTCCAGGACTTGCTGTTCGAGTTCCTGGCGCTGTTGGGGAGTGGCCTGACCGTTCAGATGTTCCAGGATACGCCGCGCCTGCCGTCCACGTTCGATCCGCTGGGCCAATTCCCGTTCTTCCTCCGCCGTCAACAACGGCACGCGCGCCATTTCTTTAAGGTATAAGCCCACCGTATCATCGCTGGTGATCCAATCCATATCCAGCGGCACATCGGCGGCCTCGGCAGACTCAAAGAGCGCTTCGCCGTCCAGGGCATCGCTCTCGCGGTCAAAGAATTCGACCCCCTGACGCCGCAGTATCGCCAAGAGATTTTCCAGGCGTTCGGCATCTTGTTCCAGTTCAGGGCATACTTCGAGCAAATCTTCGGTCGTTAAAAACCCCTGGACTTCGGCCTTTTCCAGCAACAGATCCAAAATTTCTACGCTACGCTTGGGCCTGCCCGTATTGATCACTCGTTTCCCTCCTGCCTTTGCCTGGGCTGAGGTGCAGAAATCATCCTAACGCCAAATGCCCCCTCTTTATAAAATGGAATTTATCCATCTAGCATAACCTGCATCTGATGCTCACACGTGGCCAGGTTAAGGTTTGTACCGCAGTACATGCACAACCCGCGACAATCCGGGCGACAAATCGGTTTGATCGGCAGTTCCAAGATCAAGTAATCTCGCACCAGCGGGGCAAGATCAATATAACCGTCATCAGGCACATAGAGATCCGTCGGCGCATTACGGCGGTGACGAAACGAGTAAAGTTCCGAAAAATGCGTCGTCAGCGGTTGAGCATAGGTTTCCAGACAGCGCACACACTCCAATGCCACAAAGCCGCTGAACTCCGATTCCACCAAAAGACCCTGCTGGGTGCGGCTGATATGCGCCGTGCCCTGAAAGGTCGTCAACTCAAAATCCGCGCCGAGTTGAATCAGCGGGAAATCAAAAGTAAAATCGCGATTTGCCCCAACTGACTGATGAACGAGGAAACCAACATTAATGCGGAGCGGGAAACGTGGATAGGTCACAGTGGCTTCTTAACAATGCTATAATTTCAAGACAACTAGATTATAGCATCCCAAACTGGACAAGTCAAGTTATCTTCATTAATATGATAAAATTGATAAAAAACCATGCCCACATCCCTCTTAATCGCCACTAACAATCCCGGCAAGCGCCGTGAGATCCAGGCCATTCTGGCCGATTTGCCCCTCAAACTGATCCTACCGGCGGAGATCGGGCTTAACCTCGAGGTCGAAGAAACCGGCCACACCTACCAGGAAAACGCCGTCCTCAAAGCATTGGCCTTCGCGCGCGCCAGTGGCTTGCCCAGCCTGGCCGATGATTCCGGCCTCGAGGTGGAGGTGCTTGGGGGTGAGCCTGGGGTGCGTTCAGCCCGCTATGCACCAATCCCCAACGCCACCGATGCTGATCGCCGTGCCTACCTGCTAGAGCGCCTGCGCCCCTATCCTGTGCCCGATGGCCTACCGGGATGGCCGGCGCGCTTTCGCTGTGTGGTCGCCTTAGCCCTACCCGAGGGAGATATTTATCTGGCCGAAGGCACTTGCCCTGGCTTCATCATCACCCATGAGCGCGGACAGCACGGCTTCGGCTATGACCCGATTTTCTACCTCCCCGACTATGATCAAACCATGGCCGAATTACCGCCTGAGATAAAAAACCGCATCAGCCACCGCGCCCGTGCCCTCCAGGCGGCACGTCCTTTTCTCCAACGGGTGCTGAAACTCACCCCTGACGACCCTCTTCCCTGATCCTTCCACACTCTCCAGTCACCCTATGCTGAGGTAAAACTATGCGCATCTATATCACCGGTATCAGCGGCTTTTTAGGCATCAACCTGGTGCGCTACCTGTTGCAACAAGGCTACACCGATATCGCCGGCATTGACCTGGTGGATTTCACCTACCCCGAACGTCCCTTGATCCAGTTTTTCCAGGGTGACATTCGTGACCCCGAAGCCGTGCGCAAGAGCATGGACGGGGCACACGTCGTCATCCACACTGCCGCCGCCCTACCCCTCTACCCGCCCGCGGACATTTTCAGCACCGATGTTGAGGGCACCCGCCTGTTGCTCGAGCACGCCCAGCGCTTTGGCGTTGAACGGTTTATTCACATTTCCAGTACGGCAGTATATGGCGTACCGGACCATCATCCCATCTACGAAGACGATCCGCTCAGCGGCGTTGGACCTTATGGGCAGGCAAAGGTGCAAGCCGAGGCAGTCTGTCTCGAATTTCGCCAACAGGGTATGTGCGTACCCATCCTGCGTCCCAAATCCTTCGTCGGCCCGGAACGTTTGGGCGTTTTTGCTATTCTATACGAATGGGCCAGCGAAGGCCGCAACTTTCCTATCATCGGATCAGGCCGCAACCGCTATCAACTGCTGGATGTTGACGACCTATGCCAAGCCATCGTCGCCTGCATGACGCTTGATAAAGAGATCGTGAATGACACCTTCAATATTGGCGCCGCCGAATTCGGCACCATGCGCGAGGATTTTCAGGCCGTGCTGGATGAAGCCGGTTTTGGCAAACGCATCATCCCCTTCCCCGCCGGACCGGCCATCCTGGCGCTAAAAGTGCTCGAAGCCCTCAAACTCTCCCCGCTCTATCCCTGGATCTATGAGACGGCGGCAAGGGATTCGTTTGTCGCCATTGACAAAGCCCAACAGCGCCTGGGGTTCCAGCCACGCTATTCAAACCGCGACGCTCTGGTGCGCAACTTCCGTTGGTATCTAGCCAATAAAGAGCGTTTCAGCGGGAAGGCCGGGGTGACTCACCGCGTCCCCTGGCAGCAGAAGGCATTAGGGTGGGTGAAGTGGCTCTTCTAAGGGGTAAAAATTTGTTTTGACAATCTTGATATTGTATGCTAAAATTCAATCAGTGAATTTTGAGGAATTCGCCGGATGTCCGGCCACATGTGGGGGTGTGCTGGTCGCGGTTGCCCGCGGCAATTCAGCCTGCCCTCATTGGGCCCCGGTGAAAGGATGCCGGGGTTTTCGTTTGAATCTTAGACGCTTTAATTAGCGTTTGGAAATTTTTGAAATTGGAGTAAGGTTTAGCAATGAAACATTCAAGGTTGCGCATCATTCCTCTCGGCGGTCTCGGTGAGGTCGGGCGGAATATGATGGTTTACGAGTACGAGCGCTCGATCCTCATCGTGGATACGGGATTAATGTTCCCTAACGACGATATGTTGGGGATTGATTACATCATCCCCGACATCACCTATCTATTGGACAAACGCGATTGGGTAAAGGGGATCATTATCACCCATGGCCACGAGGACCATACCGGCGCTATTCGCCACGTGTTGGAAAATATCCCGGCCCCGGTGTATGCTACTCCCCTAACTCGCGGTCTTATCGAGGTCAAACTGGCCAAAGGCGGGCTATTACAGCGTAGCGAACTGCACACCGTTCAGGCCGGCGAAACGGTTCACATCGGGCCGTTTAAAGTCAAGTTCTACCATGTCTGCCACTCCATTCCCGATGCGGTGGGATTGGGCATCGAAACGCCGGTGGGGTTAATCGTGCATGCCAGCGACTATAAGTTTGACCAGACGCCGGTGGATAATTGGCCTACCGACTACGCCACCTTGGCCGAATTCTCCCAGCGCGGCGTGCTGGCGCTTTTGGCCGACTCGACCAATGTGGAGCGCCCCGGCTGGACGCCCTCCGAGCGCGTGGTGGATGCGGCATTGGATCAGGTCTTCGCCGAAGCCCCCGGGCGCATCATCCTCGCCAGTTTTGCCTCGCTGATCTCGCGCATGCAGCAGGTGGCTAACGCGGCCCAACGCCACAACCGCAAACTCGCCTTCGTGGGCACCAGCATGGTGGATAACATGCGCATGGCGCGCAAATTGGGCTACCTGGATTTGCCCGATGACCTTGTCGTCCCCTTGGAGCAAGCGCTGGCCCTGCCACCGGAGCGGGTGGTGATCATGTGCACCGGTTCACAGGGGGAGCCCACCTCAATCATGGGGCGGCTCTCGCGCGGCACGAACCGTCAATTCGATATCATCCCCGGCGACACAGTCGTCCTTTCCTCGCACCCTATCCCGGGGAATGAAGAAAACGTTTATCAGACCATCAACCGCCTCTTCCAACTAGGGGCAAACGTGATCTATGAAGCCATTGCGCCGGTGCATGTCTCTGGGCACGCCAGTCAGGAAGAGATGAAACTGCTGATTCACCTGACGCGTCCTAAGTACTTGGTGCCGATTCACGGCGAACCGCGCCACCTCTACCGGCACGCCATCCTAGCCCAGCAGATGGGCATCCCGCGCGAGAACGTTGCCATCCTGGAAAACGGCCAAGTGCTCGAATTCGTCAACGGGCAAATGCGCCTGGGCGAACGGGTACCCACGTCCTACGTCTTTGTGGATGGCTCCGGCGTGGGCGAAGTAGATGAAGAGGTGCTACGTGAGCGCGAAGCCCTCGCCCGCGATGGGATTGTGATGGTGCATCTGGTGTTGGATCGCTACAGCGGCAGTTTGCGCCGCGAACCGGTGATTACCAGCCGCGGCTTCCTCACCGCCGGCGATGCCGACGAAGTGCTGGCGCGCGCCCGCAAACGCGTGGCCGAAGTCGCCGCACGTGCCAACGGTAATCTCAATCGCGATGTTGAGCAAGCGCTGAGCAACTTCCTTTACAACGAGACCCGCCGCCGCCCGTTGATTTACGTCACCTCGGCCCGTGAGTGATCCTCATCGGGTGGATCTACGGCTTGCCGCATAATTAAGAGCGGTTCTTCCGCCGCGGTGTTCACCAAGGTGGTCACCTCAGGGCGGAAGAGCCGCCGTAAACTATGAGCGCTCAACGGCGAGCCCATTCCGACCAGGTCATACTCCCCACTCCGGATTTCGGTCAGGATCTCATGCACGACCGGCCCATGGCGAACTTTCAGTTCGCAGGGTACACCGAGTTGCGCGGCTTTGGCTAATAAGGCTTCAAAGTGCCGCGCCTGCGGGGTATGGGTCTCCAGCAAATGCGACCCGTGGCGCTGGACATCCTGGGCTAAAGGGTAGTTCAACGTGATCGGCTCAATTACGTGCAACACCGTCAGATGCGCGCCCAGGATAAGGCTCAGATCGAGCATGAAGCGCTCTAACGGCACGGTATAATCCAGCCCCCCACTGCAAACGAGCAAACGCCGCCACGGCCAGCGCACCTGCCGCACTCGCAACAGCGGCCCTGGCCAGGCCGCCTGCAATTGACGAAAACGTCCCGAGTGGATTAAGCGCCGCCACCGCGGGCGATGTGCATCGCTGAAAATCAGCAAACTCCCGGCACGTGCCTGGGCTTGACGCAGAACGCCTGCCGCGAACGGCCCGCGCTCCATAACGATGTTTCCCATCAGCCCCACTGCGCTTAAGGCATTAGTCACGCTTTCCAGGCATGCAGGAAACGGGCTCTCGGCATCCTCGCGACCGATGCACAGGATATCTACTGGCCACCGCAAATGTTCGGCCAGAGGAACGCCCAAATCTAACGCCGGATGGGTCGGCGCCTGTGTTTCAACTGCGATCAGGATGCGAGCGTGCTCCATGACGTACCTGCTATTATGATAGCGCAGTTGTTCTCCCCCTACAATGCGGTCTAGGCTCGCATTGTCTTTCTTGCCATTCATTCTGCGGGTGGAGGGGTGAACTCCGCTTCCAAGCGCAGAAAAACCTCAACCACCGCCGGATCAAAGAGTTTTCCTGCCTGCCCTCGGATATAATCGCGCACCTGTTCCCGCGGCCAGGGGGGGCGATATGGACGCCGCGAAAGCAAAGCATCCCAAACATCCACCACGGCAAAAATACGCGCCGCCAGCGGGATCTGGTTCCCCTGAAGACCGCGCGGATAACCACTTCCATCCCAACGTTCATGGTGGCAGTAAGGAATATCCAACGCCGGGCGCAGGAAGGGAATCTTGGAGAGGACCTCAAACGCCATGATCGGGTGACGCTGCATGACCGCCCACTCTTCCGCCGTAAGGGGGCCCTTTTTGAGCAGAATCGCATCCGGCACGCCGACTTTGCCGATATCATGAAGCAGCGCCCCACGCCGGACGTGTACCAGTTGCTCTTCGCTTATTCCCATCTCACGGGCAATGCGCAGGGTAAATTCGGCCACGCGGCGGCTGTGCCCCTCGGTTTCGTCGTCACGCAATTCTAATAAGCCGATCAGGCTTTCCAAGGTCTGGTCATACGCCTGACGTAACTGTTGGTTGACCGCGTGCAATTCACGCAAGATGTGCACATTTTCCACCGCAATGGCCCCCTGTTGGGCCAGCATCAGCAAAAACTCGCCCTGGTCGGCAGTGAGCGTTAGCGGCCCGCGGTGGTAAATTTCCAAAACGCCGCGCGGCTCACCCTGGACCAACAACGGCAAGCCATAATAAGCCGCAAAACCCTCTTCTCGCGCCGGGAAGGGGCAGGCCATAGAGCGCAGTCTCTCGTCCAGATTTTCGCGGATACGGAGCGGTTCGCGCTGCGCAATGACCGCGCCCGCCAATCCTTCCCCGGCACGGCATCCCAACCCCAACGGCACTGTGCCCTGAAAGCCGCTGCCTGCGCTCAGGCGCAAGACGTGTTCATCGGGCCAATAAATCCATACACTGACCGCATCCACGGCGAGATGCTCGCGCGTCTCGCGCGCCAGGACGTGCATGGATTCCGAGTTGAGACCCTGGGAGAGAATGGCCAGGTCAATCTGGCGCAGGGCATTCAAGCGCCCCAATGCCTGTTGCAACGCCTGGTAATGAAGGGCGCGGTGCAAGGCACTGGCGGCAAATTCGCTCAAACTGATCAGCATCATCTGATCGGCAGAGTGGAAACGCTGCTCCCGCCCCACGGTAATCGCACCCAAGCGGTGCTCTCCCGCCACCAGCGGCACAACCGCCATACAAGAGGGATAGCGCACCCGGGGATCCGCCAAACGGTGCGGATCGTCTAAAACATGGTCTTGAACATAGAGTTCAGCTTGGGAGAATGCGTAGCCGGTAATCCCGTCCCTGGCCCGAATCGCTTGACCAGCCAAATTTTGCCACAGACCATAGGCGTAACGCACCACCAAGGCATCACGATCGGCATCATAGAGCGCAAGGGTGAGTGCTGAGGCGTTCAAGGCTTGGGCAAAAGCATCGCCGATGATGGGAAGCATGGTTTCCAGCACCTCGGTACCCCGCAGGGCATTGGCCAGGCCGAGCAGGGCTTCGCGCTGTTGTTCATGATGTTTTTGCTCGGTGATTTCCCATGCCACAACAGCCATGTGGGTGATTTCCCCTTGTGGCCCTTCCACCGGCGAGATGCTCACCCGCGCCACAAACGCCTCGCCCCCTCTGCGTAACCCATTACATTCCCCTTCCCATGCTTCCCCCCGCTCTCGGATGCGCGTCAATATCCCTTCCATTTGTTGAGGGGAGCCACAATAGCGCAATAGCGGTGTTCCCAGGGCTTCTTGCAAGGTGTAACCCGTGAGACGTGTAAAGGCCGGGTTTGCCCAGGTTAGCCGACCGTCCAAATCTGCCAGCATCAAGGCCACATCGGCCTGCTCTAGCGCACGGCTGAGCAAGCGCTGCATCTGCTCGGCCTGCACCCGCGCCGTAATGTCGCTGAAAAAGGTGGCAAACTGCCCTCGCCGCGGACTGATGACGGAGACCTCAAACCAGCGTCCCAGATCCCGGCTGAAATCTTCAAAATAGGCCGGCTGACCGGTGAGAGCGACCTTGCCATAGACCTGGATCCACCGAGGTTCCAGGTTGGGCAAAAATTCCCGCGCCGTGCGCCCGATCACCTGCTCTGCACTCAGTCCGGTCAAGCGCTCAAACGCCGGATTGACCTGCAAAAAGCGATAGTCATAAGGCGCGCCCTGATCATCCAGGATAATCTCATGCAGGGCAAAGCCGTCCAACATGGTCTCAAAAAGAGTGCGGTAGCGTTCTTCACTGACCCGCAGTTGCTGTTCCCATCGTTTACGCTCGGTAATATCGCGATGAATGGCAATGGTGTGCGGACGACCGGCAAAGGGCACGGTGAGAAAAGTGCTCTCGGTCGTGATTCGCTGCCCATCCGTGCGCCGAAAGGTCAACTCCAAACGTCGGCTGGGGGTGGTGGCCTGCCAATCAGGAAATTGCACCTCAACCTGGTCTCGCGACTCAGGGCTCAGGAACTCCAACCATGGTTTTCCCATCAATACCTGCGGTGCAGCCAGCCCCAGCAGGTTAGCCATAGCCGGATTAGCCGCAATGATCCGTCCATGGCGCAGGATGATTACCCCATCTTCCAAGTTGGCCATCAAACCTTCAAAGGTGGCTTCGCTGTGGCGCAAGGCCTCGGCTAAAACGTGGGGCTCCGTGCTTTCTTCAACATACGCCAGATAAGTGGCCATGTCCCCAGGCACCGGCATCAATGACCAGCGCGTCCACACGATGCGCCCCAATTTGCTACGGCAGGCCAACGCAAGCGTTTCGGGAGCATGCTGTCCTCTCAGATGACACACCGCCTCGCGCAAGCGAGCCACATCTTCGTCCGTGGCCAGCAGGAAGGTATATAATGACCGTCTTTGAACGGTTTCACGTTCCCATCCAAAGAGGCGTTCGGCGGCATGATTCCAGACAATAACCTCTGCTTCCGCTTCCCCCTCTTGCCAAACCACGACCGCCAGCGGTGAGGCTTCCCACAGCGCTTCGGCCCACTCCATGCGATGATTCCCTATCCCAACGTCGCCCGCTTTTTCCACCATCACCCCTAAAATTTCTAGTATCCAACATCCCGCCTATATGCCTCTGATTGTACATGAAGGAAAGGGCTACCGCCCTTACAACCCTGCGAGTTTGCAAAATTGTAAGGTTTAAAGAGTCTGGGGTGGTAAGACCGACCACCCCAGACCTGTCGTTAACGCACTTCAATCCAGCGATATTGGTAGGGCTCCAGGCACACAGACAAACCTGCGGCGGGAACCTGACCATTGCCACCCTCGTTGAGCACCCCTTGCCAGTGCCGACCCTGGAATTCGGGAAGCGGCAGGGTGAAAGCCAGCGGATTATCGCTCAGGTTATGCAAAGCCAGGATGGTTTCCTGGGCCGTCTGGCGCACCACGCCCAAGAAGGACGGCAACGTAGGCTCATAGATCAAGCGATAATCCCCCTGCCCCAACGCCGGATGGGCTTTGCGAATGGCGATCATTCGGCGCAGAGTATGCCACAACGAATTGGGATCCGCCTTTTGCACCGCCAGGTTAACCTTGTGATAGTCGAATGGCCCTTCCTGAATCAGCGGGGCATAAAATCGTTCCGCGGGAGCGATGGAAAAACCCGCCCCCGGACTGGCATCCCACTGCATCGGGGTGCGCACGCCGTTGCGATCAGGCAACCAGATATTATCCCCCATTCCGATCTCATCCCCATAATAAAGCACCGGGGAACCCGGCAGGCTGAAAAGCAGGGAGTGAAGCAAGGTGATTTTGCGGACATCCCCCTCCATCAAGGGAGCTAACCGCCTCCGAATGCCCAGATTTAGGCGCATGCGGGGATGGGGAGCATAGTAATTCCACAGGAACTCCCGCTCTTCGGGCGTCACCATTTCTAACGTCAACTCGTCATGGTTGCGCAAGAAGGTGCACCACTGGCAGTTTTCGGGTATGGGCGGCGTCTGGGCCAGAATGTTGACAATGGGCGCAGCATTCCGTTGCGCCAGCGCCAGGTAAAGACGCGGCATCAACGGGAAGTGGAATGCCAGATGAAATTCATCGCCATCGCCGAAGTAAGGGCGTAAGTCCCACGGCCACTGATTGGCCTCGGCCAGCAGAATCGCATCCGGAAAGTTCTCTTCCACGAAGCGGCGCATCTTCTTGAGGTAAGCATGCGTTTCGGGCAAGTTTTCGCAATTGGTGCCTTCGCGCTCAAAGAGGTAAGGCACCGCATCTACACGAAAGCCATCCAGCCCCATTTCAAGCCAGAAACGCATCACATTAAGCATTTCTTCTTGCACAGCCGGGTTGTCGTAGTTCAGATCCGGCTGATGCGAGTAAAAACGGTGCCAATAATACTGCACGGCTTGTTCATCCCAAGTCCAGTTGGATCGCTCGGTATCCAGGAAGATAATGCGGGTGCCCTGATACTTTTGGTCGGTATCGCTCCAGACATAGTAGTCGCGATACGGCGAATTGCGATCCGAGCGCGCCGCTTGGAACCAGGGGTGCTGATCCGAGGTATGGTTGACCACTAGGTCGGCGATCACCCGCAAACCCCGGGCGTGGGCTTCGCGCAAAAAGACCTTGAAATCCTCTAACGTTCCGTAATCGGGATGAATATTATAGTAATCGGCAATGTCATACCCATCATCTTTCAAGGGAGATGGGTACATGGGCAACAGCCACAAGCAGTCCACACCCAATTCCTGGAAGTAGTCCAGGCGTTGGGTCAAGCCAATAAAATCACCGTGACCATCCCCATTGCCATCCGCAAAAGCGCGAATGTAAACCTCGTAAAAAATCGCGTTTTTGTACCAGTAGGATGCGCTCATGCAACCCTCGATGATGATTTTATCCTTTGATAGATCCGGCCAACAGGCCGCGGATAAAGTAACGTTGGAAGGCAAAGAACACGATCATCGGCAGAATCATGGAGATGAAAGCCGCCGCAGTGAGCAAATGCCAGCCACCACCCAGTGATGTAACCAGGTTGCTGATCTGATAGGTGAGCACCGGCTTGGTACCGCCTAAAAAGACGAGCGCTACCAACAGATCATTCCATACCCACAGGAATTGGAAGATCGCCAACGAGGCAATGGCCGGCACGGTTAACGGAATCGCCAGGCGCGTGAAAACCGTCCAATGCGAAGCGCCATCCAGAAACGCCGACTCGAAAAGTTCCCGCGGGAGTGAACCCATAAAATTGCGGGTCAGGAAAATAGCATAAGGCAGTCCGAACCCGGTGTGGAACATCCAGATGCCGGGGAAGGTGCCGTTCAACCCGAGTTGGGCGTAAAGCCGTGAAACCGGGATTAAAGCCATTTGCAAGGGCACAATCTGCACCCCCACCAGCAGCGCAAACAGCCACTGCCGCCCCGGAAATTCCATCCACGAGAACGCATAAGCCGCAAAAGCGGCCACCAGAATTGGTAGGATGGTGGCCGGAATGGTTACAATTAGGCTGTTCAGTAGGGCTCGCCCCATCCCGCGCGGGTTACCCAAATCGCGCCAATCGCAGTAGAGATCCACCGACTGCACCCCTTCGGCACAATCGGTGCGGTAATTACGCGTACCGCGGTAACCCACAATGGCATCAATGTAGTTATCCAGGGTAAAGCGTGGGCGCACCTCAATGCCCGAGAGACGGCGCAGATAGGTTGCGATCAAAGCGGCCTGGTTCTCATTCGGAAGCGGCGTTTCGCCCAGATGGGGTTGACCGTTGATCTCTTGGCTTAAGGCCGCCATCAGAGTAAACGAGCGCCGATAACGCTGCACCAGTTCCGGATTGCTCAAATCGGCATTAGGTAAGGCATTGCCGTGATCCCCGTGACAAGCGGCACAAAACTGCTGATACTCGCGAGCCCCTTTGGGAGGATCAAAGACCTGCCACCACCCGGTTTCGTTCACATCCTGAAAGGGACGGAACGAGGTCACCAACAAGCCCAGCGTAGGCAAGAGCCAGATGAAGCACAAGCCCAATAAGACCACATGCACGGGCAAACTTCCCAGCCAGCGTTTGAAGCGTTCCAGGATCATCGCATCGCCTCCTGTGCCCGAAAGCGGCGAATGTTGAAAATGATGGCCGGGACGATGACCACCGTGAGTACCATGGCAATAGCCGCCGCGCGCCCGGTGTTGTAACTGGTGTACATCTCAATATACAGACGGTTGGCAATGACCTCGGTGCCGTAGTTGCCACCGGTCATCACGTACACAATATCGAAGATTTTGAGTACATTGATGATCATGGTGGTAATGACTACGGCAATGGTCGGCAGGATCAGCGGTACACGGATCTTCCAGAAGACCGTCCACTCATTGGCGCCATCTACCCGCGCCGCCTCAAGCAACTCGGTGGGCACACCTTTAATCGCCGCCGAGAGCACGGTCATACAGAAGCCGGTCCACATCCAAATACCGACCACGATAAGCGCCAAGGTGTTAATTTGCGGCTCGGTCAGCCAGGATACCGGGCGCCCGCCCAGAGCGGTGATCAACGCGTTCAGCAAACCGATTTGCACCTGGCTGGAACCGTAATCATAGACGAATTTCCAGATCACACCGGCCCCAACAAATGAGATGGCCATGGGCATGAAGATGATGGCTTTGGCCAGCGCTTCATAGCGCACCCGATCTGCCAAGGTCGCGATGAGCAAGCCCAATAAGACGGTGCCGCTGACCATGAAGAGGATCCATTTCAGGTTGTTGGCGAACGCTGTGCGCATGATCGAAGAAGTCAGGGCATAGCGATAATTTTCGAAGATTCCCCAACACGGCTGACCAGCCAGGCAGGTGGTATACGCCCAATCGCTCCCATTTTGATTGCGAAAACTGAGATAAAGAGTGTTCAGGCCGGGGTAAAGGATAAAGACGCTCATTAGGACTAAAGCGGGCCCAAGGTAAAGCCAGGGCACCCAACGCCCTTGGCGGAGAATATTAGGAACATAAGCCGCTTCCTTTGCCATGTCCACCTCTCGCGGGCAAGTTCCCCGTGCCCCCCACCAAGGTGAGGGGCAACGGGGAAATGTCAACGATCAACGGTTACGCCGAGCCCACATTATTTCCCAAGGGCTTCAGCCTGCACTTTGGCGATCTCCGCCAGCACGGTGTCCAGGTCCTTGGTGCCGTTGATGAATTCGATGATCCCGGTCCACTCGGCCTTGCCAAAACCGCCGGGGATGGTATCCCCAATATCCGGCGTGAAGCCCTGAGTGTTGGCCAACATCTCACCTTTCTTCAGCAGGGCCGGATCGGTGTAGTTACCGGTCGCACCCTTGTTGGGTGAGAGGTCAAAGCCGGCCTTCGCCCAGTTCGCACCGCCCAACTCCGAAGAGAGATAGGCAACCAGCGCACGAACAGCGGGGGTATCGCGGAATGCCATCATCCAGTCGGCACCGCCCTGCAAGCCCTGGGCACCCGGCACCATGAAGAAGTCGTAATCCTCGCCATAGACCAGGTCGGGGTATTTGCGGGCGATTTCGCCACCGGCAAAACCGGACTGGCGCACCATCATCGCCTCGGGCGGATCGGAGAAGACCTTGTAGATAGCATCCAAGAAGCCGGTTGAGAGCGTGCCTTGCGCACCGCCAACGGTGTACTTGGGATCCTTGGCCCATTTGCCGTAGATCTCATAGGCCTCTTTCACCCCGGCGTCATTGTAGGGCACCTTGCCGTCAATGATGTCCAACACGTACTGCGGGCCGCGCTTGACCAGCAAGATATCCTGGATGAAGTCAGAACCGGTCCAACCGGTCGCGTCACCGGATTCAAAGCCCATGCTCCAGGGAACATCGCCGTTGGCGACCATCTTCTCCACCAGAGCATCCAGTTCTTCCCAGGTGGTGGGAACGGTGTAACCCTTGGCTTTGAAGACCGCCGGGCTGTACCAGATGATGGTCTTGATATCAGCCTTGACCGGCAGGCCCAGCCATTTGCCATTGATGGTGCCGGGTTGGACGAAGAAGTCGGCATAGTTCTCGCGATGTGCGCCCAGAGTATCCATGGGCACCAGTTTATCCTGGTACTGCACCAGTTGCGCCACGTTCCAGAAGGCAATATCCGGGGGCGTGCCGGCCTGGACTTTGGTATCCAACAACGCCTGGTCGCGGGTGGATTCGGGTTTAATCACAATACCGCAGGCATCCACCAACGGCTTGAGGATCTCATTCAGGCGCGCTTCCTCTTGCCCTGACCATTGATAGAGCATGGTCAGTTCATCGCCGGGCTTGGCGCCCATGCAGTCAATCCCACTGGCCGGGGCCTGAGTGGGCTCAGCAGGGGGCTGGGTGGGCTGAGCCGGCGGTTGGGTGGGTTCGGCGGGGGGCTGGGTAGGTGCCTGGGTGGGAGTGGCCGCCGGCGCGCAAGCCGCAATCAGCAGTGCCAGACCCACCAACACAACCATCACTTTCCAGATACGTTTAGACATCTCTTCCTCCTACTAGGTGTTGTAGAGTGAACAGGCAAATCGTACAGAGACGAGCGAAAGGGACACCAACACGAACGAACCTGCACATCACCTCCTTTCAGATTTGTGCTTCGTCATTTCCTGGGCGGAGCGCACGATTCGCGCTCCACCAGGTGAGTCGCCAGCAGACGATAGAGAGGACTTGCCTCTTCGGTCTGCAACCGCTGCAGAAGCATCTCGGCGGCTTCCCACCCCAAATTGAATGCCGGCAAATGCACCGTGGTCAATGGCGGATCCAGAAAACCGGCCAGGGGAATATCATCAAAACCGATCAACGAAATATCCGTTGGGATTTGCAAGCCTGCGTGACGGATCGCCTGCAAGGCTCCGAGGGCCACCGTATCCGAAGCAACAAAAACCGCCGTGGGCAACGGGCGCATCTGGAGCAAATCCGTCATGGCTTGATAACCACTTTGAGGGGTGAAATTCCCACAACGCACCAGGGTTTCGTCAAAGGGCAACCCTGCCGCTTCTAACGCCTGCCGATAACCGGCAAGGCGTTCGGCGCTGGCGGTATAAGACAAGGGCGCATTGGTGATCAATCCAATGCGCCGATGTCCTTTGCGAATCAGATATTCGGTGGCCATACGAGCACCGCCGATGTTATCCACATCCACGTAGGGGATCTCTACATCTGGTAAGCGACCGATCAACACCAACGCCGCCCCTTCACGATGCAGGCGCAGTAAATCCTCATCATCAAAGCGCGGGCCGGAGAGGATAATCCCATCCACATGACGCTCGTTAACCAAGCGGGCATACATCGTATTCGGTTGATCGGGGGGAATGGGCTCAAACAATACCTGATACCCTTGGCGTGCCGCTGCCTGGCTGAGACCGTTCAGCACCTGGGGCAAGAAGAGGTCGGCAAAGGCCTGTTCGGGGCTTTGACGCAACACAAACCCCAATACCCGCGTCTGGCCGGTGACCATGCGCCGCGCCACGGCATCGGGGTGATAGTTTAGCAGGCGCGCCGCCTCGAGCACTTTCTGGCGCGTTTCTTCGCTGATGCGCATGTCGGTAACGTTGTTTAACACGAAAGAAACGGTTGTCCGTGAAACCCCCGCTAACCTGGCTACATCCTGCGCTGTCACCCGTTTGCGTGTGGCCATGGCGCCTCCAGATGCATGCTAACACGTGTTAGCAGTCTCATCATACAAAAAATTTCAATCAAAGTCAAGAGCCATTTTCGGAAATCAAAATTTCCGATTAATGCATCCCAGCGTTTGTTAACCTCTTGTTAAACTCTGCTATAATCAATCCACATCTTCCGCACACCCCGTCTATGGGGTCACCCCATTTCAGGACCGACGGCATGGATCTTCGCAAGATTTTCACCCCCAAACCCGATAAATTCCTGCAACTCCTGATGACTCAAACGGAATTAACCGTTAAGGGCTTGCAACTGCTGCGCAACTATATGGAGAAGCGCAACACCGAACTGGCGCGCAAGGTGGCCGAAGTAGAGAAAGAGGCTGATGAGGTGCGCCGTATCCTGATCGAAGAACTCATGCGCACATTTATCACCCCCTTTGATCGCGAGGACATCTTCGCCCTCTCGCGCGAGATTGACGACGTGCTGGATTATGCTTACACCACCGTGGACGAAATGGAAATCCTGGACGTGCCCACAACGCCCTATATGATTCGCATGGTCTCACTGCTCCACGACGCCGCGCAAGAAATTGACCTAGCCATGCAGCGCCTGGGCACACGCCATTACGGTGTGGCCAGCGATCACGCCCAGCGCGCCAAAGCCCTTGAGAATCGGGTGGAAACCGTTTACCGCGAAGCCTTAGCCAGCCTGTTCCGCGAACCCAAAAACCTCAAACAAATGATGACCATCCTCAAAGTGCGTGAGATTTACCGCCACCTGAGCAACGCCGCCGACCGCGAGGATGCCGCGGCGAACGTCATCGCTGACGTAATCATGAAGATCTCCTAACCCCATGGACTGGCTCACCCTGCTCATCATCCTGGCGCTGGTCTTTGGCTTCCTCAACGGCTTCCACGATTCGAGCAACGTGGTGGCGACCATTATCTTCTCGCGGGTCATGCACCCGCGCTGGGTGCTCTTGCTCACCGCCTTAGCCGAATTCGCCGGGCCGTTCCTCTTTGGGGTGGCCGTAGCCAAAACCATCGGCGCAGATGTCATCCTGGCCGAGGCTATTAGTCCGCAAGTGCTGGCGGCGGCATTGCTGGCGGGCATTGTATGGAATCTTTTCACCTGGTATTTTGGCATCCCCAGCAGTTCGTCTCATGCTCTGATCGGCGGCATGATCGGCGCCACCCTGCTCGCTGCGGGAGCCTCGGCGATCCGTAGTGCCGGGCTGGTCAAAATTTTGGTAGCGTTGTTCCTCTCGCCTGTGGTGGGGCTATTCGTGGGATTTTTGATCACCCGCGGGGTGTTTTACCTCGCCCGCAACGCTACTCTGCGCATCAATTGGTTCTTCAAGAATGCCCAAATCCTGACCGGGGTTGCATTGGCGCTTAGCCATGGCACCAACGACGCCCAAAAAACCATGGGGGTGATTGTGCTGGGGTTGCTAGCTCACGGTAGCCTGACGCGCTTCGAGGTTCCTCTATGGGTAGTGGCTGCCAGCGCCGGGGTCATGGCACTGGGCACCTCGATTGGCGGGTGGCGGTTAATCCGCACCCTGGGACGGCGTTTCTACAAGATTCGTCCGGTGGATGGATTTTGCACCCAGGTCGCTTCGGCGCTGGTCATCCTGGGCGCCGCGCTGTGGGGCGGCCCGTTGAGCACTACCCAGGTGGTGAGTGCCACGATCCTGGGTGTTGGTTCAGCCCACCGCGTGAGCAAAGTGCGCTGGAACGTGGCCGGGCAGATCGCCTTGGCCTGGGTGCTGACCATCCCGGTCACCGCCCTGCTCGCCGCGGCGCTCTATCTGGGATTAAAGCGGTTTTAAATAACCACGACCGCCGTTCAGGCGGTCATTTTCATCTGGTGCCCCCAGGGGAATTCGAATCCCCGTTTTGGCCTTGAGAGGGCCACGTCCTAGGCCGCTAGACGATGGGGGCCTATTAGAATTCCGAGCGTGGCAAATTTTATCATGGGTAAAGGGGGTTGTCAACGAAAACGCATTAGTTCACATAAAATGTTACTGGAGTAAGATGGTTAGCTCAAAAGATAAT
>CAYRUO010000012.1:0-45482 GCA_964427505.1 uncultured Thermanaerothrix sp.
ACGGCTCACGGAGCGCCCTGTCGGGCGCACAACGCCCGGCGGGGCGTTGTGTTTGTCGGGGCAGTTAGCAGGCGGTTTGGAAAGGTGCTTGATCACATTTTAGCAACATATCAAAGTTTTGTCAATATAAACTTTGATATGTTTTCGAAACGAAAAACGGCCTTTTTGGCCGCTTTATACTCTTGAGAGTTTTGCCAGATTATGCAACAAGCTTTTTTGGATTATATGGCGTTCCATCCCTTTTGAATAACCATTTTCCCCTTGATCCCTTGCGCTTTTTATAAACCTCGTTGCAATATGCGATGTCCGCTTCATCAATAAGAGACTTTTGACCATTAACTCCAATTTGCTTTACATAACCCAACTTTACCCATCGGTGGACAGTGGAAAAAGGGATTTTATACTTTCTAGATGCTTCGGCTATTCCAATACCTATCCCCTTCAAATGTGCATGCTTCTGATACTCCGGCAAATCCTCTTTGCGCACGCCAGAGTCCTGTTCCTTCTCAGCCCGTTTTTGTACCTCATCCTCACTCACGAGCACCTCATCCGAACCGGGGAGTCTTCCTGCTCGGATTTTACCCTTCTCCACCAGCTCACGCAAGCGAGCCTCATCCAGCCCATACTTGCGGGCGGCTTCGGAAAGAGGAATTAGGGTAGGAAGTGCGACCATATAACCCTCACCGGAAAAACGCCTATCCATGTACCATAACCACAAAAGCCTAACCTCTTTGTGGTCTTCAGCGCCCCCGGCGGGGCTCGAACCCGCAACCTCTGGATTCGAAGTCCATTACTCTATCCAATTGAGCTACGGGGGCGTTTGTTTCTATTATACCGCATTCACCTAGGGCAGACGCAGCACCGCTTGCGCCGCCAGATTCAACACTTGTACCGGCACCACGCTGAGCAGGACCACCGCTGCTGCCGTCCCAATCGCCACCAGGTTCAACCACCCATCGCGGCGCACCTTCGGCTCACCCGGGCGCATGTACATGATCACCACTACCCGCAGGTAGTAGTAAGCCGAGATCACCGAGGTGAGCAAGCCAATGATTGCCAGATCCACATACCCCGCCGCAACCGCCGTGCGGAAGAGGAAAAACTTGCCCCAGAAACCCAACGTCAACGGCACGCCGGTCAACGAGAGCATGAAAATCAGCATCGTTACCCCCAGCCAGGGATATTTGGGCCCCAAACCGGCGTAGTCTTCTAATGCCAAGCCGCGTCCCTCGGCTTGCTCCAAAGCGACCACCACCGCCCAGGCGCCCAAGGTGGTTAACCCGTAAGCCAGTAGGTAGAACAACATCGAAGAGACTGCCTGCGAGGCCACCTGTGCATTCCCATACGGCACAAAGGCCATCAGCAGATAGCCGGCGTTGGCAATGCTGGAATAAGCCAGCAGGCGCTTGATATTCGATTGCGCCAACGCCAACAGGTTCCCCACAATCATCGTTAGCGCCGCCACGCCCCAGAAAATCGGGGTGAGATTGGCAGCCAGACCGGGGAAGAGATTCAAAAACAGGCGCATCAATACCGCAAAACCGGCGGCTTTGGTCGCCACCGCCATGAAACCGGTCACCGGGGTCGGCGCCCCCTGATAGACGTCCGGCGCCCATTCATGAAACGGCACCGCCGCCACTTTGAACCCAAATCCCACCAACAACATCACCGCACCCGCGGTAAGAAAACCCATTTCCGCGTTACCGCTGCGCACGGCTTCTACAACGCCGGTCACGCTGGCGTTCGCGGTAGCGCCAAAGATCAGTGCAATTCCATATAAGACAAATGCCGAAGAAAACGCCCCCAATAAAAAGTACTTCAAAGCCGCCTCTTCCGATTCCAGGCGCGGGCGCGCGAAGCCGGCCAACACATAAAGTGGAATGGAGAGGAATTCTAACGCCAGGAAAACTAGAATTAGGTGATTGGCTTGGGTCAACAGCATCATCCCCGCAATGGAGAAGAGCATCATGGCATAAAACTCGCCTCGTTCTATCTCCATGCGTTTGAGATAGTCGTACCCCAGCGCCAGGGCGACCAAACCGCTGACCAAATACAGAGCATTCAAGAAGACGGCAAAGTTATCCAGTACGACCATCTCCCTAAATGCGCTGCCACTGCGACCGCTCTGCGCCAGATCCAGCCCCAGCGCCACGGCCAATCCTAATGCCGTTAGCAACGCCAACCACCCGCGGCGTTCGCGCGGGAGCCATAAATCCAACAGCAACAGCACCACCGCCCAAACCAGAATAAAGGCAATCGGAAGCACCATCATCACGTCGCTCAAGGTCATCTCGTCCTCCTAGTGGGCGGCCATGGCCACCGATTGCACCAGCGCGGCCAACTGCTCAGCACTGGGATTGATCAAATTTAAGAAGGGTTGCGGATATAAACCAATCCAGAAAATCAGCACCAGAATGGGCACCAGAGTCAGCACCTCACGGGCATTCAAGTCCGGCAAGGTGCGGTTTTCCTCATGGCGTACCGGGCCGAGAAAGACCTTTTCAAACATGGTCAGCAAATACACCGCCGCCAGGATCACCCCGACCGTGGCCACCCCGGCAAACCAAGGGCTCCCCAGCGCCGTCGAACGGAATGCCCCTAACAGAATGGTGAACTCGCCCACAAAACCGTTCAGACCCGGCAAACCCAATGACGAAAGAGTCACCACCAGCGAGAGCGCCCCTAGAACCGGCATCACTTTCCAAATCCCGCCGAAGGCGCTCATCTGACGGGTGTGGCGTCGTTCATACAGCATCCCTACGATCAAGAACAACGCGCCAGTGCTCAAACCGTGGTTGACCATCTGGAGCACGGCACCGGCCAGCCCCTGCGCGGTGAGAGCAAACGTCCCCAGCACCACAAATCCCAGATGGCTCACCGAGGAATACGCTACCAGTTTCTTAACATCCTGTTGGGCATAGGCCACCGCCGCCCCGTAAAGGATACCGACTACGGCCAAGCCCGCCATCCACGGCGCCAACTGCAAGGTCGCCTGCGGGAAGAGGGGTAAATTAAAGCGCAGAAAACCATACGCGCCCATCTTCAGCAGGATGCCGGCCAGGATCACCGAACCGGCCGTTGGGGCTTCCACATGGGCATCCGGCAGCCAGGTGTGGAGTGGGAACATCGGCACCTTGATTGCAAAGGCTAAACCAAAGGCCAGGAAGAGCCACAACTGCGCCGCCGCGAAGACCGCCCGCTGCTGCAAGAGCGCATCCCAGGCAAAGGTGCGCGTCTGCAGCCCCAAATACAGGATACCTAACAGCATCAACACCGAACCGAACATGGTGAAGAGGAAGAACTTAACGGCGGCATACACACGCCGTTCCCCACCCCACACGCCGATCAAGAAGATCATCGGCACCAGGGTGAATTCCCAGAAGACATAAAAGAGCACCAAATCCAGCGCTAAAAAGACCCCCAACATGCCGCTTTCCAGCAAGAGGAAGAAGAGCATAAAACCCTTAACCCGCTCTTCGACCGCGCTCCAGGTTGAGAGGATGGCAATGGGGGTCAAAAACGCCGTCAGCAAGACCATCAGCAGGCTTAGGCCATCCACGCCCAGGTAAAACCCAATCGCTACATCGCCGATGCGCACCCAAGGTTGGCGCACCACCATTTGCAAGCCCGGATTACCCACCTGAAACTGCGCCAGCACCCCCAGGGCGACGCCAAAGGTCGCCAGCGAGGCCAGCAGTGCCACCCACCGCAGCGCCTTTTTGGCTTCAGAGGGAATGAAAAGCAGGACCACAAACCCCACCAGCGGGAGCGCAATCAACCAAACCAGTCCGTTCATGCCCAGGATCATGCTTAAACCTCGTTCCTTCGGAATCGGTAGCGGCTTACCCGCCTAGCGCAAGAGCAAATAGGCCACAATCAGCACCACGCCCACCACAATACTTAAGGCATAGGAACGCACATAGCCGTTCTGCCACTGGCGCCACCACAGCGCCGTCTGGCGCGCCACATGCCCAACTCCATTCACAATACCGTCAATCAGCCCTAAATCCACCACCTGCGCTAGGGCATGGGCTAATCCATGATACGGACGCACTACCAGCGCGTGATAAACCTCATCTACCCACCACTTGCGTTCCAGGGCATGGTAAACCCCATCCAACACCCGCCCCAGGGGATCGGTTTCGCGTGGGCTGGGCAATGGGCGGCGTCCGTAAAGCCACCACGCCAGCCCCAAACCCACCAAAGCCACCGCCAACGATGAAGCCGCAATACTTATCTGGAATGGAACGGCCTCAACCACATGCAGAGTATGTTCGAGCCAATGTTCCAGTACATACGAACCCGGGAAGTTGATCAGACCACCCAGCACCGAAAGCACTGCCAAAATGATCAGCGGCACGGTCACAATCGGCGCGCTCTCGGTTGCCTTCTCGGCGGCCTCACTGCGCGGCGCGCCGAAGAACACCAGCGCCAACTGCCGTCCCATGTAAAGCGCCGTCAGCAGAGCAGAGAAAAGCAGAAGGCCGAACACCGCCGGGAACTTGGCGCTGGCCGCCGCCAGGATCTCATCCTTGGAGAAGAACCCCGCCAGCGGTGCTACCCCCGCCAATGCCAACGCGCCGATCAGATAAACCCAAAAAGTTACCGGCATGCGCTGGCGCAGTCCCCCCATGAAGCGCATATCTTGCACATCTATTTCAACCTGATGGTGATGCCCGGCTTCATGTCCACGTTCCATGCCTAAAATCACCGAGCCGGCAGAGAGGAAGAGCAAGGCCTTGAAGAAGGCATGCGTCACCAAGTGGAACATCCCTGCTACCGCGGCGCCCATCCCCACCGCCGCGACCATGAAACCCAACTGGCTAATGGTGGAGTAAGCCAAGACCCGCTTAATGTCGTATTGACCCAGCGCAATGGTAGCGGCTAGCAGGGCCGTCAACCCGCCCACCCAGGTCACCGTGCTTTGCGCCAGCGGCACCTCAACATACAGCGCCTGCGAACGCGCCACCAGATAGACGCCCGCAGTCACCATCGTTGCCGCATGAATCAGGGCTGAAACCGGGGTTGGGCCGGCCATCGCATCCGGCAACCACACATAAAGTGGGATTTGCGCCGACTTTCCCGTCACGCCCAACAGCATGAACAACGTGATTGCCGTCAGTATGCCGGGTGCAACCTGTGCCAACTGCGGCGCCTGACGAAACACAGCCTCAAAATCCAGCGTGCCGAAATTGGCAAAGATCAAGAAAAGCGCGATCAACAGACCAAAATCGCCGATGCGGTTAACCACAAACGCCTTCTTGGCCGCCAGCGCGTTACCGATACCGCCGGCGCCCTTCTCAAACCAGAACCCGATCAGCAGGTACGAACACAGACCAACCCCTTCCCAGCCCACAAAGAGCATCAGGAAGTTGTTCGCGCTGACCAAGATCATCATCGCCGCGATGAACAGATTGAGAAAGATAAAGAAGCGGCGGAAGCGGCGCGGATCCCCCTGATGGCGCACATCCTCGTGCATATACCCGATGGAATAGATATGAATGAGCGCCCCCACGCCGGCCACGACCAGCATCATCACCACCGAGAGGGTATCCACACGGAAAGCCCAATCCACCTGAAAATCGCCGATGCGGATCCAGGTCAACAGCGGCACGACTGCTCCTTCGGGATGGCGAGTCAACCCAACGGCCAGCGCTACCGCCACACCAAAGGCGCCCACCGTGGCCAGGCTGGCAATCCACCCCACCACCTTTTCATTCCAGCGCTCCCCCAAGAGCAGATTCAACAGGATGCCCACCACCGGTAGGAACACCACCCCCGGCGCCAGGCGGAACAACGGTTCGGTTACAGTCATAACCTCCATGTGCATGGGTGGCTCATCCTTTCAACTGGCTCATTTGATCCAGGTCAATGGAGTGCTTGGCGCGGAAGATCGCCACAATCAACGCCAAGCCAATCGCTACCTCGGCGGCGGCTGTGGTGATGACGAAAAACACGAAAATTTCGCCATCCAGCACCTTGTGAAAGGCCGCAAAGGCCACAAAAGCCAGATTGGCGGCATTGAACATCAATTCCAACCCCATAAAGACAACCAAGGGATTGCGCCGCAATACTACGGCCAAGATCCCGATGGTGAACATGAATGCCGAAAGCCCCAGATAATACACCAATGGCATAGCGGCCTACTCCTTCCGTTCTCCGAGTTGCCCCTGGCGACCCTTGCCCTTACCCACCATCGGAGTCTCCAGGCGCGCCAGGAAAATCGCCCCCACCACGGCAATCAACAACAAAAAGCCCGTAATCTCAAAAGGAAGTAAATACTTTTCGATAATCATGCGCCCAACCACGGCCGGGCTTTCAAACCCAAACCCGATCTCCGCCGCCCATTTGGGCGCGCTGGTGCGCAGGTATAAGAAAGCCGCAGATTCGATCAGGAAAAGTCCCCCGGCCAGCAAGCCCAACCAACGCTGCCCGCGCAGAGGCTCATGAACCGGGAACTGCTCTGCCCCTAACAGCATAATGACAAACACAAAAAGCACCATGATGGAGCCGGCATAGACGGCCACTTGGGCAAATGAGATAAACGGCGCCCCCAAGATCAGATACAGCACACCCACCGCAATGAAGTTGATTACCAGAAAGAGCGCCGAATAAATCGCGTTGCGGCTGAGCAGCATTCCCACAGCCGAGCCGGCCACCACCAGACCTAAGACAGCAAAAACGATGAGGGTTCCTAAGGACATTCAGCCTCCCTAATCGGTGGGATCCTGCATGATGGGAATTGAGCGGGTGTACACCCCGGGTTCCACTTTCTGCGGCGTAGGCTTGCCGCCTTCCGGCACCGGCTCTAACAGCATTTCCTTGGTGTAGATGGACTGATGGCGATTGGTGAAGGTGAGTTCGTAGTTATCGGTCAGCACAATGGCCTCGGTCGGGCAGGCATCCTCACAGAAGCCGCAGAAGATACAGCGTAGCATATTAATCTCGTACACCCGCGCGTAGCGTTCACCCGGCGAGTACCGTTCATCATCCGTGTTTTCTGCCGCCTCGACAAAGATGGCATCCGAGGGACAGGCTGCAGCGCACAGGGCGCACCCAATACAGCGTTCCAAGCCGTTTTCATACCGGCGCAGGATGTGTCGCCCACGGAAGCGCGCCCGCACCGGGCGCTTGACCTCAGGATACTGAATCGTGACCGGCTTTTCGGTCATCGAACGGAGTGTTTCAAGCAAACCTTTAAGCATGGTTTATCCTCCAACCCAGACCACCACAAAGGCGGTAATGACCGCGTTCAGTAGCCCCAGCGGGAACATCACCTTCCAGCCCAATTGCATCAGGCGGTCATAGCGAATGCGCGGTAACGTGGCCCGCAGCCAAATCATCACAAACAGCCACACCGCCACTTTGAGGAAGAGGTAAATCGGCCCCAGCCATGGGAAGCGATCCACGAACGGCCCCATATACCCCCCCAGGAAAAGCGAGGCGCCGATCATCGCCACTGCGATCATTTTGATATATTCGGCCATGAAGAAGAGGGCGAATTTCATCCCCGAATATTCGGCATGGTAACCGGCCGTGAGTTCCTGCTCCGCCTCGGGCATATCGAACGGCGCCCGGTTAACCTCGGCCAGCGAAGCCATAAAGTAAAGCAAGAACGCCGCCGGTTGAAGCACGATATACCACAAATGCTTTTGGGCATTGATGATATCCATCAGGCTGAGTGAACCGGCCAGCAATATTGGGCCGACAAATGAAAGCCCCAGCGCCAACTCGTAACTGATCATCTGAGCGGTGGAACGCAAACCGCCCAGTAGGGCATATTTGTTATTCGAAGCCCACCCCGCCAGGGCTATGCCATAGACCGAGATGGACGCTACCGCCAGAATATACAGGATACCCACATTGATATCCGTGAGATAGAGGCGGATGACGCGTCCACCGATCACCACGGTATCGCCCCACGGCACCACCGCCGTGATGACCAACGAAGGCAAAACCGTGATGATAGGCGCCAGGAAGAACAGCACCTTATCCGCCCCCGCGGGGGTCAACTCTTCCTTGAAGATCAATTTAATCCCATCGGCTACCGGCTGGAGCAGGCCAAACGGGCCCGCCCGGTTAGGCCCAATGCGCACCTGAATGCGGGCAATGACGCGGCGTTCATACAGGGTGGCATAAGCGAACCCCCCGGTCAACACCAGCACGATAATCAGTGACTTGATCACCCACTCCCAAAACAAGGCAGCGTCCATGCGAACTCCTTAACTCTCAGCCTGAGGTTCAAGCACAGCGCGTTGAGCGCGCACCCACTGCGGTTGACGTAGCGCCACCCCGCTACTGTGTGGCACCAAACCCACCCCTTCCGGCACGTTCGCCACCACCTGCACAGACAGCGTTTCTGACCACCCGTCAACGCTAACCTGAACATACTCGCCGTTTTGCACACCCAGTTGGGCCGCCGTCTGCGGCGCCAGGTAAAGGCCTGCCCGGGCGATTCGTCGGTGCAGTAAACGCGAAGGCCGTAGGGTTTGCCCCTGATCATAGAGGCGGACGAACGGCACCAGATACAACGCCTCGGATGCGGGCACCTCCGCCGGTGCGACTTCAGGCAAGGCTATCGCCTCCGCTTCTGCGCTCACCCGCGCCAAGCGTACCCCCAACCCTTGGGTATTCTCATAGGCCGTGCCGCCGTAGTAAAGATCACCGCGCCCCACAATCGGCCACTGTTCCACCACCTCGGCCAAGCGGGTGTATGACAAACCGACAAAAGCGGGTAGGGTCTGTGCAATGGCTTGGAAGACGCGGAGCGCCGAACGGCCCTCCAGCGCCATTCCTAAGTGTTCGGCTACCTGCGCCACGATGGCAAAATCGGCGCGGGTGCCGTCTAATTCGGGCACGGCCGGGTAGAAACGCTGTACTCGCCGTTCTCCCGACGTCCACGTGCCCTCGCGCTCGGTAAACGCCTGCGCCGGGAAGACCACATCGGCACGGCGGGCCGTCTCGGTCAAGAAGAGGTCTTGCACGATGACAAACCCGGCCTTTTCCAGGGCACGCGCCAGAGCCACATCATCCCCGGCCGGATCGGCAGCCGCTACCCAGACCACATCGGCACTGCTCAGGGTTTCAGCCAGCCGCGAATCCGGACGGAAGCCGATTTCCCATGCGCCCTGGGTATTGGCATGCGGCCAGACTGCCACCAAGCCGCTCAACGGGCGTTCCGCCTGCCCGTTTTGCACCAACAAGCGCGCCAACACCGCCGCCAATGCCTCAGAGGCTTCCAGGGACAACCCCTCACTACCGTAGAAAATGACCAGATTGGCCGCACCGGCCAGCGCCTGGGCTTCAGAAGTATTCCCTGTCAGTAGGGTTTGCACCTTGAGCAGGGCATCTTGGTAGGTGTAACGCAAGATGTGAGCGGCATAACGTTCCAGTTTGGTGGGGCGGGCATTGGCCACGATCAAGGTGGCCCCACGTTCAGCCGCCTGCTTGACCCGCAGCCACCACAGCGGCGCTTCCTCGTGCAAGTCGGTCGCCACCACCAGGATGGCGTCTCCCTTGCCCAAGGCCGCCAAGTTCGCCTCCCCGCTCAGGCCGTAGCGCCGCACAAAATCACCGCCCCCCATGGGCGAGTAGAGCACCGCTTGCCCCTGCCGCGCCTCGGTCAGTCGGTAAAGGTTGAATAAATCCTCGTTGCTCAATCGTCCTCCGGCCAGGCTCACCAAGCGCTGGTGAGTGCGCAGTCCCTCCGCCGCCGCACGCAGTGCCTCGTCCCAAGAAACGGGCTGTAGGGTTCCATCTTTGCGCACCAGCGGCTGGCGCAAGCGCTCGGGGCTCTCGGTGTAGTGATAGCCAAAACGCCCTTTATCGCAAATCCAAATCTCATTAACCCACTCGTTCTGGCGCGGCATAACGCGTTTGATCACCTCACGTCCCCCTGCGGCGGCCTCACGGCGCACATTGAAGGTGATATTACACCCTACCGGGCAGTGAGGGCAGATCGAGGCGCTTGGCGTCATCTCCCAGGGGCGCGCGCCAAAGCGAAAATCGGCGGTAGTCAACGCCCCTACCGGGCAAATATCGGTCGTATTTCCGGAGAAGTAGGAATCAAAGCCGGGTTCTGAGAAAGTCACAATTTGCAGAGCCCGACCACGCTGACTGAATGCAATCACCGGATCGTCCACAACCGTGGATTGGAAGCGCACACACCGCCCGCAAAGGATACAGCGTTCACGATCCAGGTAAATCAATTCGCCCAGCGGGAGATGCTTGGCGAGGTGTATCTTATCCTCATAGCGGAAGCGCGACTCCCCCGGCCCATAAGCCATGGTCAGGTTTTGGAGGGGGCACTCCCCGCCCTTATCACAAATCGGGCAGTCGAGCGGGTGCGAGGTGAGCAGGAATTCGATAATTCCTCGCCGCGCCTCGGCCACGACCTGGGTTTGGGTGCGCACCACCATCCCTTCGCTCACGGGCGTAGTGCAGGCCGTCTCTAATTTTGGCCCAAACTGGATCTTGGGACTGCCATCCGCCTCCAATACCGGTTGACCGGTGGCGCGGTCAATCACCGGGCGACCGACTTCCACCAGGCACATCCGGCACATCCCCACCGGTTCCATCTTGGGGTGATAACAAAAGACCGGGATATCAATTCCGGCCTTCTTGGCCGCATCCACAATCAGCGTCCCCTGCGGCACGCTGACCACCTGGTCATCAATGGTGAGGGTCACCATTTTACCCATAAACCGGCTCCTTGGTTACAACGGCTTCGAAATCTGTGCGGAAGCGATCAATGCTGGAAACTACCGCCAGGGTGGAGAATTCACCCAGCGCGCACAGGCATTTCCCCTGCATTTGACGCGCAACCTGATAGAGCAATTCCACTTCACGGGCTTCCCCTTGCCCGCGCGCAATGCGTTCGGCCAGGCGATTCATCCAGTACGTGCCTTCGCGGCAAGGGGTGCATTTACCACACGATTCATGTTTGAAGAAATTGACCGTTTTATAGGTCAGCCAAGCCATGTTGACCGAATCATCCAACACGATCACCGAGGCTGAACCCAGCGAACCGCCGAACTTGTTCAGCGATTCGTAATCCAGGGGGGTATCCAGCACGCTTTCATCCATCGGGATCAACACCGAGGACGCTCCGGCCGTCATTACCGCCTTAAGCGTTCGTCCCTCGGGCACCCCACCGCCGTGTTCAAAAATTAACTCACGGAAAGTCACCCCGAACGGCAGTTCGTAGTTCCCCGGGCGATTGACACAACCCGAGAGGCTGAATACCTTGGTGCCGGGGCTCTTGTCCGTCCCGTAATTGTGATACCAGGCCGGCCCATGGAGCACGATCAGGGGCACATTCGCCAAGGTCTCCACGTTATTGACCACCGTGGGGCGGTTGTAGAGGCCGGCCGTCGCCGGGAAGGGCGGGCGCAAGCGCGGCTGGCCGATTTTGCCTTCCAGCGATTCCAGCAGTGCCGTTTCCTCACCGCAGATGTAGGCACCGGCGCCCAAGTGGGTGTAGAGACGCAGGGAGTAATCCGTGCCAAAGAGGTTTTCACCCAGCAGACCGGCTCGTTCCAGTTCGGCGATCTTCTGATCTAACCATTTGGCAATGTGCCAGTACTCGCCGCGGATGTAGATATAGGCCACCCGCGCCTGGACGGCGTAGGCCGCAATCATCAGCCCTTCCAAAAACTGGAAGGGGTTAGATTCCATAATTTCACGATCTTTGAACGTGCCCGGTTCCGATTCATCGGCGTTGGCGACCACGTAATGCGGCCATAGATCATTGGGCAGGAACGACCACTTTAATCCGGTGGGAAAACCCGCTCCACCTCGCCCACGCAGTCCGGAATCCTTGACCATTTGGATGACCTGCGCCGGTTGGAGTTCGGTTACCGCCTTTTTGAACGCCGCAAACCCCTGCTGTTCTAGATACACCGGCAGACGTTCCAGCCCGGGGATGGCGCGGTGGCGCAGAATAAGATAGTCACTCATGCCGTGCCCTCCTTCTCTTGCCGCGCTTTTTGGCGCAGGGCTTCGATAACCGCTAACGCCGTCTCCACGGTTTGGTTTTCATGGAAGACAATCTCGCCGTCTCCCTGCACCTGGAAGACCGGCGCGCGGTGGCACGCCCCAATGCACTTCACCTCTTCCACGGTAAAAAGCCCATCCGGGGTCACCTGCCCTACCTCAATGCCCAGCGCCTGACAAAGGGCTTTAAGAAAATCCTCTGCACCGCGCAGGGCACAGGGTAGATCGGTGCACACTTGGATGTGATAGCGTCCGTGAGGCTGGTCATAATACAGCGAGTAGAAGCCCACCACGGAGGCCACATCCGTGATCGAGATATCCAAAATCTCGGCGATTTCGGCCATGGCCTGCGCCGTGACATACCCCGCTTCGCGCTGGGCTAAATAAAGCAGTGGCATGACCGCCGAACGCTTATGCTCCGGCGGATATTTGGCCAAAATGGCCTGAATCTCATCGGCGTATTTGGCGCGTAGCGTATTCACCGGTCACAATCTCCCAGGACGATATCAATACTGCCGATGATACCCACCACATCGGCGATAAAGTGATTGCGGGTTAAGATGGGCATGATCTGCAAATTGGCAAATGAAGGGGTGACGTAGTGCACCCGATAGGGTTTAGGCCCGCCATCCCCTTCCAGGAAAACGCCCAACTCGCCGCGCGGGCTTTCAATGGCGGCATACACCGACTCTTTGGGAGCGGAGAAGCCCTCCGTCCACAACTTGAAGTGATGGATCACCGCCTCCATACTCACGCCCAACTCAGAGCGCGGCGGCGGCACAAACTTGCGGTTGTTACTGCGCACCGGGCCATACGGCAATTTATCCAGCGTCTGGCGGATAATGCGCAGGGATTGGCGCATTTCTTCCACCCGCACCAGGTAGCGCGAATAGACGTCGCCATCCTGCTGGGTGGGAATATCAAACTCGTACTGCTCGTAACCACTGTACGGGCGCACCTTGCGCAGGTCATATTTGAGCCCGGCTGCCCGTGCCACCGGCCCGGAGATACCCCATTGGATACACTCATCTGCCGTAATCACCCCAATGCCGCGGGTGCGGTCTAGGAATAACTCATTCGTGGTCAGCAGGCGTTCGTATTCATCAATGCGCCGCGGCATGAGATCGAGGAACCGCCGCACGGCATCCTCGAACTCCACCGGCACATCCCGCCACAGCCCACCGGGGCGGACGTAAGTGGTCATCATGCGCTGTCCGGAGCACATCTCGAAGATGTCCAGGATCATCTCGCGTTCGCGCATGGTGTAGAGAAAGGTGGACATGGCGGCCAAATCGAGCGAACTGGTGCCCAGCCAGAGCAGATGCGAGCCAATACGCGTCAACTCTGCCAGGATGACCCGAATGGCCTGGGCGCGCGGGGGCACGTCGAGCCCCACCAGTTTTTCCACCGCTAGGCAGTACACCAGGTTATTGCCGATGGGATTGAGGTAATCCAGACGGTCGGTCATCACCTCGGCTTTCTGGTACGTCTTGGCTTCCATGTTCTTCTCAACGCCGGTGTGCAGAAAGCCGATATCGGGGATGCAGTTAATCACAATCTCGCCTTCCAGTTCCAACAGCAGGCGCAACACGCCGTGCGTGCTGGGGTGCTGTGGCCCCATGTTGAGCAACATCGTCTCGCCCGCCAGCGCCCGCTCCGAAACCAGATGACGCAGTTCATCTACAGAAACTTCACGCAACATGACCATGGCCGACTCCACCCCTAAGACTTGGCGTAAGGCTTGCGGCGATCAATCTCTTCGGCATTGAACGAGAACTGCACCTCTTCGTAGCCCAACGGGTAATCCTTGCGCAGTGGGTGCCCCTGCCAATCCGCCGGCATCAGGATGCGCCGCAAGTCCGAGTGCCCGTCGAAGACAATGCCGAACATGTCCCAAATCTCGCGCTCTTTCCAATTTGCATTGGGGAACACTTTTTCCATGGTATCCACATGCGGCGCGTTGCCATTGAGCGGCACACGCAGGCGCAAGATCAGGTTATGAGGCATGGAATAGAGATGGTAAACCACATGAAAGCGCGGCGTTGTCTGCGGCCAGTAATCCACTGCCGTTTCGTCAATCAGCACGTTGAAACCAAAGGTATCGCGCAACGTCTGCGCTGCCTCAATGATGTTCTCTGGGGGGATGATCAACGTAACCTCATCCCGAAAGCGATGTTCGGCAGCGCCAAAACGTTCCTTGATGACCCGTACCGCTTCTTCTAAAACCTCGGTGTTTGCCTTTGTCATCACTCCGACCTCGTCTGTATGACTCGCTCAGCCGGCGCCCCCATCCTCTGGCATAACTTAGGGAACAGGGTTACCCGGCCTGCCGGATTAAGCCCATTTGGTCAGTTTTTCTTTCTGCACCTTATCATGCAGGGTCAAAATGCCGTGGATTAATCCTTCCGGACGCGGCGGACAGCCCGCCACATAGACATCCACCGGCACAACCTCATCCACACCCTGCACAATGGCATAGTTATTGAAAATACCGCCGCAGGACGCGCAATCGCCCATGGCGATGACCCACTTGGGTTCGGGCATCTGATCGTACAGCAGGCGCAAAACCGGCGCCATTTTGCGCGAAACCCGCCCGGCCACGATCATCAAATCGGATTGGCGCGGGCTGGCGCGCATCAGTTCCATACCGAAGCGGCTCAGGTCATAACTGGACGCCTGAGCCGCCATCATCTCAATGGCACAACAAGCAAGACCGAACAGCATCGGCCACATGGAGCGCGTGCGCGCCCAATTGACCATTTGCTCCAGGGTGGTCGTTACCACCCCCATTTGAGCGGTTTTTTGTTCTAGTCCCATTCCAGCGCTCCTTTCTTCCACGCATAGACGTGGGCTACCTCTAAAATCACCAGGAACACCAGCATCGCCCCCAGGCCTAACCACCCCAACTGACGGGCGGCCGCGGCCCAGAAGATCACAAAAATCACCTCAACATCAAAGAGAATAAAAAGGACGGCTACGAGGTAAAAACGCACCGATACTCGCCGCCGCCCCGGTCCATAGGGCACAATACCCGATTCATACGGCGCCGCCTTGCGTGGGGTAGGCCGCCGCGGGCCGAAGAGCATCCCCAGCAAAATGGCAATGAGGGCAATGGCAAAGGCGACGACCAAAATGACGAACAGGGGGAGATAATCTTGAAGCATGAGCGGTCCTCACGATAGGAATTGTCTATCTGACCCGCACAATCTTGCCCTAGTATATCACAAGTGCTGTCTGGTGGCAATTTTCACAAAACAATGTGTATAAAAATCACCCGCAAAGTCGTCATTTGTCTGGACATTATGGCGATTCCAGGGCATAGATGAACACCCCCTGGCGGCGATAGATCGGCACCACGCCGCGGCACTGATTGAGCGCGGCCGGTTGTAAACTTCCTACACCCTCGCGCACATAAACATAATCCAGATCGGCCTCTTTTATCAAAGCCCAGAACTTCTCATCGCAATCTTTTAGTTCGGCGGCCTGCGTCGCCCAGCGATTAATCTGCGCCGCAGTCTCCGGATCACCCCAGGCATACAGCACCGGCGGCAAGATGCTCATGCGCTCGGCATAAGGGAGTAGCCAGTATCCCCCATCCACCCCACGGAATGTCCCCCCCTGCCAAGGGGTGACGTTGATCAAAAAACGCGCTTCCGGCGGCAGGTTCTCCCGCACCCAATCCAACGCCGTCTTATCGGCCATATCGGCCAGTTGCGTCGTTGGGTTGGTCACCGTGCGCGTAGACCAAGCGCCCCAGCCCAGAACTCCCAACACTAGCACTGCCCCCACCCCCCAAGCAACACGTTGAGCCAAACGCGAAGGCAAACGCCTCACGATCAAACCCCATCCCCCCACGCCGCCATCCGCCAGGCACAACGCCGCCGGAAGGAAAAGGACGATGGCCATATGATCGGGACGAAACGGCCCCAGGCGTATCCCCCAGGGTAGCATCAGCCCAACCAACACCAGCGCCCACGCCGCCAACCGGCGGCTCTGCGTTTGCGTCAACCCATAGGCGCATCCTGCCGCCGCCAGCCCCATCAAAATGTGATTATGGCGCGGCCCAAGCAAATCCAAGATGTAACGCCAATAGCCCAGTTGTGAAGCGTCCAGCGGCGAGACCACCCGCACCGCCGCCTGCGCCCCTAAGTGCCAGATCACCCGCCACAACCAGGGCAGTGCTAGCCCAGCCCCCAAACCCAGACTCAGACACAGCGCTCCCAGGGGGAACAATCGCCGTGCCCGGGCCGCCGGCGGGGAAAGCCGCCAAATTCCCCAAAACTCCCCGACCACGATCACAACACAAAACAGCCCCAGTAAAAGCAGTGCCGTGTAATGACATAACGCCACCCCTGCCGTGAGCACCCCCAGACGCAGGAACGTTTCCGCCGAGCCCGGCCGGCGCAGAATCTCCAGCACCGCCGCCATCGCCAGAGGCAGTATCACCAATCCGGTCAAAAGCGTGTAGCGTCCCCAAGCCAGGTAGTAGGCCGGCATCTGAAAGGCAAACCCCACCAGCAGTGCCGCCAGGCCGGCCCGCAACGGCTCACCCCAGAGCGCCTTTCCCAACCGATATACCGATAGCGCGATCAGCGCATTCAGCCCCTGGCCCAGCCATAGCACGGCTTGGGTGGCTTCTAAACCACTCAAGCGTGCAAACCAAGCCGTGATGAGATGGAAGGCATAATGATAAGAAAAGAACGTCTCAATTTCGGGCGCCAGGGTCTCCGGCAGACCACCCAACGCCATGATCTTGCGCACGATCAACACATGGTGCACCGAATCCACCCAGGCCGGGAAGACCATACCCCGTGCCTGATAGAACCGCCAGACCACGATGCCTGCTAATGCGATCAGACCACCCCCCAACCACACCATCGAACGAGAGAAACGCACCTCTGTCAGGCGTACACATCTCAAGCGCCAAACCACTCCCCCCGCGAAGGCAATCCCCAGGCCGGCATAGGCTACACGTAAATCCCCCTCACTAAGCCTTTCGCCCAAGATAAAGAAAAGCAAACCGCCCAGCGCCGTTAAGGCTATCGAAAGCCCCAACGCCTCGGCCAGTTGCTCCAGACCATCCTGGTCGGCAGGGTGACGCCATACCACCCACACCGCCCCCGGCAAGAAGAGCACCACCACTGCCAGCAAAATGAGCCCCATCGGGTTGTTAACCACGCCTTGAAAGCCTTTTGATCCGCCGTTAATCTGTCAGGGTTATTATAATAGGGGAAGCAGTTCCTCCCCTTCATGCCACTCTTGTAAATTTCTTCGCGGTTTTCATTCCCCAATCCACACAAGGAGTTGAGATGGTCTCTTCCTACCTCTCCACGGCACGCGAAGGACGCCACGAAGCCTGGCGCTATGTGGCCACCCTGGCCCTGGTAATCTGGTTGTTCATCAGCGTTTCGTTCTTATTCAGTATTATCGCCGTCATCCTGACCGGAAGCACCGATCTTAATGCCTTCCCGCCCTTACTGCTCTTGGTCATTGCCTTACTGCCCTTCCCATTGGGCGGCTTACTCGGCCTAATTATCGGCCTGCGTCTGTTCCACCACCGCCCGCTTCTTGCCCTGATCAACCCCGCCGGGCGGGTGCGCTGGGCCTATTTTTGGCGCTCTTTCGACCTGTGGCTGATCTTGTGCGGCCTAAGCGATGTGATCCTCTGGCTCATCAATCCCTCCAACTACACCTGGGCTGCCGATTGGCCGCGTTTTCTTCCCTACGCTGCGGCGGCCATCCTGCTCATCCCTTTACAGACCAGCACCGAGGAATTGGTCTTCCGCGGCTACCTGACCCAATGGATTGGGCGTTCGCGCCTGGGGTATTGGGGTACTTTGATCTTGCCTAATCTCATCTTTGCCGCCCTGCATGGCTTGAACCCTGAAGTGCAAACCTACGGCGCCTGGTTGACCATGCCGCTTTATTTTGGGATCGGTGTGGTGCTTTCATGGGCCACACTCCACAGCGGTGGGTTGGAGTATGCCCTGGGCATGCATGCCGCGAACAATCTCTACGCCGCCCTGCTGGTCACTTTCCCGGCCTCGGCCCTGCCCTCACCCGCCCTGGTTCACATGCGCACCTATGACCCGGTCATCGGCTTGATTTCCTTTGTCATCATGGCGGCCGTTTATTTGTTCATCCTTTCTCGGCATTCTAACACCTCGCCTCAGATGATTGAACCCATCCACCCAGAGAGGACAGAATGACTATTCGTCAGGTACGTATTGTCTTCTTGCTCGCCGCGCTGGTTGGGTTATTGGCACTGATGAGTGCTCCCCAAGGCAGAGCCAGCGCCCGCGCTTATTACGCCGAACGCTACGACGTGATTCTCCAAATCCAGGCCGAAAACCGCATCCAGGTTGAAGAAACGGTGACCTTTCGCTTTGAGGGTGGGCCCTACACCTATGCCTTCCGCCAGTTAACCCTGGATCAATTGGAGAACGTGGACGTTCAAAGTGCCAGCCTGGACGGCGTTGTGCTTCCCGAAGGGAACCAGCCCAACCAAGTCGAGATCAAGCGCAACACGGATCCCATCGAAATTACCTGGCATTTTCCCCCCACCCAGGATGCCACGCGCACCCTCGGCTTGCGCTATCTCGTGAGTGGGCACATCCATCTGCGCGACAATGCCGAAGGGATTTTCTGGCAGGCCATTCCGGAAGAACATGAGTACACCATCCGTCAGGCGCGCATCACGGTGCGCTACCCCTCTCACCTGACGCCGGCTGAAACACCCCAATTGCGGGGAGCGCAGTATACCACCACCCACACCCGCGGTGAGTTCGTCTTTACCGCTCAGGACATCCCCGCCAATCAGGGCATCACAATCGAGATACTCTTCCCCCGCGGCAGTCTGATCGCACAACCGCCCGATTGGCAGGCGCGCTTGCTGGCGCGTGGTGCTCAGGCGCGTCAGATGGCGCCGTGGGCCATTGGGTTAGGGCTAGGCATAGCCCTGCTGTCCCTGATCGGGGTTTGGCTGTATCGCCGCCAGCACCAGGGCTCAACGGTGGTCATCCCGCCGGGCATCATCAGCAACCCACCAGATGCGCTTTCGCCAGCCCAAGCCGCGTTTTTGCTCAACCCCAGCGCGGCTACACCCGCCCAGGCCGCCGCCATCTTGATCCACCTCGCCCAACGTGGCTGGCTGCGCCTTGAAGCCACCCCCGCCGGACGGGGGCTCTTCAAAACACGGGATTACACCCTCCAACGCCTGCGCGATCAGGCCGGTTTGCACGACCACGAGCAGGTGCTCTTCCGGGCACTCTTCACCACCCGTCAGGGCTGGCAAGATGCCATCCGCCTCAGTCGCGTGGGCAACAAACTTCCGGGCATCCTGCCCGCCCTCAAGCAAGCCCTGACCCGCGAGTTGATCGCCCAAGGGCTGGTGGACGCACAGCGTCTGGATGAGCGCAAACGATTGAACACGCTGGCGGTGCTGGCTTTTTTGGTCGAATTTCTGTTGCTCATCTTAGGCTTGTTGTTGGTCTTGGGTAGCGATCGGTTGGCGGGGGTCGGTACGCTCGGCTTGGGCTTGGCCGGCGGCCTGATGGTTGCCGGCAGTGCGTTATTGCTCACGGCCAATGCCTGGCCCTTGCTTACCCCCCAGGGGGAGACCCGCGCCGCGCGCTGGAAGGGGTTTAAACAGTACCTGGGACAATTGGTCAAACAGCGCAGTGGCCTGCAAGGGGAATGGCTGGAAGCCTATCTGCCCTATGCGCTGGCGTTTGGCAGTGGACTGCAATGGGCAGAAGCCTTTCGCGAGCAGGGTTTTGCCCCCACCGTGTCCTGGTTGCTTACGGCCAGCGGCGCCGGCGGTATGGATGACTTGCTGGGCGCCATTGCGGCTACCAGCGTGGTCACCTCTAGCGGCGGAGACGGCGGAGGGGCCGGCGCCGGGGGAGGTGGAGGCGGTGCCAGCGGGGCCGGCTGATTGGCTTACTTAAGAAAACTGTAAACCGCTCATGCGCAACCAGCGCGGGGGATTTTCATTATAATTGGGTTACCTCCACCCCCCGCGAGCGCCTTATGTCCTTGCATTGGTATGCCATCCACAGTCATCCCCACCGTGAAGAGAGCCTGGCCCGCTACATGACCGAAAAGGGGCTGGAGGTCTTCTATCCCCATCTTAAGGTCAAACCGGTTAACCCCCGCGCGCGCCGCATCCGTGCCTATTTTCCGGGCTACGTTTTTGTGCGCGCCGACCTGGAACAGACCGGGGCTTCGCTTTTCCAGTGGATGCCTTTTGCGACCGGCCTGGTGGCTTTTGGCGGTGAACCGGCCATTGTGCCCGACGCCCTGATCGCGGCGTTACAAAACCACCTTGAACGCCTCAATCGGATAGCGGCGCAATCTCCGGCCGACCAGTTTCAAAAAGGTGAACGCGTTGAAATCGAGAGCGGGCCATTTGCCGGGTATGAAGCCATCTTTGACACCCGTTTGCCGGGGCGAGAGCGCGTGCGGGTACTGCTCAAATTCCTGGGCGAACGGCGGGTGCCGCTGGAACTCGACTCGCGCCAGGTGCGCAAACCCACATCGTCAGCATGATCCTTCGGTGGAGCAACCGCATGGTTGAATCGCACCTCCACACCCCAACCTCTCACCTCACCGCAACCCCGGCTTGGCGCAGTGTGCGCACATTGCTCCTGCTCTGGCTGGCCGCGTTGAGCATGATCATCCTTCGTTTGCCGTTTACCAGTGCGGCTTGGTTGGCTCGCCCCGCACTGGGAGCGCTCGTTTTACCCGGGATGCGCGTTGGCGCGATTCTCAGCCCGGCAGCGGCCGCGGCTACCCCCGGGGGTGCACGGTTACAAGTGGGCGACCGCCTCTTACGCGTAGATGGCCGCGCCGTTCCCAATGGCACCGCGCTGTGGACCAGCCTGGAAAACAAAAAAAGCGGTCAGGAAGTTTTCTTAAGCGCCGAAACCGCACAGGGGGAGTATGTTACCCGCATCCAAGTCTTGCAACCCTGGCCGCGTTATTGGCAAGTGCGGCTGAATGATTTTCCTCTCGGCCTGGGTGTGCTCATGCTCGCCCTGGCCTGGTTGGTCTTCCTGCGCCTCCCCGATCATCCTGCCAACCGTGCCCTTATTCTCTTGTCGGCTTCCTTGGGTTTCGTCCTGGCCGCCAGTGTGGATCTGTGGCAAACACACCGCTTGACCCTACTGTGGTTGCTCGCCTTCGCCCTTACCGCCGCCGCTTCATTCGACCTCTCCCTCAGTGTCTCGGAATGGGCCCTTCCCCCGGAATGGGTGGTGCGCTTACGCCGCGGTGGTTACGGCGGAGCACTGCTTGTCGCCCTGGTAGCAGGAAGCCTTTACCTACGCGATGCGGCGCAACGCATGGCCATGGGCTGGTGGCTGGAACTCATCTGGCTGCTCACCGCCGGCCTGTCCGTGGCGGTCATTTTGGTCACCGCCGCCCGCCGCGCTGAAACCGCTCCCCAACGCAACCGCAGTTTAGGCATGTTGGCCGCCGGACTGCTCTCCCTTCCGGCGCTTTATCTATGGGCCGGCACGTTCTTACTGCATCTCAGCCAGCCGGGCATGGCAACCCCTGTTTTGGCGGCGCTCACACTGGCCTTTCCGCTCACTGCCGCCCTGAACCAGAGCCGCCCCGCCATCACGTCGCCCCAACGCCTGCTGTGGCAAGCAGGACTCTATGCCCTGGCCGGGATCGGTTACGCGCTTGTCGTCGCGGGCGTAGTTACCGTCCTCAGCGCCTTTAGCCCCACCGTGCGTCCCCTCATCACCGGCGTTGCCTTCGCGCTGGTGGCGTCGAGTTTACTCCCGCTGTACCACGGGATCGAAAGAAACCTGGATGCGCTTTTCTTGCCCGGAGAGCGAGTGCGTCAGGAACGGCTTAACCGCTTTATCCGCGACCTCACCCACGCAGTCGAACTCCCCGAGATCTTGAGTATTCTGCGCACGACCCTCCAAGAAACGTTGCATCCTACTCTATTGCATATTTACCTTTATGATCCCTTGGGCGATCACTACGTTGCTGTGCCCGATGCCAGCGGCCGGCCCACCAGTGATTTGCGTTTTGCCGCCAACAGCACCCTGGTACAAACCCTACACCAGCAGTCCGGCCCGCTTTATGTCAGCAATCCCGCCCATTTGTCGGATACGCTCTACGGTGAGCAGGCCCGTTTGGCTTTGCTGGGTGCGCGGATCTATTTCCCGCTCAAAACGCGCACCCAGCTCAGCGGCTGGATTGCGCTGGGACTGCCCGAACACGCCCCTTCTTACACCACCCGCGATTACGCCTTTCTGAGCGCTCTGGCCGACCAAGCCAGCCTGGCCATCGAACGCGCCCAGGTCATTGCCGATCTTAACCAGCGCGTGCGGCAGATGAATGTGCTCATCCGCGTTGCCCAGGGGGTTAACGTCACCCTGGCGTTGGAGGATATCTACGAACTTATCTATGCCCAAACCGCTCAGGTCATTCCCATCGAGACGTTTCAACTTGCCCTCCATGACCCGGAAAACGAAGCCCTGCGGGTTGTCTTTGAAGTCTGGGGCGATGAGCGTCTGAGCGAACGCGAAAATCGCCTCATCCCCCTGGGCACCAGCCTTGAAGGGAATGTGCTGCGCCAGCGCAAACCGATTCTGACGGACGATTACACCCGTGAATGCCGTAGCCGCGGTATTCTGAGCCCACAGGCCGACCTGTATGCTTGGGTGGGTGTGCCCTTGAACACCGGCGCCGAAACCATCGGTGTGCTCTGCCTGGGTTCACAGCGCCCAGACGTTCACTACACCCAGGAACAGGTTAACCTGCTTCAGGCCATCGCGGATCAAGCGGCAGGTGCCATTGCCAAAGCGCGCCTGCTCAACGAAGCAGAACGCCGTGCCCGTCAATTAAGGACGCTCCACGAAGTCACCCAGAAACTTTCCTCTACGCTCGACCTGGAGCCTCTGCTTCACACCATTCTCGAAAATGCGGTGGACATCCTTACCTGCGAGGCAGGCAGTCTCTTGCTGTGGGATGAAGCCAGCGACGAATTGGTCTTCCGCGTGGTGCTGGGGCCGGTGGCGCAAAACTTGCTCGGTCAGCGCATGCCCTCCAGCCGCGGCCTGGCCGGAAAAGCGTTCCAAACCCGCCAGCCTCAAATCGTCAACGACGTCAGCACCTCCCCTGAGTGGTTCCGCCTGCCGGACGAAATCACTGGCTTCACCACCCGGGCCGTGTTAGCCGTCCCGTTGGTTGTCAAGGAACGTGCCATCGGCGTGTTGGAAGTCGTCAACCGCAAGGACGGCAAGAACTTCACCACCGAGGATGCTGAGTTATTGAGTGCCTTTGCAGCCCAGGCCGCGATCGCGATTGAAAATGCCCGCCTCTACACCCTTACCGATCAAGCGCTGGCCGCCAGGGTGGAAGAACTTTCGATCATGCAGCGCATTGACCGCGAACTCAACGCTACCCTTGACCTCGGCCAAGCGATGTCCATCACGTTGAACTGGGCAATGCGGCGTTCGCGGGCCAGCGCTGGCTGGATCGGTTCCGTAGAGGAAACCGGGCTACGTCCCATCGCCTGGGAAGGGCTTGAGGATAACGCCCCCTTTGATTCCGAAGCCTTCATCGCCGGCTTACCTCTGCCTGCTGTTCTAGAAAGCGGTAAACCCTTACGGCGCGATCTGGTTGACTCAACTCCCCGCTTGCGTTCCGACAGCCGCGTTCAGGTGCTCTTGCCCATCCGCCAAGAAGAGCGGGTGAGCAGTTTGTTGATCCTCGAATCCGACAGCGCGGATTTTGGCGCACCGGAGACGATAGACTTCCTCCAACGGCTGTGCGACCATGCCGCCATTGCCCTGGCCAACGCCCAACTCTATGCCGCCGTGCGTGCCGCCAACCTGGCTAAGAGTGAATTTGTTTCCTTCGTAGCCCATGAACTCAAGAATCCGATGACCTCGATCAAGGGCTACACCGAATTGCTCATCGCCGGGGCGGTCGGGCCGATCAGCGAGGCTCAGGCCAGTTTCCTCAACGTGATCCGCTCCAACGTTGACCGTATGAGCACGCTGGTCTCGGACTTGAACGACCTCTCCAAGATCGAAGCCGGGCGGATGCGCTTGGAGTTTGCCGCCCTCAATCTTGCCGAGATCGTCGGTGAAGTTGAGCGCTCAACCCGCCGCCAAATTGAAGAGAAGCAACAACACTTCACCATCCACCTACCTGCCGAGTTGCCCCTCGTGTGGGCAGATCGCACACGCCTGATTCAGATCCTGGTCAATTTAGTCAACAACGCACACAAATACACCGAGCCCGGCGGGCAGATCACCCTGGGGGCAGAACACACCACCAATCGCTGGGATCCTAACGGAGCGCGGGAGGTGGTTCACATCTGGGTTCAAGATACCGGCATCGGCATTGCCCCCGAGGATCAGCCCAAGATTTTCCAAAAATTCTTCCGCTCCGAAGATCCTAAGACCCGCGAGGTGCCCGGCAGTGGTTTAGGGCTGAACATCACCCGCAGTCTGGTTGAAATGCAGGGGGGTAAAATCTGGTTTGAATCCGAGTTCCGCAAAGGCACCACCTTCCACTTCACGGTGCCGATTGCCGAGATCGCCGTATCCTAACCACGTTCTTTCTTTGGGCAGATCAGGGAATCAACGATCTCCCGGCGGCGCCGGTCGCAGGATAGGATCACACGTGCCGGTGCAGTCTGAGCGCTGGCCCCAAAACCAGCGATGACGCGCGACCCAATCGTAGATTGGATCACCAATCCCGAGACGCCGTGCCAGCACAATCCACGGCCACAGCGGCCAAAGCAACGGCAGACGCGCCGTAATGGCTTCTAGCGCGGCAATGCCTTCTAAGGTGCGCCCGGCTGCCTGCACTTGTAGGCGCGCCTCTGCCTTCGCCGGGTCTAACCCATAGGCTTCGATCACCCCCGGGGTGCGGAACGAAAGCACGACTAAACGCCGCCGCCAATCCAATTTCTGGAGCAGGCGGGCTGTACGCGTGCACAGCGGACACGCACCATCGTAAAACACATAGAGCGAAGCATTCATTTCACAATACCCAAGCACATAAGGGCACCAGCATCTCGTGCGGATGCAATCCACCGTGACGTCCCAACAGGCTGTTCTCTTTATTCGCCCACCATAAATAGGCTTGTCCTCGCGGCAGGAGCACCCACTCACCTAGGCGCTCATAAAGGAGCGGGTTGGGCTGACCGGGGCCGAATAGGCCGCTTTGTACCGCCTGCTGGGTCGTGATCACGTCAAATTCCCCCGGCCAAGCCGATTCGACATAAGCCCGCACGTCCTCTGCCCGCCCCGGGCGCGGGAAGAGATACGGCAAGCGATTCTCACCCGAGGGGGGCATGAGTAAATCTTGTTTCAGTTGCGGATGCTGGCGCAGTTCATAGCGTGCATTGCGCGGAGTCGGCACAAAGCCGTGATCGGCCACCACCAGGAAGAGCGTATCCTCCCAGCGGCGGGATAAACGCGGTTGAAGCAGACGCTGTAGCAATAGGCGTAAAACGTTGAATTCTAAATCCACCCGTGCGTCTTCCGGCCCGAAGCGATGCGCGAGTTCGTCCAAATCTCCCCAATACGCATAAATATAACTGGTGCGATTTGAGGATTCATCGAGCAAGTGTTCCAGAGTAACCCAGAGGTCACTGCTGTTGCGGAACGGTAGAATATCACATCCCCGCATCAGCATTTGAGAAAGTCCGGAGCGGGCAATCGCCACATGCATCAGCCCCAACGTGCGCACACCGTAAGAGGCTAAGTGGGGCGCCAACACCGGCACCGAGAGAAAGGTCTCCGGATCAAACCCGGTCAGGCGCAATGAACCGAAATCGCCGTTATACGAGGCCGGATTATGTAAGATCATGTTGGCGATGAGACCGTACTCTTTCAACCACATTTCGTACCCCAAGATGCCATGACGGGCAGGATAGGTGCCCGTCCACAGCGTGGTCAGAGCCGTCGCCGTGGTGCTGGGGACGATGCTGGTGAGAGGAAGCGTGTAAACCGGGGTAACCCCTGCCAGCGCTAGCCCACCGCGCTGCTGGGCAAAGTGCCAACCCAACCCATCCACCACCAATACCACCACCCGCCGGAAGCGAGAATTCAACGCCTGATGATAAGGCTCGGCCAACGGCGGCGCGGCACCTTCGGGTGGCGGCACACCCAGCCAAGCGCAAATACTGCCGGGTAAATTTGCAATGGAGTAACCCTCGTAAGCGGGAAAGGTGCGATCCGGGGCCGAGGGCAAACCCGGTAATGAGGTTGCAGAGAGCGATTCGGGAGTGAGGGGCACGAATTGCGACATCAGAGCCTCTAGGGTTCAGGGGATAGCGTAACCACTTCCGAAGCCGCACGGCGCAGGCGATCCCGAATGGCCAGACCCAAACCGTAACTACCGAAGTCGCGGGTGACGATGGCCGTGATCCCCTGCGCATCTAACTGGCGCAGTGCCGCATAAAGATTGCGGGCGATCTCGGTTAAGTCGGTTTGTGAACCCAGGGCTAGCAGGCTCACGCCCGGCAACAAGGCTTCGACACGCCGCGCATCCTCATCGGTGAGCAGGACACCCACCCGCTCGCCTTGGGCGCTCAAGGTGCGGGCGATGTCCACTACACGGGCAGTAAGCGCTTCAGCCTCACCGCCCAAGACCAGGATCAGGCGGGCACGGGGGGCATAGTGCTTGGCCAATAGACCCGGTGAGGGTTGAGCGCCACCGCCAGAAGTGCCTTCCCACACTGCTACCGGCCCTAAAACCGCTTCTAGGGCTTCGCGGGGGGTTCCACCAGGGCGCAAAATGCGCGGTGGTCGGGTGGAGAGGTCAAGGACGGTGGATTCCACCCCAATCGGGGTTGGTCCGGCATCCAGAATGCACGCAATCCGCCCGGCCAGATCCTGCCAAACGTGTTCCGCCGTGGTCGGGCTCACCCCACCAAAGCGGTTCGCCGAGGGCGCCGCAATGGGTAGGTCGCTGGCACGTAAGAGCGCCAATGCAACCGGATGCGCCGGCACGCGCACGGCAACGGTGGGCAGGCCGGCTGTGACTTCTGGCGGCACGGCCACAGACCGAGGCAGGATCAGCGTCAGCGGCCCCGGCCAAAAACGCGTTGCCAGGTCATTCACCTCCGGTGGAACCGATGCCACTACCCGCGGCAGCCATTCCACACCGGCCAGATGCACGATGAGTGGATCATTCGCCGGGCGTCCTTTGGCCTCAAAAATGCGGCGCACGGCCGCAGCATCCAGGGCATTAGCCCCCAAGCCGTAAACCGTCTCGGTTGGGAAGGCGACCAGTTCTCCCTGACGCACCAGTGCCGCCGCTTCGGCAACAGCCGTATCTTCGGGATGAGTTGGATCGACGCGAATCAACCGGGTTTTCATCGCCCCTAATCATACCAGGGCTAAACACTTCCTGCAACCGAACCGTCCAACCCTAACCTGATGCCGAGAAAGGGGGCAAACTTGTGATAAAATCGGGGCAACTGAGGGCCTGCTCGCGGGGGTGCGTTTTGCGGTGCCGTTAAAATTTATCGCGTGTGGGTTGAAATCCCTAATGTTTGGGAGCAACGCATGGAACGATTATGGTCCCCCTGGCGTAGCCAGTATATTGAACAAAATAACCGCAATCAAGGCTGTGTTTTTTGCGAGGCCGTGCAACAACCCGATAGTGATCAAAACTTGGTCATTGCGCGCGGTCGTTTCGCCTTCGTGATTCTCAATCGTTTTCCCTATACCAGTGGTCATCTGATGGTCGTGCCTTACCAGCATGTGGCATCCCTAGAAGCGCTGGACACACCGACGCGTACCGAAATTTTTGAGTTGATCACTGCCAGTGTGCAGGTCATCCGTGAGGTCTATCGGCCTGAGGGATTCAACATCGGCGCCAATATCGGGACGGTGGCCGGTGCCGGCATTGCCGATCATGTGCATTTCCACGTGGTGCCGCGCTGGGCCGGTGATACCAATTTCATGTCCACGCTGGCCGGCACGCGCGTCCTACCCGAAGCCCTGGAAGATACCTACCGCCGCCTGCGCGAGGGCTGGGAGCGCCTCTTCGCATCTGCCGCTCCACCCGAACAGAGCGGTTAGTCTTTATCCTCGTCATCGTGCTCTGCTTCGGTTTTTTGTTCGGTCGGTTCGGGACTCTTAGCCTCGAACTCGGTGGGTTTGGGCGTCTTGCTCGGGCGCACGGTGCGCGTGGGTTCCGGCGTTTTGTCCCTGTCCTCATCTTCCTGCTCCGCCGTCGCCTCTAAACGCGCGGTGGGATGGGGCTGTTCCGTCGGTTTGGACAGGCCGGGCGGTACGATGGGCCGAGATTCCGGCGTATTGTCACGCCGCGAGGACGAGGGCAAAACGCGGGGGACATCGCGGCGTAATTCCGGCCACGGCGTAGCCGAAACATCAAGGGGAGCAAGCGTGCCATCCCCACCCTGCCCCTGCACGACCAGCGCCAGATATTGATCCGGCGCCAGGCGCACCACCGTCGCCGAGACGGACTGCCCAATCCTCAACTCACCACGGTGCTGAGTAGCAGGACTGAGCCAAAGGGTCAGCCCATCTAGACGTAGAAACTCAGAGGTCATCTCCCGTAGAGTCCCGCGCACAGTGAGCAGTTGGAGTTCGAGGTGCTGGGGTTTAACCCCCAATAAAGGTTCGGTCTCTCCCCTTACACTCACGTAAGCACCTTCCAGGGATCGGGCCAGCGCCTCTTGATCGGGGGAAAGTAATAGCGGGATTTGGTTAACTTCCCACAGCGCCGTTGCGCCGCGGGTGAGAAAACCGGCAAACGTTACGGTCTGCCGCTGTCCCTGCTGGATAAGCGCCTGCACTTCTGCGGCTCGCTTCTGGTCTAAGGTTTCGGCCAGGGCTAACCGCGCGCCCGGGTCCATGGTAAGGTTATACTGCACGGCCTCAACCGCCCGCTTGAGCGGATAAAGCGGTTGTCCCGGCAAGGCTTGCGCTGAAGCCCACGTGGTAATGACCAGACTCATGAGTAACACCAGGATGACCACAAGACTACCCCAGGCCCAGCCCAGGCGCGGTAAACGAGCAATCGGCGAAACTGCTGTAGTGCGCAGATGTTTGGCGCGCTCTAAGAAGCGCGCTCGACTGCGTGCACGCGCCGCCAGAGGTACGCGCAGGATGCTTGCTGTGGCTCGGCTGTGTTGAGCAGCCTGTAACAATGGAGCAAGGTCTGCCGCCATTTCAGGATAACGGGATAGGATTACCTCAATCGGCTGTCCTTGCTCGAGGGCTTGCAGGCAGGCCTCGACCAATTCAGGCGTTATCGCTTCCCGGCGCTTCATACCCCCTCCCGTTCCAGCCATCGCCGTAAGGCCATCAGGGCACGGAATTGGAGCACCTTTACCGCATTGATGCTCTTACCCATCAGTGCGGCGGTTTCTTCTAGAGAACACTCTTGAGAAAAGCGCAGGGTCAGTACGTGCTGCTGCTCCGGCGTCAGATGACGCATCGCCCGTTGCACGGCTTCTAAACGCTGTTGGGCTTCCAGGGCTTGTTCGGGATGAACCTGAGGGTCAGGATGACCACCATCTAACGCCTGGATCGCATGACGATAATGCTGGCGAAGATAATCCATCACCAGATGATGCGCCGTGGTAAAACACCAGGCCCGCAAATTCTCCCCACGTACCCGTCCGGCGCGCAACGCCTCCAACAAACGCAGAAAGACCTCAGCGGTTAGGTCTTCGCTCAATGGGCCGTGCCCCAGACGATACGCAATGTAGCGATAAACGGCCGGATACAGGGCATCATGCAGAGTGGTCAGAGCCTCAGCATCCAGAGCACGCGCACGGGATATTAAAGCGCTAAAATCATCCATCCCGGCCAGCGCCAAAAGGGGTCGCTTCCTCCTCCCCCAGTATACCCTATCCCGCGCCGAAAAGAATGGCCCCCGCCTGGGGCCTTGACCGCATTGGGGCAAGAGCCAAGAAGAACCATATCCAGACAGGGGCCATCTTATAGCATTCATCTAATGCCTTCTAGTCATCGTCCTCGTGATCGTCATCATTACTTTTACCACCGCGATCTTTACCCTCGGAATTGCCATGGGAACGATCGTTATCATGGGATTCTTTGGGCTGTGGTGTGCTGAGCGATGAATCCGATTCGTGATCATCATCACTGCCCGGCGTGGCACGGAAGTCCAAGCGTCCGCTCCCACTCTCCTTGACTTTGATCTGGGTCGCGAGATACGTGCCATCCGTCTGCGCCAGGGCTTTCACCTCTACCTGACTCCCCACGACGGGGTTACCCTTAAATTTGGTGTTGGTATCTACGTTCACCGTGACGCCACTGATCACCCAAGTTGAGCCGTTAATACTTTCAACCGTACCGTAGAACTTGAAATTACGGGCTTGGGGTGCTCCAGCCGTGGGGAAAGAGCGGATCTTTTCAATTTCATGCGCAACGTAGCCGCTATCGGTTTGGACGGCATGAACTTTGACCAAATCACCCGGTTGGGGGTTGCCCTTGATCTCAGTCTGAGGGGTCACCTGCACGGTCTGATCACCGATCATCCATGCCCCCTCCGTCATTTGATTGAGCACCCCAAACCACTCCACTTCATTTGCTTCGGGCACGCTCGGCGATGGCTGGGGAGAAGGCTTTTCCTCTTTCTCATCTTCTAGAGCGATCTTATGGGCAACGAGGTTGCCCTCGCTGACCACGCCTTCCACCTCCACCAGGCTGCCCACTACGATGCCGGCCTCGATTTGGGTTTGCGGCGTGATCTGGATGGTTTCACCCGAAACAACCCAGGTGGTTTCGCTAATGCTCTCTACAACGCCGTAAAACTTGAACTCGCTCTCATCCGGCGTCTTTTCCAACCGCGTGACCTCTAGCGCGTAGCGGCTGCCATCCGGCAGTAACACCGCCTTAACGAGTACTGCTTCACCCGCTTGCAATCCCGCCGGCAGTATGGTTTGCGCGTCTATTCGAAACGTCATCCCTTCTACGACTAAGGAATCCGAACTCAAACTATCTACCGTGCCCTTGAAGGTCACCACGCCCAATGTGGGGATGTGAGTAGGGGTGGCTTCCGGCTCCGACGTGGAGGTACCATTGCTAAGTGTTTGAAGGGCATTAAAGGCGGCGCTGGCATCTAAGGTCGTACATCCGGCCAGCATAAGCAACAGCAAACCACTCATTACCACCAGTAGTATTCGCCAGGGGATCTTTTTCATCCTGTCTTCCTCCTAATAAGAAAGTGAAGTTGTAGGGTATTCTCATAAGATTAGTCGTCAATAAGCGAGGAAAGTTACGGGTTAAAAAATTTGCGCGGCAAGAATGCCGCGCAAAAGGTGGGGGATGGAGGGGTGGATCGGGGGAGGTGGGCGGTATAGGACTCGAACCTACGACCTCCGCGATGTCAACGCGACGCTCTAACCAACTGAGCTAACCGCCCAAGTGCGTTTTTATTATACTCGGACGCGGGCAAAAAGACAATATTTTGTGCCTTTGTCTCTCTTGCTTTTTGGCCGTGAGTAGGTCTTGGTCGTAATAAAATAGATTTATGCGTTTACGATCATCTACGAAGGTTGCTATAACCCTCACCTTTCTCCTCCTGGCGTGGTGCGGGGCAGGCCTCCTGCTCTACGCCATGCGCTGGGGGCCATGGGTGTACAGTGATTCCGTGGCCTATATCCTCTCCGCCCACAACTGGGTTGCCGGGCGCGGCTTGGGAATTTACAACCCCAGCGGCGAATTCGATCCTATGATGCCTCCCGGCTATCCCTGGCTGATTGGAGCATTGTTGGCACTTAATCTCGATTCTCTGCAAGCCATCACCGCAATGAACAGCCTGTGCTTCGCCCTGTGCTTGTTTCTACTTGGATGGGGCACTTGGCGCTTTTCAGGTTCCCAACTATGGGGATGGACAACCGCGATGCTGGTTCTTCTGGCACCAGGGGTAATCACAAATTTTGACGGCGCAATGAGCGAACCCCCTTACATGGTGCTGGGATTGCTTAATCTTTTTCTCCTCGCCCATTACGCCCGCTCACCACGGCTAGAGGTGGGGATCGCAGCCGCATTGTGTGCCGCCGGCGCCGGGCTGGTGCGCACCATTGGGCTGGTCAACCTGGTCATAGGCATTCTGGTCATCCTGGTTACACATCGCCGATCACGGCAAGAAGCCGTCGTCCGCGCTTCAGGATACGCTCTTTTGGCCGGGACTTTACCCCTGGTCTGGCTGTTTCGGGAAACATTGCCTAACCGGCCCTTTGTTTGGGACTCCGCACTTCTCATCCAAGCCAACACCTTCCGCCGGGAAGTAACACGATTATCGTTGCAGTGGGTGCCGATCTTCAAGATGTTGCCGGCATCCTGGCTCAAGTCGCTGGCTTTGGTGTCTATGGGGCTGCTGGCAGGCTTGGGAGCAGGATGGGCTTGGAAGCAAGCCCGGCGCGAGGGCAACCCCCAACCGGAACTCTCGGGCGGATTGACATGGTGGGCGGTGGTAACGTTTTATGCCCTGGGTTACCTGTTGTTCTTGGGGTTATCCTACCTCTTTTCATCCTTGACACCGGATATTGACACGCGTCTGCTGATGCCGTTCTTTATTGCCCTGGCCGTTGTTATCCCCGGTGGCTTCTTTCTGACCATGCGAGCACGCTCCGTCGCGCCTCATTGGGAAGGACTGCTGGCGGCGCTCATTCTTCTCTCAACGTTGGCCTATTACCTGCCCACAACGCTTTCTTACTTGAATCAACGCCATACCTTTGGCAGTGGCTACAGCGGCTTGCGCTGGCGCGAGTCCGAAACGTTACGAGCAGTGCCAAACCTTCCGGCGAACCTGCCGCTGGTATCTAACCAGCCCATCGCCGTTCTTTTTTACACCCAGCGTTTTCCTTATGACATAACACGTCTGGCACAGCCGGATCGCGCAGTACCGGAACAACCTTTTGGCGGTGGCGAGAGCGAGGACGAATGGGTGTTTCGCACCCGCTGTGCCGCGCTGATCCTGTTTGAGCCGGAATTCAGCCAGCAAATGCGTGCCCTCTATGGTGATCAAGCTGCCCACTACCAAGCCATTTTCACTGCCGGCCTGCGCCTCTACCGCCGCCTAGATGACGGCGTCATCTACTTCTACCCTGCTTGTCCCATACCTTAGCCCTACCGCAACCCATATGAGGTTCTACGAAAGCGCTGCGCCTATTGGTGAGTAGGGTGGCTACGGCTATAATTGAAATATGGGAAAGGAGCAGGCGATGCGACGAGGGTGGCTCATCCTCCTACTATTATGGATTACCGGTTGGTTGTTGTTGATTTTCCCGCTGGCACCGTCAGTATGGGCGCAGAGTAGTGGCGGACAACCCCAGGTGTTGCTCTTGAGGGCTGAAGGCCCGCTGACGCCGGTGCTGGTGGGCTATATTGAACGCGGAATAGATACCGCTCAGCGCGAAGGCGCCGAGATGATGATCCTGCAACTCAATACTCCCGGCGGCAGTATTGATCTCATGAATCGGATCATCCAGATTATCCGCGGGAGTCCGGTGCCGGTCATCGTCTATGTCGCGCCGCGGGGTGCCATGGCCGGTAGTGCCGGTACCCTGATCACCCTGGCCGGGCATGCCAGTGCCATGGCGCCGGAAACGGCCATCGGTGCCGCCAGCCCGGTCGGCGCCCAGGGCGAGGAATTGGGTGAAACCCTGGCCACAAAGGAAAAGGAGATTCTTCGCGCCACCGCCCGTTCCCTGGCCGAACGCCGCCCCGCCGAGGCCATTGCCTTGGCCGAGGATACTATTGAAAAGGCGCGCGCCGTCTCAGCGACCGAGGCTTTAAGGGTTGGATTGATAGATTTCATCGCTTCCGATGTCAACGACTTACTGCGTCAATTGGACGGCTATACGGTGACCGTGCTGGATACGCCGCGCACCCTGCACACCCAGAACGCCGTGGTTCGTCCGTTCAAACTGACCCCTGTGGAGCAGGCCCTGCAGTTGCTTACCAATCCCAACATCGTGTTCCTGCTTCTAACCATCGGTGTGCAGGCCATTCTGATCGAACTCTCGAATCCCGGCGGGTGGGTGGCTGGATTCATCGGAGCCGTATGTCTGGCACTGGCGATTTACGGCCTGGGATTGCTCCCGGTCAACCTGTTCGGCCTGATCTTCATCATCATGGCTTTCGTCCTCTTCATCCTGGAGGTTAAAGTCGGCTTTTCCGGCGCGCTGACGATTGCGGGCGTGGCCTCGTTCATCGCCGGCGCGCTGATTCTGTTCAACTCGGTGCGCTTGCCCGGCTTCCCGCGCATTTCTATCCCCCTGGTCATCGGCACGGCCATTGTGGTGGCTGTGTCCTTCCTGACCATCGTGGGCTTTGCCCTGCGCGCCCTCCGCCTACCGCCCGGCATGGGCAAGGAAACACTGGTGGGCAAACAAGGCATCGTACGCGAGCCACTCGACCCGGTGGGCAACGTCCAACTGGAAGGTGAATTGTGGACGGCGGAAGCCGTAGATGAGAATACCCCTATCCCTGCAGGCGCCAGGGTTGAAGTCGTGAGCGTGGAAGGCCTGCGTCTGAAAGTACGCCGTGTGCGCTAGACAGTAGCGCCCAGGACAGGGATTGGCACGGATTAGACTTGCGTTGACCGGGGAACGACCTATAATGGAATTAACCGGTCAGTCGTATTGCATTCTGAAATTCAGGAAACAACCAACCCACTCAAAAGGAGGAGTCCACCATGACAAAACTAACTTATGTTGAAGGCATCGGCGAGGCCTACGCACGAAAACTTGAGGCCATCGGCGTGGATACCACCGCCAAGTTATACAAGGCGGGTTCCACACCCAAAGGGCGCAAAGAACTGGCCGAAAAATCGGGGATTTCGGAAAACCTGATCCTGGAATGGGTTAATCATCTGGATCTGTTTCGTATCAAAGGCATTGGCTCCGAGTATGCGGATCTGCTGGAAGCCGCAGGTGTAGATACCGTGCCCGAACTTGCCCAGCGCAATCCCGAAAACTTATTCAACAAACTGGTTGAGGTCAATAAAGAAAAGAAACTGGTGCGGCGTCTGCCCACGCTCTCCCAAGTTAAGAACTGGGTGGAGCAGGCCAAGCAACTGCCGCGGGTGATCGAGTACTAAGCCGCCGGACTTTCCCCCACCGCTTCGGATGCGGTGGGCCGGCGAATCAGATAGACCATTGCTGATTAAGGTGCGTTTTTCCTGTACCTTAACAGGATAGGGTTTCCCATTATTATTGGTGAGTGATAAAAACATTAGGAGTGGCTCATGAATCTCGGTCTTCCTCTTGTCACAAAGATAGATACGGTGTTGTTGCGAGTACAGAATCTCGAATCGGCAACAGAGTGGTATACCCGGGTATTGGGTTTCAAGCCCATTTACACCGACAGGGAAGAGCGTCTGGTTGTCTTAGCCGTGGGCACAGAGACCAGCCTGACTTTGCACGAGCAAAGGTCAAACCGCGCTACAATGACCCACCAGATTCCCCGCTGCTATCCCATTTTTTACACGCCCGACATCGAGGCCACCCATGAGCGCTTAGAAACTATGGGGGTGGATGTACAACCGATTTCCGGCGAGGATGGAGAAACGCGCTGGTTTGCGTTCCGGGATGGTGAGGGCAATTACCTTGAAATATGCCACTATGAGACCTCGGAATAAACGCTCTTAATCCGTTTTCTCCTTTCCACCCGGCATGATGGTATCAAAGACAAGCCGCCAAAATATTGACGATTTGCGTACTTCTTGCTATACTTTGAAACGCAATAGGATTGCGGGCGTGGTTCAGTTGGTAGAACGTCTCCTTGCCAAGGAGAAGGTCGTGGGTTCGAGTCCCATCGCCCGCTCTAGCCCCCGAAGAGGGGGCTTTTCGTTTCCCGGTTAGAGGAGGTGCACCATGCGAGCCTGGCAGGTAACCCACGCCGGACCGATTGAATCCCATCCTTTACACCTTGCCGACGTCCCCATCCCACACCCCGGTCCTGGGCAGGTGCTCTTGCGCGTGCGGGTGTGCGGCGTCTGCCACACCGACTTGCATGTCGCAGAAGGGGATCTGATCCCCCCATCTTACCCGGTCACACCAGGGCACCAGGTGGTGGCCGAGGTAGCCGCGCTGGGAGAAGGCGTTCACAACCTTCAACTCGGGCAGCGCGTAGGCGTACCCTGGCTGCATTGGGCGTGCGGGGAATGCGAGTTTTGCCGCCGGGGCGAGGAAAACCTGTGCCCCTCGGCGCGCTTTACCGGCCTACACGTGCCGGGCGGCTTTGCCGAATGGCTGGTGGCCGCGGCTGACTTCGTCCTTCCTCTGCCCACGAGCCTGAACGACATTGAAGTCGCCCCGTTGTTGTGCGCGGGGATCATCGGGTATCGTTCGCTACGCAAGGCCGACGTGCATCCGGGTGAGCGCCTGGGATTGTTCGGATTTGGCGCCAGCGCGCACCTGGTATTGCAGGTCGCCCGCTTTTGGGGCTGTGATGTCTATGTCTTCACCCGCTCAGAAGCCCATCGCCAGCATGCCCTGGCACTGGGCGCAACCTGGGCAGGGCGGGCTGAAGATACCCCGCCTCATCCGCTTGACCGCGCCATCACGTTCGCCCCGGTGGGCGACATTATCCCCGTGGCATTGGCCAAATTGCGTCCCGGGGGTACCCTTGCCATCAATGCCGTGCACCTGACGCCGATCCCACGCCTTGACTACGGGCTGATCTACGGCGAACGCACTTTGCGCAGTGTGGCCAACGCCACCCGCCAGGATGGCCTGGAGTTCTTACACTTGGCGACTCAGATCCCTATCCATCCCACGGTCACGATTTACCCCTTCGAAGCCCTGAATCAAGCATTAGACGACTTAAAGCACAGCCGCCTCAACGGGCAAGCCGTGCTTCAGGTGGGATGAGAACATCAGTCCACGTTTCCGGTATGCCCACTCAGCCCCAGTGGACGCATACCGTTGAAGGCCACCAACAGGGATACCCCCATATCGGCCAGCACCGCCATCCACAGGGTGGCCTGCCCCAACGCCGCCAGGATAACAAAGGTAAATTTCGTGACCAGGCTAAACGCCACATTCTGGCGCACCAGACGGTGGGTAAGGTCGGCCAAGCGGAAGAGGAACGGCAACGGCTTAAGCGTATCGTTCATGAGCACCACATCGGCGGTTTCCATCGCTTGGGCGCTGTGGGCACCCCCGACGGCAATGCCCACTTGCGCCATGGCCAACGCCGGTGTGTCGTTCACCCCATCCCCAACCATGGCGACCGCGCCAAAACGCCGCTGCAGATCGCGGAGTACCTCCATCTTTTCCGTCGGTAGCAAGGGGGCATATACCTCATCCACACCCAAGCCCTTGCCAATTGTCTGAGCGGCTACACGCTGATCACCGCTGAGCAACGCCGTACGCCGCCCATGCTGTTGCAACCATGTAACGGTCGCCCGGCTTTCCGGACGCGGGATATCCATAAAGGCCAGATAACCGCGTACCTCACCCCCATATTGGAGCAACACCGTCGTTTGTCCTTGATCCTCCAAAGCGCCAATTTCGCGGCACAGGGTTTCAGGGTGGGGATGAACGTCATCGAACCAACGGTGATTACCCAAAGCAGCCTCATGCCCGTTGAACCGCGCCTTCAATCCCATCCCCGGTAGCACGGCCACAGACTGCGGTAGAGGATAACGCCCTTCCAAACCACGGTCTGCCGCCGCTTGGAGCACCGCCCGCGCCAAAGGGTGCCGAGTTTCTCGTTCCATAGCCTCGGCCAAAGCCAGCAGGTCATCGCAGCGGGGACAACGTTCGCCGCCGGCGCAGTCCACAGCACGGGCACGGGTTAATTGGGGCTGCCCCAAAGTCAAGGTTCCCGTCTTGTCAAACGCTACAGCCCGCACCTGGTGTAAGGCTTCCAGGTGTGTTCCGCCTTTGACCAGAATACCGCGCCGTGCGGCCGCCGTAAGCGCACTGAAGTACGTGATAGGCGTGCTCATCACCAGAGCACACGGGCAGGCAATGACCAGCAGCGCCAGACCGCGATAAAGCCATCCCCGCCCGCCCTCGGGTGGGTTGAGAAAGGGTTGCCCAAACAACACCGGCGGCAAAACGGCAACAAGTACCGCCAGCGCCACCACGGCCGGTGTGTAATAACGAGCAAAGCGATCTACAAAGCGTTGGAAGGGAGGGCGCTGCGCCTGTGCTGCCAACACGCCGTCCAGAATGCGCTGCAATGCGCTTTCATGGGCCGGGCGAGTGACCTCGATTTCCAGACTGCCGCGGCCGTTGATGCTGCCGGCAAAGACTTCATCCCCCGGATGTTTCTCCACCGGCAGGCTCTCGCCGGTGATCGGGGCCTGGTTCACCTCACTGCTCCCCGCCAGCACCCGCCCGTCCACCGGGATGCGCTCATCCGGCCGAATGCGCAAGCGGTCACCCATTTGCAGTTGTGCCACGGTTACCCGTTCTTCGCCATGAGGGGTCAGGCGGGTCGCCTCTTCGGGCAGCAAAGCACGCAGGCTATCCAGGGTGCGCCGGGTGCGTTCGGTGGTATAGCCTTCTAGTGCTTCGGCCAGCGCAAAGAGGATCACCAATGTCGCCGCCTCGGTGATCTCACCGATGGCAACGGCCCCTATCGCGGCCAGGGTCATCAGGGCATTGATTCCGAGTTCACGGCTGTAGCGCCAGCCGTTCCAGGCATGGCGCGCCAGAGGGAAGCCGGCCAAGAGCAATGCCCCCACCTGGAAAACCAGTGTCAACGGACGCAGTGCCGACCAAAGCATGGTCAGGAAACCCAGCCCCAGCATCAGCGCACCGATCAGCGTCAGACGGGTTTCACGCTCCGCCCACAGATAAGCCCAAAAACTCAGCCGTTGCGCCTGGAGCGGCGCTGATGCACTCACAGATTCCAGCCGATACCCCAACGCTTGGACCCGCTTGGTTACGGTTTGGGTCGGGATTGCTTCACCTTCCAGGTGGAGTAAGCCGCTGGCAAAATCCAGATACACCTGGGTCAACCCAGGGAGATCGCGCAAGGCCTGTTCGACCTCGCGCGCGCAATCGGCACAATCTAATCCCAGGACGCGGTAACGTTGTTCAGGCATGGGTGGGTTCCTCACTGCTTATGGAAGATGGTATCTGATGGCGAATGTGCTCCAAACCATACGCTAAAAGTTGACGAATATGGTCATCATCCAGCGCGTAAAAGACGGTGCGCCCTTCCTTACGAAAACGCACCAGGTGCAACGCCCGCAACAACCGCAATTGATGCGAGACAGCACTTTGGCTCATACCTAATACCGCCGCCAAATCGTGCACGCATAATTCCGTTTCGGCTAACGCCGCCAACAGGCGCACGCGACTGGGGTCACTGAGCGCCGCGAATACTTCGGCCAGGCGGGTGGCGGTCAGCCCATCCAACAAATGCTGCTGCACCCGGTAAACCAGGGCTTCATGGATTTCATTATCCTCACAGTAGGGTGATGCGCCGTTTTTGCCCATCTCGGTATCTCTCATGAATATATGAACAAACTTTCATATATTATAGTCATGGCCGTGCATCTGTCAAGAGGAACGGTGATAAATCTGCTCTGCGCTGCCTAAATTGAGGGGATACCACCGGTCTTAACCGCGCTACAATGAAAGCGGGGGTGTTGTTCAGACAGGTTTTGGGAGGGAGGCCAGAGATGGAGGCCGAATTAACCTTTCAGTTGGCTAAGGATGAGCAAATTGACGAATTCCTGGAATTGATGCGCCAGGAAGCCGCCGATTATGTGCATCCCACGCTCGAGAAATTGGGCTGGTCCTGGGAAGAGTTCACCCAACGGGCGCGCGGGGTCGGCTGGGTCTATTGTGTCTACCGCGATGAGAAAAAAGTCGGCGCCTACTGGATTGAGGAACGGGAACGGGTAGTCCACCTTCACGGTATCGTGATTGCGCCCTCGTATCAGGGACAAGGCATCGGCACCCAGGTGCTCAAACATCTCATTAACAAGTACCGCGGGCGAATGGATGCCATTGAGTTGGGTGTGCACGCCTCGAATGTGCGGGCCAAGGCGCTCTATGAACGACTGGGCTTTCGCACGGTCAAGGTTCTGCCCGAAGTGGGGTTTTACATCCTGCAATATCCGCTAAAAGAGGCTGCCGAGGCGGGTTAGCGCTGGCGCACGGGACGGCGAAAAGGCCTATACGCACGCAGGAACCGACCATCTGCAGCAGCGACCAGGGCCAGCCACCCCATCAGGCGCACCTGCACGCCGATTTGCGCCGCATGGCGTTCAATTTCGAGGGGGTTACCATGCCAGACGAGGGTTCATCCCACTCACTCATACTTCAGTGCCGTTACCGGCACCAGGGTCGCAGCACGCAGGGATGGATAAAGCCCGGAGATCAACCCAATCAGGGTGGCGAAAGCCAGTGCGAACAAGGGCAGCCACAGTGGGGTGAACGTAGCCGTGGTCATCGGTGCACCGCCCTGGCTCTGGCTGGAAAGATAGGTCACCGCCACCACATTCAGCATGGCGCTGCCCAACCAACCGATCAGCACGCCGCCCAAGCCGCCCAGGAAACCGATACCCGCCGCTTCCCCCAGGAAGATACTCAACACATCGCGGTTGGTCGCCCCTAAGGCTTTCATCAGGCCGATCTCGCGTGTGCGCTCCAAAATGGCCATGGTCATGGTATTGGCAATGCCGATGGCCGCGACCAGCAGTGCAATTGCCCCTACCCCGCCGAAGATCAATTGCAAGACCAAATAGAAATTGTTGATCCCCTGAACAAAGGACTGCGGCGTTGACGCCATATACCCCATGGCGTTAATCTGATCCGCCAGTTCCAACACCTTATCGGGGTCGCGGGCACGTACCACCAACATGTTGTAGCCCTCGCGGTTGCGGTTGATGCGCTGTCCGCGCGCCCATTCCTCCCACGCCGTGGCTTCATCCATGCGCACGAACAGCGCCCCATCGGCCTCACTGCGACTTTCGGCTAGGATACCCACAATACGCAAGTTCACCGTCTTGGTGATCATCTGGCCGTCCTGAGTCCACTTTTGCAACACCAGGCGCACCTGCTGGTTGAGTAACTCCGGCTGTGGGGGCGGTTCCTGGCCGGGACGCTGGCGCGGATCGTAGAACTGGCGCGCCGCCCAACTACCGATGATCGCGGTGCCGCGCTCCAGGCGGGTCGTCCCCGCTTCCAGCGGATAATCGAAGATTGCCAGGTCATCGGTATCTACCGCTAGTAAGGAAGGATAATTCTCCAGGCGACCTACTTTGAGCACTGCACTCACCCCCACCCAGTTGCGGGGAATGGCGTATTCTACACCTTCCAAGGCGCGGATTTCTTCAATGGCCGCCGGGGTGAGCAGTTTCTGACCGCTCGAGGTGCTCCCCTTCCCTCCCGGTTCAATCGCGACCACCATCGGGCCACCCTCGCCCCCGCCATAATTGGGATAAACCTCAATCCGCCGCAAATCGCTGATGCCCCACAACTGGCTGGTCGCATTGCGCTGCAACCCCAAGCCCAGCGAGACCAATAAAATTACCGCCGCCGTGCCGATGATCACCCCCAGGGTGGTCAGGGCGACGCGGCCCTTGCGCCGGCCCAGATTATAGAGCACCAGACTGAGCAAATCGCCGAAACGCATCCTCTACTCCATATATCCCACTAACCTTTGCCGCCCGGCCCAACCGGCACCTCGCCGGGGGGTGTTTCAGGGCTGATCGGCGTGGGTTGAGGGCGATCACTGCCCAAGCCCAAGAGCCCCTTGATAAAACGCCACAGAACATCCCAGAAAGTCTCCGGGGTGGGTTCCGCCGGTAAACCACCCTCGCCGGGGACCATCGGGGTCTCCATCACTGGCGCTTCTGCCACCTCCACGGTCAGGGTTTGGGTGATACTGCGCGGTTGGTTGAAATCATCCGTGTAGGTGATCGTCACCGTGATGTCCTGCGGCCCGGCCTGGAAGGGCGTGAAGTTGACATCCAGGGTGAAGTAGCCACCCGGTTCCAGCGCGCCGACCAGAGAAACGTTGTTGCTCAACTCCGCATTTTCGGCGGTGACCCGCATGTTCCCCAGCACAGCCGATTTGCGGCCCAGATTGGTGACCTGCAAGGGTAACATGGTCGGCATGCCCACCTGGAAGAACCCCGGATCGCGGTATAAGCCGACCTCAACCTGGGGCAACGAATACACCAGCAAGGTAATCACCTGGTCATTGACCTGGCGATTGCCTTTTTCATCGTCATAGACAAAGGAAATCTTGAACGGATAAGCGCCGGGGTTGGCATTGACGTTGACGATCAACTGAGTGCTGGTCTTTAGCACCTGCCCCAGCGGCACATCGCCAAGGTAAATGATATTGGAACTCCCCAACGGGGCGAAGGTCGAGAGGTCGCTACCGCTGGCCGAGACCCCACCTGGCGCCGGGGTGCCGCTGTTATCCCCGCTGAGTGTACCCCCACCCAGGATCATCACCACATTGCGCGCGTTGCTACTGCCCAGGTTTTCGATGTCCAGGTTAAGGGTGAAAATGGAGCCGGGTTGAAGCGGATCCACATCACTGCGATAGCCCATCACGACCAATTGGGGGCGGCTGATGGCGGTCGGCGTAGCGGTGGGGCGGGCCGACCCAGAGGCATAGGCCGGCGGTTTCAGGTCAATCGTTACCGTCAGAGTCGTGGTATAGGCGACGCCGCCGGGGTCGTTATAGGTTACATTCACCGTGATGGTTGCCAGATTGCCGCTCAGGGTGGGGCTGGCCAGAAATCGCTGCACAACATCCAACCGTTCATCGGGCGCCAAGCCGCTCAGGGTGCGCACCCCCCCGGTGTTGAGGGGCAAAAAGCCCTCACCGCTGAAGGTGAAGATGATATCCCGCGCGGCACTGCGCCCCACATTGGCCATGCGCAGGCGCAGGCCGAATTCCTGCCCCGGTGCGATGGGGCCGCCTTCTTCAATGCCGTAGGACTCCATGACCACCAGCGGGCGTCCACTGGGTGGTACAACGGCACGGGTAAATAGAAGCACATCCAGCTCATTAGTTTCGCTCTTAAATCGAACAGTTGTTACTTCCTCTTCACCATCAGTTGCCGTAGCAGGGACAGAAACTGCAATGATAATATCCTTTGTATTCTTAGTATCATTAGGCGGGTTCTCCAAAGTAAACATTATTGGATTTACAGTCACTGGCCAACCCTTTAAACCTTGTGCTTCGACTTCAACTTGTAAAGGTTCTGTGCTTCCTGAATCCACCCTTTGTACAGAAAGTCTATAGAGCACCACGCTTCCAATTTGACCACTCAATGAAGTTTCACCAGACACAGTGATAGGCAAACTACCCTGAGCTTTAGTAGCATAAACGGGCGCCAAAACCAGCATCACCAGCGCCAGCATCAAACTCCAACGAAAGAAGTGCCAATGCTTCATCCTTCCGCTCCTCCTTGGGTGAGTGCCGCAAAATTGGCCGCGGCTTCGTAGTCTTCGCGCGTCACCACCCGCCCGTCCAGCAGATAGACCAGGTGGGTAGCAAAACGGTGCATACGGGTGTCGTGGGTCACTACAATGATGGTATGGCCGGCACGATGCAGTTCCGAGAGCAACTGCATAATGCTGTAGCCACTGGCCGTATCCAGGTTGCCGGTGGGCTCATCGGCCAGGATAATGCGCGGTTGGTGCACCAGGGCACGGGCAATGGCTACCCGCTGTTGCTGTCCGCCCGAAAGTTCAGTCGGGCGGTGGTGAGCACGGTTCTCCAGCCCCACCTGGCGCAAGAGGTTAAGTGCAACCTGGCGGCGACGCGCCGGCGGGACCCCCGAAAAGCGCAAGGGGAAAGCCACATTTTCCAATGCCGTCATTGAAGAAACCAGATTGAAGGCCTGGAAGATGAATCCCACCATCTTGCGCCGGTATTCCGCCAACTGGTTTTCATCCAGTGTTTCCAAGCGCTGCCCGTTGACCTGAATACTGCCCGCTGTGGGGCGATCCAATCCCCCGATCAGGTGCAGTAAGGTGGATTTACCCGAGCCGGAAGGCCCCATCACCACCGTGAAACTCCCGGCAGGGATGTCTAAATCCACTCCGGCCAGCGCCTGCACTGCCTGCTGGCGCCCCATGGGGTACACCTTGCGCAGCCCACGGATCGTGATCAGAATGCCGTTATCCATGCGCCTAACCGACTAGAAGAAAAAAGGGCGCGTGACGAAGAGATTGCCCAAGCGGGCGGTAAAGTAGCCCGGCAAGGCCTGCAATGCCAACGTGATCAGAACGGCGAGCAGGGTCAATCCCCACGCCTTGGCGCGCCGGATGCCCGAGAAAACCGGCACACCGATCAACAAGAGCGCCACCATCCAGAGCCAGTACAGGTCAACTTGGCTCAATATCGCGCGCAGGAAGAGCATCCATCCACTCGCCTCGGCGGGGAGGAACCCGGAGAGCCCCGGCGCGCTGATCGCCTGCCGGGTGATCAGGAGCGCCAGGCCCTGCACCAGATAGCGCAGGCCGAGCGGCACACTGCTCCAGGCCACCAAGTTGAACGTGGTCACCCCGTTGCCGCGGCTACCGCCCAGCGTCAGGGCCAGATGGAGTAGACTGCTCAGGATCAGCCAGGGCAGCCATACCGCGGCCAGGTTCGCCAGCGCCGGGAAGACAAAGATGAAGAGCGGGTTTGCCCGCTGTTGCTGGGCCTGGAAATATTGCTGCTGTTGTTCCTGCGGCCAATACTGAAAATCCGGCGGGGGCTCGGGGATAATCTGCGCCTGCTGTTGGCGCGCCGGTGCGCCAGCCAAGGCCAGCACCAATGCCAACAGAGTCAGCACTACCATGGGGGTGAGCCAGGCGGCATTTTCCTGCTCGCGCAAGGCAAGCAACGTGCGGCGCGGGCGAAACAGGATGCCTGGGAGGAAAGCAACGTGCCAGCGGCGGGGAGCAACCTCAGCAGGGGGTGAAAGCGTTTCGGTATCGGTCATCACATCACCTCGAAGCAACGAAAACCTGTGGCTTGCCGAACAAAGCATTCATTTCTGTTTAACGCTTCTCCCCCCTAAAAAGTTCCCGCATTTGTGTTCTGGGCTAATTGTAACCCCTCTGAATAAGTTATATGGAAGCAAATTCCATATAAAAAGGGCTTTCATGGGTAGATTAACCCAACCCCATGAAAGCCCCGATGTTTCAGCCAGGCTTCTTTAGATAGGCTATGCCCCCGCTAGGCGCTGAAACTGTGCCAGCATCTGATCCACAGTCAGCGTGCCCGGGTCAAATCCCAAATGCTGACAGCGCTGGGCCAATTGGGTGATCTGCGGGGGCTCCAGATGCGTCTTGGCGAGCACCTCGGTCTGTTTGAACACCTCAGCCGTCGGCCCATCGGCCAACACCTGCCCCAACCCCATCACCACCACCCGGCGGGCATAGTGCGCCACAATCGGCATATCATGGGTAATGATGATAATCGTGTGGCCATGCGTCTCGTTCAGGTCTTTGAGAAAGTCCATGATTTCGAAAGACTGACGCGCGTCCTGGCCGGTGGTAGGTTCGTCCA
>CAYRUO010000013.1:0-34375 GCA_964427505.1 uncultured Thermanaerothrix sp.
TCAGGACGGTGGAGCAGGGCGCGAGCAATCGCCAGTTTCTGCTTCATCCCGCGGCTCCAGGTTGCAACCGTCTCGCGGCGGCGTTCCCACAAGCCCAAATCGGTGAGCAGTTGGCGAATGCGCGCCTGGCGCTCGCCGCGGGGCAGGCGCGCCGCGCGGGCAAAGAACTCCAGGTTATCCTCGGCGCTCATGCGCTCGTACAACCCGGGGTGCTCCAATAAAGCCCCACAACGGGCACGGATGGCATCGGCCTGGGTGGTCACATCGTACCCCAGGACGCGGGCTGTGCCGCTACTGGGGGGCAGTAGGCCCAGCAAGAGGCGGATGGTGGTGGTCTTGCCGGCGCCGTTGGGGCCGAGAAAGCCGAAGATGATCCCACGCGGTACCTCTAAGGTGAGGTCGTCCACCGCGCGCAGGGGGCCAAACGTGCGGGTCAGATGTTCGGTCTGAATGGCATGGTCCAACATCAGGATTCTCCTTGTCTAGGGGGACGGATCAGGTGGCTGAGGCGCTGACGGTAGGTTTCAAAGGCCTGGCGGCCTTCTGGGGTGAGCGCGACCAGGGTACGCGGGATCTTGCCGCGGAAGGTCTTGGTGATGCGCACATAGCCGGCTTCTTCCAGTTTGCTGAGATGGGTGGAAAGGTTGCCCTTGGTCAGGCCGGTTTCGTGCAAGAGATAGAGAAAATCGGCCTCTTCCACCGCGTAGAGCAGGGTAACGATCATCAGGCGCGCCGGTTCGTGGATTAGACGATCCAGGTCTTGCCAGCGGGGGGGTGTGGTCATGCCGTCTCCACCTCATCCTCGTTTGAGGGGCGGGTTTGGCGCAAATAGTGCCACAGTGCCCAGCCGCCGCTGGCCAGCCAGCCCAACCCGCTCAGGCCGAAGAACAGCGCCGCATCCAGTGTCCCCGGGGGTGCCAGCAAGGTCAGGGCAATCCCTACGCCCAAGATGTATAGAGCGAGGACGAGCAGGCGCCCCAGGCGCAGGCGCCAGCCGGCGGCAGTGGCAAACGCGATCAAAAAGCCGCTCGCCAAAGGCAGCCAGCGCTGGCCGACCGTTTGGCTCAGCGTGGCCATCAGAAAGGCCAAGCCTGCGGCTAAGATGAAACTTGCGCCGGCCAGTAGCCAGCGGCGGCTTGGTCTGGGTTGGCGGTAGGTCACCCAACCGGTGCGGGGGTAGGTGATGCGCTCTTTGAGGTGGCGCACCAAGGCACGGGCGCCCAGGACACCGCCGATGATCACCAAGGGCTGTAAGATGGCCAGAGCCAGATTTTGCCACGGCCCGGATGGCAACCACCACGCCGCCAGGTTGGTCAGCGCGACCAGCAGAAAGATGCCGCCCACGGCTATCTCGGCCAGGCCGTCGGCGTACCAGTAGCGCTGGGGGCGGCGCAGCCAATCATTCAGTGGGGGTTGAGGGGATGTCATATAACCTCACATACTGGTTTGCAATACAGACTAGTTTGCAATCATTGTATATCAGAAAATTCCCCCTGTCAAGGGGCCATTTTGGGCGTTAAACTGATTGACATTCGAACAAAAAACTTGTATCATATAAACAAATTCAAACAATCATGGAGCGCGCGGTGAATACGGCAGAGCGCCAGGCTAAGATCGTGGAAATGGTGCTGGAAAAGGGCAGTATCTCGATTGCCGAGATCGCCAGCCTCTTCAACGTCTCTGAAATGACCGCCCGCCGTGACCTGAATGAACTGGATCGGCAGGGCTTGGTGCGCCGCGTGCACGGCGGGGCCATCGCCAACTTGGGGCGCAGTTACGAACCCCCTTTCAGCACCCGCGCCACCAAGAATCAAGCCGCCAAGCAGGCCATCGGACGCGCCGCCGCCGATCTCATTTACGATGGTGACAGCATCGCCCTGGATGTGGGCACCACCACGCTGGAAATCGTGCCCCATTTGAAAACCAAACGCAATCTCACCATTGTGACTTCGTGCCTGCAAATTGCCAATGCCGTGGTCAATCATCTCTCATTGGAGGTGGATGCACGCCTGATTCTGACCGGTGGGATCGTGCGCCCGCGTGAACTTTCGATGATCGGCGCCATTGCCGAACGGATTTATCACGAGTTGCACGTAGATAAAGCCTTTATCGGCGTCGGCGGGATCAGCCTGGAAGATGGGCTGACCGAATACAACTTTGAAGATACCCAAATCAAAAAGATCCTCTTGCGTACGGCGCGGGAGAAAATCGTGGTCGCCGACAGCAGTAAGTTCGGCGTCACCGCTTTTGCCTCGATCGCCCCTCTCACCGCCATAGATAGCCTCGTCACCGACGACAAAGCCCCGCGCGAGATGGTGGAAGCCCTGCAACAAGCGGGTATCAAGGTCATTATCGCCCGCACCGCCCCCGCTCTCTGAAACGGAGAGCCGTCATGAAACTTACCCTTGATCCTACCTATGAACCCATGCGGGTTCTGCCTGAGCATACCAAAACCTACATGGCGTTCCGCAGTGATATCCTCAAGCCGGCACATGAGGATGCCCATCTGCGCCACATCTTCCGTTTTTATATCGCCCGGGCGCTCTTCAATCAGGGTGCCGAGCAGGTGTTCATCTTGCCTCAGGTGCGCCTGAACGATCACGCCTTCACCGTGGATGTGCTGGCGCAAAGGGGAGATACGTTCATCGTGGGACTCTGCGAGCCCGGTTCGATCACACCCGAGACCGAGGGTTTACTCGAATGGCTCAAAGACGCCGAGAACGCCGAAACCGTGATCGTCCATTCTCAATTCGGCAACCCGGGGAACGTGCCCACCCGCTTTGAAGCGCAACTGGCAAGCAAAAAGTTTCGCCTCTTGGCCGTCGTGCCCCCGCCCTTTGACGATGCTTACGAATACGATATCTGGATGTTTGAACTCACCTTTCGCGATCTTTTCGGTGGAGCGTAATCTATGGAGAGTGCACCCAAAACCTTTACTATCCTGGTTGCCTGTGGTACGGCCATCGCCACATCCACCCACGTGGCACTTAAGATCAAGGAATTATTGGGTGAGCGCGGCCTAGAGGTGCAGACCGTGCAGTGCCGCGTCCAGGATCTGCCCGGCATGACCCTGAATGCTGACGTCATCGTGGCTACCGCGCAGGTGCCCTTCGATGTGGACATCCCGGTTGTGGATGGTATTCCCTTCTTAACTGGATTCGGTATAAAGGAGGTGGTGGATAAGATAGAACAGATTCTGCGTCAAAAATCCTAAGTTGTCGTGTTCATCGGATTCGACAAAAGCGGGAGGAAGAAAGGAGTAACGAAAGATGGAGGCGATCAAGTCAATTTTTGATTTTCTGACCGGCCTGGGTTCGCCGGTCATGCTGCCGATTGTTATCTTCATTTTAAGCCTCATCCTGGGGCAGAAACTCAGCCGTGCGTTCGTTTCTTCGCTCACGGTAGGGGTGGGCTTCATCGGTCTGGGCCTGGTGATTAATCTTTTGTTCCAGGCTTTGGGACCAGCCACCGATGCCCTGGTGAAGTCCACCGGACTGCAACTGACCTCGCTGGATGTGGGATGGGGCGTGGCGGCAGCGATTGCGTTCGGCACCGCGGTCGGTTCCTTGGTCTTCATCGTCGCTTTGGGGGTCAACCTGATCATGCTGGTGTTCAACTGGACCAAGACGCTCAACGTGGACATGTGGAACTACTGGCACTACGCCTTCACTGGGTCGCTGGTATACCTGGTCAGCGGCGGCAACCTGCTCTTGGGGTTGATTGCCGCGGCGATCCATGCCGTGGTGGCCTTGCTGATCGCCGACTGGGTCGCCAAGGATGTCCAGGGCTTCTTCAAACTGCCGGGCATTTCCATCCCGCAGGGGTGGGCGATCACCTCGGTGCCGATCATCAAGGTCTTTAACTGGATCGTGGAGAAAATCCCCGGCCTGCGTGATGTCTATTGGGATTCGGAGACCCTGCAGAAGCGCCTGGGCATCTTCGGCCAACCGATTATCATGGGCGCGATTCTGGGCTTGCTGTTCGGCATCCTGGCCTACGGCATCAACCCGGCGGGGATGACCTTCAATGAGGTGTTGGGCAAGGTCTTGATGCTGGCGGTGCAGATGGCGGCGGTGATGCTGTTGATCCCGCGCATCATCGCCATCTTCATGGAAGGGTTGACCCCGGTCTCCGAAGCGGCGCGCACTTTCATGCAGAAGCGCTTCGCCGGGCGTGAGTTCTACGTCGGTTTGGATTCGGCCATCCTGATCGGGCACCCGATTACCATCGCCACCGGTATCCTGTTGATCCCGATCACCCTGCTGTTGGCTGCTATCCTGCCCGGCAACACCACCCTGCCCGCTGCCGACCTGGCCGCGACGGCGTTCTTCGTATGTATGGTGCCGCCGCTGACGCGGGGGAACTTCTTCCGCTCGGTGCTCTACGGCATCCTGATCATGACCATGGTGCTCTACATCTCCAGCGCCTTTGCGCCTCTGCTGACCCAGATTGCCCGCGATATCGGCTATACCATCCCCCAGGGCGCGGTGCAGATCACCGGCCTCTCCGGCGGGAACTGGATCGCCTGGGTGCTGACCACCATCACCCGCCTGATCTTCGGGAGTTAATCTATAATCGGTGGGGAAGGGCGATACCCGCCCTTCCCCACGTACCTATCGAGGTAAATCAGAATGGATTATTACGATTGGGCTTTATTGGAAAAGTTGTGCGCGTTTCATGCCGTTTCGGGGCACGAGGACGAGATCGTTGCCTTTGTCCGCGATACCCTTCGCCCCTGGGTGGATGAGTGTTGGGTGGATCGCCTCGGTAACGTTGTGGGCATCCTGCGCGGGACGACCTATCCCGACTACCGCCTGATGCTCCAAGCCCACCTGGATGAACTCGGCCTGATCGTGCGCAACATTACCGCAGAGGGTTTTCTGCTCATCGAACGCATTGGGGGCATGCCCGAAAAATCGCTCTTGGGACAGCGGGTGGAGATTAAGACCGAAGATGGGCGCCGCATCCCCGGCTATATCGGCGCCAAATCGCATCACGTGACCGGTGCGGACGAAAAATACCGCGTGCCTTCGGTGCATGAGATGTTTATTGATGTGGGGGTGTCCGGCCGTGCAGCGGTGGAAGCCCTGGGCATCCGTGTCGGCGATACGGTGACCTACGCGCCCAACTTCAACCGCTTTGGCGATGGCATGATCTGCGCCAAGGCATTGGATAACCGGGTGGGTGTGTTCATTTTGCTGGAACTGCTCAAGCATTTTCAGGCTCAACGTCCCCCCTGTACCCTGGTCTTCGCCTTTACCGTCTTAGAGGAATTCAGCATTCGCGGCTCGCTTCCGGTGGTCAACGCCACCCGGCCGGACGCGATTATCTCGGTGGATATTACCGTGGCGGTGGATACGCCGGCGGAAGCCCCGCTCCACCCGGTCGCCATGCGTCAGGGGCCGGCGGTAAAGATGATGGATTTTCACGGGCGGGGCACGCTGGGCGGGTTGTTCTCATCCCCAAAACTGCGCCGCTTTATCGAACACGTGGCGCAGGAACAGGGCATTCCCACCCAGCGCGAGGTCATCGTCGGGGTGATTACCGACCCCGCGTTTCAACTCTACTTGGGCGAGCGCGGTTATGTCATTGCGGGGCTCTCGATCCCCCAGCGCTATACCCATTCCGCCGCCCAAATGTGTCACGAAGCGGATATTGCCCATGCCATCCGCTTGCTCACCGCCGTGGCAACCGAATTCTCGCCAGCGCTGGATCTTTCACGGGGGTGACCGAATCGAGAAGGGCAACGCCATGCATTCATCCTAACCCACCCTTGATTGAGGAGGCGAAGCATGCAACCCTGGATTAGAGAACTCTTCGGCGTCTCCAAGCCGATTATCGGCATGTGCCACCTGCGCGCCTTGCCCGGCGATCCGCAGTATGACCCTACCAAAGGTCTAGATTGGGTGTACGAATGTGCCCTGGCCGACGTGCAGGCACTGCAGGCGGGGGGCGTGGATGCCATCCTGTTCTCCAATGAGTTCAGCCTTCCCTACCTGACGCAGGTGGAGGCCGTCACCGTGGCGTGCATGGCCGCGGTGATCGCTCAACTCAAACCCCATCTGCGCATTCCTTTCGGCGTCAACGTCTTATGGGATGCGCGGGCTTCGCTGGATCTGGCCGTGGCAACCGGGGCACAATTCGTGCGTGAGGTCTTCACCGGCGTCTACGGTTCGGATTTCGGACTGTGGAATACCAACCCCGGCGCGGTCATCCGTCATCAGCACCGCATCGGCGCCCAGCACGTGCGCCTTTTCTTCAACATTGTGCCCGAATCGGCGGCTTACCTCGGCCAGCGCCAGATCGCCGACATTGCCCGTTCAACCGTGTTCAACACCCGCCCGGATGCGCTGTGCGTCTCCGGCCTGACCGCGGGGAGCGAGGTCTCCACCCAAACCCTCAAAATCGTCAAGGACGCCGTGCCGCACACGCCGGTGTTTGCCAACACCGGAGTCAATCTGGATAACGTGGCCGAGCAACTGACCGTTGCCGACGGGGCGGTTATCGGCTCGGCGTTCAAGGTGGACGGCCATACCTGGAACCCGGTAGATGTGGAACGGGTCAAAGCCATCATGGCCAAAGTAAGGATGATCCGGCCGGCATGACGCCCATCAAGATTTCGGCTTCTTTGGCCGCGGCACCTCTGGATCGGTTGGGTGAGGTGGTGCAAGCCCTCACCGCCGCTCAGGTGGACTATTTTCACTTCGATATCGAAGATGGGGTGTTTGTCCCGGTGATGACCCTGGGCACCAAACTCATCGCCGACCTGCGCCCCCTGACCCCTTTGCCCTTCGACGTGCACCTGATGATGGTCAACCCCGAATGGCTGATCCCCGACCTGGTGCACATGGGCGCGAACCGCATCTCCGTGCATTACGAAGCCTGTCCTTACCCGCGCCGCACCCTGCGCAAAATTGTCGAAGCCGGCGCCCGGGCCGGCATCGCGCTCAACCCGGCCACCCCCCTGCCGGATCTGGCTTATCTCCGCCCTTACCTGGATTTCGTCCTGATCCTGACCAGCGAGCCCGAGGTACCGGACTGCCCCTTCCTGCCGGAAGTGGTGGCCAAGGTGCGCCGGGGCAAGCACCAGCCCGGGTTGGAGGGCGTGGAGTGGGTGGTGGACGGTGGAATCAATGCCCAGAATTTGCGCCACGTGGTGGCCGCCGGCGCCGATACCCTGGTAATCGGGCGGGCGCTTTTCAAGGACAACGCCATAGCGGATAACCTGCGCCGCCTGCGTGACGCTCTTGCCGAGGTTTGATGGCATGCAACATCGGCTTAAGGATCTCTTACGCCCCGAACACCTGGTCTTGAACCTGGAGGCTCAGGACGCGCGCGAGGCATTGGAGCGCCTGGTCGCGCCATTGGTGCAGACCGGGCACGTGGAACCCGCATTCGCGCAGGATGTGTGGGAACGCGAGCAAGTCTTCCCCACCGGCCTGCCCACCCAGCCCTTGGCCAGCGCCCTGCCCCATGCCGACCCGGAGCACGTGCGCCAAACCGCGGTCGCCATCGGCACGCTAAAAACCCCGGTTCGCTTCGGGCAGATGGGGACGGATGGATCGGTGGGCCTGGACGTGCGCGTAATCATCCTGCTGGCGATCAAGGAACGCGAGAAACAGGTCGAACTCATCCAGCAGGTGGTGGCACTGCTACAATCCCCCGGCCTCTTGGAGCAACTGGCCGCCGCGGAAACCCCCGCGCAGGCTCTGCAAGCCCTGCATCAGGCACTGGGATCATCGGACGCTATGTAGGGGCGTTCTAACATGAGTGGGGGATGATGCTTATCCCTGCCGAGGGGTGAAGTTTCATCCTGTAGAAGATGACATTTGCCACTTCAACCGCGGCGGGGCTTTGTTTTAACATAAAGTCAATGTCCCGACCAGAACTGTTGACGTTTCCCCTTTTTCAGGGCTTCAGCGCCGAGCAGGTGGATCACCTGCTCACCCTGATGGAAGAGCACACCTACGCGGCGGATACCGAGATCTTCGCTCAGGGTGCACGGGCGGAGTTCTTCTATATCCTCTTCCGCGGCGAGGTGACCATTCGCTATAAGCCGTATGATGGCCCGTCCCTGGTGGTTGCGCGCATCCTGCCGGGCGGGGTCTTCGGCTGGTCGGCGGCGCTGGGGCGACCCACGTACACCTCATCGGCCGTTGCCGCCCGCGAAAGTCAGGTGCTGCGCATCCGCGGCGAACAACTCCAACACCTGTGCGAGTACTTCCCCGATACCGGCGCCATCTTGATGGAACGCCTGGCCGGTCTGATTCATGAACGACTGGACAATTTACGCGGCGATGTATTAAATATGATTGGACGTGGGATGGATCTTAAAGGCGAGTGCCTGCGGAGGATTAAAAATGGGCGATCAAGCACCCCAGTTTAGTACCGAGGAACAGATTCGGGCGCTGATCGAGCAACTCAGCGCGTATATCGAGACCTATCACGGCGGGTCGGTGGATTTTGTGGCATTCGACGGCAAGGTGGTGCAGGTGCGGCTGGGCGGCGCATGCCTGGGTTGCCCCCTTTCGCCGGTGACGCTCAAAGGCTGGGTTGAGGGCACGGTCAGGCAGTTCTTCCCCGAGGTCACGGTGGAGGCGGTGGAGGTTACACCTGGCGCGTAGTCACTCCAGCAGGATTTCTACCTGCTCGCCTTCTTCCTCATCGCGCACATCCAGGATCAGGCCGGAATAGCCGGCGCGCACGGCGCGCAAAATGCGTGCCTGTTGCTCGGAGGTTAGAGAGGGCCCAAAGCGGGCGCCGAGGCGCAGTCCGGCTTCCAGCACCGAGACCGGCAAGCGCAGGTTGACCCGCGTGCGCCCACTGTGCAGGTCGGTGATGCGCACCCGCAGCCAGCGCGGGCCGGCGGGCGGCAGTGGTGGCGCAGAGGGCGCCATCTTGGGCGGAGGGGTTTCCCTGCGCTCCAGGGCTTCGATCAAACGCGCCCCTTCTTCCACGCTGATCTGCCCCTGGGAGATCATCTCCAGCACCCGCAGGCGTTCTTCCTGACCAGGGGACATTTCAGAGTCGCTCATTCGCCATCCTCTTTTATAATTTTACATTAGACGGTGTCTTCTAGGCGTGTCACCGATCCCGTTCCACTGGTTCCCCTATTGTGCCACCTGCACGCAGATTTAGAAAGGACGGTGCCGTGAATAACCTCTGGCCGCTTTTCTGGATGTTTCTCAAGGTCAACCTGTTGACCACCTCGGGGCCGGCCTCGGTGGGATTGCTGTATAAAGAGGCCGTCGAAGGCAAACTGATGACCGAGGCACAGTTTGTGGAGGCGGTGGGCTTTTCCAGCGTCCTGCCCGGCAGTGATGCCTTGCAGTTGGCGATGTTTGTCGGTTACAGCGTGGGCGGCCTGCCCGGCGCCCTGGTCGCCTTGGCCGGCTCAATCCTACCGCCGACGGTCCTGATGCTGGCCGTAGCCTCGGCCTTGCGCTGGTTGAGCGGCGAAGCCTGGGTGGGTGGCTTTGTGCGCGGGTTGGCGCCGGCGGTAGCCGTGCTGATGGTGCTGGTGGCGTGGAAGGTCTTCCAGGGTGAAGCCGCGGCTTCGGTGAACTGGATCTCTATCGCCATCGCCGGAGGCAGTTTGATCGCTTACCTGTTCAACGTGCCGGCGCCGCTGGTGTTGGTGGCGGCCGGTTTTGTGGGTATCCTTTTCCTGCGCTAACCCGGGGAACTTCTTCCCGCCGCCGAACGTCCAAAACTTAGTCTTAGAATTCAGTTCATCATCAAAGAACGCTCAAAGAGAGGAGAGGAAGATGTCGTTGACGAGATGGCTGGGCCTGGGATTAGGGGTGCTACTGCTGGGATTATCGGCTTGCCAGCCCCCGGCATTAACCCCCACCCCGGACGTCAAAACGCCTTTACCCCAAGGATTGGCAACCCCGACCGGCGCGGCGACCCCGCTGGCCCCGACCGCCCTGCGCGCCGCCGCGGCGGCGCAGGCCGATTTGGCCGCGCGCTTAGGACTGCCCACGGATGCGGTCTCCATTATCCATATTGAGCCGGCTCAGTGGCCGGATGCCTGCCTGGGCTTGCCCGCACCTGATGAGGCCTGCGCCGAGATGATCGTGGAAGGGTTCCGCATTGTCCTGGAGGCCGAAGGGCGAACCTATACCTATCGCACCAATTTGGAGGGTGATCACGTGCGAGCCGAAGACCTGCAAGCGACGCCGCCTACCGATGTGCCGGCCGTAGGAGCCGCGCGGCGCTACTTGGCCGAGCGCTTGGGCCTCTCCGACCCGTTGGCCATCACGGTAGTGAGCGTGGAAGAGGTGACCTGGCCGGATGCCTGCCTGGGCGCCGCCCAACCGGATGAAATGTGTGCCCAGGTGCTCACGCCGGGCTACCGCGTTGTCCTGGAAGCGCAGGGCACGCGCTACACCCTGCACACCAATCAAGCAGGAAGTGCCATTCGCCTGGTTGAGACCCTGCCTCGCGGCAGTGCTCAGCCCTTGGTGCGCTGGCAGCGGCAGAGTGAGAGCGCCTGCCTGAGCGCCGAGGTCAGCCTGCAGGGGCTGACCTACGGGGCGTGCGGGGCGGCGGCCCAACGGTGGGCCTTTAAATCGCCCGAGCAAGCCGCCGAGTTGAGCGAGTGGGTGCAAACCTACGCTCCGTTCGAGGCCGAAACGGCGCTGGGGTGGGTCAGCCTGGCCGGTAAGGGGACGCAAACGGCCACCCCCGCCGAGCAGCGCAGTTTGGCGGCGTGGGTGGCGACGCTGGTCGCCGCGGCGCAAAACGTGGAATTCGAGGGTGGGCTGGGGCTGGTGCTTTCGTGGCAGCGCAGTGGGGGCATTGCCGGCCTGTGCCAGATCCTGCGCGTGTATGAATCGGGCTGGGCCGAGGTGTACGACTGCCGCAATCCTCAGGCCGCCCCGACCCTGGTCACGCGGCGGCGCCTGACGGCGGAAGAACTGCAAACGCTTTACGGCTGGGTAGACGGGCTGCAACCGCTGAGCCAGGCCTTTGAGGAACCGCATGTGGACGGCTTCGCCTTTCAGTTGGCGTTCAACGGGCGCGGCTCGCGTGCCGCCGATGCCAACACCCAAAAAGCCCTTTGGGACTGGGCGCAAGCGGTGTTCCAGCGCCTGATGAACCCGTAGTATCGAAGCGCTTGGGTGGATATTTCACCTTTCATGAGAATATTGATTATCAGGACATGTGAGGGATAAATCTCGGCGGCGCCTTTTTCACTGACGCCGCCGACGCATTTCCGTAACGTTATTTTCCCGCTCTTAGAGAGGATCAGCCCCTCACCCGGAGAGCGATGTCTTGACCACCCCGCGCCGCGCTCTCAGCAGGCTGAGCACTGCTAGCACGCCCACTGCACCTGCGGCGACCGCCGCCGTGCCTGCGACCAGGGGGGTGGCGCTTTGTTTGACCGCAATCCCGGCCAACGCCCAGACCAACACCAGCAGGTAGATCACATCGCGGCGCAACCAGGCCATGAGCGCACCCAGCACGACGGTTATCCCCAACAAGATCACCGCCCAAGCCTCAGGGGCTAAACCGCCGCCGTTCCACCCCAGATAGTAGAGTACGTCGGTGGCGTTGGCGATGGTGGCGACGCTGATCCAGCCCAGGTAGAGGCTGAAGGGAGCGTGAGCCAGCCAGCACTCGGCGGCAGACACCGCCGTGCGCCCGACGCCCAGCCGCAGGTAGATGGCGATCAGGCTGAGTAGCAGGGTCAGCATGACCGGCAGGGTAAGCACAAACTGCTCAAAATGCCACAAAAAAAGCCAGGTGATATTGGCAAGGCTGGCCAGGACGAACCAGGGGAAGATGGCGCGTAAGCGTGGGTTTTCCCGCTGGGCGGGCAGGGCTTGAAAGACGGCAAAGGCGATCAGGCCGAGGTAGATCAGCCCCCAAATGGCGAAGACGTAGCCCGCGGGGACGAAATAGACCTGGAAGCGGTCGGAGATTTCGGCGGTGGTGAGATTGTTGAAGGGCAGGGCATTGGCCAGCCCGTTGATGACAATCGTGGCTAGGACGAGCAAGAGGGTGAGCCATTGGCGTAAACGATCACGAGTCATGAGAGACCTTTCACAGGACGAGGGATGAGGTAAAAGTGCCTAGGTTTATTCTACTCGCCGCCGCAGAAAGCGATAGACTTTGTATAAGGTTTGTCGAAGATAGCGCGTTGTTACAACCAGTTATTCCTCGCTGAAGTAGTCGAGATCAATTTTCTTGATCGGGTAGTTTAGGATGGTAGTTACCCCAACGTCATAGTCCATCATGAGTTCTGCCAGGCGCTGACCATCAATCAACACAATCTTGTGGTCAACTTTGGTTACATACTCTATTGCGGCTGGGGTAAACGTTGACGTAGTAATGAAGACCCCTTTCTTAGCCTTTTTTCCAGCCAAAGCGCCGACGAACTTCTGAATTTCTGGAGAACCCACTGGCCCATCCCAACGTTTGGCTTGAATATAAATGGCTTCCAGCCCGAGGCGGTCTTCGTCAATGATGCCGTCTATCCCCCCATCACCGCTTTTCCCAACTGCACGCGCTGCATCGCGGTGTGAACCGCCGTATCCCATCTTGACCAGTAAATCTACCACAAGACGTTCGAAGAAACTGGCTGAGCACTGCTTAATTGTTTGCAGTAAATCCTGCCCCAGTTGTGCCCGAATGCGTTGATAAGCCTCTTCCATTAACTCTTCCGGGGTCTTTTGGCTTTCTTCGGGTTCATCATTGTGTTTGGCTGATTGCGATTTAGGATGTTTCTGTTGAAAGGCTTTGTACTCAGGGAATTGGGATAAAAAAGCAATATTAATTTGTTCAACCCCACTTTCTAGCACCTCCTTACCGCGTTGCGTGATCCGAAAATGCGAGCGCTTCGTCGCTTCTAAGAGTCCGGCTTTAGTGAGGTGGGTTTTGGCCCAAGAAACCCGATTGTGAAAAACGGTTTGACTACCACTGGGCAATAAAACTTCTTGATCCTCCAGCGAAAGGCCAAACTCCTGGGCCATATATCTCAAGGCTTCTTGAATTGTGTGTTCTTTCCCGTCGGCAGCCAGACGTAGTAGGGGCAACATAAAGGCTTGGAAGTTGGGTACAGCCATAACTTCATCCCTTTCTTTGGGTAATTATCGTCGGAATACTTGTTTTATTCTATCAGGTTACATCAACCTCGCTTATTTTCGGACGTATCAAAATTTAACCGCTTGAAAAGAGCCACAGTTCAGTTCTGGTATACTTGGTTTGCGTTTTGGATTGTTTTGACACAAGATCCCAATCCCAGCTTGAACACTTTACTGCCTGAGAAACGGGCATCATTCAGTGATCATTTCACCCACCATAGCAACAAAGATGGCAAATTCCTCCCACCATACTCCATTTCTGAAACACGTTCACCTCCGCTGGGGCCTTGTTGGGTTTATTGCCTTGTTGGGCGCCATCCCTCGTGTCATTCATCTCTTTTACCCCATGCAGTATGACGAGGCCTACACATTTATGGCGTTCGCGCGCCCGCCGCTTTATTACACCCTTACCGATTATCACCTACCCAACAATCATGTTTTTCATTCAGTACTGGTTCACTTCAGCACCCGATTGTGGGGCGAGGATCCCTGGGCAATTCGCCTGCCCGCTTTTCTAGCGGGTTGGTTATTGATCCCTGCCGTGTATCTTTTGGCAGAGACGTTGTACAACTCCCGCGTGGCACTCATTGCCGCGATTCTTGTCGCAGGCTGGCCAAATTTGATCAATTACTCTGCCAATGCCCGAGGTTACAGCCTGATTATGCTTCTGACACTGGGGCTCTTTTACCTGGGCACCCGTGTCCTGCACGAAGATCGCCTCGGTTTATGGCTGGGGATGAGCCTCTTGGCAGCCATTGGGCTTTTTACCGTGCCGGTCATGGCATACCCCCTTGCCATGCTAGGTATTTGGATGGTCATGGAAGCCGTACGGGGGTCCTTCCAACCCGTTTATCGCCCCGCTACGCTGTTACAGCGTTTTGCGCTTACATCTCTAATAACTGTTTTGCTTACCTTCTTGTTTTATACCCCCATCTTGGTCGTTTCGGGAAGCCAAGCCCTGTTTGCCAATTCGTTTGTAAAGCGCTATCCGTGGATAGAATTTTGGCAGAAGGTGCCAACTTGGCTACCGTATTTTCGCGATGAGTGGGGGACCGGCTTACCTACGTGGTTCAGTATCACCATTTTGGTTATGGCTTTAATGGGTGCCCTATCACACTTCAAGGCGGCAAATCCGTATCTTCCCTTAGTTCTCCCTACGGGGATCGTGTTTCTGTTGGCGGTCCTTCTTTATCGTGTTGAATTGGTCACCCGCGCATGGTTGTTTCTCATTCCTTTTTTGCTTACTTGGGCGGCAGCGGGTGTTGTCGTGATTGGGGATAGGATCCATGACCGCTGGGGGTGGGTAATAATGCTCATCTTAGTGCTCGTCGGCATGATCTTTTTTGATGCCCAGAAGGTTATAAATGAGTGGCCTTACACTCAGGGTGAGATGGACCGCCTAGAAAAAACGGCCCTCTATTTGAGCCAAGAGACTCAAGCAGATGATTTGGTGTTGGTTAATTTTCCGGTAGACCCACAGATGTGGTATTACCTTTCACAGCACCAGGACCATCCGGTTCGGCTTAAGTACAAAGGCGGCAATATTGCACGGGTTTGGGCCGTAGTAGACACCGTTACAGGTCAAGATCTTGCTTATGTCATCCAGGGACGCAACCTGCCAAGGTGCAATAACCCCGAAGACTACGACAGGGTAAGGGAAATTGAAGGTGTCGTCCTTTATCGGTGTGAAAATACACAAGGACGTAAGCCTTAATGTATTACAACTTTCCCTGCTCCAACCTTTTAGTGTAAAATCATAACACCTGGGGCATGTTGAAGAATGGCCCCACTCCCCGAACCACCCCACCCATAAGGAGATGAGCCATGCCCGAATGGAAGATCTTGCTCACCGATGGCCTGGAACAGAACGGCCAGGACATCCTGCGTGCCGCGGCGCAGGTGGATAACCGCGCCGGTATCTCTGCCGATGACCTGCTCAAGGTTGTGGGCGAGTACGATGCGCTGATCGTGCGCGGGCGAACCAAGGTTACCGCGGCGGTCTTCGATGCCGCCCCCCGCCTCAAGGTAGTGGGCCGCGCCGGCGTCGGCGTGGATAACATTGACCTAAACGCGGCTAAGGCGCATAACGTCATCGTGGTCAACTCACCCACTGCCACCACCATCGCCGTGGCCGAACTGACCCTGGGCCTGATGCTGGCCGTGGTACGCGAGATTCCGCGCGCTGACACCACGATGAAGGCCGGCCAGTGGATCAAGAAAGAACTGGAAGGGCGCGAACTCTGGCGCAAGACGCTCGGCGTGATCGGGTTCGGGCGCATCGGCACCGAGGTTGCCCGCCGTGCCAAGGCGTTCGATATGGAGATCCTTGCCTACGACCCCCTGCTCCCGGCGGAGGCCATTCGTCTGCGCGGGGGCGAGCCGGTCTCGCTGGATGAACTGCTTCGCCGCGCCGATATGATCACCCTGCACGTCCCGCTGGATGAGAACACGCGCAACCTGCTCAACGCCGAGGCGTTTGCCAAGATGAAGGACGGTGTCTATATCATCTGCGCCGCGCGCGGCGGCGTGATTGACGAAGAGGCCCTGCTCCAGGCGCTCAATTCGGGCAAGGTGGCCGGGGCGGGGTTGGATGTCTTTGCCACCGAACCGCCGGGGGCGACTGCCTTGGTCACCCACCCCAAAGTCGTCTGCACGCCGCACATCGGCGCCCAAACCGTAGAAGCCCAAACTCGCGCCGCCGAGGATATCGCCACCGAGGTGCTCGCCGCCCTGGAAGGCAAGCCCCTGCGTTGGCGCGTAGCCTGATACATCTTTCTTTAAAGAACACTGAGGTAGGCATGGAAGAGAAACTCCATCAACTCAAAACCCTGATGGCCGAGGTGGTGGATCTGCAAGCCGCCGCGGCCGTGCTCTCGTGGGATCAGCAGACCTATATGCCCCCGGCGGGTGCCGAGGAACGCAGTGAGCAACTGGCAACCCTCTCGCGCCTGATCCACCTCAAGGCCACCGCCCCAGAGGTGGGGCAACTGATCAATGACCTGCTCCCCTATGCGGAAACCCTGCCCCCCGATTCCGATGAGGCGCGGCTGATCTACAAAGCCAAACGCATCTATGATAAGCAGACCAAAGTGCCGGCGGATTTGGTAGCCGAATTCACCCAGGTCACCACTCTGGCGCAGGAAGCGTGGGTGCAGGCGCGCGCCGAATCCAACTTTGCCCACTTCCGCCCGCACCTGGAAAAGATCGTCGAACTGCGCCGTGCCTATGCCGAGTGCTTCGCTCCCTATGAGCACGTCTATGACCCACTGCTGGATGACTTTGAGCCGGGGATGAAAACCGCCGAGGTGCAGGCGATTTTCAATGCCCTGCGCCCACAGCAGGTAGACCTGGTGCGCCGCATTACTGCCCGCCCGCAGGTGGAGGACGGCTTTTTGCGCCTGCGCTACAGCGAAAAGAAGCAGTGGGATTTTGGCGTGGAGATGATCACCCGCTTTGGCTACGATTGGAAGGCCGGGCGACAGGATCGTTCGGCGCATCCCTTTACGATTGCCTTCGGACTGGGGGATGTGCGCATCACCACCCGCATCTATCCGAACAACCTAGTTTCAGGGCTGTTCAGCACCCTGCACGAGTGCGGGCACGCGCTCTACCACCAGGGCATCGGGCGCAACCTACGCCGCACCATCCTGGCCGATGGCGCTTCGATGGCGGTGCACGAGTCGCAGTCGCGGATGTGGGAGAACCTGGTCGGGCGTTCCAAGCCCTTCTGGCGCTTTGCCTACCCGCGCTTGCAGGCGCTGTTCCCGCGCCAATTGGGCAATGTGAGCCTGGAGGCGTTCTACAAGGCGATCAACAAGGTACAGCCTTCGTTTATCCGTGTAGAAGCCGATGAAGCGACCTACAACCTGCATATCATGCTGCGCCTGGAACTGGAAATCGCCCTGGCCGAAGGCAGTCTGGCCGTCCAAGACCTGCCCGAGGCGTGGAACAGCCGCATGCAGGACTACCTGGGCATCGTCCCGCCTAACGACCGCCTGGGGGTACTGCAAGATGTGCACTGGTCGGCGGGCCTGATCGGGTACTTCCCCACCTATGCGCTGGGCAACCTGGTCTCGGCGCAGTTATGGGAAACCATCCGGCGCGATATCCCCGACCTGGAAGCCCAGATCGCCCGCGGCGAATTTGCGAACCTGCTGGCCTGGCTGCGCGAGAAGATTCACCAGCACGGAGCGAAGTTCGAACCGCAAGACTTGGTGCGCCGCATCACCGGTTCGCCGATCACCCCTGAGCCCTACCTACGCTACTTAAGCGCCAAATACGGCGAGATTTACGGTTTGTGATCCTGCGTATTCGCGGGCGCGCTTGGCATGCCCCGGGCACACCCCGGGGCATGTTTTGTTGTGCCTGGCCCGGTGCACGGCGAACGGGCACGCTTATTGCATATCTTTGCGTTGGGTCGAGATGGCTCTTTTACCCCCACCGGAGATTGGGCTATACTATGAGCATGGACATTCCTCAGCCAGAGGTGCTGGCACTCCTGCGACAGTGTCACCTCTTTCGCCGCCTCAACGACGAGCAACTCCTGCGGGTGGTGACCTATTGGCAGGCGCTCTTTTATGAAGAGGGGCTGGCGCTTTACGAAGAGGGCCAGGATGCCACGGCGTTTTTCCTCATTTTCAGCGGGCGGGTGCGTCTCAGCCAGAAGCGAGGCAGTTATGAAGAGGTCACGTTTCTGGAAGAAGGGGATTACTTCGGTGAAGAAGCGCTCAGCCCCACGCCGTTGGCACGCCGCGCGACCGCTATCGCCGCCGCGCCGCTGATCGTACTGCGCCTGGAAGGGACGGATTACCTGGCGCTGGTGCGCGAATTCCCTGACCTGAGCCCGGCCTTTCGCCTTATCTTGCAAAGTTACCTGCTGGCCTCGCGCCTGCATCTGACCTGGCGCGGGCCGCGCGAGGCGGTGCGTTATGCCGCGCGGCGTCACCTTTTCTTCCTCTTCCTGCGCATCGCCCTGCCGGCACTGGTCACGGCGGCGTTGGTGAGCCTGTTTGCCTTCCTCACCATCGTGGTCTGGCATGGAGCGCTTCTGCCCACCCTGTTGCTGATTCTCAGCCTGGTGGGTGGGCTGGGCTGGCTGGCTTGGTCGGCGGTGGATTGGAGCAACGATTATGTCATCATCACCAACCGCCGCGTCGTGCTGTTGGAACGGGTGCTACTGCTTTATGAGAGCCGCCAGGAAGTGCCGCTGGAAGCCATTTTGGCCGACGAGGTGCAGACCGACCAGGTTGGCCGCATTCTCAATTACGGCAACCTGATCGTGCGTACCTACACCGGGCAGTTGATCCTGGATCGCCTGGCCGAGCCGCAGTTGGTGCTGGGACTGCTGGAAGAACAGCGTGATCGCGCCCGCCGCGGTCGCCGCCGCGCCCAACGCGAAGCCATTGAAGCCACCATCCGCAGCCGCTTGGGACTGCCCACCGGCCCTTCATCATCCGCGTCAGAAGCGCCGCCCGCAGAGACCGCGCCCCCGTCCCCCAGTTCCACCCAACGCCTGGGGCGAACGCTGGCGCGCCTGTTCATGCTGCGGGAGGAAGTGGGGGATACCATCATCTACCGCACCCACTGGGCGATCCTGCTGGCTAAGACCGCGTCGCCCACCTTGGCGCTAGCCGCGGATATCGCCCTGGTCTGGCTGATCCTGAGCCAGCGTTTGCCCTTGCCACCGCGTTTGGGGTGGATTCTGCTTTTGGTGGGATTACCGGCGCTGGCGCTGTGGTGGCTGTATCAATATGTGGACTGGCGCAACGACCGTTATATCATCACCTCGGACATGATCATTGACGTGTATAAGAAGCCGCTGGGGACGGAAGAAAAGCGCAGTGCGCCATTGCGCAACATCCAGACCATTGAATACGCGCGCAAGACCATCATTCACCTCTTGCTCAACTTCGGCACAGTCTACATCCGCGTGGGGGATACCCAATTCACCTTTGACGATGTCTATAACCCCTCTGAGGTACAGCGCGAGCTGTTCCAGCGCCTGGTGGCCGTCAAGCAGCGCGAGGAACAGCGCGCCGAGCAGGCTCAGCGCGAGCAACTGGCCGAGTGGATCGAGTTATATCACCGCGTGGTCAGCAGTCACCCGCCCACCGAATCCGGGCCAAAGCCCCCGGCAGAGACAGAATCGGGGTAAAATAGAGACACGTTTTCGGCATGCTTAGAGGTAGGTACACCGATGGCTATTCGTCCGATTGTTACCGTTCCCGATCCGGTCTTGCGGCGCAAGGCGCAGAAGGTGCGCCAGTTCGACGCCGATCTACAGCAGTTAATTGATGATATGATCGAAACCATGCGCGCCGCCCCCGGCGTGGGCCTGGCGGCGCCACAGGTAGGCGTCGCCCAACGGGTCATCGTGGTGGAGTACGGCGAGGACGAGGATGAGGATAAGCCGCCTCGCCTCTATATCGTGGTCAACCCCGAGATCGTCGAGGTCTCTGCCGAGACCGAAATGGGTGTGGAGGGCTGTCTCTCCATCCCCGACTTGGTAGGTGAGGTCGAACGCTACCGGCGCATCGTGGTCAAGGGGCAGAACCGCCGCGGGCAACCGATCAAACTGAAACTGCAGGGGTGGGTGGCGCGCATCTTTCAGCATGAGATTGATCACTTGGAGGGTGTGCTCTTCACCGACCGCGCGGTGCGGGTATGGAAGCCCAGCCCTGAAGAAGCCATGGCCGTGGATTGAACCCCGAAGCGCAGCCCTGCCAGGGGGCGCGTAGGACTGTGAGGCGTGGATGATTCTGACGCATCTCTCGTTGACCAATTTTCGCGCCTTTGCCCGCCTGGATGTGGAGGTGCCTCGCCCTACCTTGCTCATCGTAGGCGAGAATGCGCAAGGGAAAACCACCCTGCTGGAAGCCGTTTACTACCTGGCCACGCTGGCGTCCTTTCACACCGAGAGCGACCGCCAGTTGATCAACTTCCTGGCCGCGCGCGAACCGCTGGCGGTGGCGCGCATCGTGGCCGAATTCGTGCGCGGTGAGACCACCCACCGCCTGGAAGTGCGCCTGATTCAAGATAACGCTGCGCTCAACGGTAACCGCCTGCGCCGCGAAATCCTGGTAGATGGGGTAAAGCGCACGGCGCGTGAGGCGTTGGGGCAGTTCAACGCCGTGCTCTTCCTGCCCCAGATGACCAACATCATTGAAGGGGCCCCCGAAGAGCGCCGCCGTTACCTGAATATGGCGCTTTCGCAGGTGATGCCGGGGTACGCCCAGGCGCTCAGCGATTACGCCCAGGTGCTCAGCCAGCGCAACGCTCTGCTCAAACAACTGGCCGAACGCGGCGGTGATCCTGGACAACTGCAGTACTGGGACGCGCTGTTGGTGGATCGCGGCGCCCTGCTGATCCAGGCACGCAGTAAGGCGCTGGATGAGATTGAGACGCTGGCGGCGCGCATTCACGACCGCCTGACGCGAGGACAGGAAGTGTTGCGCCTGATCTACCGCCCGGCTTACGATCCGGCGGCGCCGGAGAACGGCCAGATGGCCCTGCGCCTGGACACCGTGGTCAAACGCGATCAAATCAGCCTGAGCCAGATTCAGCAGGGCTTTTTGCGCCGCCTGGAAGCCCTGCGCGGTGAGGAAATCAGCCGCGGTATGACGCTGATCGGCCCCCATCGCGACGAATTTCGCGTGCTCAGCAACGGGATTGACCTGGGGGATTATGGCTCGCGCGGGCAGGTGCGCACGGCGCTCTTGGCGCTCAAACTGGCCGAAGTGGCCTGGATGCGGCAGAAGAGTGGCGAGTGGCCGGTATTGCTGTTGGATGAAGTGCTGGCCGAGTTAGATACCCAGCGCCGTCAAGACCTGCTGGACTTTTTGGCCACGGGCGAGCAGAGCCTGCTCACCACCACTGACCTGAACCTATTCACGCCGGGCTTTGTGCGCCGCGCTGCCATCTGGACCATCCGCGCCGGCTGCATCGTCTCCAGCGAACTCCCGGCGGAGGTGTGAGGGGGGAAGTTATACTTCAAGGTTATTGATGATCGGCTGCGGGAATGTCTGTTTATTAATTTTTTAAGTTTACCTTATTGAAATGAAATCCCTGTCGTGCTAATATAAAATCAAATTTATCTTTTGGGGGCATTAATTACGGAATTTTCCAGGTCTCCCAAGTCGTGAATTAACTGAAAAGTCGAAAGGGGTGTCTTTACGTCATTCTCGGAATGAGAACTTTTATGCTAGAAAGGGGATGTTTGGCTCATGAGAACTGGGTCTCGCTTCCTCGTTTGTGGTTTGCTGGTCTTCAGCGTATTGGTGAGCGGTCTAATTCCGCTGAGCTCTGTAAAAGCGTCCTCGCCCTTATCTTTCGCCATTGCTCCTTCTTCCCAGGAATCGTCTCCTGAAGGCGAAGACTATTTGATTTTGTTGCCGTATGAGGCACCCCAGCCACAGGAGATTCCATTTACCTTCAAGCCGGGACAAAAGCAAATAGTTCTCGCAGACCTCATCTATCAGCGCACCAAGACGTTACGGGCAGAGTTGGAGCAACTGCGGGCACAAGGCCTGATCGCCGGGTTTGAGGTTCGCCCTGACCTTTACGGGCTTGTCGTGCATGGACTGACACAAGATGGAATGCGCCGCCTTCAAAACCTGCCAGACGTTGGCGGCGTGTTACCGAAAGACAGTCAGAACCAAACCTGCGCGGTCGCAACGGCGACGGCTTTCATCCATCAGGTTGAGGCCTTGGGTCAGAGCCTGGAACGACGCGAAGCCCTTGAAAGCAAGGGCGGCTTTGAAGCCATGGCCACTAACCCCAGCATTACCGTTATTTATTACGGTTATAGTTGGGTATATGGACAAACATTTTCCAACACAACGGTAACCCTACGCGTTTTGCGTGGGAGCACAGTAGTGGTGACGACTACAACCACCAGCGACTCAATGGGCTGGTATTACTTTAACCCTGATTGGATTGACTGCCCGACTTCGGGTTATACCTGGTCATTGCAGCCCGGTGATGTGGTAGAGGTCTCTGCGGGAGGGCGCACTGCGAGAACGGTAGTGGCTTACATTTCTGCCTGGGCCGACCCGCAGACCGACCAGGTCAGCGGTAAGACCGATCCTGGGCGGCAAGTTGAAATTCATGTATATTACTATCCTAACAATCCTTGTATTTCGGTCGAAAGTCAAAAAGTAGTGACCCCGGACAGTAACGGCAACTTCACGGCAAGCATGGGGGTAGATTTTGACGGACAGGCATGGGGGGAAATTTATGTACGTGATGCCAATGGCAACAGTACCCTGCGGTGGTTTGAAGCCTATCATCTAGTAGCGGACATGCAAAATAATTCTGTATCAGGGGTGACAAAACCCGATATTACTTTTACAGCCACTCTAAAGCGAGGAAGTACAACTCTGGAATCCTATGCAGGAACAAGTGATCCGGATGATGGTTCCTTGCGGGTTTATTTTTATAATCCATTTCAACCTGGTGATGAAATACACCTGGATGGCGGGGGCATCCATTTGCAGTATATCATTGCACCCCTAACAAGTGTGTCCGTTGACTCTACTGCTAATCAGGTAAGTGGCATCACGAGCCCGGATCGTTGGATACAGGGCAATTTCGGTAAAAGCAGTTATTACGATATCGTCACTACGTGTGGTTGGAGTCGGGCTTGCGCTTCAACGATGAGTGATGGTGGGGGAGGCTTTACGCTGCCTTCCCCGATGGATCTGGTGAGGGGGGATGTGGTTGATATTTATGTCATTGATGCTCAAGGCAATTATCAATATCACATGTTACGTGTACCGGTCATAGGTGTAGACATCAGTGAACCAACAAGAAATCGAGCTGTGGGGGCTTGGACTACGGCAGATCGGACGCTGACGGTGACCCATAAGACGAGTGGGGGGAGTGTTAGAGAGGCCATCACCGATGTTTATGTCTCCACCTGGAGCAATGAGTTTGATGTTTATCTAAGCAATGATGTTGCTCCCGGTGACCGCATTGAGGTCAGCGATGGAATAACCAGTCTGGAGATGGTAGTTCCAAATCCACTGCCAAAGGCGAGCCTCAAAAACAACATTAATCGCCTATACTTAGAAGCACTGAACGGAAGCCATGTGCTCGTAGAATTCTGGGATTTCCGTTCCCAAAATTTCAGTTATTACTACTATTGTAACGAGGCTGACCTTAGCACAAGTAGCACTAACCTTCAAATTGACGATGCACAAATTGGAGGTTGGGATACCGCTTACACCACGATTCGTCTTCCCAGCGAACATATTGTAAGAATTGACAGAAACGCCTTTATGGTCACACATTCGATTGGAGGAGGTTGGGTAGATATCACTTATGAACCTAGTGTAACGATCCTGGCAGAGTGGTGGCGGGGAAGCACAAAGCTTTGGCAAGTGTCTACCACCCTTATCAACTCCTGGGGTTATATGGATCTCCCTGGTGTTCCTCAACCCGGAGACAGGCTTGTGGTCAAGACTTCCGATAATCAACAATGGGCAGAAATGACCGTGCCTGCATTGACTATCAATCTAGACCGGCCCAACAACCGAATTTACGGCAAGTCTGTACCCAATCGCCCTATTACGGTTCAACTACAGCGATTTGCAGCAAGAGGATATTATGTGCTAAATAAGATCGTTCAAGCCGATGCTGGTGGAAACTACAGCGCTTCATTCAATGGTTTGTACTGGTGGGACTGTTCTCCGGCGCGACTTGACCATCGTTGCGCCTCAGGTGGCCTTGATTACTTTGTTCAAGGAGACCATGCGTTCTTTTTGGATGCGCCTTCGCCAATCTCAGCGCCTGCCGATGTGTATGAGTATGACAATGATCGTTCTTATGCTCGTGCCTATACCACTGTCCAAACTCACACCTTCCATGTCGAGGGTGATGAGGACTGGGTCACTTTCACCGTGCCGCCCGACGATGTGGGTAACGTCATTTATCGCATCGCTACGGTGAACGAAGGCTGGGATGTGGAAACTGTGATCACACTTTATGACGCCGGTGGTAATCAGATTCTGGAAGGTTACGGCTGGTGGGATGGAATTTACTGGATTCCCGATACTGCCGGCACCTATTACGTTAAGGTCAGCCCCTGGAGTGATGAGTTCACCGCTCATTGCGATGCTTACTACGACTTGCTGATCTTGCCCATCCGCGCCGAGGTCTATCTGCCCTTGGTGCGCCGTTAATCCGGCCATTCTGGTGTATATATCGGTTGGGGTCTGGTATCGTCCAGACCCCAACCTGTTTTTCACCATCCCTCGTCCACGGTTTCACCGGGGCGGGGGTAGAGGCGGCGGTGCAGGTGCGCCAGCGGCAATTGGTGGTGGTCGCTTTGCTCGTAGGTCACATCTTTATCAATCACCCGCCGCTCTCGCGAGGCGAACAGGATCACGTCCGATTCAATCGTGCGCGCGGGATAAACGATCATTCCGGCGCCGATGCGGCAGTTGTGTCCCACACAGCCCCCCAACACCGGGCGGTTCGAGGGCACCAGGTTGCCATGCGCATCCCGCGCACGGATGGGGGTTGGTAGCAGGTTGAAATCGGTAAAGGTGGAGCCGGCACCGATAAACGTGTTGCGCCCGATCACGCACATTTGCAGACAGGTGTTCTGCGCGATCAGGCAGTTATCCATCACCGTGGTCATAAACAGCGAGGCGCGGAAGGGCAGGAACGTCCCATCTCCCACCACCGAGAGCATCAGGTGACAGCCCTGCGAAATGTTAACGTTATCGCCGATGATGCAGTTTTCGATCACCGCCCCGGCGCCGATGGTTACGTTATCGCCGATGGTGGTCGGGCCGTGGATGACGGCGGTCGGATCAATCGAGCAGTTGCGCCCGATTTTGACCAGTTTGGAGCATTCCAACACCTGTTTGCCCTCATAAAGCGCCGTCCAGAGGATCGAGAGTTTGAAGCCCAGATCGCGTTTGAGGCGTTCCTCAAAGCGTGCCCCACGCCCAAACAGGCCGAAGACGCAGTCGGCGATGAAGATGTGCACCCATGAATCAATCGCGATCAGACTGCGCAGCGGCACCTGATACACCAGATCGCCGCTCTGGGCGGCCATGTAGGTGGGCACGTGGTAATAGCCGATCTCGCGCGCCTGCAGGTCAATCACCAGCGGCTCGGCGTTCGGCTCCGGGCCGCGGGGGTAATACCACAGGTCGGCCAGGTAGAGGTCGCCGGCAGGGGTGTAGGAATCCGAAAGCGGCAGGCAGTGCTCGCGAAAGGCCGGGTCGTGGATCGAAAACGCCGCCCGTGAGGGGTAAGGGCGCTTGCGTGCCTCGTCCAGGAAGGCGGCGATGTAATGCTCGTCAAAGAAGAGATTATCGCGATAGACCAGGCACGGCTCGCGCACCTGGGGCAGGCGCGCTTCGGGGGGGAGTTCGACCTCGTGCGTGGTGTAAGGCGCCAGGACATCCCGCTGTGCCAGCCAGAGCGGCTTGTTCTGGATGCGCAGGTCACGCGCTCGCTCGTTGAACGGGGCGATGTATCGGGGGGATTGTAGGATGATCTTGAGCATGCCCAATCCTCGCCATCCGCGGCGGGCTCAATCCAGGGGAGCGCGTCCGAAGACGATGCGGCAGGGAGTGGTTTCAGATGGAGCCGCGGCACAGGTCAGCGCGCGCAGAGGGTAAACACGCGCCCCACCCGCCCAGGCCAGAAATTCCTGCACCAGCCCCCCCAGGAACCAGCACCATAGGTGCACCGGGTCGGGGTGGGGCGGCGGCACTTGCCGCACCTCAAGATGCCACTCGGCAGGCGTTTCATCCAGCGTCAGCGCCCAGCGTTGGCAGGATTGAAGAAACGCCACCGTGGTGTGCAGGCCCTGGCTCAGGCGGCGGCGCAGGGGCAACAGCCAGAACTCGATCTCGTCGAGGCCGATGACGTTCTGATGATGACGATAAAGCCACGGCCAGGCCGCCCGTCCGGCACGCCAGGCCAACCCCTGCGCGGTGGGCGAGCCATAGCGCCGGGGCAGACTTTCCGGCAAGGGAGAAGCGAGCGCCGCCATGCCTTCGGCGCCGACCATCATTTCCACCCCCAGATGCAAGAGATCATACCAGGTATCAGAGCGTGATAGGCGGTCGTTGAGGCTCATGCACCGGCTCCTGAGGTTGTGGGGGGCGTTCTAAAAAGGTGTGTAGGGTGCTCATGAAGGACTGCGGTTCATCCAGCATGATGAAGTGCCCGGCGCGCGGGTACTCAACCAATTCGGTGTGCGGCACCCCGCGGCGCAAAACGCGCCCCTGGTGGGGATGCACAATGTTATCGCGCAGGCCGTACATGCCCATTACCGGCACGCGCACCAGATTCAAGTACGGGCGCAGGTCGGTGCGCCGCAGTGATGCAATGCTGGTAAGGAACGATTCCAGCGTGGTTTGGGATAGGTCGCGATCCATCATCTCCGGGAAGCGCGGATCACGGCAGATCAGCGGCGAGGCCAGGCGCATCCCCCGGCGGAAGAGACCGAAGAAACTGAACAGCAAAAAGGCAATCGGGCGCAGGCCGGCTAGCTTGAGCGCCAGGGCGAGCGACGAGCCCGCAATCGGCGAACCGATCACGACCACCTTATCCACCCGCTGGGGGTAGCGCATTGCCACCAGCAGGCTGACCGTACCGCCCATGCTGTGGCCTACCAGCGGCGCCCGCTCCAACCCCAGGCGCTCCATAAATTGATCCACCAGGTTGACAAAGTCGTTTACCTGGTAGGTATCCAATTTTTTCCCCGATTCGCCAAAGCCCCAGAAATCCAGCGCATAGGTGCGGTAGTAGCGCCCGAGGTAGGCCATGGTATCCTGCCATAAGCCCCATGAACCGAGCCAACCGTGAAGCAGGATCACCGGCTTGCCGCGACCATAGACTTCATAATGGAGAATGCCCTGATCGGTGGTAATAGACGACACCGCACACCTGCCGGCCCGAGTTTAGGGCCGACCCTCCTCCATCTCGGCCAGGATACTGTAAAGCAGTTCGAGCAGCACGTTCTTGACGGCTTCTTTTTGCGTCGCCACGCAGGGGAGTAGTTTGACCTTGCGATCCAAACGCAAGGCAACGCGCATATCCTCCAAATCCCAGGCATCGGGACTATCCTGTTTGTTGGCGGCGACCACATACGGCGTGGGAGCATAGGCGCGGAAGGTTTCGAGGATGCTACGCGCCTCGCGGAACGTCTCGGGGCGAGTGCTATCCACCATCACCACGAAACCGAGCATGCCCTCGGAGAGGATCTCCCACATAAAATCAAAGCGTTTTTGACCCGGCGTGCCGAAAAGGTAGAGCACAAGGTCATCATCCACGGTGATGCGACCAAAATCCATTGCCACGGTAGTCTGATCCTTGATCCGCTCGCTGGCCGAGGTGATCTTGCGCTCGGTTGAGACGACATCAATCTCGCTGATCGAACGGATGAAAGCGGTTTTTCCGGCATTGAAGGGGCCTGTGACCACAATTTTGACGTTCTGCATACCAGCCTGCACTCCGGGGATCAAGGATCAAATCGAGCGAATACGTTCAATTAGACGGTTGATGAGCGAGCGTTGTTGTTCCTTCTGCGCCGCGGGCAGGGTGCGCGCCGCCGGGATCGCCCCTGCCGGGCGCACCAGTTCCACAATGCCGGCCTGCAGTAAGGCATAGACCACACGCCGAATCTCCAACTCATTCATCTTAGTCGCCTGGGCAATCTGGCGCAGGGTGTTTTTAGGATTGACGTAGGAAATGACGCGCCACTCTTCCACGCTGAGGTTGAGGTTGCGCAGGTTGCGCCCGGGGCGGTCGGTGAATTTAAGCGCCATATCCAAACTGGGGATTTCCTCTTGCAGTTGCTCCCACTCGCGCAACTGGCGCGTGCCTTCGATGATCAGGTTTTGCAGGTCAATGCGCAGAGGAATCTTGCCATCCGGTGGGGGGACATTGGGTTCAAAGTTGAACACCCCTTCCACCCAGGTAAAAAGACGGCGCACAACCTCGAGGGTGTGGGCTTGCAGGCTATCCAGGATCTCTTTTTGGGTTAGATAACCGGCGTTGATGAGCAGCAGGCCGAGTTCTTTATCGGTCATTCCTTTGGCGCGCTCGTGCAAAATGCGCACCTGGTTGGCGCTCAGTTTGCGATTGCGGTAGAGCACCGTGGCCAGGTCGTTAGGGGTTTGGCCGATCTGAGCATAACTCAGTTTGCCGTCTCGAAAATAGACCTGTGCCGTTTCGCTAGCGCCCTGAATGGTCAACAACCCTGTTTTACGCGCCAGATGGATCAGGTTGAAGAGTTGGGTGATGCTGAAGTCGCGCAGATTGCCTTTAAGCGCCATGCAGTGCCTCAATTAGAGCGTCCGCCGCCAGAAGGTAGCCTCTGTTGGCGTTGCAAGAATCAGACCCCGTTTTCCCGTGCCATGGGTAAAAGTAAAAAGCGGTATGACAACCCACGAACGATTATACTTTTGGCGCAGGGGGGCGTCAATGCGCTTGACCTTATGATCACTTAACAGTTTTAGGCCGGTTCGATCAGGCGAAGGCTCTCGCGCATTAGGGTTTGGGCAAAGGGAGCGCCCTGGTCGAGGCGGGCTTGCCATTCCGCGGCGGTAAACACCAAGATATCCACCCCGCGGTCGAGGTCAAAATAGGGCAGATAGCGCAAAATACGCTGGATAGGATCCGTTTCAGCATCAGCCTGGGTGAGGATGAGCAAATCGCCATCACTAAAGGCGGTGGCGTCACCGCGTGCTAAGGAGCCGAAGAGACGCACCTCGAGTACCTCGGGGCGTTCGGCACGTAAGCGGGCGATAATTTGGCGCAAGCGCGTCAGCAGTGCTTCACGAGGTAGCGAAAAAACTCTGACAGAAGCGAAGGATGACATCAGCGGCCTCTAAGGCCTAGTGGGCTTTGGGTATTTATTGAAGAGTTGCTTATTTGGAAAGCCATACCTAGTTACTGCCAAACAAAACCAGAGCCAAACCACGAACAACCAGCCCAGCCACCATCCCTTATCTCCCAGCCAGTTCGATGAAAAAGGTAACCAGGATAATAGGCAAGCAATTAATGCAGGTATGGGCTTTAAGCGAGCAATCGCGGGGGTAAACGGCAACATATTGTAAGGAATCAAATATGGGGTCACAAATGCCCCACTAATCATTAACATATCCATATCTCCCCTCGAAAACCAAAACATTGGCAGAGTCACAATGATTCCTGCTAGGCCAATCGCAATATCTTGTGCATAGCGTCCTTCTTTATAAACATTTACTGCAAACATTTTTGCGGGCCAAAGTCCCCAGATAACGATTGAAATGGCTATCCAGATAATTCCAGCAAGAACATACGATTTCTTTGCGCCTAATGCAAACAGCCCGACTTGGGGTTTGATTAACACCAGCGGCACCAACCAAGGTAGCCCGAGCAAGCCAAGAACAACCAAACTATCTAGTTGGCCCAGAAACATTGTCCAAACCACAGGGAGAGAAACAAGAGCAGCAATGCTGCTCACAATGTGTGTTGAGCGTTTGATAATCGAAAGTGAAATTCCTGCCATACTTATTGCAAAAAATAAAGGCCAAGTAAGCCGTTTGGCGAGAAATACCGTCCAAGGGGGATAGAAAGGAGGAATTCGTCCTTGCGAAAAAAAGTGCACCCAATCAAACGCAATAAATCCATTCGCCGGCACCCATAACCCTATTCCATAAAAAACTGCCCCAAGGAGAATAAACATACCCCCTTGTTGCGCAAACGACCACTTCCGGCTGAAGATTTCTTGAGGTGGGAATAGAATTGCTGACCACCGCTCAACCTTTTTACGAATGGATTCCATAGTATAAATACACCCAACGCGATATTATAATCAGCGCCTATTATATACAGTTTTATGACTTGGCGCTTGAACCAATCACAGCGGTATCAGCAATACCGGTCGGCGGGTGCGGCGCACCACCTGCGGCGCTACCGAGTGCGCCCAGAACGCGGCCATGCCCGCCTTGCGATGGGTTGCCAGTATAATCAGGTCTACTTCTTCGGCCTCGGCCACGGCCACGATCTGCTCAGCCGGGTCGCCCCGCACCACGTGCCGATAAGCGCGCACCCCGGCCTGCTGTAATTCACGTAAATGTTCTTCCAAGTGCGTCCAGGCTTCCTCTTCCTGCCAATCCAGGTAGGCCGCCGCCGTCAGTGGGAGCAGTGAACCCGCCGCCGCCCGTTCGCCGCGTAGGGTGGCCAGGGTGGGCACCACGGTCAGCAAGCAAGCCTCGGCGTCGTAGGCGCGGGCCAGATGAACCGCGTAGCCCAGGCTGAGATCATGTTGGGATTCGTCATCCAGGGGCAAAAGCAGGCGCCGCAGGGTAAACGGTGGGTGGTCCTCGGTTCGCGGCTGGCACAGCAGGATCGGTGCCTGTTGGCGCGCCAGCACCTGCTGGGCAATATTGCCGATCAGAAAATCACGCACCCCCCCTTGACCATGGGCGCACATCACGATCAGGTCAGGGTTGAATTCGCGTGTGGCGTGGTGGACGATGCTCTCGGCGACATCGGTGACCGGACGGGTGTGCACGTGCACCTGCACCACGACCCCCGCCGCCGTAAAACGTTGGGCAATTTGGTTTAGGTAAGCCACCGCATCTTCCGCCCGGCTCAGGTGCTGATCCTGGTGCACGGTCGTCGGAGCGTCTTTTTCGAGGATGTGGAGCAGGGTGACCGGTGCGCCCAGGGTTTGAGCCAGCGACAAGGCCGGCGGGAGCGCCGCCTCGGCCAAGCGTGAACCATCCAGAGGAACTAACAGGTTACGGAACATGCTCAGGCTCCCAACAGCAAGCGATAAATCAGGAAAGCGTTCAGCGCCAGAATCAACCCACCGGCGAGTGAGGCCAGTGCTGTGGTCAGCGGGCGATTCACCAGCGTGCCCATCAGGTCACGCCGCCGGGTGAAGAGGATGAGCGGGATGACGGCGAACGGCAGGGCAAACGAGAGCACCACCTGGCTGAGGATCAGCGTTTGGGTGGGATCAGCCCCCACGCCGATCACGATCAGCGAAGGCAAGATGGTCACCAGCCGCCGTACCCAGGGCGGGATACGGCGGTGGATGAACCCCTGCATGATCACCTGGCCGGCCATCGTCCCCACCGAAGAGGACGAAAGCCCGCTGGCCAGCAGGGAGATCCCAAAGACCCACTGCGCCGCACTCCCTAGCAGTGGGCGTAATGTCTGGTGTGCCTGCTCCAGCGTGCCGATGTTGGTTAACCCGACGGTGTGGAATGTCGCCGCAGCCATGATCAGCATCGCCATGTTGATCAATCCGGCGGCACCCATGGCGATGAAGACATCCAACAGTTCGTAGCGGAAAAGCAGGCGCTGCTTGCGTGGGTTGCGGGTGACGATGCGGTTTTGGGTCAGCGCCGAATGCAGGTAAATAGCGTGGGGCATGACCGTGGCGCCCAGAATGCCGGTCGCCACCAGCACGCTCTCGGCGCTGGAAAAATGGGGCGTAACCAGATGATAGAGCACCGTCCCCAAGGGGGGCTTGACGATCAGGATCTCGATCAGGTAACTGACGGCCACTACCCCCACAAAGGCCGAGATGGCAGCCTCAACCGGACGAAACCCATAGCGTTCCAGGGCTAAGATTACAAAGGTAGCCACGCCGGTGAGCAACCCGGCCCAGAAGAGCGGGATGCCAAACAGTAGATTGAAGCCCAATGCCGCCCCGATGAATTCGGCCAGGTCGGTAGCCATGGCGGCCAGTTCCGCCACCACCCACATGATCCAGACTACCCAACGTGGGAACTGATCACGGCAGTGCTCGGCCAGGTTCTTACCGCTGGCAATGCCCAATTTGGCCGAGAGCGATTGCAACAGCATCGCCATCAGATTGCTGGCCAGGATCACCCACAACAACTCATAGCCGAACTTTGCCCCACCCTCGATGTTGGTGGCAAAGTTGCCCGGATCCATGTAGGCCACGCTGGCAATGATCGCCGGCCCGATAAAAGGCACCAGGCGCGCCAGGGTGTTCTTTTTGCTCTTCCCCGACAGCACCTCATGGGCACTGCGGATCAGCGCTGCATCACGAGAAGATGATGACTGGGTTTTGGGCTTGGCCATGTGGTAACTCTTGAAATCACCGGTAAGATAAACCCATTATAGCCGCGGGGTTAAAAACGGCAAGGGAAGGCCGTTGAAAAATCACCTCAGGGCCGCGCTTCCACCCATGCCTCGGCGCGGGCGATGGGCGGCCCGGCGGAATACACCAACAGGCGGAACGACAGGCGTTCCCCCGGCGCCAGGGGGACGGTGCTCTCCCAACGACGCACCCCCACCACCTGCCCGGTGGCATCATAGGCCACGCCCAAAACCCAGACCTGCTGAGCGGGTTGGGTGATCCCCGGCGCCAGTAGAACATGACCTTCTAAAGTTACCCCCAGGCCATCAGGAGCGATCGTTTGGTGTAGGTCTTCGACCTGGGCTTCCAGATAGCGCGGCGTGTCCTCGGGAATGGGGAGGGCGGTGAGGATCTCGGCATCCACTTGGTAGGCCGGCGGGAGTGGGGGTGGGAAGTAAGCCGCCAACGGGAGTGCATCCCCCGCTGGCAGGCGGTTGAGCAAAGGGGCGGTGGTTTGGGCTTGAATCTCACCACTGGCCGCATCCCGACGACGGAATTGTGCCGTCACCCCTTCCACAGCGAAGGTCTGGGGGTTGTGCACCTGTGTAAAGCACCACAACCCGCCGTTGGCCGTGGGGTAGCACTGCGGCAGGTCTATCTCCAAGCCGATGGGGGTGGGCGTGGGTGGGTGGTTGGGGTCAGGGGTGGGCACGGCGGCGGGGATGCGCAGGACGGTGCCCACGCTGAGGAACTGCGGGGTCACGGTGGGGTTGGCCGCGAGCAGGGCATCCAGGCTGAGTCCGTAACGCAGGGCAATGCCAAAGAGATCCTCCCCCCGCTGGACGATGTGCGTGCGCGGGGTGGGTGTAGGCGAAGGTAAAGGCGTAGGACTGCGCAGGGGGCGGGTTGGGGTGAGGGTGGGGTGCGGCGCGGGCGTGAGGGATGCCGTGGCTGTTGGCGGCAACGAGGGCGTAGGGGTGAAGAGCGGGCGCACGTCGGCCGTACACGCCGCCAGCACTACTGCGGTGCCCAGCGCAAGCCAGCGGAATATGCGAAAGATGAGGTTCACCCTGGAGATTATACCCCGTCAGGGTTAGGCAGGCACGTATTCCACAGAGAGCCAAGGTAACCCTACGGCGGAATGACGGCTTACCTCCAGAGCGCAGTCAGGCCTGGGGTGCCGATCGCTCGCGCTGAAGGTGCCGGATGAGCCGCCATGAATAAGGCGGAAGCAGGATCAGCACACCCACATTGAGGCCACTCGTTACATGGAGATCTCTACTGCCCAATTGATCCAGACGGGTCAGCGCCCTGCTGATGTAGTAATAGGCCGTGCCAAAGCCGTTGAATACGGCATGCAGGATCGCAATGGTTTCCAACGATTGGGATCGGTCATAATAACGGCTAGGAATTGGTGAAGGATAGGCACATAGATTAGATAGTTCGAGATCATCCATCCGGCGTTGGCTCGCCCCAGCACGAACGCGGCGGGTGCGTGCCATAACGCCCAAATGAAACCAACGTCCCAGGATGCCGCCCGCTCGGTCCGGTGTTCACCCCGAGCGGGGCAATACGACCGAGCGAACGAGTAAAGACGATGCCCCACCCCAGGGGAACGCGAGGATGGACGTACGCATAGGCGGGTACGGTCAAGGACAGGCCGTCACCCCAGACTGAGGGCGCAGGACCGCCAGTGCGTTGTGCCCCCCCGGTGCAGCCCAACCTGCCCGCTCCTCGCCCCCGCGCCGTGCCTCGGTTGGTGTTCACCGTGCCTACCGGCAAGTTGGTAACACCCCTCTGTCTTGTTGAGACCTGCACCTCTCCCCCAAATTTCGGTTATAATTAAAGCGCACTCGCGCCAAGAACGGCCCGCGGGTGCGCTCGGAGAGGTAGCGTAGCCTGGCCTAACGCGCGCGCCTGGAGAGCGCGTGTACCGATGAGGTACCGCGGGTTCGAATCCCGCCCTCTCCGCCAATCCGCCCGGTCAATCCGGGCGTTTTTTGTTCCCCTGTTCGTGAATTAATTCCTAAAATTGACATTGTCGGTAAAAGTTGTAAACTAATGGTGTGCTGAAACGCACCCGTTGTTCAAACCGGTCTACGCAGGGGGATTTTAGCCTGCCGGTTTCCCGTTCTTCCCAAGGAGGCTTGTCCAAATGAAAGAACCACCTTCATCCGAGGCGTCGGCCCCGCCATCGGCGCGCCGACCCACC
>CAYRUO010000014.1:0-31554 GCA_964427505.1 uncultured Thermanaerothrix sp.
TTCAACTCGATGAACCACTGAGCCCACTTTTTGCGGATCCGCAACGTCTGGCGCAGGTGTTCGAAAATTTACTCTCCAATGCAGTGAAATATGCGCCGGGTTCTCCAGTTTCCATTAAAATTACATCTGATGCCGAGGGTGTTCACCTTGCTTTTGCCGACCGTGGTCCAGGCATTCCCGAAAAATATCGTCAAAAGATCTTCGAACGTTTCTTCCGCGTGCCCGATATACAACCATCTGTTCATGGGACTGGGTTGGGTTTGTTTATCTGTAAGCAGATTATCCAGGCGCATTATGGCCAAATTTGGGTGGAATCGCAGTTGGGACAGGGCACCATCTTTCACATCTTTTTGCCCTGGAAGCCATAGGGAAGGAGGGTGTTGGGCTTAGATGGGCACCAAAATCTTGGTTGTGGATGATGAGCAGCGTTATCGTCATCTCTTGCGCGTTAATCTTGAAGCGGAAGGCTATGAAGTTTATGTCGCGCGTGATGGTACCGAAGCGATTGAGCAGGTAACAAGTAAACAACCTGATCTGGTGATCCTGGATGTGATGATGCCGGGCATGGATGGTTTTACCACTTGTGAGCGCATCCGCCAATTCTCAGACGTGCCGGTGATCATCTTAACGGCCAAGGGGGAAGAGCAAGATCGGGTCAAGGGTTTGAACGTAGGGGCAGATGACTATGTTGTGAAACCTTTCTCGGCGATGGAGTTGGTAGCACGGGTGCGAGCGGTTTTGCGGCGCGCCAAGACCCAACAACAGGCGGTCAGCAAACGCTATTTTGTCCACAAAGATCTCAAGATTGATCTGGCGCGAGCAGAGGTCTGGAAAGGAGACCGCCCAGTGTTCCTCTCGGCCACAGAATATCGCCTACTTATTCATTTTGCTCAACACGCCGGAGTAGTGCTTAGTGCTGAAGAATTGTTATCGGCAGTGTGGGGAGATTCATATCGGGAAGATAAAGAGATTCTCTGGGTGAGTATTGCGCGCTTGCGCCAAAAACTCGAGGATGATCCGCATAACCCTCAACACATTATTACTCGCCCGGGGTTAGGCTACCTGATGCCGGCTGAGGACGTAAGTGCCTCCGGGTAAATCGTGGAGTGACAAAATGGTGACCCAATTTGATGAAAAGGGCAAATTCTTTACGCGCGTGATTACCAAACGCCCGGTCAATGTGGTGATTCAGACCCCCACACATCGTATTCAGGGACAGGTGCATGTGCGTCCGGATGAGCGCCTCAAAGATGAACTGGATCAAACTGGCGCGTTTTTAGCGGTAACCGAGGCCGCGGTTTATGATGTAAATGGTGAACAGGTTATCCTTCGCACCCACTTTCTGGCCCTGCAAGTGCAACAAATTATCTGGATTACCCCGTTGGAGGAATTGACACTATCCTCTGAAGAGAGCAAAGATTGAGAGACCTATGGTTACGAGTGGAAGTCCTACCGGCCCGTCCCCACTGCATCCCGATTTAGTTAGGCTCAAGAATCACTTGGTTAATGCGGTGGCGCGGGAATTAGAAGGCAAGGATTACATCCAAGGAGACCAGCGCCGCGAGGCTGTTCTGCAGGCCTTACAGCAAATCTACGCCAGCCTCAAGATCAACTTAGCCACCCCAATTCGCGAACAACTCTTTCGGGATGTTTTGGATGAACTGTTGGGGTTCGGCCCATTGCAACCCCTAATTGATGATCCTGAAATCAGCGAAATTATGGTCAATGGACCTAAAAAGGTGTATATTGAGCGTAAAGGTAAGATCATTAAAACCAACATCACGTTTGCAGACGACGAACAGGTGATCCGGTTGATCGAGAAAATTGTTTTGCCGTTAGGGCGGCGGATAGATGCCGACAGTCCAACTGTGGATGCACGTTTGCCGGATGGATCACGGGTGAATGCGGTCATCCCTCCTGTCGCCATTGACGGCCCAACGATCACGATTCGTAAGTTTCAGAAGGACAAACTGACGGTGGATCAACTCATCGCACTGGGGTCCCTGACACCGGCTATGGCGGAGTTCATTCGAGCCTGCGTGATTGCGCGCTTCAACATCGTGATTTCCGGTGGCACTGGCTCCGGTAAGACAACACTACTTAACGTGCTTTCCTCATTTATTCCGGCGGATGAGCGGATCATCACGATTGAGGATGCAGCGGAGTTAAAGTTACAGCAGGAACATGTAGTGCGCTTGGAAACCAAACCCCCCGACTCCGAAGGCAAGGGAGCAATAACGGTGCGAGACTTGGTGCGCAACGCATTACGCATGCGTCCGGATCGCATTGTGGTTGGAGAAGTGCGCGGGGGGGAGGCGCTGGATATGCTCCAAGCCATGAATACCGGTCATGATGGTTCTCTAACAACCCTCCATGCGAATTCGCCGCGGGATGCCATTTCCCGCTTGGAAACGATGTGCTTGATGGCGGGAATGGATTTGCCTATACGGGTTATCCGACAGCAGATCGCCTCTGCTATTGATTTGATCATCCATCAATCTCGCTTGAAAGATGGAAGCCGTAAGGTGACCTCCATTACCGAAGTGGTGGGAATGGAGGGGGATACGGTAGTCATGAATGAGATTTTCCGCTTCGAACAGACCGGTATCGCTCCCGATGGGCGGGTCTTGGGTGAAGTGAAACCCACCGGAATACGTCCGATGTTTACCCCGCGGTTAGAGGCCGCTGGATTCAAGCTAGGGCCTGAGGTATTTGGGGCTAATCTGACTGAGATGATCTCAGGGCGCAGGCGGTGAGGAATTTGGTCGGGTCGGGAGGAGACATGAATACATTCTTTGACCAGAAGGTGCGACTGCGGATGAAAAAACTGGGGTTACTACTGCGCGACGCCCGTCTGGCGCGTCATCGTTCGACAGCGCTGTGTGCTCAAGCGATGGGTTGCACGGTAGAGGAGTATGAAGCGATGGAAGCCGGGCAATTGGCGCCATCATTGCCTCAACTTGAGGCTCTGGCTTTCTATCTGGATGTGCCGCTTGAACATTTTTGGGAAAGCCGAGCCCTTTCAGAAGCCGAACCGCCGCTGCCTCCCGAGAATTTGCCCACTCTTTTGAACCTGCGACAGCGCATGATTGGGGCGCGTTTGCGCTTAGCCCGCCAACAGCGCAACCTTACCCAAAGCGAGTTAGCGCGCCGCGTGGGTTTAGACGAGCAGGTGCTGGAACACTATGAAACCGGAACTCGCCCGATTCCACTACCTGAGTTGGAGTTAATCGCTAATGCGCTGGACTTGCGCCTGGAGGATTTGTTTGACCAACGCGGTCCGGTGGGAGAGTGGCGTTTGCGTCATCAGGCGATCCAGCAGTTTCTGGAGTTGCCTGAAGAACTGCAAGCGTTCATCCGCAAGCCGGTCAACCGTCCTTATCTGGAACTGGCCATGCGCTTGAGCGAACTTTCAGCCGATAAACTGCGCGCAGTAGCCGAGTCCCTGCTGGAAATCACCTATTAGGTCGAGGTCGTCCGATATTATGGAAAAAATGCCTGATCCAACTTCTCAATTGGCAGAAGCCCAAGCCGCCTATGCCCAAGGGGCTTTCGAAACGGCGGCTCGCCTCTTTGAAGAGATTGCAGAGGGTTACGCCGCAGTGGGTGATGTTCTCAAAGTCGCCGAAATGCGCAATAACGCCAGCGTGGCCTGGTTACAAGCCAATCGCGCCGATGAGGCTTTGCGATGTGTTGAAGGCACTGCGGAGATTTTTGCCCAGGCCGGGGATGAACATCGTCATGCTTTGGCTTTAGGAAACCGGGCGGCGGCGCTAGAGGCTTTGGGACGCTCCAAAGAGGCATTAACCGCCTACCGTGATGCGGCAGAACGCCTTAAAGCCTTAGGAGATAATGAAAATTATGCAGTGGTAAAGCGGCGCATTTCAGCCTTGCAGGTGCGGATGGGGCATCAAATCGAGGCCGTTTTCAGTATGCAGGATGCCTTGGAACATCAGCCACGCCTCTCTGCCCGTGAAAAGGCATTAAAATCACTCTTTGGCGCGCTTCGGCGTGTCATGGGCATTAAGTAAGGCTTATCATGGAATTGGGCTCAGCGGTGATCATCGAGCGTCATCTTCGCCGTGCTACTCCCGAAGATACAGCACGCTTGCGCCAACTCTTACAGGGGGGACGTTATGTTCATCGTCACTTGGATTGGCGCACCCCTATAGACTGGCTGGGTCATCAACCATTCTGGTTGTTACTTAATGGCGAACGGGTAGATGCGGCTTTGGCTTGCCCACCCGATCCACCTGGGGTTGCGTGGGTGCGTCTTTTTGCGTGTTCCGAATGGGAGCGACCTGCTGAAGCGTGGCATGCGCTTTTTCCCAAGGTGTGGGAAACCTTACCCCATCAGAATGTTCTGGCCGCGATTGCGTTGCGCCCTTGGTTCGCACACTTGCTGGAACGCGAGCGTTTTACCTTGTATCAACACGTCGTTACGCTTTGGCGTAGCCTGAATGATCCCCCCTTTGAGGATGGAAATGTGGAAAGGGTGGGGGTCATGATTCGACCCATGGTCATAGAAGACCTTGAAGCCGTAGCCAGTATAGATGCCAGTGCGTTTGAGTGGTTGTGGCGTAATAGTGCGGCAGACGTCTATCGTTCCTGGCAGCAGGCGGCTTATGCGAGCGTTGCTCTGGTTGCAGATCAGATTGTTGGATTTCAGTTCAGCACTCTCAGTCCCACCAATGCTCACCTGGCGCGCTTGGCGGTTCATCCTTCCTGGCAACGCCGCGGTGTGGGCCAGGCGCTGCTAAATGACGTCATTCATCATTTCCGTTCCTTTCGGGTCGCCCAGTTGACCGTTAATACTCAGCAAGACAACCAGGCCTCACTTGCCTTATATCAGAAGGCGGGTTTTCGTCTTACCGGTGAGGATTACCTGGTTTATCTTTATGCCAATTAACGTTACCACTTTTACAGGAGGTTACAATGCCGTCCGCCCAAAGTGCTTCCAAAAGTAAGCGGGTCTCGTACCGTGAATTGCAACAACAACGTCAACGTCAGAAGCGCATCCTTGCAGTGGTGCTGATCGCGTTGGCGGCGATTGCGGTGGTGGTGGTACTGATCATGAGCAATCGCCCGGTTGAATTTACCCGCCCCGAACCGATCACGCGTTCACCGGTAAATGCGACATCGGTGGGTGATCCTAACGCACCGGTTAAAGTAGAAGAATTCTCGGATTTTCGCTGTGTCCATTGTGCCGCGTTTTGGCGCGAATCCGAGCGGCGCTTGATTGAAGCGTACGTTGCAACCGGAAAAGTGTACTTCACTTATATCCCGTTTTCCTTTATCAGCGATGAGTCTTTCTTGGCGGCTGAGGCTGCTTACTGTGCCATGGATCAGGGCAAGTTTTGGGAATTTCACGATTACATTTTTGCCAATTACGATTTGCCGATGACGGAAAAGTTGTTGCGGGCATTTGCCCAGGATTTGAAACTCGACCTTGCTCAATACGATAACTGCATGGCGAGTGGCAAATATCGCCAGAAAGTCCAGGAAGATGGTCAGTATGCCCGCAGTAAAGGCGTAACCGGTACTCCCACCTTTGATGTTAACGGCACGCTGGTAGGGCAAACCGAGTTATTCGCAACCATTGACCAGGCACTGGCGACAAGCGCTCAGCCGTGACGTGTGATTGCTCAATGAGCCGCCTCAATACAAACCGAGGCGGCTCATGATCCAGACCAAGGGTGGGGCAATAAAAAGGGCTGGGAGCAGGTTACCGGCGCGAATCGGGCGGATTTCCAGCAGTGCCCCGATGGCAATCGCCATAAGAATCACCCCACCGGTAGCGTTCATTTCGGTCATCATCGGCGCGCTGATGATCTGCTGAATTTGCGCCGCCAACAAAGTTAGACTGCCTTGATAGACCAAAATAACCAACGCCGAGAACAATACACCGACACCCAGACTGGATGCAAAGGCTAGCGAAGCAAACCCATCGAGCACGGATTTGATGGCCAGGGTTTGGTAATCGCCGGTCAGGCCATCCTGAATAGAACCCAAAATGGTCATTGGGCCGACGCAGAACACCAGCGAGGCGGTTAGGAAACCGCGGACAAAGCGCTGACTACCCGCGGCGCTTTCTTGGCGCGCGAATCGCTTTTCTAACCACTGTCCCAGGCGCCCCAAGCCTTCCTCAACGCGCCACCATTCACCTAATAGGGCGCCGACGAGAATGCTCCCCAGCACGACCAAAGAGTTTTGGGTGGTGAGGAACATTTTCAAGGCATAGGCCAAGGTGAATAACCCTAAGCCAGCCACGACGGTTTGACGCAGGCGCTCGGGTAGGCGGCCACCCAGCCAAAGGCCAAGCGAGCCACCGATCAATACAGTTGCGACGTTTAGCAGTGTTCCAGTGCCTACCATAATGTCCTCTTACATGAAATTAAACATCTTTGGCAAGAGTGAGGTGATTTACCCCTCCGGATTGATAGACATAGAGTTCCAACACGAAACAAAGTGAGGAAAGGCGGTTAAGGTAGCGGAGCAAATCCGCGTTTTCGAGCAAATTTTGATGGAAGAGAGCCGCAACCCGCCGTTCGGCCCGGCGAATGACCGTCCGTGCGAGTGAGAGCGCGGCACCGGCGGGTGTGTCGCCGGGCAGGATAAATTCGTTGGGTAGGGTGACGTTGTGGGCAAAGGTATCGGTTTGTTGCTCCAGCCAGGCCACGGAAGCCGAATCAATCTGGCGGAAACGCGCCGCGTTCTCAGGCGTGGCAGCCACTTCGGCCATCAGCAGGTAGAGATCCCGCTGGATGCGTAAGATGACCTGCTGGAGGGTCTGATCTTGGATGAGACTGCGTGCCAATCCTAGAGCGGCGGTAGCTTCATCCAAGGTACCCAGCGCTTCGATGCGGTCTTCCTCTTTGGGGACGCGGCCTTCACCTAATAACCCGGTAAAACCATCATCGCCATTGCGAGTATAGAACGTCATTGTGTAACTCCACTTAGGGCTGAATGTAAAGGAACCAGAAGGTATCCGGGGGAAAGGCGGCCTGTATTTCGGCTTCCCACAGAAAGCCGTCCAGCGGCTTGATACTGCGTAGGCGCTGATCTAACGCGGCTAACGTTTCGCGGTGCGAGGGCTCTAGGGCGGGAATCTCTTGAGCGAGGAAATGCAAGATAGCCCGATGGCGCACTTGGTGTGCCCATATGGCAGATGAAGGGGTAGTTGATTGTTCAAGCGCTTCGACAAGGGCTTGCTTCCATAGATTTAGCCGTGTTGGGATTTCCTGGGCGGCTTTCTTTTGCCAGTTGGCACGCCAACGCTCTCGGATTTGCCGTGCCTGCTGGGTCAGATGGGCTAATCGTTGGTGTTGTGATTCGGGCCAGGGGTAGGCATTAAGGCGAGCCTGGGCGAGGAGCAGATTTCCCAGCGTTAGGCGGTTGAGATCCTCGGGAATGGGGTGTCCAATGCGGAGATTGAGCGGCCAAAATAACACCGGCGAGAGGAGGTAGTCTTCCAGTTCGGGCACGGCGGCTTGAAAAAAAGCCCAGTCTTTGTCCAGAAGATTCATGATCACCTCAAGCAAAGAGCCCTAAATTTACGGCAACCCGTCAGGCAGAGAGGCCGACGGGTTGCCTATGACGGTGGGGGGATATTGGGGGAAGTTAGGGTGCGGTAGGGGACAACGTTGATTCCATGCGTTGCGGACGTGCCGCAAGGAGATGCCATTCCAGGATGGTGGCAAAGCGATCCGCGGTATCAAAGAGCGGACCAATGCGCACGCCCTGAACCTGTCGGCTGATGCCGTAATTATAAACCGGATAGAACAAGGGTAAGGCCGGCAATTCCTCGGCAAAGATGACCTGAAAGTTGCGGTAGAGACGGGTGCGTTCGCCGATATCCGGAGTGATCCGTGCTTTCTCCAGGTATTCACTGGCTAGTTTATGATCCCATTGGGTGTAATTCTGCCCCCCGGTGGCCTGAACCTGATCCCAGAAGGGGTAGGGATCGGGGTCGGGTGAACGGGAGAGATTCAAATCCACCAACGCGGCCTGGTAGGTGCGTTCGGCGAGGCGCTGTTGCACCAAGACGTCATAAGGTACAGCCTCAAGTTGAACGTCAATGTTGAGCTGCGCCCAGTCGGCTTGAATGGCTTCAGCCAGAGCACGGTGCTGAGGTGTATCCGGATATAGCAAGGTGAAGCGCAGAGCCACCCCATCTTTGTTCGCGCGAATGGGTTCGCCCTCCGCCGGTAGAGTGTAGCCGGCCTCACGCAGGAGGTTTTGGGCTTCATCAGGGTTGTAGTTCACCCGCGGTGTGCCCTCATAATAAGCCCAAGTGCCGGGGAAAATTGGCCCATCCGCCAGGATAGCCTGACCTTGTAAGATTCGATCCGCTAGATACTGGCGGTTGATTGCAGTATAAAGGGCACGCCGTACCTTCGCATCCTGGAAGAAAGGCACGTCGGCGTTTTTGAGGTTGAATAAGATCAGGCTCAGTTCGGGGCGGCGCGCGGTAAACAGGGCTAGATTGGGCTCCGCCAGGGCTTCTGCTAAGACATCGGGCGTGATCTGACTGATGCCCTGAACCTGGCCCTCGCGGAAAGCCTGTAAAGCCGTCGCGGAATCAGGATAGTAACGGAAAACGATCTGCTCAATATAAGGGGGATGAATGTAGTAGTCCGCGTTGGCACTGAGCACCACACCGGTGATGGCGCCGTTTTCTACAATGAGGCGTTCAAACCGATAGGGGCCACTGCCCACAGGTTGTAGATTGAAGTCCGCATTAACGATCTCGTCAAAGGACTTGCCCTCAAGCAGGTGTTGGGGGACAATGCCGAAGGTCAAGTAATCCAGGAAAGGTGCAAAGGGCTCCGGTAGGCGGAATTGCAGGGCAGTATCGCTGAGTGCCTTGACCTCAACGGCTTTCCAGAATTCTTGCAAATCTGCCGGGATGGCCGAACCACCCTCGCGCAACTTCTCAATGGTAAAGACCACATCGGCACTGGTCAGGGGTTGTCCATCATGCCACTTAGTGCCTGAACGCAAAGTGAAATTGTAAACCGTCCCATCTTGCGAAATGCCCCACGACTCGGCCAGGTCGGCTTGAGGTAACCCGCGTTCATCGAAACGCAGTAAGGCGCTGTAGAGCAAACGATCCACATCGCGATCTGCCGGGTTATAGAAATCCAGCAGTGGGTTTAGGCGGTTAAAGTGGCCGATGAGGGCTTCGGTATAAGCACCACCGCGGCGAGGTTCGGGAGTCTGGGGTGAGGAAACCGGATTGGGGCGTTCGCTTAACAGCAGGATGCCGACCACCAAGCCGGTTAAGAAAATAATAAGGAGTTGCCAGCGGAAATTTTTCATAGGCCTTGTGAAAACAAGATAAGGGCACTGTTCCTTTGATCAGGTCAAATGCCCTTGGGTATCGGTTTGATTCCTAATGACGCACGGCACGGCAACGCGGTCGTTTACCGTAAGGCAATGGTCAAAATTGTCAAAACAAAGAAGATAACACTCAAGCCGATCGTGATATTGAAGAGCGTTTTCTCGAGGCCGCGACGTGCACTGAAGACCTGAGTGCTGTCTGCACCGGTCAATCCACCCAAGCCAACGCCTTTGTTTTGCAGAATGACGCTGGCCGTCAAGGCAAGCGAGATTATAATCAATGCGATGTCGAGATAAGTGGTCACGTTTTCCTCCTTTTGGAAGCAACGCCAGGATTATACCGTCTAAATTCAGGAATCGTCAACCGCCATGGAAGAAATCATCATCAACTTGCATATGCATACGCGCTATTCGGATGGAAGCGGTTTGCATCGCGATATTGTTGAAGCCGCGGCTCGCGCAGGCCTGGATGGGGTGATCGTCACCGATCATAATGTATGGGTGCAGGGGGTTGAAGGGTATCGCGAAACGCACAACCGCCGCATTCTATTACTGGTGGGTGAGGAAGTTCATGATCGAATGCGCAATCCCCAGAAGAATCACCTTTTGGTGATCGGCGCTAATCGCGAGTTATCCCCGTTGGCTGGCTCGCCGCAACGGGTGATCGATGCCGCGCGTCAGGCGGGTGGATTGACTTTTATTGCCCATCCCAATGATCCTGCCTTACCGATGTTTGGTGAGGATGATATCTCATGGGAAGATTGGGAGGTCTATGGATTTACCGGCTTGGAACTTTGGAATGGGTTTAGCGAACTGAAGAATGTGATTCGTTTCCGTCTCCAAGCGTTCTTCTATGCCTTTTTCCCCCAATTCGTAGCCCATGGGCCAATCCCGGCGACCCTGCAGCGCTGGGATGCGTTGCTTCAGAAGGGACAGCCGGTAGTCGCTGTCGGAGGGTCGGATGCCCATGCGCTGCATTTGCGTGCCGGCTGCTTGCGGCGGATTGTGTTTCCGTATGAGTTTCACTTTCGGGCGATCAACACCCATGTCCTGTTGCCTGAAAAGTTAAGCGGGGATTTTAACACCGATAAGCAGAGCGTTTTGACCGCGTTACGCCAAGGACACTGCTTTATCGGTTATGATTTACCGGCTTCTACACGTGGCTTTCGTTTTACCGCCCAAGGACGTTCCCGCACAGTGGTGATGGGGGATTCCCTAGACGTCAACGGTGGTGTGACCCTGCAAATTCGCCTGCCGCAGGCCGCAGAATGCCGACTGATCAAAGATGGGCAGGTCATCAAGGTTTGGAAACGGCAAGAAGTCTGCACCTGGATTACGCAGACCCCTGGCGTGTATCGGGTGGAATGCTACCTCCCATATCTGGGACGGCGGCGGGGGTGGATTTTCAGCAATCCGATTTACCTTAAGCCGGGGCGGGGGTAGGTCATCATGGCGGTGATCAATAACGTGATTCGCTTGCTCAAGTCGCGCAACATCCCTTTTGAGGCGTTCGAGTTGCCCCCTCAAAAACTGGGTGCTATGGAGACGGCGCGCCGGTTGGGAGTGCCGCCCCAGCGGGTGTTTAAGACCATTGTGGTGGTACGTGAACGGGGCGGCAAACCGATTTTGGCTGTTATTCCGGGCACGCGTGTTGTGGATCTCAAAGCATTGGCAGCTTTTCTGGGGGAGAAGAAACTTCGTTTGCCTACCCAGCGTGAAGCCGAACAACTGACCGGGTTGCAGGCTGGCGGAATCTCGGCACTGGCGCTGTTACAACGCGGGTTTCAGGTCGTTGTGGATGAGAGCGCTTTGGACGAAGAGATGTTCCACGTTTCAGGTGGGCAACGCGGTCTCAATCTGCGTTTGCCAGTGCGGGCTTTCTTAGATTTAACCCGTGCCCGCACAGCTCAGATCAGCCGACCGCTGGCTGAGGATGAATCCGAAGAGTCCGAGGTAGATGACCTCTAGCCTTTGATAACGGCCACGGGGCGCAAGCGGGCGACCTTGCGAGCAATCCCCACACCGGCGACGGTTTCTACGACCTCATCCACATCTTTATACGCCTGCGGCGCTTCCTCGGCTAATCCCGACATGGAGCCGGCGCGTACGTGGATGCCGCGCTTCTCAAGCTCGTCGCGCAGGCGTTCACCCCGAATCTCTTTTTTGGCTTTGTGGCGGCTGAGGACGCGCCCTGCGCCGTGGCAGGTGGAACCCCACGAACGTTGCATGCTGGTCTCGGTGCCAATCAGCACCCACGAAGCTGTGCCCATGCTTCCTGGCACTAAGACCGGTTGACCAAGGTGGCGGTATTCCGCGGGTAGTTCGGGAAAACCGGGGCCAAAGGCTCGTGTGGCGCCTTTACGATGCACGCAGACTTTGAGCGGTTTGCCATTGACCGTGTGAGTCTCAATTTTCCCCATGTTATGGGCGATGTCGTAAACCTGGTGCAAGTGCCAGTTGCGCACTTTGCCGGCGAAGACTTCTTCGAAAGCACGGCGAGCGGCATGGGCGAGTAGTTGACGATTACAGAAAGCATAATTCGCGGCGGCGCGCATGGCGGCCAGATAGTCACGCCCCTCGGGAGAGTCAATGGGGGCACAGACCAGTTCTCGGTCGGGCAGACGAATACCATATTTTTTGACCGCGCTCTGCAAATCCTGAACATAATCCGTGCAGATTTGATGACCGAATCCGCGCGATCCACAGTGAATCAGAAGGGCGAGGTTGCCTTCCTGTAGCCCCATGGCTTGAGCCGCCTCTGGATCAAAGATTTGTTCGATAATGTCTACCTCAAGGAAGTGGTTGCCAGCCCCAAGGGTGCCTAACTGCGCGCGACCGCGTTCTTTGGCTTTGTGGCTTACCTTGTTAGGATCTGCCCCTTCGAGACAGCCTCCCTCTTCGGTGCGGCGCAAATCTTCTTCGCTCGCCAGACCGCGCTTAAGGGCCCAGCGCGCACCCAGGCGGCAAACCTGATCTAATTCCTCGTGACTAAGGCGGTATTCACCTTCGGTGCCTACCCCGCTTGGGCAGTAGTGATTCAAGGCTGAGGCTAGGTCATCCAAGTAGGGCTCTGCCTGCTCATAGGGGATGTGTGAGGCGAGTAAACGCACGCCACAATTGATGTCGTAACCGATTGCACCGGGTGAAACCACCCCATCTGAAACGCGCGTTGCCGCCACACCGCCGATGGGAAAGCCATATCCTTGGTGCATATCTGGCATCACAACGACCGGGTCTACAACACCAGGCAAGGTGGCGGCATTAATGGCCTGCTCGAGAGAGAGATCTTCGAGTGAGGCTTCGAGCAGACGGCGGGTGACAAAAAGGCGCACCGAGGCGCGCATATCCGCGCGGTAGGTCGCGGGAATTTCCCACTCGTAATCGTTAATTTTGCGAATGTCTTGCAAGCGAATCATAGCCGCACCTCCATAGTCATCCAACAAGCCCGGGTTACACGATAAAAGAAGCGGCGAGCAGTGGCTTTCTATCAGCCTCGGCGGTAGCCTGGGTGATAATGACGACGGTAATGGTGATCAAACATCAAACGTAAGGGTCGTTTCAAGCCCTTGAGGGGTGGAACGAATGGCCAAGTTGTGAAAGGTGACCGCTTTGATGGCCTTGTTGAGGTGGCGAATTGGCCTGCCTAAGGCCTTAACCTCCAAATGATGATCATGAATAATACACTGCAGTGTATCAAACGCCAGATGCTCGGTTTCTTGCAAGTAGAGTAATTCATTCAAGAAGGCCACCAATAGGCTTTCAGCATCCTCGCCGCTAAGGTTAATCCGACGTTCCAACTGAGGCGTTGGTGCAGTTTCCACACCTTCCAGGGTGTACATTCCGCGCGCAGCCTGGGCAAACAAGGTGGGCAAATCCGCTGCCCACACCCGTAACGCCCAGTCTGCGGTATGACGAATTTCTTCAAATCCTGAAGTGAGCATTGTGCTCATGGAAGGTTGGCGTAACCGAGGGTCACCTTTCGGTTCTATTTGTGCCTTATAATATTATAATGTATGGGTTTTCACCTCGAGCATTTGGAACGCCGCTTGCGCGCGCTGGTTGAGGACTACCTAGGACGCGTACCGTGGCATGACCATACTGAAGATTGGTCACGCCGCCTCTTTGAGGCTCTGCAAACCGCTTTGCTCAATCAACCCACCGGACGCCCGTTGCCGAATCTCTGCGTCATTGAGGTTTCTCCCGCCCTTTATGCGACATGGCATCACAAGGAGGATTGGCAAGCCCCTTTAGTTCGTGCTCTGGAGGAGGTGGCGGGAGAAGCGGGATTTTCGTTTGTGGGAACGCCTCAAGTGATGTTGCATCCCAATACCGGGCTGAGGGGGGACGACATTCGTATTCATTGGGAGTGGGGAGATGAAGCATTAGGCGAAACGGCAGTCATTACGTTGAATAAAGAGGTGAAGACACCCATGCCGCGCGAACGGCGTGCGTTTCTTATTGTGCGGGGGCAGGAGGTATTCCCGCTAGAGCAAAGTGTGATCAGCATCGGTCGTCATAGCGACAATCACTTGGTGATTACCGATTTGCGCGTTTCTCGTCATCATGCTCAGATTCGGCGCGTTGGTGATCGCTACGTGCTTTTTGACCTTAATTCGACCGGCGGCACCTATGTCAATGGCGAGCGTATTCTCCAGCGTGAACTGCAGGCGGGGGATGTGATCTCTTTGGCTGGTGTTCCTCTGATTTATGGCGAGGAGAGCCAGCCTGATGGAACGGCTGAAACCCAACCGATGGAATAATGTATGATCACCGGTATTTTTGTGCTCATTTTGCGCCTTCTGTTGGTGGTTGCGCTCTATGCTTTTCTGGGTTGGGCACTGCTGACGCTGTGGCGCGAATTGAATTTTCATTTGCAATATGCCGCCCGCGAGATGCCCCCTGCGATTGCCCTCGAGGTTATCTCTGAGAAAGAGGCGGAGAATCAGGTTTATCGGTTCGTGGAGCGAGAGATTCTGGTAGGAAGACATCCCTCTTGTCAGGTCGTTCTCAATGATGAAACAGTGTCAACCCGCCACGTGCGTCTGCGTTATCGAGATCATCAGTGGTGGGTCGAGGATCTGCATTCGACCAATGGCACATTTCTGAATGACGAACGGGTGCAGATGCCAACGGTGGTTGTATCCGGGGATACCCTGCGCTGCGGTCAAGCCCTGCTGCGCATTCAAATCCATTCTCAGGAGGAGGTATGAACGAAAAACCCATTCTCGGTGTCATTGGTGGTTCAGGGTTGTATCGGTTCAGCGCTTTGGAGCATGTGGAGACCATTGAAGTCGAAACGCCATTTGGTTCGCCCAGTTCTCCCATCGTGCTGGGTACTTTGGAGGGAAAGCGGATCGCCTTTCTGGCGCGGCATGGGCTGGGGCATTTCATCCTTCCCAGCGAGGTGAACTATCGCGCAAACATTTATGCTCTCAAACAACTGGGAGTAGAGTATGTCATCGGTGTGAGTGCCTGCGGTTCACTGAGGGATGATTACCGCCCGGGACACTTCGTGGTGCCGGATCAATTGTTTGACTTTACGCGTGCCCGGCAGCGGTCGTTTTTCGGCGAGGGATTGGTGGCTCACATTGGTGTGGCTGACCCCTTCTGTCCTAATCTCTCGGGATTGCTGTATCGAGCGGCAACCAGCAGCGGGGCTACGGTTCATCGTGGAGGGACATTTATCACCATTGAAGGCCCGCGCTTCTCCACGCGCGCCGAATCCAACCTATATCGCGCTTGGGGAATGTCCATTATCGGCATGACCACCTGCCCCGAGGCATTCCTGGCGCGTGAAGCCGAGTTGTGCTATGCGGTTTTGGCCCATGTCACCGATTATGACGTCTGGCACACCAGCGAAGAGCCGGTCAGCGTGGAGATGGTCATTCGCACGCTCAGCGAGAACGTGCAAGCCGCTCAGGAAGTTATTCGCAACCTGGTGGGTCTACTGGATGGCGTGCGCACGTGCGAATGCCCGCAGGCTCTTTCCAAAGCCTTGATCACGGCTCCGGAAAAAATTCCGCCTGAAACGCGGCGCAAACTGAGTTTGTTGGTGGATAAATACCTCCCAGCGTGAACGTTTTCCTCAAACATTCGCCTTTTCCTAATATGGTTAAGGAAAGCCGCCTTCTCAACTGGGCGGCGGCTTTCCTCTTTCTTTATGCGTTAGTTCTTACCCTGGCGCCGGCGGTACGGGTGCACACATTGCAGACGGCGCTTAACTGGCGCCATTGGATTGGGGTGGCCGTATGGGCAGTAGGCGTTTGGTGGGTACACCGAACACTTCAGAGGTATTTAGGCGACCATGATCCTTACTTATTCCCGTTAGGGGCGTTGTTGAGTGGTTGGGGGCTACTTACTATCTGGCGCCTGGATACAAGCCTGGGGTGGCGGCAAACGCTTTGGCTGGGTTTGGGATGGCTGCTCTTGGGGCTAGGGGTGCGCTGGCCCAATTTGTTGCTCTGGTTACGACGCTTTAAATACGTATGGTTGGCGCTGGGGTTGCTTTTGGTTGCCTTGACCTTGGTATTTGGCACGTACCCGGCGGGCGAAGGGCCGGGCTTGTGGTTGGGCTGTTGTGGATTCTATGTTCAGCCGGCAGAACCATTGAAAATCCTCTTACTGATCTATTTGGCGGCCTACCTGGCCGAACGACTGCCCTTCTCGTTTGATTTAACTTCCTTGGTAGCGCCAACCCTGGTCGTAGTAGGGGTTGCCGTAGCCCTTCTAGTGATCCAGCGCGATTTAGGTACCGCTTCATTGCTCCTCATTCTCTATACGTTAGTGCTCTATTTAGCGACGGGAAAACGTCGAATTTTGCTCTTTACCTTGGCCGGTTTGATCCTTGCGGCCTGGATCGGTGGGGCTGTGTTCGGTTTGATTCACCGCCGTCTGTTGGCTTGGTGGGATCCCTGGTCGCAAGCGGGAGGTGTGGGGTATCAGATCATTCAATCTTTGATCGCGGTGGCGGAGGGCGGCCTTTTGGGGACGGGGCCAGGCTTGGGGAGCCCGGGTTTCGTGCCGGTGGCGCATTCGGATTTCATTGCGGTGGCCATAACGGAAGAGACCGGCCTGTTGGGGTTGGTAGGTTTATTGGGAATCGTTGGCTTATTGGTGATCCGAAGCCTCATTGTGGCCGTCCGTGCGCCTAATCTCTATCGGCGCTTACTGGCGGCTGGATTGGGGGTTTACCTAGGGGGGCAATCGGCGTTGATTATCGGGGGTAACCTGCGCTTGTTCCCCTTGACCGGGGTCACACTACCTTTCGTCTCTTATGGGGGCTCATCCCTGATTGTCTCTTTTGTCGCGCTGTTGTTTTTACTTCAAATTAGTGCTACCGAGGAAACCATGGCCACGCCCGTGACCACTGTGCAACCTTTTCGGGTGGTAGGGGGTGGTTTTCTAGCCCTTTTGGCTCTGCTCGCGGTGCTGGGAGGATGGTGGGGTGTGGTTCGAGGTGAGGCGTTGCGCATCCGTGCCGACAACTTGCGGTGGGTGGTCGCTGAACGATTTGTGCCGCGGGGGCGGATTTTAGATCGTCAGGAAAACGTGCTGGTTCAAAACGAAGGGCAGGCGGGGAACTATCGGCGGGTGGTGCTTTACCCTCCCCTGGCGTCAACATTGGGGTTTATTCATCCTCAATTGGGTAAAGCCGGCTTAGAAGCCGGTCTGGATGGCTACTTGCGAGGGTGGTTGGGACAGCCGGCTTGGAATATCTTGCTGGCGCGTCTGCTCTATGCCCAGCCTCCACAGGGGTTGGATGTACGTTTGACCCTCAGTTTGGAACTTCAGCGCGCTGCGGATGCCGCAATGACGGGAAGACAAGGCGCCCTGGTGGTGTTGAATGCTCAGAGCGGTGAAATCCTAGCCCTGGTTTCACAACCGTCTTATGATCCTAACCATCTGGATGAAGATTGGGAGCAGTGGAAGGCGGATCCTCGCGCCCCGTTATTGAATCGGGTTACCCAGGGGCAATATCCACCGGGCACAGCGCTGACGCCTTTCTTATGGGGGGTTCAAAAACTCTCCCCAGAACAAGGTGATACCTCGCCTCAAAGTCTAGCCCTGCAAACGGCGCAAGGGCGGTTCCCCTGTGCGCGAATGCCCGCACTCCCGCTCAATTGGGCGAGCGCGGCGCAGGCAGGGTGTCCATGGGTGACTCTGGCCCTGGCACAAGGATTGGGTAGTGAACAACTTTCGGCGCTCTGGTCGGCATTGGGTTTTGGAACACCTATTCAACTTCCTTTACCTATGGCCCAAGCCAGTTTTCCACCTGCAGATGCCAGTTTGGAAAGCCTTATCACCGGTGAGGCTGCCTGGTATCTCTCTCCATTACAAATGGCACAGGCGGTTGCGGTTCTTCAGCAGGGGGTGCGCCCGGATATTCACCTGGTTGGTGCGGTTAAATCACCTCAGCAGGGGTGGATTGTGCTACCGGTTGGTGCTGGGACAGAGGTTGCCCTTCTGGGGCGGGATATACAGCAACTGGAAGCCTGGGCGGATGGTGATTTGCCGGTGTGGATGGCCTTTGGCCGCGGTCAGAGCGGTGAAAAGACGGTGATGTGGGTGCTGGCCGGCACGGTGCCCAATTGGCAGGGATCTCCGTTAGTGGCGGTACTGGCGCTGGAAGAAGGGACGGCAGAAGAGGGGGAGCAAATCATGCGGGATGTGCTCGCTGCGGCACTGCGCTGATCGCGACGTTCAGGCATTGTGGTTCGCACCTCGGCGAGGAAAAGGCGGTAAATGGTGAATGGTTGCCTGTATCTGCTCCGGGGTTTGAATGTAGATTACACCAAAAGAGGGCAAATAATCCGGTTTGACCCCGGTACCGGCGGAACCGGGATTAAGGAATAAACGACCTTGGTACCACTCGGCTACCGGGCGGTGAGTGTGCCCAAAGACAATAACTTGGGCCGTGGGCGCCAATGTGAGCAAACGCTGGCGGTAGCGTTCTAGTTGATAGCCGTTGAAAAGATATTGCCACTTGTCTAATACGTAAGTGCGCCATGAACCGTGACCATGCATAAGTGCGACGGTGACACCACCCAGGGTGAACTCGCGTTGCCAAGGCAAGGTGTTCTGGAAAGCCCAATCGCGGTTACCACGCACGGCTACCACCGGTGCCACCGTAGCAAGGGTCTTTAACACCTCAGGGATACAAATATCACCGGCGTGCAGGATTAGATCGGGTTGATAATCGCTCAGAGCCGGGAGCAGGTGGGGATGCAAATGCTCAAAGCGGTCGGGGACGTGCGTATCGGCGACGACGGCAATTGCAAGCGGAAGGCGCGTGGCAAGTTCCGTGGATGGAGACCAGGGCGCAGTTGGTTGAAGGGGTTGACCTTCCATAAAAAGGCTTATGAGCGATAGGGGAGATGGTGATTCAATAGGGCTTGAAGCGCCTCACGCACGGCAGCCGGATGGGTGAAGTGAACGGCGTGCAAACCCACCTGCCTAGCTCCCTCAATGTTGGGGAGTAGGTCATCCACAAAAACGGCCTCGTGGGGGGCTACCTGGAGTTGCTGGAGGATATGATGGAAAATCGCCGCCTCGGGTTTACGCATCCCTACCTCAGCAGAGAAGATCACCACATCGAACGCATCCAGGAAGCCGTAGCGCGCTTCCACAATTTGACGGGTGCCGGTCCAGGCATTGCTCAACAAGCCCGTCTTAACATGTGGACGTAGGCTCTTGATGAAGGCAACTAGGTCGGCATCGAGACGGTCACCAGCCCAAAATTGGGTTTGTAGGTCCTGGATTGCAGAAGGTGGTAATCCCAATTGGGCGCAGACCCAGGCCCAGTGTTCCTGTTCGGAAATCTCGCCGCGTTCGGCCCGGATGGAACTTTCACTGCTGAAAACCAAGTGTTCTAGCGCGGATACACTTAATCCATACTGTGCCGCCAATTTGGCGCGGGGTGTGGGGTCTTCGGTGCGTAGAAGCACCCCTCCCATATCGAAGATCACGGCTTTGATCATGTTGAATTACCCTCGTTAGAATGTGCGCCCAAAGTATAACACGACTAAAACATTAGGTGGCAGCCGAGTCCTCACGGCTGCCACCCAGGGCAATGGTGGTATTGGCATTGGACTAACCATTACGGTGCAGTTTACCGGTGCGCTTGGCGTAATGTTCTGCCTGCTGGAAGATCCACAACCCCAATGGGATAAGGAACAACCCCATTAGAAGCGCGGGCCAGATTTGCGGCCACAACATCGGCACAGATGCACCTTCTAGGATGGCCATGCGCGCTCCGCGCAGGACATACGTGGCCGGGCTGTAAACGGCTAAGGTGCGCAGGATGCCAGGCAGTACATCCACCGGGTAATACACTCCGGAGATGAGCAGCATCAGGGCAATAAACACGTGGGTCATCTGCGAACCACGCTCCGGGAAGAGCAGGGGCAGCACCGAGGCCATCACTCCAATACCGACAAAGGATACACTTCCGGCCAGAAGCATCACCGTGGCGCTGAATAAGTTGGCATGACTTAGGTCAATATCAAAGACCAGTGAGATGACGATCAGGATGACGCCGGTGAAGATCAGACTGTAAACGAGCGAGAACGCTGTTTGCCCGGCCATGTGGGTTAGGCGTCGAATCGGAGCCATCAGCGTGTATTCGATGGTGCCCTCCCAGCGTTCGATACTGATCAAATCAGTGATCCAGTAAAAGATGGTTGAAAGGAAGCGCCATACCAACGTGCCGACCAACAGATACAATACCAGGTATTGGGTATTGACCGCGGCGGCGCCACCAATTTGCTCCATACCCAGCCCGATGAAGGAAACCGCCATGCTATCGGTAATGGAGTAAACCAACCAGACCAGTTCCCAAGACCAGTAGCGTTTGATCAGGTTAAAGTTGCGCTCCACAAAAGCAAAGGATGCGCGCATTTGGTAACTTAAAGTTGTCATCGGGTCATACCTCCTCATCCTCTTCAGGGTTGCGCAGTTGTTTGCCGGTCAGTTCCAGAAAGACCTCTTCCAGAGTGGGTGACTGCTCCGATGAACCGCGCACACGATTTTTGAGCCCCTCAGGGGTATCCAGGGCAACAACGCGTCCGCTGTCCATAATCGCAATACGGTCGCACAGCGTCTCGGCTTCGTTCATGTCATGCGTCGTAAGCAGGATGGTGGTGCCGTGCACTTCGCGCAGTTCGCGCACCACGGCCTGCACTTCGCGCTTCGAACGGGGATCAAGACCCGTAGTAGGCTCATCCAGCAGAAGCAAGCGCGGGCGTGAGAGCAAAGCACGGGCAATAGCGACTTTCTGCTGCATACCGCGGGACATCTCTTCCATGGGATGGTAAATGTCACGCTCTTTCAAACCTAGGCGGAGTAGGATCTCAACCACCTGCTTGCGCGTCTCACGCGCCGAAAGGCCGTACAGACGCGCGCCGTACATCAGGTTCTCCATCGGGGAGAGTTTCTTGAAGAACGAAGCCTCGACACTCACGCGATTGATCAGGCGCTGCACCTGCAAGGGCTGGCGCACCACATCGTAACCGAAAACACTGATCTTGCCCTTATCCGGTAGCAAGAGGGTCGCGATCAGGCGAATCAGGGTGGACTTGCCACCACCATTCGGCCCGAGAATGCCGAAGATTTCCCCTTCTTCGACGGTAAAGGACACATGATCCACGGCCACAATGATCTGGATCGGGCTATGGGGTGTTGGAGCGGCGTGCTTTCCATTGCCGTTAGAAGAACGGGGAGTAAACAGCGCCTTCCAAAAGGGGCCCTCACTCTTCCCAAATTGTTTGTACACATCATTAACCACGACGGCGTGCGACATAGATGAACCTCCTAGTTACATCAGACTAGCAGCGTAAGCAGATCAGAGCGGATCAAGCGCAACTGCTTCCAGTTTGGGTCGGGGATAAACCACTCGACCTGGGTATGCTCGCTCCGGAAGGCATTCCAATCCTCGCGCAAGACGGGGTTGCGGTGAAGGGCGGAGGGATTGGCTACCAGGATGCGATGGATGAAACCACGCGCTACATCTTGCTTCATTTGGGTATAGGCGGGCGGAAGCAAGTTGGAGGTTGCGGTGATGTCCACATAAACAACCGCCAGGTGTCCGGCCAGCCCACAGTGCAGGATGAGACACAGCCCTATGACCAGCGCTTGTTTGGCTTCGCGGCTGTAGCGCTGGTTAGAGGGTAGGGCGCCGTTCACATAGAGTCCTACCCCATCGGGCTGAGGGATACGCGGATCAGCAAAATAGTCTATGCGGAGCGTATTAAGTTGGGTCAGGATTTCAAACATAATGCTTGCCTCCAAAAGACAAATAGGCCACCGGGAGACTCCCGTGGCCTAAAGGGGACATTGCATCGGTTTAAAACAACTCGGCCACGGGATCGGAGTGCACCCGTGGCCGTTGCTGTCGCGCTAACCGCTTTCTATCCGCAAACAGGCGCACTCCGAGAAGGTAAGGCAACCCCACCGCTGCGATCGCGCAGGGTAATGGTGCTTCCAACAAAGTAAGTCATCTCTACCATCCTCTCGAGTGCGTCCTTTCGTTTCAGTATCGGGTTTTAGTCTATCGGCACTGGCATGATCTGTCAAGGAAATTAGGGCACATTTAGAAAATTTTAAGGTTCCATTGTATCATTAGCGCGATTGGGTTTCACCCACGAATTCCATGAAGACCCGATTACCCAAAAGCCGGCCTCGGCGAGTCAGACATAAAGATTCTCCACACCATTCCAGCAGTCCTAAGGTGTTCAGGTGGGATATCGTGGCACCAAAGACCTCTTCCATGGTCTGGTGAAAGCGCTCGTAAAAGCGTTGACGGGAGACCCCTTCGCGCGTCAGGCGTAATCCCATTAGCATGGTTTCTTGCATTTCGGTTAATGGGTCTATAATCTGAAACTGTTCGGTGGCCGGCGTAAGTGGGAAGGGACGTTCTGTGGGTTGAGCCAGGCGGTCAATATACGCTTTGATTCCCCGAACGTTAGCGGTGCGGGTGTGGTTTGCAAAGCCGTGGGCGCCGGCGCCGAGACCCAAATAAGGTTCGTTATGCCAATACTGGACGTTGTGTCGGCACGTCCGTAGATCGGTATCCTGTTGCCGGGCCCAATTGGAGATCTCGTACTGCACATAACCGGCTTGGCTCAACCGTCCATCTGCCCATTCGTACATTTCGGCGGCGAGATCGTCATCGGGTGGCGCAACCAAGCCACGTGCGACCCAACGGTAGAACGGGGTGGCGTGCTCAATAGTTAGGGCATAAAGCGAAAGGTGTTCGGGATGCAACCCCAGCGCACGCTCCAGGGTCTCTTGCCATCGGGCTAGTGACTGATTGGGGATCCCATAAATCAGATCGAGATTAAGGTTGTCAAAGCCTGCACGGCGTGCCCAGCGCACAGCCTGGCTCACGTCGAAAAAATCATGTTGGCGTTCCAACAGGCGCAAATCATCAGGGTGGGCGGATTGCATGCCCAGGCTGAGGCGGTTGACACCCAAGCGCCGCACGGCTTGTAGCCATTCCAGGGTTACACTGCCGGGGTTGGCTTCCAGGCTGATCTCAACCTCGGGAATCACATCAAACGCCTCGTGGCAGGCTTTCAGGATCATTGCAACGGCATCCGCAGGTAAAAGAGAAGGTGTCCCGCCGCCAAAGTAAATGGTGTGCACAGGTAGGCGATAGGGGGCAGTTTGGCCAATATAGCGGATTTCGGCGCAAAGGGCTTTGACGTAAGCGGGGATGAGACTCTCTTGGCCACTGTATGTAGTGAAGTCACAGTAGGCGCAGCGGTGGCGGCAGAAGGGGATGTGAAGGTAAAGGCTGTAATCGTCGCTCATGGTTCATTGTGGGGCTGGGTTAAAAAGCCCGACCTCGACATAATACCATTGCTCACCACGGCGGGCAAAGAAGGCGACCATTTGAGTCGCATGACGTGGATTTAATTCGGCTGCGCTACAACATTTATAGTGAGGAATTTCATCATATTCCAGCGATATCTCTTGGTCATGGTCGTGGATTCCAATCTTACCTGCCTTTTGGAAGAAATAGAATGGTTCTCCGTTCAACCACTGAAAGCCAAAGGCCTCTTCATAGCCATAATGCTCATTGAGCACCTCACCATTTTGGATGATCAAGCCTCGAGGTTGACACTCAACGCTTTGACTTTCGCCCGTGCGAACGGAATGGCAAGTGAGGTGCACCACTTCGGCAACCCAGGTGTCCCCTTGTGCCCACACTCCCTGTACCTGAGAAAGTGGCCCCGGTTGCCCTAGGGACAAGGTGTAAATAACCTGGTCGCCCAGGCGTACTTCTGCCATGACCTCATTGGCGGCGTTGATTTTCGTTACAACCTCCAAACGCTGTCCTTGCCATGGCGTCCAGAGTGCAAAGGCATTATCTTGTGGATCAAAGAAGGTGTTGTGCTGAATGACATCGGCGCGCAGGTCGGCGTGGCGGGCCAGAATTCGGTCAAAGGTGCTTGCCAGCGGTTCAAAGAAGAGGGGTTCGATAGAAGGGGGATTGCGAAGAGGGTGTTCCTCAATGACCAAGCCAGAAGGCAAGACCCACGGTGTTGGAGTGGAATCAACCGGGGGCGATGTGGGCGCTAAGAAGGTAAGGGTAGGTGTGGGGATCGTCCCCCATGGAGTTGGAGACGGGACTTGGGTGGCACAGGCGGTTAACCCGATGAGCGCCGCGATTAGAGACAGCCGGAAGAAAAGGCGAGACCCTGACATTTTTAAGAATCCTCTGTGTAAAATTCTAACACTAACCCAGCATAAGGCATTAAGCCCTACTTTTAGAGGTTTTGGTGGCAATAAAATATGTGCCGGGGTATAGAAAATACCAGCCCTGTCTTGCCATCAGCCCGAGAGCGGGTTATACTATTCCGGCGTAGGGGGTGGAGAGAAGGGCGCTACCAAGCCAAAATCCGGGCGCGCTTTTCCTTGACGATATTCCTTAGTGCGGCTTATAATAAACCTTTGCGTATTCCGCTTTTACGGCAGACGGTTTGGTCAGGTATTTAAGTCAGGAGTGAGTGATGCTTTCGATTCCCACAGTAAAATCCTACGCCCGCATTCCGGTTGTTTTTGATCTGCCCAACCTGATTGAGGTGCAAATTGAGTCGTTTAAGCGGCTCAAGAGCGAAGGGTTGGCTGAACTTTTTGATGAGATTACCCCGATTGAGTCCTATAACAAGGGGATGAAGTTATATTTCCCCAGCCGCACCCCTGAAGCACAGCAGTGGGGGCTGAAGTATTGGTTTGGTGAGCCCAAGCATAGTATTGAAGAATGCATTGAACGTGATTTAACGTATGCACGCCCGCTGTATGTATCGGTCTTGTTAGCGGGCCCGGACGTGCCCGAACCGATCAAGCAGGATATCTTCTTGGGGGATTTCCCCGAGATGACCGAAAAGGGCACGTTCATTATCAATGGTACCGAGCGGGTGGTAGTATCTCAGTTGATCCGTTCTCCGGGTGTGTATTTTGAAGCCCCGGTGGATCGCGCGACCGGGCATCGCATGGCGATGGCCAAGCTGATCCCCGACCGCGGCGCCTGGATGGAATTTGAAACCCGCAAAAATGATTATATTATTCTGAAGTTCAACCGCAAGCGCACGGTTCCGATCACCATTTTCCTGCGCGCGCTGGCGGCGGTGAATGACGGCCTGCCCGATTCGCCGATCAAAGAGGGGACGGATGAGGAACTGATCGCGCTTTTCCGTGATGTGGATAATAATCCGGATCGTCTTTTCATTGCCTCGTCGTTCCATCAGGAACCGCAGTGGGATCTCTCGGGCGGCTTAACCATTGCCGAAGCCGCGCTGATCGAATTCTTCAAGCGCATGCGACCGGGTGATCCGGCGACGTTGGAAAATGCGCGCCAGTTCTTAGAAGAGCAACTCTTTGATCAGCGTCATTATGACCTGGAGCGGGTGGGGCGCTACAAACTCAATCAGAAACTTGACTTAATGGAGCATGTCCCGATCACACACCGCACGGTGACGCGCTGGGACATCGTGGCGATCATTCGCCGCATGATTTTGATCAACAATGAGCGTGAAGATAAAGATGATATTGACCACCTGGGCAATCGCCGCGTCAAGACCGTGGGTGAATTGATCCAGAATAAGTTGCGCATCGGCTTGCGCCGCATGGAGCGTGTGATTAAAGAGCGTATGTCCATTCGCGACCAGGATCAACTCTCCCCGGTTAGCCTGGTCAATATTCGCCCGGTGGTGGCGGCTCTGCGTGAGTTCTTTGGCTCGAGCCAACTCTCGCAGTTTATGGACCAAACCAACCCCTTGGCCGAACTGCGCCACAAACGTACGCTCTCGGCCCTGGGGCCGGGTGGCTTGCGCCGCGAACGGGCGGGTTTTGATGTACGTGATGTGCACCACTCGCACTATGGGCGCATTTGCCCGATTGAGACGCCCGAAGGTCCCAACATTGGTTTGATCGGGCGTTTGGCGACCTATGCGCGGGTTAATGAATATGGGTTTATCGAGACGCCGTACCGCCGCGTGATCAAGGTTATGTCTACGGATGATCCGAACCTGGTCGGGCGGGCGGTCAACGAGACACTGACCGATCCGGAAACCGGCGAGGTCTTCCTGAAACCGGGTGAGCGCATTCAACCCGAGCACTTGCCGTTGATTAAGAAATTGGATCGGCGCACAGTCTTTGTGGTGCCGTTTGTGTCTAACGAAGTGGAATATCTCTCGGCGGATGCGGAAGATAAATTTGTGATCGCGCAGGCCAACACGCCGTTGAATGAATACAACGAGTTTGCTTCCAACCGCGTGACCTGCCGTTTCCACTCCGACTTCCGTGTCGTACCCCCGGACAGCGTGAATTACATGGACGTGGCGCCGCACCAAGTGGTAGGTATCAGTGCCTCGCTGATCCCCTTCCTCGAACACGATGATGCCAACCGCGCGTTAATGGGTTCGAACATGCAAGCGCAGGCGGTGCCATTGGTGCGTCCGGACGTGCCGATTGTCTCGACCGGTATGGAAGCCCATGCGGCGATTGACTCGGGTCAGGTGCTCATTGCGGAAGAAGATGGCGAGGTGGTTTCGGTCACCGGGCGCGAAATCGTGATCCGCGGTGCCAATGGCTTGCGCCGCTACCCCCTGAAGAAGTATCAGCGTTCCAATCAATCCACCTGCATTGACCAGCGCCCGGCGGTATTCAAAGGTCAGCGCGTGCGCAAGGGTGATGTGCTGGCCGATTCTTCGTCCACGGTCAACGGCAACTTGGCGCTGGGGCAAAATGTGGTCGTGGCGTTCCTCTCGTGGGAAGGGGGTAACTTTGAGGATGCGATTCTCATCTCTGAACGCCTGGTGCGTGATGACATGTACACCTCGGTGCACATCGAGCAGTACGAGGTGGAAGCCCGCGATACCAAGCTGGGGCCAGAAGAGATCACCCGCGATATTCCCAATGTTGGTGAGGACGCGATCAAAGATTTAGACGAACGCGGCATCATCCGCATCGGCGCCGAAGTGGGGCCGAATGATATCTTGGTTGGGAAGATCACGCCCAAGGGCGAGAAAGAACTGACGCCGGAAGAACGACTGTTGCGGGCCATCTTCGGCGAGAAATCGCGTGATGTGAAGGATACCTCGCTCCGCATGCCACACGGCGAGCGGGGTAAGGTCGTGGATGTCAAGGTCTTCACCCGCGAGGATAACAGCGATTTGCCGGCGGGTGTAGACATGATGGTGCGCGTGTTTGTCGCCCAGCGCCGCAAGATCACCGCGGGCGACAAGATGGCCGGACGCCATGGGAACAAGGGCGTGGTATCGCGCGTGGTACCAATTGAGGATATGCCCTTCCTGGAAGACGGGACGCCGGTGGATATCATACTAAACCCGCTGGGCGTACCCGGCCGTATGAACATCGGTCAGGTGCTGGAGACTCACCTGGGCTGGGCAGCTCATCGTCTCGGCTTCCGTGCGATTACGCCGGTGTTTGACGGTGCTTCGGAGCGAGAAATTGAGGCCGAACTGGCGCGTGCCTGGCTGATGGATGAGGCCTGGAAAGATGCTATGAAGGCGGCTTGGGCTTGGATTAAACAACAGCCCGATTACGACCCCGAATACTTCCGCGATGACGACGAAGTACGGTTGGTGTACCTGGAGCAGTGGCTGGCGGATAAGGGCTACGATGTTTCCCGTCTATCCTATGATTACAACTATGCCCGCTACGCCAACCTGGAAGCCTGGCTGCGCGAACAGGGGTACGACCCCAATGAGATCATGGTCTATGAGAGCGTGATCGCCAACGATAAGCGCCAACCGCAAAAGGACGAACGCGCCATCGAGGCGTGCTTGCGTTTGTGGCTGACACGCCAGGGTGAGGATGTCAGCCAGGTGCCCGATGATCAGATCCGCCGGACAGCAGAAGATTACATGGCGCGCACCGGTTTACCGATGCCGATTATCGGGAAGCAAATCCTGCGCGATGGGAAGACCGGGATGCCGTATGACCAGCCGGTTACGGTTGGGGTGATGAGCGTGATGAAACTGCACCACCTGGTAGAGGATAAGGTTCACGCGCGCTCGACCGGCCCGTACTCGTTGGTGACTCAACAGCCGTTGGGCGGTAAGGCGCAATTCGGTGGTCAGCGCTTTGGTGAGATGGAAGTATGGGCACTGGAGGCTTACGGCGCGGCTTACACCCTGCAAGAGATGTTGACGGTCAAGTCGGATGATGTGCAGGGGCGCGTCGCGACCTACGAGGCCATCGTCAAAGGTGAGCCGATCGAAGAACCGGGCCTGCCGGCATCATTCCGCGTGTTGGTCAAAGAGTTGCAGAGCCTGGGGTTGGCCGTAGAAGCCTACATGGATAACGGCGAGGTCATCCGCTTCGGTAAAGATGAGGAACGGGTGCGTCCGCCGCGGTTGGAGACCGGTTTGTTGGGCTTGGGTGAAGAGTTGGAGGAAACCTCTCAACTTGACGGTTCATAACCCCCATGATATAATCAGCCGCCGTGCCTCTGCCTACGGCGGCGCTGTGGGCAGGCGAGGGTGAGGCCATCGGCCTGCTTGCGATGGCCTCGGTTGTTGAGAAACGGATTAAACGCACTACGATTTTTTGGAGGCGAGGACGTGCCAACGATTAATCAACTCGTTCGAAAAGGACGCCAAGTCAAAAAGGAAAAGAGCAAAGCGCCGGCCTTGCAATATATCTTGAATACGATGCGTCAGCGGCGCATCCGTGTGGATAAGGGCGCGCCTCAAAAACGCGGTGTATGCACGGTTGTGCGTACCATGACCCCGAAGAAGCCGAACTCGGCTCTGCGCAAGATTGCGCGCGTGCGCCTGACCAACGGGATTGAAGTGACGGCTTACATTCCCGGTGAGGGCCACCAACTGCAGGAGCACTCGGTGGTGTTGGTGCGCGGTGGCCGTGTGAAAGATCTGCCGGGTGTGCGCTACCACATCGTGCGCGGCACGTTGGATGCGACCGGTGTGGCCAAACGGATGCAAGGGCGCTCGAAATACGGTACGAAGAAGCCCAAAGAGGCGAAGAAATAATCAGGTCCTGTGGACGGAGAGGATAAAGCATGCGGCGCGGAAAACCTGAACGACGCGAATTGCCCCCAGACGTGCGCTACGGCAGCGTTCTGGTGCAGAAGTTTATCAATCATGTCATGCGGCGGGGTAAGAAGAGCCTGGCCATGCGGATTGTCTACGATTCCTTTGATGTAATCCGCGAGAAAACGGGGAAGAACCCGCTGGAGGTCTTTGAGCAGGCCATCCGTAACGTGGGCCCGATCATGGAAGTGCGTCCGCGGCGTGTAGGTGGTGCGACGTACCAGGTGCCGATGGAGGTGCCGGATTACCGCCGCACGACCTTGGCCATGCGCTGGATTTTGGAGGCGGCTAAGGCGCGGACGGGAAAATCCATGGTCGAGAAACTTTCGGCGGAATTGCTGGATGCCGCCAGCGGCCAGGGTGCGGCCATTCGTAAGCGCGACGAAACCCACAAGATGGCCGAAGCAAACCGCGCTTTCTCGCACTACCGCGTTTAGGCCGCCGAGCGAAAGGGTGTCTTAGAGGTAAGCGGTTATGCCACGCAACTTTCCATTGGAGAAGTGTCGTAATATCGGGATCATTGCCCACATTGATGCGGGCAAGACCACCACAACGGAACGCATCCTGTTCTACACTGGGCGTACGTATCGCCTGGGGTCGGTAGATGAAGGCACTACGGTAACCGACTGGATGGAGCAGGAGCGTGAGCGTGGCATAACGATTGTTTCGGCGGCGGTAACCGCGGAATGGAAGGGGTATCAGATCAATCTGATTGATACCCCGGGGCATATTGACTTTACGGCTGAAGTGCAGCGCTCTCTGCGCGTCCTTGATGGCGGCATCGTCGTCTTTGATGCCGTGCAAGGCGTGGAGCCGCAGAGCGAGACGGTGTGGCGCCAGGCTGACCGCTACAATGTGCCACGCATTTGCTTTGCCAACAAAATGGATCGGGTGGGGGCGTCGTTTGAGCGCACCATCGAATCCATTCGTCAGCGGTTGGGTGCCAATCCCATCCCAATGCAGATCCCGATTGGAAGTGAAGCGGCTTTTCGTGGTGTCGTTGACCTGTTGACGATGCAGGCCATCTATTGGGAAGATGAATTGGGGCGTGAGCCGGTTTACATGCCCATCCCGGATGACTTGCGGGCACAGGCGGAAGAGTGGCGTGCGATTATGGTGGAGCGCATCGCCGAGTTTGAGGATGATCTCATCGTCAAATACCTTGAAGGCGAAGAGCTCACCGTGGACGAACTCAAGCGCGCGTTGCGCAAAGCGGTCATTGCTAATAAGGCCACCCCGATTTTCTGCGGTTCGGCACTGCGCAATCGCGGCATTCAGCCTTTACTCGATGCAGTTATTGATTATCTGCCCTCGCCCGCAGACATTCCCCCGGTAAAAGGCACCGATCCCGATAACCCCGATGTCATTGTTGAGCGCCGCCCATCGGATGATGAACCGATGTGCGCGCTGGTGTTCAAGATTGTTGCCGATCCCTATGTGGGGCGGTTGGCTTATTTCCGTGTTTATTCGGGTAAGGTGACCCAAGGGGACATGGTGCTTAATTCTTCGCGGCGGCGCAAGGAACGCATTGGGCGCATTGTGCGCATGTATGCCGACCGGCGTGAGGATGTGAGCGAGATTTGTGCCGGGGATATTGGTGCGGTGCTGGGGCTGAAGGACACCTTTACGGGTGACACCCTGTGCGATCCTAAGCATCCGATCGTCCTTGAGAGCATCACCTTCCCTGAGCCGGTCATCTCGGTGGCAGTTGAACCCAAGACTACCGCCGACCAGGATCGTATGGCCGAGGCTTTGCGCCGTCTGGCCGAAGAAGATCCCACCTTCAAGGTGCGGTTTGATGAGAATACCGGGCAGACGATTATCTCGGGCATGGGCGAACTCCATCTGGATATTATTGTGGATCGCATGATGCGCGAGTTCCGCGTGCAAGCCAACGTGGGCCGTCCGCGCGTTTCTTACCGCGAAACCATCAGCCGCCCGGTGCCCGAGGTCAACTATCGCTATGTAAAGCAAACCGGCGGACGTGGGCAGTACGGCCATGTCATTATCTCGCTGGAGCCACTGGAACGGGGTAACGGGATCAAGTTCATAGATAAAACTGTGGGTGGTGTAATCCCGAAGGAATATATCCCCGCCATCGAGAAAGGTATCTTGGAAGCGGCAGAGGCCGGTGTGCTGGCGGGTTATCCGGTGACTGACGTGCAGGTTACGCTGTTGGGCGGATCTTACCACGAGGTGGATTCCAGTGATATGGCCTTCAAGGTAGCCGCGTCGTTTGCCTTCAAGGAAGGTGTACAACGCGGTGCGCCGGTGCTCTTAGAGCCGATTATGAAAGTGGAGGTGTTGGTTCCGGAGGCGAATCTTGGGGATGTGTTAGGACAATTAAATGCCCGGCGGGCGGAGATCCAGGGGATGGAACCGCGTCCGGGTGGAATGCAAGCCGTGCGGGCGTTGGTGCCGCTGGCCGAAATGTTTGGGTACGCAACCGAACTGCGCTCGGCGACCCAGGGGCGTGGCATTTATACGATGGAATTCGATCATTATGCTCCGGTGCCCGAGTCGGTTCGAGTCAAAATCCTTGGATAATCTAAACTGCCATTTGATCAGGAGGAATGTGATACATGGCTAAGCAAAAGTTTGAGCGGACGAAGCCGCACATGAATGTCGGGACGAT
>CAYRUO010000015.1:0-30191 GCA_964427505.1 uncultured Thermanaerothrix sp.
ACGGCTCCCCGAGGCTTATCGCAGTGACCCACGTCCTTCATCGGCACTTGGCGCCTAGGCATCCACCGTAAGCCCTTAGTAGCTTCCGTACGTGATACGGAGAACCCAGGACTCTTTGTTTTCTGTCCCGTCGAAATTGGGCCTTACGTTGTTTGGCCTACATCACACTATTCACTTTTTAAGGTGCTGCTCCGATCTTTACGACCGGGCGCCGTTGGCCGGCGCTCAGCGCCCCTCACCTTACGGTCAGGACCACTCAGCACAAGCCAACCTGCTTCAACCTCACTTGTTAATTTTCACACGGCGACCCGGCTCACCGCCGGGTCGTCAAGGTACACCCTTGCGGTTCGCCTTACCGTTCAGATCACCACACCACTTCGATTCACGTACTCCGTCAACCTCTTCTTTACCTCAACCTTTGCCGTTTCCGGCTTCCTCCGTGTAACTCAGTGGAGATGAGGGGATTCGAACCCCTGACCTCCGCCGTGCAAAGGCGGCGCTCTCCCAACTAAGCTACATCCCCGTGTTCGGGGCAGTGGGCCTTTCAGGAGTCGAACCTGAGACCTCGCCCTTATCAGAGGCGCGCTCTAACCAGCTGAGCTAAAGGCCCATCCGGTGCCGCCCGCACCTTAACAACTGAGAAGTGATAGGAAGTTCACCCTGCGACCCGACCTCGCCACCGCTGCGAGGATTTGGTGGATCACAGTTTGCGCAAATTGAGCGCCCCTCCGCAGAGGGTGGCTCAGCGCTCCCTAGAAAGGAGGTGATCCAGGCGCACCTTCCGGTACACCTACCTTGTTACGACTTCGTCCCAGTCACCAGCCCCACCTTCGACGGCGCCCTCCCTTGCGGGTTAGGCTACCGGCTTCAGGTGTTGCCAGCTCCCATGACGTGACGGGCGGTGTGTACAAACCCCGGGAACGTATTCACCGCAGTATGGCTGACCTGCGGTTACTAGCAACTCCGTCTTCATGCAGGCGGGTTGCAGCCTGCAATCTGAACTGAGGCCGGCTTTGGGGGATTGGCTCCGCCTCGCGGCTTCGCGACCCATTGTACCGACCATTGTAGCGTGTGTGTAGCCCAGGACATAAAGGCCATGCTGACTTGACGTCATCCTCACCTTCCTCCGGCTTAAGGCCGGCGGTCCCGTGTGACACATGTAACACACGGCGAGGGTTGCGCTCGTTGGCGGACTTAACCGAACATCTCACGACACGAGCTGACGACAGCCATGCAGCACCTGTGCAGGCTCCCCGAAGGGTCGTTCACCTTTCGGCTCCCTACCACCTGCATGTCAAGCCCTGGTAAGGTTCTTCGTGTTGCATCGAATTAAACCACACGCTCCGCTGCTTGTGCGGGCCCCCGTCAATTCCTTTGAGTTTTAACCTTGCGGCCGTAGTCCTCAGGCGGTGAACTTAACGCGTTAGCTCCGACACCGATGGTTTTTACACCACCGACGCCAAGTTCACATCGTTTACGGCTAGGACTACCGGGGTCTCTAATCCCGTTCGCTCCCCTAGCTTTCGCGTCTGAGCGTCAGAAACGGTCCAGAAGGCCGCTTTCGCCACTGGCGTTCCTCCCGATATCTACGCATTTCACCACTACACCGGGAATTCCACCTTCCTCTACCGCTCTCTAGCCCGGCAGTATTGAACGACCTCTCCCAGTTGAGCCAGGAGCTTTCACATCCAACTTGCCGAACCGCCTGCACGCGCTTTACGCCCAGTAAATCCGGATAACGCTTGCCTCCTACGTTTTACCGCGGCTGCTGGCACGTAGTTAGCCGAGACTTATTCCTGGGATACTGTCCTTTCTCATCTCCCAGAAAAGCGCTTTACGACCCGAAGGCCTTCATCGCGCACGCGGCGTTGCTGCATCAGGCTTTCGCCCATTGTGCAATATTCCCTGCTGCTGCCACCCGTAGGTGTCTGGCCCGTGTTTCAGTGCCAGTGTGGGGGGTCACCCTCTCAGGCCCCCTACCCGTCATCGCCTTGGTAGGCCGTTACCCTACCAACTAGCTGATGGGACGCAGGCCCATCCCGAAGCGGCTTGCGCCTTTAGTTCTGCGGCCTCTAATCCACAGAACCACATGGGGTATTAGCAGCCCTTTCGAGCTGTTATCCCCCTCTTCGGGGTAGGTCACCTACGCGTTACTCACCCGTTCGCCACTGAGTGCGTTACGAGAACACACTCCGTTCGACTTGCATGTATTAGGCGCGCCGCCAGCGTTCATCCTGAGCCAGGATCAAACTCTCCGCAAGAGTTTGAATCGCCTTTTCAGGCGTCAAGGTTAAACTCACCGGATCGACAGGTGCCTTCCTATCACTCTTCAGTTGTTAAGGTGCTGCTCTCCGAGGGCCAGATTCTACCCATCCTCGCTACCCCTGTCAAGGGCCGCCGATAAAACCGCCGATGTCAATCCTGCGCTCTCCTTTCGTCCAGCGGGGTTAACACCGGCTTCACTCACGACACCCTTGTCAGGCCTGGTCCCTCTTGAGACTAACCTGTTCAGTTGTTAACGATCCGCTCCTTGCGAGCAAGATCGCCCTCACCTTGGGACTCTTATTGTACCGAGTTCCCGTCAGGCTGTCAAGAGGGTTGCGCGCCTTTCGGTTCTTTGTGTGCCGCTTTGCTCGGCGCTTGCCGCGCGCTGACGATCAACTCGCCTGCGCGGAGGCTGGGTCCCTCTATCCACTTGTCATCCATCTGCCGGTCGCCCGGCGAAATGGGCGCCTCTTTCCGAGGCAGCGGGCTTGATTATACTCGCCCTCTTATAGGTGTCAAGGGTTTTAACGGCCTATTTTTGACCTTTTTCCCACTGCGAGGCATGTTGATGCGCCAGACGCAGAGGTTCGGCCAGGCGATAGCCCCGCCCACAGCGCAGCACCAAGTCAAGCGCCGTTGGCAGGCTTACCCGATGCCCCACCGAGACATAGACCGGCTTGGCGCCTTTACGCGTGCGCAAGGCCGCCCCGATGATCTCATCCCCATCCCAGAGGGGTTGCCAGGCCCCCATCTCGTCATCCACCGGGGCGTGCCAACCGATTAAGCGCGATTTTGCCACCCCGACCGTGGGCACATCGCACCATACCCCCAGATGACTCGCAATCCCCAGGCGGCGGGGATGGGCAATCCCCTGCCCATCCACCAACAGCACATCCGGCCACACCTCCAATTGAGCCAAGGCTTCCAGAATAACCGGCACCTCGCGAAACGAAAGCAACCCTGGGATGTACGGGAACGCTACTGCTTTGCGCGCCAGCACCTTTTGTCGCGGCACCAGTGTGGGAAAATCCAGCACCACTACGGCAGCCCGGGCAACGCGCCCCTCATCTTCAAAACCCACATCCACGCCGGCCACTGTGCGTATTTCTCCCAAGCAGTCCTCACGGATCACCCGCTCTCGCCACTGCATCTGAAGCGCCACGGCTTCTTCGGGGCTCACATCCCAAGGATGCGGGGGAATGGATGGCAAAGGCATCGGTCTCTCCGCTTCCAAACCTTGATCACGATCTTGTCTTAATATTAGCCCTTTTTGGCACACAGGTTGCAGTCCATTTACGGGGAACTTTTCCCGCTCAGCCAGCGTCTGCAACTCATAACGATGGGCTGTTTTCTCGGTATAATTCAGAGGACCTATGCGTGCCGAATCGCTTTCTTTTCCCCGTTTGGACTCACGCCTGCACCAGGTACTGATCATCCTGGCGACCGCAGGTTTGTCACTGATCGGTTTGTTGGTCGGTGCAACCCTGCTGTTTCAACTCTGGTTCGCCGGGCGTATTTTCCCCGGCGTGAGCGTGGCCGGCGTGCCCGTGGGTGGCTTAACCCCAACCGCCGCCGCCCAGCGCCTGGCTCAGGAATGGACCTTTCCCCAAACCGGCCGCATTCTGCTTCAGGATAAAGAGCGCGTCTGGCTCTTCACGCCCCAGCAACTAGGGTTGTTCCTAGACGCCCAAGCCTCGGCAGAACAAGCCTTTCGTCTCGGACGCTCGGGGTCGCTTTTGACGCGCTTCAACGATCAACTCACCGCGCTCTACAGCGGTAGTACCGTCGCCCCTGTGCTCATCTTCGATCAGCGCATTGCGCACCAGCAGTTGGTTAACCTGGCCCAAGAGATTGATCGCCCGGTGCTTGAGGCCAGCCTTGGCCTTCAAGGCACCGAGGTAATCGTGCGCTCGGGTGAAATTGGCCGCACCCTCGATGTTGAAGCCTCGCTGATCTTGCTCACCCACCAATTGCAATCCCTCCAAGACGGCGTTGTCCCGCTCATCGTACGCGAGACTCCACCGCTGATCCTGGATGCCAGCGCGCAGGCCGAGGTTGCCCGCCGCATCCTCAGCCAACCGCTGACGATCACCCTGCCCGAAGACCAACCCGATTACGGCCAGGTCGGCCCGTGGGTCTTTGACCCGCCCACGCTGGCCGGCATGCTCGCCATCGAGCGCGTGCAGAATGAGCAGGGCGCGACGTATCAGGTAACTCTCCAGCGAGAGGCTCTGCTTAACTTTCTGAGCAACCTGGCGCCCACCCTGGCCAAAGACCCCCAGAACGCGCGCTTCATCTTCAATGACGACACCCGTCAACTGGAACTGATTCAACACGCCGTCATCGGGCGCCGCCTCAACATCGAGGCCAGCCTGCGCGCCATCCAGGATAAAGTCGCCCAAGGCGAACATACTGTCGCCCTGGTCTTCGATTACAACCCACCGCCGGTGACCGATGATGCCACCGCCGAACAACTCGGCATCCGCGAATTGATCCACGCCGAAACCAGTTACTTTTACGGCTCCAGCCGCGAGCGGGTGCAGAACATCCAAGCCGCCGCCGCGCGCTTCCACGGCCTGCTGGTAGCACCGGGCGAGGTCTTTTCCATGGCTCAAGCCCTGGGTGATATTACCCTAGACAACGGTTACGCCGAGGCGCTCATTATCGTCGGTAACCAGACCATCAAAGGCGTTGGGGGCGGCGTGTGTCAGGTCAGCACTACCCTTTTCCGGGCCGCGTTCTTCGCCGGTTATCCGATTATCGAGCGCCATGCTCACGCCTATCGCGTCTATTACTACGAGAAAGTGGCCGGAAATCGCATCAATCCCCGCCTGGCCGGCCTGGACGCCACCGTTTTTGTCCCGTTGGTGGACTTTAAGTTCAAGAATGACACCCCTTACTGGCTGTTGATGGAGACCTACGTCAACCCCGCCGCCAGCACCTTGACCTGGAAGTTCTATTCCACCTCCGATGGCCGCCGGGTGGAATGGGATACCACCGGTCCGATCAATGTAGTAGATCCGCCCCCGCCGCTTTACCGCGAGAACCCCGACCTGGCCCAGGGCGAAATTAAGCAGGTGGATTGGGAAGCCCAAGGCGCCGATGTCATCGTCACCCGCACGGTTTACCGCAACGGCGAAGTTTATCTGCAAGACACGTTCAAGACCCACTACCGCCCCTGGCAGGCCGTCTATGAATACGGTCCCGGTACCGAGGTGCCCACCCCCGAAAGCGATGGGGGTTAGATCCTGCCTCGCCGATTATTCAGGCCATTCCCACGGGGCGACGATAAGGGGCGTCTGGGCATCGGCGGCATGGCCTAAGAGGGGCAGGTTCCAGGCCGTGGCGATAGTCTTGAGCAGTGAGTAATGGTTGTAAGGGGTATCATCCTGAAAACCGCGCTTGACCCAAGGTGAAATCAGTACCGTCGCCACGCGCCCGCCGCCCGGTTCAAAGCCACAACATCCCTGTTCGCTCTGCCCCTCATCCCAGGTCAAGACGATCAAGCCCTCTTGCGCCAGCGCGGGGTACGCCCATAGGCGCTGTAACCAGGTATCCAGCCACGCATCCACCACATCCAAGCCGCAGTCGTGCCCAGAATTGCACAAATCGGGGGTGATGAAGACAAAATTGGGCAGTTGACCGGTAGCAAGGTCGTTCTCCAACTCGCCCAACGCCACCACGTGGTTCTGACAGCGCTCTGTATCGGTGCGAATGGGATCGAAGTAAATAAACGGATTGTGCTTCGGCGCATAACGGCGGGTGTACTGCAGATAACACGGCTGGGGCATGGCTTCCTGATACGTCTTCCAGGTGCGCCCACTGGCTTCGATCAAATCTGGCAGGCTGGGTGCGTTAACGTAGCAGTCAATGCAATTGGTGCGAATCCCAAATGTATCCCCGCCGATGAGCGCCAGATAGTTGGGCAGACTGGGGCGGGTGATGGCATAGTAGCGGGTTAGCAAGGTGTACTCACTCGCCCAGCGGTTATACACCGGCATCTGCGGGTTGCCGATCACCCGTGTGATCTCGCGATTTTCGAACATCAAGATCACAATATGGCGAAACGCCGGCACCACCGGCCGCGGGGTAGCCGTCATGGTTGGCGTGGGGAGAGGTGTTACGGTAGCGCTAGGGGTGAAAGAGGGCGTAACCGAGGCAACCTGGGGTAGCAACGTGGGTGATGGCGTCTCCAGCGGCGGCGAGGGAGACGGCGGAGCGGCAACCCGCGGCGCGCAGGCGATAAGCCCCACCATGAACAGCAGTAGGGCAAGAAATTGGCAAGCCCCGGAAAACATTAACCTAATATTCCGGCTCAACATGACCAACCTCCCCAGGACACATCACGTTCTAATCGTTGAATTGCCTCTCTAAAAATATACGCCTTTATGCTCAACTTAGGTAGAATCGTGAGAGAGGTAAAGATGTCTAGGTCTCAATCCGTTGCCCCCACCGGATTTCCGCCCGTTGCTGAGACCCTGCCCCAGGTCATAGAGCGGCTGGTTCAGGTGCTGAAACCGTATAAGATTATCTTATTTGGCTCTTATGCTTATGGCACGCCCACGCCGGATAGTGATGTGGATTTATTAATTATCTGGGATGCCCCCGCCGATCGTCGGAAAAGGGTGGCCTTAATATCACAAGCCCTAACCCCGCGCCTCTTTCCGGTAGATGTCATCAGTAAAACCCCGCAGGAACTAGAACAAGAACTTCCGCATAATTTTATGCTACGCGAAATACTGCATAAAGGCAAAGTATTGTATGAACGTTGACGATCCGATAGCCTGGATTAACCTAGCCGAAGAAGATTGGCAATTAGCCAAATCCTTATTGAGGCGCAAACGCCCTTCACCCACCCATATCTGCTTCCACGCTCAGCAAAGTGCCGAAAAATACCTCAAGGCCTTATTGATCTCGGCTCATGTCAGTTTTCCTAAAACTCATGATTTGGGAACCCTAAACACCTTATGCGAAAAAGCCGGTATTAAGACCAACCTATCCATGGAAGATCTTGACTTGTTATCAGATTTCGCGGTATCTTCACATTACCCAGGGGCACTCGTATCCCTAGAAGATGCAAAACAGGCTCTAGTCATCGCCCAGGCGGTGCGCACCTTTGTGCGCCGCTATTTTTCCCTCTAGGTATGCCTCCCTGTGTCGCCAAAGGCCCCAAAAAGTCTCTCAGCTCATTTCTACATCTCTTCTTCAAAGTCATTCTCTTCAAAGCGCTCCCAGGCCTGGGGACTCCAGCCGTAGCGTCCACGCAAGGGGACAAAACTGACCGGTAGAATATCCTCGTAGTCCACACGCCCCTGTTCTTTCGTCCACACTTGCAGAACCTGCCCCATGTAATCCCCGATCGGGATCACCAACCGCCCCCCTTCATCCAACTGCTCCAACAGTGGGGGCGGTGGGGCGGCTGCAGCGGCGGTGACAATGATGCCCTGATAGGGCGCCGCTTCCGGATAACCCAAACTGCCATCGCCGCAGATGACGGTGATATTCTTCAACCCCAGGCGATCAAAGACGGCTTTCGCCCGCTGTGCCAACACCTCATAACGCTCAATGGTATACACCCATTTGGCCAATACGCTGAGAATCGCCGCCTGATAACCGGAGCCGGTGCCAACTTCGAGCACTTTTTCATCCCCTTTGAGTTGAAGCAACGAGGTCATCAGCGCCACAATGAAAGGCTGTGAAATGGTCTGTCCTTTGCCGATGGGTAGCGGCCCATCATCATAGGCACGTGAGCGCAGTGCGGGGGGCACAAATTCATGGCGCGGGATGCGCCGGAACGCTTCCAGTACCCGCGGATCGCGAATCCCCCGCCGCTCGATTTGCTCGACCACCATGGCTTCACGCCACGCCGCAAAGACATCTTCGCCCGTCATGCCCGCCTCCACCGACTTACAGCACCATCCCGGCCTTGGTGACCGGCATCCCTCCCTAACGCATATTGTACATAATTTAGCGCACAGGGGTTGCCCTCGATTTCCCCTACCCCGCTACCGAACCGGACATCCCTATCGTCACTTATGCAGGTGCACCAATGTGCGCGCAATCTGACGATCCAGTTTGCCCATTGGGTAGCGTGAGAGGTGGGCTAACGGCACCCATTCCAGCGCGGTGGCTTCCAAGGGTTGTGGCTCGCCGCCTACCAACCGGCAGTGAAATGCGTGCAGGGTAACGCGAAAATGACTGTAAGCATGCCGGAATACCCCTACCGTCTCACCTACTTCAACGGTTGTGCCCAGTTCTTCCTGGATTTCCCGTTGTAACGCGGCTTCTAGGCTCTCGCCGGGTTCCTGCTTGCCGCCCGGAAATTCCCACATCCCGCCTAGTAATCCTTGCGGCGGGCGTTGCGCCAGTAGCACTCGTCCCTCGCGCCAAATCACCGCGGCGGTGACAATGTAATGGGGCACGTTTTTACGCGGCTGCCGAACCGGGCGCAAGGCTTGCGTGCCGCGTGCCCGCGCCAGGCAATATTCGGCCAGCGGGCACACCTCACAGCGCGGCGAGCGGGGCGTGCACACCATTGCCCCTAAATCCATCAGCGCCTGGTTGAAATCACCGGGCCGCTCCGGGGGCATCTGCTCTTGCCCTAACCGCCTTAACTCGTGCTCTCCGGCCGGGGTATTGACCGGCACATCCAGGTCAAACAGGCGCGCCAACACGCGCCGTATATTCCCATCCAACGCCAACACCGGCTCACCGAAAGCAATTGAAGCAATGGCCGCCGCGGTATAGGGACCGACCCCCGGCAGGGATTGCCACTCTTCTGCTCTTTGCGGCCAAACGCCCCCCCGCTCTTCCACGATCACTTGTGCGGCGCGGTGCAACGCGCGGGCCCGATGATAATAGCCTAAACCTTCCCACAGGCGCAGAACCTCTTGTTCAGAAGCCGAGGCCAGCGCCTCCAAGTTGGGAAAACGCGCCATCCAGCGCTCGAAATACGGCACGACCGTCTCAACCTGGGTTTGCTGAAGCATCACCTCCGAAACCCACACCCGATAGGGGTCCAAAGGGTCTTCACGCCAGGGGAGAGAACGGGCATTGCGGTCAAACCAGGCCAGCAGGTGCTGTGCCAGTTCGCTCACCGCGCCCCCACATCAGAACTGAAAGCCACCGCGGGCTTCCACAATCTTAAACGAATAATTCTTAACAAAATCCTGCAATTGGTCGTTGAGCGCCTTCCACTCATCCGACTGCAAGATTTGGCGCGCCTTGCTGGCCGAGGATGCCACAGCCCCGACCAAGATTTGGGGATGATCCCCAAAGACGGTCGCCCAGGCATCGCTGAGTTCAAACCCCAAGCGCTGCACCCCAGGAATAAATTCGCGCACCACGAACTCGAAATATTCCTGTTCGCGATCAGGGCGGATATCCCAAGACATCAACAACTTGACGGCCAAGGCTAACTCCTCTAATGATGCTGATACTCCAAAACCACCACTTGCGTTTCTTCGGGCAGGGCATTCACGCTGTTAACTTTCAGCGCCGGTTGCGGGGCGACCTCGTTCAACCCCATCGCTTTGAGAAATTTATTCAATCCGTCCAGTTTAACCGTGCTTTCCGGCGTCGCGTAATGCATCGGGATGACGATATTGGGCTCCAGCAGACTGATCACTTCGGCGGCTTTTGCCGCATTGAGCGTGCTTCCCCCGCCCACCGGCACCAGCACGATATGCACCGGCCCCAAAGATTCCACCTCGGCTTGGGTAGGCACACGGTTGAGATTGCCGAGGTGCAAGACGTTAATCCCATTATACTCAATCAAGTACAAGGTGTTGCGCGGCTCATCGGTGGATTTTTTCCCCATGCCGTTGGTCTGCAACCCCGTGATAAATACCCCGCCAATCTCATATTCGCCGGGTCCGGTAATCACATAAGGCTCTCCCTTAACCGCCGCAAGATAGTTGTGCCCCGGCGCAGAATGACTCACGGTAACAATATCGGCCTTGAGTTTAAGCGGCGCATACCCCACCGCCCGATGGTCATAGGGATCCGTGACCACCGTGGCCAGGTTGCGCTCGGTAATCCGAAAGCAGGAATGACCATACCAGGTGATTTCCATGTAACCTCCAACGTTCGCTATGATTATACCAATAAAGCCCCCGTGCTCAGGGATGGAAGTGATCGGTGGCTGTGCTTTAATCTTCACCGCCCACTTCGGGCACCTCGGGCATCAATTCAGCCACGTGCACACGCCGTAGTGCCATTAAAGCCAGGGTATTGAACAGGATCGCCACCCCTAGGTTGACCCCAAACCCCAGCCCATAGGTTAACGGCCCTAAAACTGCCCCCACTGCGCGTCCCAGGGAAAAGGCGGCAATGGTGCCCGCCATCACCGTCGCCCGCAAAGCCGGGAACGTGCCCGACATCAACGGCAAGAAACTCACCAGTGCAAACTCAAACGTCAGGTAAAAGAGAAACAACCCGATCAACGCCCCGGTAATCGTCTTGCCCAGCAGGAACAATCCCACCGCCGCGAGGCTGTTGAGCACAATGCCCACCGCCACCGCCCGCTCTTTGCCCAGGCGATCCACCCACAGCGCCGAGACACTCTCTCCCAGCAATTCCGAAGCCCCGATCACCACCGAAGCCGCCCCTAACGCCGCCAATTGAAGTGCAAACTGGGACTCCAACCACAGCCCGAACACCAGGTTAACCATCTCGTTAGCGCTGGTCAGTGCCAAACCCATCGCCAAGCCAATAAGGACGTGGGGCGAGTGCAGTAGAGCCTGCACCTGCAAACGTGAGGTTGACGCCGAATGCCGTTCTCCATGCGGATCACGCGGCACCAACCACCACAATAGCCCCAGCAGGACGATCCCGACCAGGGCAAACACGACGAACGGCGCCCACCAGATGCGGACGCGCTCGACCAGCCACCCGACCGCTGGGATACCCAAGATGAAACTCAGCGACCAGCCCAGTTCGGTGAGGCCCATGACCCGCCCTCGTTCAGTATAAACGACCCGATCCCCCAGAAATGCCTGCATCGCCGGCAAGAAGATCTGATAGGCACTGGCCATGAGAAACAACCCCACCAGAAAACTTCCGTAGCGGGGCATGAGTGCGATCAGCCCACTCCCGAGGACGAACATCCCCAGCCCGGCCAACATGGCCGGTCGCCGTCCGTAACGATCCGTCAACGGCGCTAACAGCGGCCCTACCACGCCGCTGAACGATCGCAATGTCAGCACCAGCGAAAACGCAGGTAACGAAACCCCTAAGCCGCCCTGGAAGAACGAGAAAAAGGGATAAACCATGCGGTAACTGGTGTTGATCACAATCCGAATCAACGTAAAAAGTCCCACCTGCACCCCTAATGGAAGCGACGATCGTTTCATGGATACTTATCCTATCAGGTAAGATGAGCGAATAACCGCCGCGCCGCGGGAATCAGAACCGCGGCAATTTGAAGCATCAATAGACTGCACAAAAGCACCAGTAGCACGAAGTGCGCCTGAATCCGCACGGCCTCACCCCCGAAAACGGGCGATTGGGGATGTAGGATAGTCTCCGTGGCCCCTAACTGCCACCACAAGAGCACCGCAAACGCCGTGTTCAAAAACGTGAGCACCCGCAGATCACGCATCAACCACCCGGCAACCTGGAACACCAGGCTCACCCCCCATAACATCAGCGGCACCCGCCAGCGCGGTTCTTCCCAGAAAACCCCACCCCAAATCGAAATTTGAAGATAAAGTGACATGGGTAAGTAAGTAGACCAAATAAACAACGCCGTCCACCCCAACGCCGTTGAACGTTCCGCCCAGACCGAGCGGCGGGTCAACCAAAAGACCAGCCCGGCCAAGCCGGCCAGCGCATAGGCCGCCTTACCCACCCACACCCACGCCCCGTGCAAGAGCACCAGGCGCAGGGCTGTACCCAGAACGCGCTCGGTCGGGCCTAAAATGGTCGCCACTGCGATCAATCCCAACGTTATCCCAAGACCTATCATCCAACGCGGACGTAACCAAACAATACTCTCAGATGATAGCGATGCCGGCATGCAGGCTAACCTCCGGGTATAATTTTACCGCCACGCCCTCGTTTTCCGGAGTTTTGCCTTGCATCCCTCTTCTTCTGGCTCTCTCTGGCAGGGTTTACGGCTGGCCCTGGCCTTTCTCACCCGTTTGCCGTTGCCCTCACCTCACCCCGAGATCCCTTTTGAACGGGCACTACCCTGGTTTCCCTGGGTAGGTCTGCTGTTCGGTGGAGTCGGCCTTGGGTTAGCGCAGGTCCTGCCAATGCTCGTCTCACCCCTACTGGCGGCGGCATTGATCCTCGCTGCCTGGGCGGTCTTAAGCGGTTTTCTGCATCTGGACGGCCTGGCCGACTGTTGGGATGCCCTCTTTCCACCCATGCCACCCGAAAAGCGCTGGCAGGTGCTCAAAGACCCCCACCTGGGCGCCTTTGGTGTCATCGGCTTGATGCTACACCTGCTGATCAAGGTCACCGCGTTGCTCGCCGTGCTCAACCTGCACCCCTTGGGCCTGTTACTTGCCCCGGTCTGGGCGCGCTGGTTGGTGCTGTGGGTGGGACGGTTACCCCCTGCCCGTTCGGAGGGGTTGGGAGCGGTGTTTGCACGGGCGGTCACCCCACGTGCCCTGCTGTGGAGTAGTCCACTGCCGTTGCTTGTGATCCCCCTCGGCGGGTGGCACAGCCTGATCGCCTTGCCCTTGGCCGCCCTGGGTAGTGCCGCCCTAGGATGGCTGGCACAGCGCCGTCTGGGCGGCATCAACGGTGACGTGCTGGGTGCTGTCATCGAGGTGAGCGAAACGCTGGTGCTGGTAGCCTTTGCCGTTCCTTGAGATAGCCGTTCTTTTGAAATTTTGTGGAGCATAAACCCGATGAAAACCCGCTTTAAGATCTGGCATCTGCTTCTCGTCGTGCTGGTCATTTATATCGGGCTGGGGCTGGTCTTTCACCTCGGTTGGGAAGCTGCCCAAGCCGAATGCCGGCATGTTCAAGCCTCACGAGGTGCGTTCGTCGAGCCGCCAGCCTTTGCCTGGCCGCTCCGCCTGGCATTTGACCTGACTTACTGGCCGATTTATGCCTGGGCTAACTTGTACCATGACGGCGTCCTTTTTGCGACGCCCTGCACCCATTAAGATTACCCCTGAGAGAAGACCCCGATGGCGTCACGTGTGATCTTCATCCTCGGCGGAGCGCGGAGCGGTAAAAGCCGTCATGCCCAGTACCTCGCTGCTTCACATCCTCAGGCGCGGGTGCTCTTTGTCGCCACCGCAGAAGCCGGTGATAACGAAATGGCCGCGCGCATCGCCGCCCACCGCGCCGAACGCCCATCCCATTGGCATACGCTGGAAGAGCCGCGCCACCTGGCCGCCGCCATCACCGCTTGGCAGCCCGAACCGGATCTCATCCTGGTGGACTGCCTAACGCTGTGGGTGAGCAACCTGTTGCTCAGCCTGCCCGAGCCGCTCGATCCCACCGCAGCCGAAACCCTGGTGCAGGCCGAGACCGAAGCCCTGCTGAAATGCATGGAAACCAGCCAAGCCACCTGGATCATCGTCTCCAATGAGGTTGGGCTGGGATTAGTCCCGCCCTACCCCCTGGGGCGGCTTTACCGTGACCTACTGGGGAATGTCAACCAACGCCTGGCGGCAACAGCAGACGAGGTGATTTTCATGGTGGCGGGTCTGCCGATGCGCCTCAAAGGTTAACCCGCCGCACCCCTTGACCCCAGCAGTATAATAAATTCAGAGGAAAGGAGGCTGAAATGGTCACACTGGCTGACCGTTTGGATGCCATGACCCGCCCCGGCGAACTCTACACCCGCCTGGACGACGGCACGGTGCAGTGCTATGCCTGCGCCCACCGCTGTCGCATTAAACCCGGGCGGCGCGGTATTTGCCAGGTGCGCTTTAACCGCAATGGGGTGCTTTATGTCCCCTGGGGCTATGTGGCCGCTTTACAGGTAGATCCAATTGAGAAGAAACCCTTTGCCCATGTGCTTCCCGGTAGCGACGCGCTGACCTTCGGCATGCTCGGTTGCGACTTCCACTGCAGTTTTTGCCAGAACTGGCTCACCTCGCAAACGCTCCGCGACCCCGCGGCGGGAATCCCGATCGAGTCACTGCTCGAGATCACTCCGGAAGAGATGGTGAATCTAGCCCGCCGCAGCGGCGCCGCCGCCATTGTTTCATCCTACAACGAACCCCTGATCACCTCGGAATGGGCGGTTGCCATCTTCAAACAAGCGCGCGAAGCCGGCCTGCTGTGCGCCTACGTCTCAAACGGCAACGCCACCCCTGAAGTCCTGCAATACCTACGTCCTTACCTGGATGCCTATAAAGTAGATCTCAAAACCATGCAGGACAAGCAATACCGCCAATTGGGCGGAGTGCTGCAACACGTCCTGGATACGATCAAAATGGCTTACGACCTGGGGTTGTGGGTTGAGGTGGTCACGCTGGTCATCCCCGGTTTCAACGACAGTCCGGAAGAATTATGGGAAGCCGCGCGCTTCCTGGTCTCGGTCTCACCCGATATTCCCTGGCACGTGACCGCCTTCCACCCCGACTACAAGATGACCGATCCACCCCCCACCCCGGCCAAGACCCTGCTGCGCGCCGCCGAGATCGGGCAAGAAGCCGGATTGCACTTTGTCTATGCCGGTAACTTGCCCGGGCGAGTTGGCAGTCTGGAAAACACATACTGCCCACAATGCCAGGCACTGCTGATCGAACGGCGCGGTTATGTCATCCTGGACTACCGCCTGACCGCCGCCGGTACCTGTCCACAGTGCGGTTACCATGTTCCCGGCATCTGGCCTAAAGACCCGCGCGAGGTGCGCCTGCACGGCTGGGGTTTTCCCCGTCCGGTACGCCGTCTGATCACCCCTTAGGCCAAATCGCGCACCATGTAGTAGTCGCCACGGGCAAAGCCGCGCTGCTCGTAATACTGCCGGGTTCCGATCGCGGCAATCACCGCCAGGCGGCGGTAACCGCGTTCCCGCGCCAGGGCTTCTGCCGCCTGGAGCAAGCGGGTGCCCAGACCAATGTGTTGTGCCGCACCGCGCAGTTCGGCACCCACCGGTAGCGACTGCCCATACACGTGCACCTCACGGATCAGCGCCGCCCCTTCCAAGTCGGCAAAAGGCAGTCGCGGCGCCTCAGGCAGAGGGAACGAGAGACGCAGATAACCTGCCAGCCGGTCATCCGGAGTGAGGTAATGCAAAAAATGTTCTTCAGCATAGGCCGCGCGGTAGGTTAAGTCGTTGAAGGTCAACTGTTCCGGGGCTACCGGGCGGTCGCGCACCTCGCGGCAGCGGATGCAGCGACACTGCTGGCCGCGCCGCGCCAGTTCGGCCAGCACATCCTGGCGCAGGCTGGTGCGGCGATTTCCCGCCACCACATAGGTCGAGGGGATATCGCGCACCACCCGATTGATGCGGCAATACTCCGGCACGGTGGGCTTAATATCGGCAATCAGATCAATCAGGGTTTCGGTTGAATACGGCTCATAATCGCCACGCCGCCAATAGGCATATAACTCGGTGTTTTCCAGCAACTGGGTGGGGTAGATTTTGATCTCATCCGGGCAGAAATCCGTCCACAGGCGGGCAAAATCGGCCCGGTCGGATTCAGGGGTCGCCCCGAGCAGGTTGGGCATCCAGTGCATTACGATTTTGAATCCTGCCGCGCGCAATAATGCCGCCGCGCGCAAGGTCTCGGCCACGGTGTGCCCACGCTGGTTAAGTGCCAGGATGCGGTCGTCCAGCGACTGCACCCCCATCTGCACCTTGGTCACCCCCAGGTAACGCAGCCAGCGCAGTTCATCGGGGGTGATTTCATCCGGGCGGGTCTCAATCACCAAACCGACGTTGCGGTGCGGCGCGGTTTCATTGCGCCGCTGAGCCTCCATCAAATCCGTTGAATCTTCCTCGTTTAGCGCATCCAAACAGCGCTTGACAAACCATTCCTGATAATCGCGGCGGTAAGCGCTCCACGTACCCCCCAAGATGAGCAATTCAATCTTATCCGTCGGATGGCCGTTGGCTTGATAAGACAGCAAGCGCGACCGCACCTGACGGTAAGGATCAAATTCGTTTTGCAGCGCCCGCTGTGCCCCCGGCTCATCGGGCAGATAACTCTTGGGCATGCGCACATCGGTCGGGCAAAAAATACACTTCCCCGGGCAGGGGTATGGCTTCGTCAGCACGGTGACCGTGGTCACGCCCGAAAGCGTGCGCACAGGTTTCATGCGCAGTTTGGCCAACAGTGCCGCATCCTCGTTCAACAGCCCCTGCTGCACCAAATGACGATATGCCGCCACCAGCACCGATTTGGCCAAGTGGCCACCCTCCGGGAGCGGGTGACGGCGAATGGCTTGCACCACCTCTTCCCCACCCTGCACGGCCTCGATGATGCGCTGAGCCAATGCCAGGCGCTCCGGCGTCAGGGCATAGTGCTGTTCCCAACGCTGAACGTTATGATCCAATGCTACGGTCGGAAAGTCCTCGATCATCCTCGTACCACCATTAAACCATCAGGCTCATACCAAGTATAATCGCAAACGTGAAACCGGAAATCGCGGCTCAACTGCTGGCGCTTAATGCTCAATTTTATCAGACCTTCGGCCTGGCGTTTGCCACCACCCGCCGACGCCTCCAGCCGGGTATTTTGCGCGTCTTGCCGCGCTTGCCCCTGACGGCGCGTTGGTTGGATTTGGGATGTGCCCACGGTGAAGTGGCGCGTTGGCTGGCCCAGCATCCTTTTCAGGGGCACTACCTAGGGCTGGACTTCAGCCCGGCCCTGCTGGCCGAAGCGCAGACCTGGGCCGACCATCTACCGCCCGCCCTGGCCAGCCGCTTCACCTTCCGCCAGGCCGATTTGGGTCACCCGGACTGGGTCAAGGTGCTCGACGATGACCGCTTTGAGGTCGCGCTGGCATTTGCCGTCTTGCACCACATCCCCGGCGAGGCTAACCGGCGGCGCTTGCTCAATCAGGTGCGGGAACATCTTGAACCAGGCGCCACCCTGGTGCTCTCGGTGTGGCAGTTCCAGCACAGCCCACGCCTGCTGGCCCGCCGCCAGCCCTGGGCGCGGGTTGGCATTGATGAAGCCGAGCTAGAACCCGGCGACACCTTGCTGGATTGGCGCCACGCCTTACCCGACCAACCCGAAAAAGTCGGCTTGCGCTATGTGCACCAATTCAGCCGGGAGGAAATGAATGCCCTGGCAGCGGCCAGCGGCTTCCGTGTGGAAGAGACGTTCGAGTCCGATGGTGAGGGCGGGCGGCTGGGGCTGTATCAGGTGTGGCGAGCGGTCTGACGCTTACGGCTCACTCTGGCGCAGTGTGCGGGTGCGCAGGTCAAATTCCAGTTGGACGCCGTTCGCCGCTTCTAAGCGCAGTACTCCCTCTTGCGCGGCCACAATGCGCAAAGCGCCGCCTCCGGCTGGCCCTTCAATCCATTCTTCCTTCACCGCGCCTTCGGGCAGGACGATCAGCGCGCCTTGTTCCGGGGCATAAGTATGAGCACCCGCATAGACCCATACCCATTGGCCGTCCACTTCGCCCTGCCAGGCGTTGCGGGTGGTGAAATCATCCGGGCTGACCGGCGCCGCCACGCCCTCCACAATGCCCGGCTCGCGCGGCAGGCTCTGCACCTGTAGCGGCTCGGGGGGACGCAATGCATTCGGATCGGCGGGCTTGGTCGGTGCAGGACGCGCCAGGGCCTGCTGACGGGCGGCTTCCTGCGTTTGCAGGGGCGCCATTTTTTGCGCCAAGAAAGCCCGCTGTTCGGGGTCTTGGAGTACGGCCAGCGTCTGGGTGTATTGAGCGAGCATTTGCCCCTGCCATGAGGGGGCTTGCCCGGGAGCCGCCACCGCCTGACGCTGTGAATAAAGCCCCAATCCGATACCCAACCCTGCCAAGACGAATAAAAGGGCGACATACGCCCCCATTCTCCATAAACGCTTGTTCACCACACCACTCCCGATCGGATTTGAACGCCGGAGTTAGAAACCCAATCGAATCCGATACGCTGCAATTATACATCAAAGCCCCCGCCGATGCGCAGGCCGTGTATCTTGACGACCATCCGACTGGCGGGGGCTAAGAAGTGGGGCTGAGGCCACACAGGTACAATCACGCCACAGAGGCTTCCTGAGCCAAGATCAATTCAATTGGTGTTGTGTTGCCGATATTGTCGGAAATTGGGCAACGGGATTCAATCTCACGGGCAAAGGCTTCTTTCTCCTCCTCGGTCAAATCCCCGTCAATGTTGAGATACACCCGAATTTGCGAAGCCCCAACCCGTACAGCAGGGTTCTTGCCCAAGAATCCATCAGGATCAATATCCCCTTCAACCCGCGCGCTGAGATTGCGCACGGAGAGATTGCGCTGTTGGGCAACGATTTTCCCTACGGTCAAGAGGCAACTGGCCAGGCCGATCAGTAAAAATTCTAACGGGGTAGGCCCCGCATCCCTGCCTCCCATTTCAACAGGCTGATCCACCTGTACAATGTGGTGACGGGCACGGGTCTCAACATTGAAACCGCTGATCTGAGTCGCTTCAATGACCACCGTTTTGAGGGACATGGTTGTTGATCCTCCTTTTTATGGATACGTGTAACGATTAAGAAAAGGAAAAACCGTTAATCCATGTGCCTCAGCCCCACAAACCACTCCTGTCTAGTGTTCAACCCCATCCAATAATAGGGTACCCTCGGGATACCCCGCAATGCGATCGGCAGTCAGGGTTCCCGCTATGATTTATGGATTTGAACGTGCCCCGCCGATGGCTTAGATACAGAAATCTTCGCCGCGCCAGATGCCATCCTCAGGCGGATGCACCAACGGTGGACGCTCCAGGGCCTGTTCGTGATGATGACCGTTGCCGTTTTTGCCGTTCGTGGGCGGTGCTTCGTGCTGGGCGGCCAGCGTGTGTACCTGTTTCTCCAGGGCTTCCAGGCGCACCAGCACCGAAGCCAAAGACTGCCCAATCGCATCCGGCAGTTTGTCGTGCTGCAGGTCAGGGGCGGCGGAGCGCGGTTGGCTGCGCACCACCACCTGCCCCGGCACCCCCACCACCACCGAATTAGGCGGCACCGACTTGACCACCACCGCGTTGGCACCGATACGACTGCCGCGCCCGACCACAATGTTGCCCAGCACCTTGGCTCCGGCACCGATCACCACGTCATCTTCAATCGTAGGGTGGCGTTTGCCCTTTTCCAGGCTCACCCCCCCCAGGGTGACCCCGTGATACATGGTCACGTTATCACCTACTTCCGCCGTTTCACCGATCACGACCCCCATACCGTGATCAATGAAGAAGCGCCGCCCGATCCTCGCGCCGGGATGGATCTCAATCCCGGTCAGGAAGCGGTTGAGGGTGGAGAGCCAGCGGGCAAACAATTTAAGACGATGCCGCCAGAGCCAATGGGCCACCCGATGCAGCCAGATCGCATGCAGGCCCGGGTAGGTCAGCAGTACTTCCAGAAACGTGCGTGCCGCGGGATCACGTTCAAACACCGATTCAATATCTTCGCGCAAGGTTTGAAACACCTTTCCTAACATAGTCGCTCAAACGATCCGGTTTATTGCACAGCCTTTGCCGCTAACATCTCTTCGGCCAGATCGGCAAACAACTGCGTGCTGAGGTAACGCTCACCGAACGAGGGAATGATCACCACGATCAACTTGCCCGCATTCTCAGGGCGGCGCGCCACCTGCAAAGCCGCCCAAGTCGCCGCACCGGAGGAAATACCGACCAGCAAACCCTCTTTGCTCGCCAGTTCGCGCGCGGTACGGAAGGCATCCTCGGCCTTGACGCGGATGATCTCATCATAGATGCTGGTATTGAGCACATCCGGGATGAAACCGGCGCCGATACCTTGAATCGGATGCGGCCCGCGCTGCCCGCCTGAAAGCACCGGTGAGGCGTCCGGCTCAACTGCAATTGCCTTGAACGAGGGCTTACGCGCCTTGATCACCTCACCGACGCCGGTGATGGTGCCACCGGTGCCCACACCGGCGACCAGGATATCCACCTGTCCATCGGTATCGCGCCAAATTTCCTCGGCTGTAGTGCGGCGGTGGATTTCCGGATTGGCCGGGTTCTTGAACTGCTGGGGCATAAAGTAACGCGAAGGATCGCTGGCGACAATCTCTTCAGCCTTGCGAATTGCGCCCGCCATGCCCTCACTGGCCGGGGTAAGCACCACCTCGGCGCCGTAAGCGCGCATGACGATGCGGCGTTCCTTGCTGGCCGTTTCCGGCATGGTGAGAATGCAACGATAACCTCGCGCCGCGCACACCATCGCCAGCGCAATCCCGGTGTTGCCACTGGTCGGTTCAACGATCACCGAACCCGGCCCGATCTTGCCTTCACGTTCGGCCGCATCAATCATGGACACACCGATGCGATCCTTAACGCTGTGCGCCGGATTGTAGAATTCTAATTTTGCCACCACATCGGCCACACAGCCCTCGGTGACGCGGTTTAGGCGCACCAGTGGGGTATTGCCGATCAGTTCGGTTACATCACGATAAATCTTCATGTCAGGCCTCCTTGAATCACTTAAGTCTTATAAATGCAAACAACCAGTTGCCTTAAAAAGGCAGTGAACCGCATTCACTCTTCATCAAGAAGCGGGACTGCGGTTCACCGCCCGGCAAACTGGTTGTTCAGGTCTGAGTCAAACCGTGCACCACTCAGGCCGGGGCAGCGATTAGCCGCAGCCCCGCCCGGGACACGCGCACTGGCGTTTTCGAAGCGTCACAAATCTCACAATAAATGTCTTCTTAATCATCAAAGCCAATTATAGGCAAAAATGACGATCTGTCAAGAAAAAAAATGCGCTTTTTCGTGGTATGATGAACACGGAAGATTGGGGGGATACCGCATTAGGTTTGCTCTACCTTGTGACGGTTAGCCAATTTTTCCCACGTCTTGCTCAGATAAAGGGGTCACCACATGTTGGAACATGCCATTTCTTTCGCACTTGCGGCAGAGATAACCCGGCGCGCCAGCCGCCAGACCTACCTGACTATCCGCTGGTTAGTTGACCGCGATCGCGTCGCATATGCGTTCTGCGCCTACGCTTATTTTCGCTGGGTGGATGACTATCTGGATCGGCCAGCCAGTTCTTTCGCCGAACGTCAGGCATTTCTCCGGCGACAGTGGGATTTAATCACCGCGCACAACGAGGGCTACATCCCCAATCCGGCAACTCCCGAGGAAGGATTACTGGTGGCTCTTCTCCAATCCGAGCCCAATCCGGAGAGCGGACTGTGCCTCTACATTCGGCACATGATGGCCGTGATGGAGTTTGATGTTGAACGGCGCGGACGAGTTATCTCCCACGTGGAACTAGAGCGCTACACGCATGGGCTGGCCGTGGCGGTCACCGAGGCATTACACTACTTCATTGGACATCACTGCCCGCCGCCCTGTGGCGAAATGCGCTACCGCGCCGCCAGCGCCGCTCATATCGTCCACATGTTGAGGGATACTTACGAAGATACTGCCCTGGGGTATTACAACGTGCCTCACGAGGTCGTCGAAGCAGGTCGAATCACCCCCCAGGAAATCCACAGTGTCCCTTACCGCGAATGGGTGCGAAACCGTGTGGAACAGGCGCGTAAAGATTTCAGGCAGGGCCGAGCCTACCTGGCACGAATCCCTAACTTGCGCTGTCGCCTGGCCGGGTATGCCTACATTGCCCGCTTTGAAAGCGTGCTCCGAACCATTGAACGTGATAATTACGTTCTAAGACCCGCCTACCCGGAGCATAAGCAAGTAATCCGCGGGTTGGGGATGTTGACATCCGCTTTATGGCATGCCCTTGTCCCTTCGCGGGCAGTTCTTTACGCCTCGAAAGTGAGCTAGTCGTATGTCCCAAACTTCCGTTCTTGTGATCGGTGCCGGGCTGGGGGGCATCGCCGCCGCCATCCATCTGGCACGGCGCGGTTTCCATGTGACCGTCTTCGAAAAGAATAGCCGCCCCGGCGGACGGGTAGATCGCTTTTACCGTCAAGGGCACTGTTTCGACACCGGCCCCACCCTCTTCATCATGCCTCATGTCTTTGAAGCCGAGTTTGCCGCATTGGGCACACCGCTCCACGCCGCCCTTGATCTTCACCGCGTTGACCCCACCTACCGCCTGGTGTTCGACGACGGCACCGGCCTGTTTTTATCCTCAGACCTGAAAGCCATGCATGAGCAACTCGAAGCGCTGGAACCGGGCGCGTTTCGCGGTTTCCTGCGTTACTTGGACGAGGGCTACCGCCACTACAACCAAGCCATGGCGTCCCTGGTCAACCGTGATTTTCGCACTGCCGGCGAATTTTTCAACCTGCGCAATCTGCCGTTGCTGTTCACCCTCAAACCGCTTTTACGTCACTATGATCACATGGCAGCCTTCTTTCGCACCGGGCGACTCAAAGCCGCCTTCACCTTCCAGGACGTTTACATGGGGTTGAGCCCCTTTGAAGCCCCGGCCACCTTTTCTATGATGCCCTTTACCGAGATTGCCCACGGGGTGTGGTACCCGCGCGGTGGGATGTACCAAGTTGTAAATGCCCTCACCGAGATGGCATACCAGGCCGGCGTGGAATTCGTCTACCGCAGCGGCGTCAAGAAAATTGAGGTCAGAGGCCAACAGGTCAGCGGGGTGCAGTTAGAAGATGGACTGCATGTGCCGGCTGACTGCGTCCTGGCCAATGCCGATCTGCCCTATGTGTACCACGAGTTACTCCCCCCAGACACGCACGCAGCCCGCCTTCACCGCAAGCGTTATTCCTGCTCGGTCATTTCCTTCTTTTGGGGGGTAGATCGTGTTTATCCGGCGCTTGGGCCGCACACCTTGTTTCTGGCCGAGGATTACCGCGAGAACTTTGAAGCCATCGTCCACCAATGCGGCCTGCCGGCTAACCCCAGCCTGTATCTCCATGCCCCCGTTCGGCTGGATGCCGGCATGGCGCCGCCCAATCAAGACACGCTCATCGCCATTGTCCCGGTGGGACATATGGATGAAGAGCACCCGCAGGATTGGGCAGCCCTGATCGCCCAAGCACGCCAAGCCGTCTTTCGCCGTCTGACCCTGCTCGGCATCACCGATTTGGAAGCCCACATCAAATTTGAAACGGTCTTTGCGCCCCCTTCGTGGCAAAAACGCTATAACCTGGTCAAAGGGGCAACGCATGGGTTATGCCACAATTTGACGCAGTTAGGTTACCTTCGCCCCAGCAACCGCCACCCGACCTACGCCAATCTCTTTTTCACCGGCGCCAGTACGCATCCCGGCACCGGGATGCCCACCGCGCTGGTCTCGGCGCGCCATGTCGCTCAGCGTATCACCGAAATGCTGGGATTCAGGCACTAATGCCGTTCTGACGGCGGTGGTTCGGCCACCAACCGCCCCCCGCGCACCGTGGCACCGATGACCAGCCCGGCACTGATCAGTACCATATTCTTGAAGATATACTGACCTTCCAGCGTGGGCGCATAAGGAATGCGGTAGAACACCTCGGCAGGGAACAAGAAAATCGGCGTGATGGTGCCCAGCATCTGGAAGAAGAGCAGGAACAGCGTCGCACGTAGGTAAAGTCCCAGCATCAGCCCCAACCCGATCAGGGTTTCCAACGTCGCCAGCAAGATGCGCGCCGCATCTGCCGAAAGCAGCCCTAGGCTGAGGGTGGTGATGGTGCGCGTGGCCAAGCCCTCCGCCGGACTCAGGCCGGGGAAGAATTTCAGCACACCGAACCAGAAGAACACCACCCCCAGGCTGATGCGAAGCAGGGTGATGCCGTGCCGCGCCATCCACCCGGTCAGTACGGGATCTACCCGATGATAGAGTTTCAGCCACCAAGTTTTCATCTTAAGCCACCTCGCTTTGTGATTTTAGTCACAAGAAGTCTAACCTAAGGCTCCCAATAAATCAAGAGCATATATACCCGTTTTGTAAAGTTTCAACCGCTAATATACCGCCCCACGCAAATATTTTGGATAATTTAGACCTTGACAGTTTAGAAAATATATTCTATAGTTGGTATCTCGTCCCCAACCCTTAGGTAAGGCCCGATGGACGAAAAGGGTCCGGCGCTAAAAATCGGTCTAATGTCAACCAACGGTCTTACCTACCCAAAAGGAGTCCCCTATCATGAAGACCTCAAACCCCAAAATCATCCCCAACCTTTGGTACGATCGAGAAGCCAGAGAGGCGGCGGAGTTTTACGTTGCCGCCTTTGGAAACGGCTCCCGGATCACCAATATCACCACCCTGCACGATACTCCCTCGGGAGATGCCGACATTGTCTCATTCACCCTTGCCGCCCAGCCGTTCATGGCCATTAGCGGCGGGCCGCCCTTCAAGTTCAACCCCGCAATATCGTTCATCGTCAACTTTGATCCTGCGCGCGACCCGCAGGCCCGTTCCCACCTGGACACGCTGTGGACAAAATTATCCGCAGGGGGAACGATCCTTATGCCCCTCGATCACTATCCTTTCAGCGATCGTTTCGGTTGGGTCGCGGATAGGTACGGCCTTTCCTGGCAATTAATCCTCTCGAACCCTACCGGCGAGGAACGCCCTTTTATCACCCCCCATCTGCTGTTTGTGGGTGAGGTGTGCGGAAAAGCGGAAGAGGCGATAAATTTCTACCTTTCTGTATTCAAGGACACAGCGTGGGGAAACGTCTTTCGCTATGGTGAAGACCAGGCGCCGGAAATGCCGGGGACGATCATGTTTGCCGACTTTATGCTCGAAAGGCAATGGTTTTCCGCGGCGGACAGTGCCTATCCGCATGAGTTTGCATTTAACGAAGCCATTTCTTTCATAGTGTACTGCCGGGATCAGGATGAGATAGATGCGTACTGGGACAAACTCTCCGCTGTGCCCGAAGCCGAGCAGTGCGGCTGGCTCAAGGATCGCTACGGCGTTTCGTGGCAGATCGTCCCGGCGGAGATAGACGAGATGCTCCGCACCGGCACTCCGGAACAAATCGCACGGTTAACCCAGGCGCTTTTGCCGATGAAGAAAATAAAGATTGCCGAATTACGCGAGGCATTCTACGGATGAAATAACCCTAAGCCCCATCCTCACTCGGACATCGGCGTGGATCGGGTTTCTTACCTCACATGAGTGTTGAGTGACCATAAAAGAGCCGCCTGCGCTGAAACCAACGCAGGCGGCAGAAAAGCCTCCAAATGACTTCTAGGCTGTAGCGCTGATCCCCAGATTCTCCAGTGCCTGATTGTAGGCTTGCCCGTAAAGGTGCCCCATAACGGCCATGCCATAGACATACGTAGCCAGCACGCCCACAAAGCACAGGATTACGCCCAACGGCGCAATCAAGCCCACGATGAACGACCCCACCAGCACCAGCAGGTACGCCCCCGGCGCCGCGCGTACCAGGCGGAACACCTCACCGAAATTCAGCCCTGCCCCCAGCGATCCCTTGGCCAGGAAATTGGCGTAAGCCGCCGGCAGCACCACCGCCAGGATCACGCCGTAAACGACGCTGAACAAACCCGTGCAGACTGAAATCAGCATATAAACTGCTTTCGCCACTTCCGAAACATCGTAACTGTCCACCCCCAATAGCGGACCGAGGATGCCCAAGAACATGGAGAGCAACACAATCGGCAAGGCATAGACCAGGCCGATCACGAAGGCCTGGAAGCCGCGTGCCAGATCGCCCCCGAAGTCCAAATCCGGCAGCGGCTCCGGATCGTGCGCCATCACCCGGCGGGTGACGTTCAACCCCCACCCCAAGACGACAAACTGTCCAATAATGGGGATCAGACTCACCAAAGCGGGGATGATGATCTTGCGCAACCAATCCTTATCCTGAAAGACAAATCCAAAAGCGCGCCCAAAGTCCATCACTGCCTCCTAAAAATCAGAATGATAGTTTCATCATAGCAGCATCGGGGCTGACGCGCAAGCATCAGCCCCTTGCAATTTTCTTACGCCCGCAACGTTCACGCCGCGGGAGTGGTGGGAGCATTGATGGCTTCAAAATAACTCCGCACCTGGGCGTCGCTGTAAAACACCAGCGCCAAGATGCCCACGACCAGCGCGATCACATTGCCGAAGAGGATGCAACAAATCTCCAAGATGGCAATCGTCTGTGAGAACTGCACCGGTACCGGCGGGTTCGCCAGCAGTTTGATCGCATACAGCACCTCAAACACCCCCAGGATCGCCGGCAGTACTGTCACCGGCGCGCATAGCAACCCTAACCCCAGGGTGCCCAGCACCAGACCACCCGTCAGCCCTAGCCCGGTCAAGATATTGATAATACCACTGACCAAAGTCAGCACCCCGAGCGCCGTCACCATGCCCGGCTTCTCCATTGTTGGCCGGGGATAAGTGTATTGCGGAACTTCATTCATGAATGCACCACTCCTTTATCGTATGTGATCTCCACGCCCTTATTTTGGGCTTTCCAAAGGTATCTACGCACAAACCGGCGCCGGGGTTGCGCAAGAGAGGCTAAAAGTGCTCAAATCGCTCAATCGGGAGAACGAAAATCACCGCCCGCTGTTCGCCGGGTTCGCTGGGTGGGGTTAGCGCCTTGCGAATCACCTCCAGAGCCGCTTCCACCCGCTCCGCCTCCACCCCCACCAGCAACGTAGATTTGCCGCGGCGCAGGAATCCGCCGGTCGAGGCAATGCACGTCACCCCGAAGCCTGCCGTGGTCAGCGCACGTGAGACGGGGTCGTTATCCACATCGCGCACGATGGCAATGATCATCTTCATCATGGTTCAGACCTCCTCAAAGTGCTCCACCACCAGGCTGAACACGGTCGCCCCACCCACCGTGACCGGCGTGGGCACGGGCAGGGCCAGCGGCGCGCTTTCCAGCGGCACGGCGATGTATTCTACGCGCTGGCGGCAGGTCTCACGCAGGTCTTGCAGGGCCTGTTCTTCACGGGGTTCGGGCAGCCCAACCAACAGAGTGGCATTGCGCCGTCCCAGAAAACCGCCCTGGCTGGGCAAGCGGGTCACGGTGAAGCCGCGCCGTTCCAGGGCGCTTACCGCTCCGTCGGCATCCTGCGCCTGCACCACCGCCAGCAACAACCGGTCTACCGGGGGAGAAGAGGAATTGGCTTCGGCGTTCATGGCAACCTCCGCATATGGTATAGACGGTCCGCCACAACTCGATAGGGTCCACGACCTTCCACCTTAAGCGTCGCATGCCCCGGGAAGGTCACGAGGGCATATTCTTGAAGAAATTGTACCGTTATTCCCTGATATTGTACTGTAATTGGCCGTCGAAAAGGGTTGTCGGGCGAGAGGATCACCTGATGAGGGGAAATCGCGAATAAGCCCAGGGTGCGTAAGAAAAGCCCCAACGGTGCCAAGCCGTGGGCTGCGTGGCGCTCCCCCACGCCGTGCCCGCTCTCGGCGTCATAAGCGGCCCAAAAGTCACCGCTGTGTGCCCAGGCGGCGGCGATCCCTTCCAGCAAACGCCCCACCAGGTCGGCGGCCAGGTCGCGGTAGCCGTAGTGCAGCAACCCTTCCCCCAGGAACGTATTCCAGAGTGGAGAGAGGGTTTGACTATGGTCGTCTTCTTCATCACGTGGACCCAGGCTGAAGCCATAGCGCCGCAGGTAGCGCGGCACAAGCGCCCGCTCCACCATCTGAGCCGCCCGCTGCGGTGATGGAATGCCGGCCCATAAGGGCATTAGCAAACTGAGATCCTCGGCGCGATAATCCCCGCTTACGACCTGCCCACGCACGCCGGCGGGGAGACCCTGAACAATGACCCCATCCAATCGTGTGAACAGTTCGGCGGTCACCGCCACGCCGTGCTCACCGCGCCACAGGATCTGACGCGCCGGGATCACCACCTCCAACGTTTCGCTCGGCCCCGCTCCGCGCAGGATCAAGGTCAGCGGTAACGTCCCGCCTTCTGCCCTTTCTAGTATCACCATCAGGCGGCGCGGCGGAGTCAAGGCGCGCTCCAGGCGATAATCGCCTTCACGCTCGAACGCTAACAGCACCTCGCCTGCCGGCCAGAGGTGAGTTTGCGCATCGCGGTAGCGATAAACCGCCGCCTCGCCATCCCAGGCGGCTTCGACTTCTTGGTGCAGTGCCGCCAAGCGCGCCTGCAGCCAGGGCAATGCCGTTTCATCCTGCACCTGCTCCGCAATCCGCATCAGACTCTGTCCCTCACGGTAGAGCCAGGCCGCCAGGGCCGGGCTTTCCAACCACGGCATACCGACGCCATACCCCGCTGCGCCGATACGGCGAAAAATGGGGCTGTTTTCCATACCGGACTGATAAGGATGATCCCATTCGGGGAAGCCATCCTGATCCCGATCGTGCGCCGGCTCAAACCAGAGGCGGTAAAACGCCAGCAGGCGCGGATAGATCTCGGCCCACCAGGTTCGGTCAGCCTCGAAGTAGGGGAAGAGTCGCCAGGCCAGCGTCGCCAACAGCGGCTGTGCCAGGTAGCGCCCGCGCTGCCCGCCCAACCCCGGCCGCCAATCGATGAATCCTTCGGCATCCTGCACCGCCAAGAAATTCTGCAACCATCCCCGCACCCAGGTTGCCCCGCCGGGCAAGAGCACCTGGCTCAACCACCAGGCATCTAAAGCCGTCTGCCCGGCCCAACGGTAGGGATAGTCGCTACCATCGCCGCGCGCCGAAAAGCCCTCTTCCGGCTGCCGTGTGAGCACAAACGAGGGATGAGGCAAGTGCTCGCTGGCCGGGAGACAAAAACGCCACGCCGTGCGTTGGGACTGCGCCAGGATGGCATCCCAGGTGGGGTTGCCGCTGGTGATATGCACTTCCTGCGCCGCTTGCTGTGCCCGCAGGCGGGCAACGCGCGCCTCCCAAGGTTCGCCCAGGCCCTTCAACGCGCGCTGATAGGCTTCTGCTCCCTGTGGGGCACGTGCTAATACCCAGGTCAAAGTTTCGCCCTGGCCGGGTTCCAGCGTTAGCGTCACGCTCAAAGCGGGGAACGGGGCTTCCACCGCCTGCGCCGCGGGGGTGCTCAGTCCCACCACCAGCGCCCAGCCCTGGGTGGTGGCTTCCAACCAAAGGTGTCCCTCGCGGCGGCGAGGGTGAAACGTGCGCCCATTATCCAGCAGGCGCAGCACCGCCGCCCACTCCAACCGCATCGTGCGTGGGTTCAAACCGGTATTGCGCAGGTGCAGGCGTCCCAGCAAGCGGAACGAATCGGGCACCCAGGCCTCTGCCCGCACGTCCAGGCCGGGAAACGGTGCCCCACGCACCACCGCATAGGCCGCTTGGATTTCGTCCACCTGGGGCGAGCGGTAGAAGCGCTGGGGATCGCTCACCGCCCACCGCCCCTGCACGAAGCGCGGGAAGAGGCGCAACTCGCGCACCCGCAGACCCAGGCGCGTGCTGAGCGCCAGCGCCGGGGGCTCCCCTCCACCGAGGTCCCACGCCCAGATGGCGTCATCGGGATAACAGACCGCACCGTGGCGCGCATCCGCGGCCAGGCTCAGCCGCCAGGCACGATGAGGGGTTGCAGCGAGGTGCATAGGATTATTTTAGCCATCCCTGTATAGAGGGTCAAACGGCTGGGGAGATACAAATAATCTCTCCCACCCGACGCCGCAGCCGCTGCGGCGCCCCGCTCACCCCCTGCGGGCAAAGTCGCCCGCAGGGTTTTTTAGCCTTAGTCCCAGAGTGGGCTTTCTGCTTTTCCAGCGTTCCTAATCCATCCCTTGCCAAAGACCGCCGCCAGCGTTACCATTCAGGCAGCATTTTATGCCACGCCTCGCATTCGCCGGAGGTAATCCCACCTATGACGGCTAAATCTCCCAAGTTTACCTGGCTAACCACAATGGCATTGGGCGCGTTCTTGCTCGCCGCCTGCGGCAGCCCTTCACCCCAGATCACTCCGACCCCTTCTGCCACCCCCTTCCTGCCCGGGCCGACCCAAACCCCGCCTCCCGCTGCAAC
>CAYRUO010000016.1:0-29422 GCA_964427505.1 uncultured Thermanaerothrix sp.
AGGCTCCGTTGCCGCGGGCGCCGCGGGTTCGGTCGCCGCAGGGGGCGCGGGCTCAGTCGCTGCAGGCGCCGCAGGTTCTGTTGCCGCAGGGGCTGCGGGTTCAGTGACGGCGGGTGTCATCGTAGCCTGACCGCAAGCGCTTAGAAGCAGGCTGGCGCTCAGGATGACAAGCAAGAAGACGTAGAGTGGCTTGCGAAACATACTCCCTCCAAGATTGAGAAATTTGTGAAACGCAATTCTGAACGCAAGTGTTGTGGAAAAGGATTTACCTACCGAGTACGGACCACCTCCTTTCAGGGATGAAGGGTTGCTTTAGGAATTGTCAGAATGGCGGCTACGAACTGCCGAATATGCCGCCGCACCAACGATGATCAACCCTTCCACCGCATCACGCAGTGGTTTAGGCAGACCGAGCAAATTAAGCAGCGTAAACAGGGCTTGCAGCGATAGCGCACCCGCCATAGCGGCGGGAATGGAACCTTGTCCGCCCCCTAAACGAGCACCGCCGAGCACGACTGCCGCAATGGCTTGCAATTCGTATCCCTGCCCGGCATCGCGCGAGGTTCCAGAAAACCCACCATATAGAATGCCGGCAATAACGGCGGCTATAGCCGACAAAATAAATGCCAAAATTCGCACCTGCGAGACGCGAACCCCTGCTAAGGCCGCCGCGCGTGGGTTATCACCTACTGCTAGAATTTGCTTCCCTAGGTTAGAGCGTTGCATTAGAAAAATGTCCCCTGCTGCGACAATCACCAACACAACTAGAGCCCAGGGAACTTGCACTCCGCCCACTTCAAATATGTTCCCACGCCCAAAAATCCGGAAGTTATCGGGCAAGTATCCGCTTGGAGCGCCACCCGAGGCCAGCAAGATGGCACCACGGACAACCAACTGCATGCCAAGCGTCGTAATAAACGAGGGGATTCTTAAAAAACTAGTAATAGCACCATTCAGTAAACCAATAATCGTACCCAAGCCCAACAAACTCAGGATGGACCACCAGGTGCGAGTAGGATCATTATTTGTTAACAGGGCGCCGCCCAGGACCACCATCAAGATGATTGAACCCATCGAAAGATCAAAGCCGCCGGTGGCGATTACAAACAGTTGTCCTGCCGCCAGTATCATGACCGGTGCTGAACGCTTAAGAAATCCCAAAAAGACGTTTGCATCAAAGAAATTGGGATTAACGACTCTAACCAGGATGAGCAAAATGATCAGGACGACGTAGATGGGTGCTGAATTAAGCAGGCGCTGTAAGAGAGTGTTACGTTGAAGCAAAGGCTTCTGAGTTTGGGCTTTTGAATCTGGCTCTGCCATCTGCATGCTCCTAGGCAACCTCATGTTTCGAGCGAATTGCGTAACTCGCCACTGCGGCGATGATAATGACACCACGTAACACCAGCTTAAGAAATGCCCCTACGCCCAAAAGATTGAACATGGTATCAAGAACCCCGAAAATAAGCACACCCGCCACGGTTCCGGCTACACTACCACGCCCCCCGGAAAGCGCCGTGCCGCCGACAACCACTGCGGCAATGGATTCCAAATCATAGGCGCCGTCCGGTCCAACCCAAGGCGCCCCGGAACCCAAGCGGCTGACGATAAAGATTCCACTCAACACTGCAGTCAGACTGACCAGCACATGCACTCCCATCAGGACGCGCGCGGTCCGAATCCCAGACAACCGAGCAACCTCTCTATTGCCACCCACCGCGTAAACATGCGAACCAAAGCGAGTGCGACGCAGAATAAATTCACCTACAACCGCCACAACCAAGAAGAGAAGTACCGAATAAGGAATGGGCCCCCATCCATCATACGCCAGCGCCTGGAAACTCTTAGGCACTGATCCGGCGAAGTTTTGGAAGCCGGTATCTAACAAGCCTTTCATCATTAGGCTGGTGCTGAGAGTTGCGATGAAGGGGTGAATTTTCAAGCGGGTGATGATCAAGCCATTAATCAAGCCGACAAAGACACCAATAGCCAAGACCACCGCTAACGCAAGGGGTACCCGCTGGGGATCGCCCTGCATAATAAAAGATGACATGACAGCCGTGACCGAAATAAGGTAAGCCACCGAAAGGTCCAGAGAGCCCGATAGAATCGCATAACTTTGGCCAACTGCCACGATACCGAGGGCTACTGAGCGCACCAGTATATTCGTGAGAGTGTCGGGATTCATGAAACTTCCGGTGCCGAACAACTCCACGACCAGCCAGGCTGCGCAGAAGATGCCCAGCAGAATAAAATACGCGGGGGGGATGGCGCGCAGGCGAGTCAAAGTCATTTTTACCGGTGGTGTTGTGTGCGTCATATCGTTGTTTCCTCTGAATGAGTTTCTCTTCCACCCGTAGCCGCCAGCATAATATCGGTTTCGCTGGCACCAGCTGGCAATTCCGCGACCAACCTGCCCTCATGCATGACGAGAATGCGGTCACTCATTCCAATAATTTCAGGTAACTCGGACGAAATCATCAGGATAGCCGCCCCATTCTTAGCCAAGTCACGCAGTAGGTTATGAATGCCCGCCTTCGCACTCACATCAATTCCACGTGTGGGTTCGTCAAAGATTAAGATATTGGCCCCACTCGCCAACCATCTGGCCAGGATTGCTTTTTGCTGGTTGCCACCGCTTAAGTACCGTATCTGGGTCTCATAGGACGGCGCGCGTAGATCCACACGCTTACCGAGTTCTGCCACCGAAGGGGTGCCCCTTACACCGTCGCGGTAATTTATAGAAAAAACACCCCGTAATGCGCGAAAGGCCAGCAGGACGTTATCACGAATTGACTGAGAAGGTAGAATGCCTTCGCGCTTGCGATCCTCGGTTAGAAAACCAATTCCACATCGAATGGCATCCATTGGACTATCTAGACGTACTGCCCGGCCATTGACCTCCACGCTACCACTGGTAAACGGCTCCACACCGAAGAGCGCCTTGGCTAATTCGGTGCGTCCGGAGCCTTGCAGTCCGGCCACGCCAACTACCTCGCCGCGCCGAAGTTCCAGATTAATCCCCTTCAAGCGCGCGTTACTCCCGTTCACAACCCGTAAAGCCACCTCTCTTACATCCGAAGAGCTGGCCTTGGGCGGATAATATTCATTGAGTTCACGGCCAACCATCATTCGGACGACATCATTGGGGGTTACGTCACATGTTTGCACCGTCTTTACAACGTTGCCATCCTTCAACACAGTGATGCGCTGAGTCAGGTCAAAGATCTCGCGCAGCCGGTGAGAAATATAGATGACGGCCAGATTTCGCTCCACGGTAAGATTGCGGATAAGGTTAAAGAGGATTTCAACCTCCGTTTCAGAAAGCGCCGAGGTTGGCTCATCCATGACCAACACCCGCGAATCAAGCGATAACGCACGTACAATTTCTACAATCTGCTGTTGCGCCACGGAAAGGTCTCGCACATAAACCTCGGGCGAGATCATATGATGAACATCAAGTTGTTGGAGTAATGCCATGGTCTGGGCGTTCATCTGGCGATAATCCACCAAACCATGTCGCAAAGGCTCACGTCCCAGGAAAACGTTTTCGGCGACCGTTCGATCAGGGAGCAAGTTGAATTCTTGATAAATGATGCTTAAACCTTTTCTTTGCGCTTCTTGGGGATGGCTAAACGTGACCCTATCATCGCCGAGGTAAATCTCGCCTTCGTCGGGTTGATAGGCACCCACTAGAATCTTCATCAAAGTGGATTTGCCCGCCCCGTTTTCACCAACTAAACCATGAATCTCGCCGGGGTAGACTTCTAGCGAGACCTGATTTAAAGCCACCACACCGGGGAACCTTTTTGTAATCCCCGTCATGCGAACAATCGGTTTCTTTTCACCATTCACATTAGCAGAGGCATTCATGTCAACTTCCATTGCTAAGCATTGGTCAGAAGGTGCTTAAGAAACTTTAGACCGTCTCCCGCAACTGCATCTTGACTGGGCGCAATCTCACGCCAGATACAGACTGCGCGAGCAATTTCCTTCACCTGAGGGGTAAATGACTCAATAACTACTGCCCCCTCGTACTTGATTTCCTTCAACGCCTTGGCAATATCCCCCCAATGGACTTGCCCGGTTCCTGGAATCCCCCGGTCATTTTCACAGGCATGGAAGTGAAAGAGTCTTCCCCCAGCGGATCGGATCGCCTCACCGCTGTTCTTCTCTTCAAGATGCATGTGGAATGTATCGAGATGCAAACCAACATTTTCCATGCCTGTTTCTTCACAGAACTTGAGACCCTGGGAAACCACATTGATCATGTCGGTTTCAAAACGGTTAAGGGGTTCTAGCGCAAGTTTTATTCCCTTCTGATCGGCGTATAACGCCATTTCACGGATTCCATCCACCGCTTTCTTCCATTCGTTCATCCGGGCCTCATCATCTTCAAGGTGCTCCTTGCCGACAGCCGAGTACATCGGCCCACAGACCACAGGTGAACCGATCTCAGCCGCAGCATCAATCAACCACCGGATGTATCTCTTCGCATTTTCGACGATAACCGGATCTTGGCTGCAAATATTTCTATCTAGGCCAAATGCCCCACAGATAATTCCCTGTAGGCCGTTTCTGACCAACTCCTCTTTAACCTGCACAGGGTCAATCAAATCGGGGTTCTCACACGCCACTTCTAAAACGTCAAATCCCATCTCTCTTACTTTGGGCGCAAGGTGTTTCACGGCTGAGGTTGTGCACGGGGAGACCCAAACGAACGTATTGACTCCAAATTTCATAGTTCCCTCCTCCTGATGGTTATGACACAAAATGTGAATTACCTTCGACCACAAAAAGGTGCTCAAGCGCTAGCGCGATCGCACCTACAATGCCCGCATCCGCGCCTGCACGCGAAAAGTTTATAGATAAATTTGAGGTCGCCAACGGCAAGGAACGCTTTAGTACGGCCCGCCGAATTGCTACCAAGAGATGATTTCCGAAATTGGAAATACCCCCGCCAACAAAAATATGACTTGGGTTAAAGAAATTGACCAGCCCTGCTAAAACTTCACCGATCATTTGTCCACTAGCACGAATAATTTCCAAAGCCGCTTCATCTCCCTCGCGACAAGCAAGATTGACATCCTCGGGCGTTAGTAAACCTCCCTTTTCTTCCATCATCTTCCGCAGTAATTCGCTCTTGCCATCTCGGGCAGACTGCATCGCCTTCTCTGCAATGGCGGGGCCGGCCGCCATAGCCTCCAAACAGCCGCGATTACCACAGCGGCAAATTGGGCCCTGTTTGTCCACACAAATGTGCCCCACATCCCCGGCGCAACCATCATTGCCCCGATGGACTCTTCCCCCCACGACAATACCGCACCCGATTCCCGTGCCAATCTTGATAAACAAAAAATGCTCAATGTTAGACGCATCCCCGGAACGCTGCTCACCCAACGCCATAATGTTGACATCATTATCAACAACGACCAAGGCGGACGGGAAGAACTCTTTAAAGAAATTTCGGATCGGATAATTTTCCCAGTTTGGCATCAAAGGGGGAGCCACCAAAACCCCACGCATAAAATTCACCGGTCCAGGTACACCCACACCAATCCCAATGATTTGTTCCGGGCGAATGCCCCGGGCAACAGCCATTTCCAGAATCAACGCACTACACCGACCTAATACTTCCTCAGGCGGACGACGAATATCAGCCGGCTCGGTCACTCGGTTCAAAATCAAGCCGTTCACATCTGCGATCGCAATATCTAAACTCGTCGCGCCAATGTCAACACCGACAACGAATCCCAAACGATTGTTAAAGCGCAAAAGGCGTGGCTTGCGCCCGCCTTTTGACGTACCTTCACCCACCTCAACCAAAAAACCTTTTTCAATCAGTGTATTGATTTCCTGAGATGTCTTAGCCCGAGACCAACCCGTAACATTTGTGATCTCAGCACGCGAGGCTTGCCCACTCTTTCTCAATACATTTATCACCTCGGCTTGCGTGGAACTCAACGGGAAAGGTGCTTGGATGACCGAGGTTGCCCTGTTGGCAGAGATGATATTTTTTAGCATTTGTGTGGCTACCAGTGGTGGATCTAGGTCAAAAAGTTACCAGTTCTTATTATATAGAAATCACTTTGTTAAATCAATAGCATTATTTTGCTATTTTGTGAACAAAGTTTCGGATAACTGAGACAAAATAAGTATAAATTATGAGTATTCGCGTAAGAATTTGAACAAGACCCACGCAAAAAACAAAATCCGATTTGTTAGCCGATTTCATACTATCTGCAACCTCACAGAATTTCCTTACCGCACCTGCGGAACCCACGTCCCCCCTTCAGCGTCTTAATCGTGTCCAACCCGAATGGAATTGCGAGGAGGAGGTGCCCATGTCCGCCCGAAAAATCGGTCTGCTCATTGGATTAGCCTTTGCCCTGCTTATCACCGCTTGTGCTCCGTTGCCCCCTCAACCTACCCCGACCAAGCCTTCCAGCGGCGACATCATCCCCGTGCGTTCCGGCAAACCTTACCGCAGTCCGGCCAATGTTCCCGAAACCAACTTACAAGCCCTGATCGAGGGCAATACCGCTTTTGCCCTCGATCTCTATCAATATTTGCGGGGCGAAGAAGGCAACCTGTTCTATTCACCTTACAGCATCACCCTTGCCCTGACCATGACCTATGCCGGCGCCGCTGGCCAAACCGCCGAAGCCATGGCACAGACGCTTCACTTCACCCTACCCCCAGAGCAACTTCATCCGGCCTTAAATGCCCTCAACCAACGCTTGACCACGCCACCCACCCCACCTAATCCCGAGGAACCCCCGTTTGAACTCCATATCGCCAATGCGCTATGGGGACAAAAAGATGAGCCCTTCCGCAGTGCATTTCTCGACCTACTGGCCGAGAACTATAACGCCGGCATGCAAACCCTGGATTTTCCCGCCGATCCTGAGGGAGCGCGCCAACGCATCAACGCCTGGGTAGCCGAGCAGACCCGCGACAAGATTCGCGATCTCCTTCAACCCGGCGATATCACATCACGAACACGGCTGGTCTTGACCAACGCCATTTACTTTAAAGCCGCCTGGCGCTATCCGTTCAAGCCCGAAGACACGCGGGAAGGTGACTTCACCCTGCTCAATGGGCAAAAGGTGCGCGTCCCTATGATGCATCTGAACAAGGAACTCGCCTATGCTGAGGGCGAGGACTATCAGGCCGCGGCCCTGCCCTATGCCGGGGGCGATTATGAGATGGTCGTGCTTGTCCCCACCACAGGACAATTCAAAGCCTTCGAACAAACGCTAACCCCGCAACGTTTGAACGAGATTTTGACCCGCCTCGAACCCACTCAACTTGATTTAACCCTGCCGCGTTTCACGTATGATGCCCGCTTAAGTCTCAAATCGGCTCTCGAAGCCATGGGGATGAAGATCGCCTTCGATCCCGATCGGGCTGACTTCACGGCGATGAGTGAGTATCCGGGCCTCTTTATCGGGAATGTGGTACACAAAGGCTTTGTGGCCGTGGATGAAGCCGGCACCGAAGCCGCCGCGGCTACGGCGGTGATTATGGAACGCACCTCGATGCCCGCCCGTTCGGCCACCTTGCGGGTTGATCGTCCCTTCATCTTCCTCATTCGCGACCGCCAAAGCCAGAGCATTCTCTTCATCGGGCGGGTACTGCGACCTTGATCCCCCATCCTTCTGTTAACCACCCAGGGCAGGCTGGTCTCAGCCGCCTTGGGTGGTACCCGGTGGGGGCCAAATCGTCCCCGCCCGTACCACTCCGCCGGGGGGAACATCGGCTTTAACCGTTGCCCCATTGCCAACCCGTGCCCCGCGGCCAATAGTGATGCCAATATTGATCGTCGCCCCCATACCGATCTGCGCAAAATCTTCCACCTGCACCCCGCCCGCGAGTAGCGCCCCCGGCGAGAGATTCACACACCGCCCCAGCACACAATCGTGAGAAACCACAACCCCCGCGTTGATGACGGTGCCAAACCCCACCTTAACCGCACTGCTGAGATACGCCTGGGGCAGCACCTGCACCCCACCGTCCAACTGGGCACTCCGTTCAACATATGCCGCCGGATGCACCAACGCCGGGCAGGTTAGACCCGCTTGAAGCAGGATCTCAAACACCCGCCACCGCACCTCTGGGCGCCCAATTCCCCCTACGCCGTTAACCGCCAAGCGCACCCCTTGTTGGTAGAGGTGCGGCAAAATCTCCGCGCCCCCCAGCACCGGCACGCCCAACACTTGATTACCTGCGGCCAACCCATCATCTATGATTCCCACCAAACGATACATCCCCAAGGCTTGGATCAATTCAATCAAGACCTTGCCGTGGCCGCCTCCGCCGTATAGCACCACCGCAGTGGGATCAAAATCAGACTCTAGGTCAGGTAAAACCGGAACGCCCATCGTTCTTTTTATATCACAAAAGCCCCAACCCTATGTTATATTTGAAACACATCAATCTGTTTTCGACCCAACCCAAACCTCTGGTGGTAAAACCGAGCGCGTATGTCGGTTATAGATGAGATCAAGGCGCGCATTGATATTGTGGACCTGGTCGGTGAGACGGTCAAATTACGTCGCACGGGCAAAAATTATATTGGTTTCTGCCCGTTTCACCCCAATACCCGCACCCCCTCGTTTGTCGTCTTTCCTGAGACGGGCACCTGGCGCTGTTTTGGTCAATGTAACGAAGGCGGGGACGTCTTCCGCTTTGTGATGAAGAAAGAGAATTGGGATTTCAACGAAGCCCTGCGCTTCCTGGCCGAGCGCGCCGGCGTGACACTACGTCCAATGGAAGCCGCGCCCCCTGAGGAAGAGCAAGCCCTGGAACGCCTACGCGACCTGCTCGAAAACGCGGTCACGTTTTATCAACACCACCTTACTCAGACTCCAGAGGGCCGTTCAGCCCTCGATTATCTCCATAAGCGTGGCTTGCGCGATGAAACCATTTTGCAGTTTGGTCTGGGTTATGCGCCCAACCGTTGGGATGCCACCTTAAACTATTTCCTGGGCAAGGGCTACAGCGTCGAGGATCTGCTTCAAGTTGGTCTGGTTGTCCAGCGCGAGGATGGACAGGGCATTTATGACCGCTTTCGCCACCGTATCATGTTCCCCATCCGTGATCCACAAGGGCGCATGGCCGGATTCGGTGCCCGTGTGCTTAACCCTGAGGATATTCCAAAATTCATCAATACCCCTCAGACACCGCTCTTCGATAAAGGGAAACTGCTTTATGCTTTGGATCAAGCGCGCAAGGCGATCCGCGCCCAGGATCAGGTGGTGATAGTGGAAGGCTATCTGGATGTCATTGCCTTGCACCAAGCCGGCTTTACCAATGTGGTCTCGCCCATGGGTACTGCCCTCACCGAAGACCAACTGCGTCTGCTCAAGCGTTTCACCCGTCATATCGTCCTGGCTCTCGATGCCGACGCTGCCGGGCAAAAAGCCACACTGCGCGGGTTAGAGGTCGCCCGCCAGGCTATGGACCATACCGATGAACTGGTCTTCGATGCGCGTGGCCTACTGCACCATGAGGCTCGCCTCCAAGCCGATTTGCGCGTCACCACCCTCCCCCCTGGCCAAGATCCGGATGAAGTCGTTCTGAGTAATCCCCAAGCCTGGGCAGACCTGGTCGCGAGTGCTAAGCCGATCGTAATCCACGTTATGGAAACCCTGACTGCCGAACGGGACTTGAATGACCCCAAGGTCAAACGTGAGATTGCCGCCCAGGTATTACCTTTGATCGAAGAGGTGCCCGATGCGGTCGAACGCGAAGATTATCGCCAGCGCCTGGCACGCCTACTGCGCGTGGACGAGCGTGCCCTCCTGCGGGCCGCCCCTGCCCGTCCCATGCCAAACCGCCAGCGCGGCGCAACCGCCACCCCTCAACGGGTGGTTACGCCGTTGGTTAGCACCCAACCCCCACTCCACGAGATGGAAACCCACTGCCTGCGATTACTACTGCGCCACCCCGAGAACCTTTATCTGCTCAATCGCATCCTGCAACAAGCCGGGTTGAACCGCTTTTCGCCACAGGATTTTGAGCAAGCCCCGCACCGCGCTTTAGCCCAAACCTTTCTTCAAGCCTTAGACCAAGATGATCTGGAAGTAGTGACCTATCTTCAACAACATACCGGTGATGCACTGCATGAATTTTTAACCGCTCTGCTCTCCCCGCTCCCTCATGGTGAACCCACTCCCGAACAGCAATTGGAAGACATCGCCCGTACTCTGATCAAAATGCGTCTTGCCCGAGTCAATGCCACCCTTCAACAGTATCGTTTCCTCCATGAGAATACATCGCCAGAAGATGGACAGGTTGGCAACGAGTTTGCAACCCTGATACCGCAACTGATCCAACTGCGCGCCCGCCTTGAGAAAGCGTTAGCCCAACCCTTACAACCGGACTGATCGTATGGATATCTTGAAAGCCCTCTTAGACCTTTTACGTTCCCTCTTCGGCACCCCCACACCACCGCCTCCGCCCCCTTCCCCGCCTGAACCGGTCGGCGGCATTCCGGCGCCCATCCGCCGCCGGGTTTTGGTGATCACCTTCAACCCGCAGATACCTTCCCAAGGCGGACAGCGGCTGATCGAAGCCTTGGGCTGGAATGCACCCGAAAATCTTGTTACAACCTTCATAACGGATATCCAAACGGTCAGTTACGGCTATCTCAATTTTCAAATCGCCGAACGGGTAACTGTGGACGGCATACCCGCCAAAACAGACGGATTTATCTACACGCCCGAAGCATATTTAGAGGCCGTTCAGCGCGGCCAGGGTCACCAACCCGACACCGTAGATTACACTCGCTTGCTCAACACCTTCCGGATTTTAGACAAAGTACGCGATGGTCTCATTGATGAGGTCTGGTGTTTCGGCGGGCCCTTCTTCGGGTTTTACGAATCGGTCATGGCCGGCCCGAATGCCTTCTTCTGCAACGCGCCGCCTCTGGCGAACGGACAGGCCGCAGGGCGGCGCTTTCTGATCATGGGCTTTAACTATCAGCGCGGGGTGGGGGAGATGTTGGAAGCCTTTGCCCATCGGGCGGAATTCATCCTGCACCGCGTTTTCCAGCGCACCAGCGGTGACGCCAATCTCTGGGAGCGCTTCACCCGTTATGAGAAAGCCCATCCCGGTCGGGCAGAATGCGGCACCGTTCATTACGCGCCTAACAGCCGCACCGATTACGATTGGGGCAACCCCACTCCCGTGCTCAGTCGCTGCCGCAACTGGCGCAATTTTCCGGATCTCAGCGGTGCGCCCCAATGGGTGGATTGCAGCGAATGGGGCAACGGCGATATGCGACTGCATCACCTATGGTGGCTAAGCCTGTTCCCTCATATCACCGGCCAGCGCGATGGGATCGCCTATAATTGGTGGCAATATGTGGCCGATCCCAACCTAGCCCCTTAGGGTATAATGCCTGCACTTGGCGCATCCGAATGGTGAAAATTTTGGAGGTGAGAACCCATGTTTCGCAAACCTTCCCCCCCACCTGCAGCGGGCATCACGCCCACCGAACGGGTGACCTCTGTACTCGGCCCCGGTCTGACCTGGACGGGCAGTTTGCGCGGTAGCGGTGGTGTGCGCATTGAAGGTGTGTTTGAAGGTGAAATTCACCTTCGCGGCCTCTTGGTCATCGGTGAAAGTGGTCGGGTAACGTGCGAAACACTGCGCGCCAATACAGTAGTTGTCGCTGGCACGCTTTACGGAAACGTCATCGCCGAGAAACTGGAAATCCGCAGCACCGGCCGTGTGTGGGGTGATGTCACCGTGGTCACCTTCACTACCGAAGAGGGTGCTTTCCTACGCGGACAAGTGCGTATGGAAGAAAAGGTAGACCTACAACTGGAAGCGCCTGAAGGTCAAACCACACCCGATAAATCCAACGAAGGGACGGACACCTCACCGGCATGACTTGGCGCGAAGGGCTGTTACTGCTCATTGAGGTCATGGGGGTGGTAGCGGTCACCCTGCTGCTCACCCTCAGCCCACGCTTCCGTCATCCGCCTTTGGTGTTTCGCTACCCCCGTCGCGAGGGAGGTATCGGGCTGATGTTGTTCGGGCTGACGTTGGCTGGCGCATTTCTTTACTTGCACACCACAGGGACAACACCTTTTCCACCTCTCACCGCACAAATTAACGTCATGGGGATGGCGCTCTTACTCTATCTTGGGGCTTTGGTAGCGCGCGGGCAACCCCTACGGAGCGCCGGTTGGGGGCGGGCAACCCTTCTCCCAGCACTGCAACTAGGATTGGGGTTGGTGTTTATCACCCTATTCCTGCGTGGGCAGTTCTCGCACCTGCTGAGAGGGATCTCCCCCGAGCAAGGGCAAGCCTTACTTTTGAGTTTACTTTTAGCGGCAGGTGAAGAGAGTATTTTCCGTGGCTATCTACTGCCCCGCTGGTCGGCCTGGCTGGGTTCACGCGCCGGGTTAGTGGTAAACGGCTTAGCCTTTGCTCTATGGCGGTTGCCCTGGGTGCTTGCCGCTCCCGTCGCCACGCTTGGGATAACCTTAGGCATCGCTTTCGTTCAGGGTCTATTGCTCGGCTGGATCATGCAAAAGAGCGACCACGTGTTGGCCGGGGCGCTTTACCGCGGTTTTTCCGACTGGTTGCGCACTCTCTAAATGATGACATTTTCAGGCCGATTTTTGTGACAAATGGCCCATACCCGCGGATTGACAGGGATCTTTTCTTTGTGCTATCCTTCACACAGCAACTGGATGAATTAATCGGATTAATTCCATTCTAAGGAGACCGACTATGGCTTATGTGATTAACGCGGATGATTGCATTGCCTGTGGGGCGTGCGAAACCGAGTGCGAACACGGCGCAATTTTTGAGAAAGACGGCGTGTATGTGATTGATGCTGCGAAATGCCAGGATTGCGGCAACTGTGCCGAGGTCTGCCCTAACGGGGCCATACACCAGGCTTAGTGGCTTATCCCTCTGCGTGCTAACACACTCGCCCCGTAAAGGGGCGAGTGTTTTTAATCTTTTCTAGGCCTGGCGTGCACGCCGCGTGCTCCGCCCCCCTTTGCTCTCCGGGGATGCCGGCATGACCCGATAGGCCGGCGCTAAGATAGCATATATGCGGCACAAGCGCAAATCCAGCATGCGACTGCGGATGCGGGGGTCCAGGTCATCCAACGTGCTGGATGTTGTGATCACAGTGGGCAGACGCGCATTGTAACGATGATTAAAGATCTGATACAGTTTCTCCCGTGCCCACGGGGTGGCGCTCTGGGTGCCCAAATCGTCCAGAATCAACAGCGGGGCGTTGCGCACCTGTTCGAAAAGCCGATCATACGAAATCGTGCTGGAAGGGCCAAAGGTCGCCCGCAGGTGATCCAACAAATCGGGGACGACCACAAATAAGGGTTCTTCTCCCAACCCCTTGCGGTAATTTCCAATTGCCGCCGCCAGATGCGTTTTGCCGCACCCATAATCGCCCATCAGTACCAGCCATCCCTGCGGGGCTTCGGCAAACGCCATGGCCGCTTCGTATGCCTTTTGCAAACTCTCCAACGCCTCTCGCGAGAGGGGTTCATTTTCCCGCAGGCTGAAATTGCCGAAGGTGCGATCTGCCAGCAAATCCAGTGAGGAAAATGGCGAAAGGGGTTCATCATTGAGTGGAACCCGGTAATCGGGGGCCTGAATCTCCACCCGTGTGACCAAATCAGCGTCCATCAAACGTGAGCGAATGCGACCGTCCAGGTCATCCAGAGTTAAGTTGGTAGTAATCACGGTGGGTAAGCGCAAGATATAGCGATGGTTGATGATCTGGTAAAGTTTTTCCGCCGCCCAGGGGGTGGTGTTCTGAGTTCCTAGATCATCTAACACCAACAACCGAATATGCCGAATTTCATCAAAGCGTGCCTCAAAGTTTTCATCCGCGCTTTCAAACGCAAAGCGCAACCAATCCAGTAGGTCAGGCACCGTGAGAAAGAGCACCGGCACCCCCTGCTCAACGGCAAAATTCGCAATTGCCGCCGCTAAATGGGTTTTGCCACAACCATAGCCGCCCATCAGCAACAGCCACCCCTGTAAGGTTTGGGCAAATTGGCGGCTGACGTTATACGCCTGTTCCAGCGACTGGATTTGACGATCACCCAATCCACGCCGCCCTTGGGTCTGGAACGTTTCGAACCGCATATTACGGAAGGCTTCGAGGTTGCTCAGACGATACAAAGCCTCCCGTTCACTCCGCATGGCCTCTGTTTGCCGGCAGACACACAACTGCAATTTGCCAAAATCCGGATGCCCCACCGGTAAGTCCTGCCGCACAAAGCCCACACCGTGGCAAATAGGGCAATTAGGATCCCCGGGTAGGTTCGATTGTCGCGGTGGCAAACTCTCAGTGCCGGACGTATTGTCCGTACTCGCCTTCGATATACTTGCGGCGATTCGTTTCAGTGTTTCTCCAATCGGTTCCATGACCCTCTCGCTCCATACGGGCTCGCAAAATAGCCTCAATATAGCGCCAGCGACGCACGTTATTCTCAACCGCAATGCGGATCGCCTCTTCAATCCATGCCATGGGATAGGTGCGCTCCGCATCGCGCAAGGCTTCCGCCAACATTGGTGTTAGCGGCCCAATGTTCTGCTCATAAAGACGGAAGATATTCGGGCGCTCAATCTCCAGAGCCACGTCAGGGTGATTTAACTGTTCAGGTCGCCATTCGCCCCGCTTCAACGCTTCAACCGCGGCGCGTCCCCGCGGGGTGTTTAAAAAGTACAACATGCTTTCACGCTGCCCCTCTTTATAGTGGACGCACAGGAAAGTGCCGCGTTGCACGGCTCGCTCCAACGCTTCGCGCAATGCTTCGCGAGCACTGGCTTCATCTGTGCCTAAACTCTGTAACAACCGCCGATCGGCGGCAAAATCCTCAAAAGACAGATACCGCACCGCCCCTTCTAAATGCTCCAGAAACCAGAAAGCATACAGGGTCACTTTTAATTCGCCCAGATGGTCAATCTCGGGGAGTAAATCGGTGAAGAAGGGATTGGGGATACGCGTCAGTCCGACTTTTCCGGCTGGAAATCCTGCAAAACTTGCCATCATTTCTCACCTCTATCCTATTAGCCCGGCATGCGCACGGTAGCGGCATTTTCAAAGCGGGCCAGGTTGCTGAGAAATACCACCTCAATTCCGCCGTGCGTTGGGCCATTTCGGTGTTTCGCCACAATAATCTCGGCCAGGTTGCGGCGCGGGCTTTCTTTCTCCAAGCCTTCAGGGCGATGGATGAACATGACCACATCAGCATCCTGTTCTAGACTGCCCGATTCGCGCAAGTCCGAAAGCATCGGGCGTTTGTCGGCACGCTGTTCCACGGCGCGCGAGAGTTGCGCCGCCGCCAACACCGGCACGTTTAATTCGCGCGCCAGGATCTTGAGATTGCGCGAGATATATGAGACCTCTTGAACGCGGTTTTCCGAGCGCGTATCCCCAGCCATTAATTGCAAATAATCCACAATGATCAGGTCAAGTTCATATTCCAAATGCAGACGGCGGCATTTGGTGCGCAACTGTAACGGCGTAATGGCAGGTGTATCATCCAGCCAGATATGGGTATCGCTCAGCACCTCAATGGCGTGGGTGAAAAGCGGCCATTCTTCATCGGTCAGTTTGCCGGTACGCAGGCGTTGGGTATCTATCCCGGTTTCTTGGGCAATTAGGCGCTGCACCAACTGCTCCGCCGACATCTCCAACGAGAAAATAGCCACCCGTTTGCGATGGCGCTGAGCCGCATTTTTAGCCACCGAGAGCAGAAAACCGGTTTTACCCGAACCGGGACGACCGGCTACGATGAGTAAATCGGAACGCTGCATCCCACCCAGCAGGCGATCCAGATCAATCAGGCCGGTGGGCACGCCGTAGATTTCATCACTGCGTTGCGAAAGTTGATCAATGCGGTCGTAGTAGGCACTGAGGACGGTTTGGATCGGCTGCACATCGCGCTGCAAGCGGCGCTCGCTCAACCCAAAGACGGCCTTCTCTGCCTCGTCTATGATGGTATCCACCGAGCGGCGTGGGTCATAGGCCAAACGCGCCAGTTCATTGGCCGCCGCCAGCATGCGCCGCCGGATCGCGCTTTCCTGCACCAGGCGGGCGTAGGCTTCGGCATGGAGTGAGGTCGGGGTCTGATTGATCAATGCCAGCAGGTAAGCCTGCCCCCCGACCTCGGTGAGGTGACCTTTCTCTTCCAAGACCTGGCAAACCGTCAGGTAGTCAATCGGGATGCGGTGCTCGGTGAGATGAACAAAGGCTTCCCAAACCCAGCGATTGCGGGCAATGTAGAAATCCTCCGGGCGTAGAATTTGCGCCAGATCAAAATACACCTCCGGGTTGATCAGCACCGCCCCCAACACCGCTTCCTCGGCTTCGCGGTGGTGGGGTTGAGCCTGCTCAAGCGCAGAAGATGTTTCCTCTACCAGCGGGGGAAGTTCTCCCATCGTGCCTCGTTCTCCTTACGAACCTGACCACCTAACCAGCGTTTATAAAATGATACCCCGAAAAACCCATCCAGGCTGAACAAAAACCGGGGTCAGTGAGACCCCGGAATATTCACCCAACCCATCAGTGTTTTTTAGGCGGCTCTTCGTCGGGGTTCTCTTCATCCCCTTCCTCGCCGCTCTCGGAGTCGTCGAGATCCCCAATGTTCAGTTTCTGCAAGAAATCCTCAAACACCGAGAGACGCTCGTCGGTCTCTTCATCCAGGATCTCGGTTTTCGACGTGGGTTCAACCGGTTCTTCGGGGGTTTGCAAATCTTTCTCGGGGGTAATGCTGGCGGCATCCATAACCTCACGCGCCACCAGAATTGGGACATGCGCCCGCACCGCCAGGGCTAACGCATCCGAGGGACGCGAGTCAATGTTGAGCACCTCGCCGTTATGTTCCACCACCAAGTTACCGTAGAACACGTCATCACGCAGTGCAACGACCTCTACGCGCAACAGCCGTGCATTGAGGGAATTCAAAACGTTCTTCAATAGATCATGGGTTTGGGGGCGCGCCACCTCGATTTCCTGCAGAGCGATGGTGATCGCCTCGGCCTCATAAGGGCCAATCCAGATCGGCAAATAACGCTCGGCGTTGATCTCACGTAGAACCACAATCCGCTGTTGGTTGGTGAGACTGACCCGGACGCTATCAATAACAACTTCAACCATTTTAGGCATACCAAACCTCGACACGTGGGAAACCCGGATAAACCACCGTTGTTCATATTTTAACACGGTGGAGGTGAGGATGCAAATGCGACTTGGTCAGAGCGGATCGCTCATTCCTCATCCCAACCGGGGAGACTGGCAGAGATAGATTTCACCCTATAATAAACAGACGCACAGCGGTTGTACCAGTACTCCGGATCAGGGGAAAGATCTCCTACATTTGGGATAATATGGTCTATTTGGATCACCCGAACATCTTGAACATTATGACGAGCCATATTGCGAATTTCAGCATCCCGTTTATCCCAAAAAGCAGCCCACTTTTGATGTCGAGGAAGGTCATCATAAATGTTTCTCGATGCATAAACCGGATAGAAACAGAGAAAGACCAGGGCTAACGCAAATGCCCTCCGGAGACGAGGACCTAATTTTTCTCGCCTCGCAAATAGAAAGCCGTTTACCCATGCACCTGCCCATACTCCAGTAATGGATGCCAGCACAGTGGCAACCCACTGCATAATAACTAAGGCTCTAGACTCGGGATAGGATGATTGGACATAAGCAAAGGGTAACATAGAGAAGAAAATAATTACGATACCACTCACCCATAGCAACACAATATGTTGTAACCTTAGAAGGCGATGAGATAGTGAAACAAGTCCACTCGCCCCAAGAAACAGGAAAAAACCAAAATTAACTAAAAAGGGCAGGGTTCGCCCTTTGATCCAAAAGTAAAAAAATAGAAAAGTATTCCAGCCGCTCAATGAAAGTGCTCGCAAAATCTTATTCCCCTCCGGAGGGGGCAGATTTCTGGCAGCGATAGTAGGGGAAAGGGCTAGCATCAAGATGGCAATCAGAGTGCCTACCAGAACCATTAAAAGCAGATAGATAATCCCCGGGAAATTAAGCGTATCTTTCGCCCTAAAGCGACTGAGAAGAGTAACCAAAAACACCACGCCCCAAAGACCTGCCTGAAACATTGCCCCGGTTTCTGAAAAACCGCCCCCGATCCAGGCAGTAAAAAGGGCTACCAAGGCAATACCGACAAGTCCTCTTTTCCGTGACCCATTTCGAACGATCCAATACCCTAAGAATGAATTAACCACCAGCGGCGCAAAATATGGGAGCATACCCGATCGCCAGTATAAAGACTGAGCCACGTCAGGAATCTGGTATAAAGCAAAGAAAACCAACATTTCAGAAGCCCATAGTGCCAATAATGTTCGGTGAACCGAACATATAGGCAGTTTTTCGAAGAACAACCTTAAAAATAGCGTCAAAATTAACAGCCAAAACACAAGCACTACTGCGGGTAATACCCCGTTAAACTTTGGACCAACCAGATCAGCCAAGCCGGCAAAGAGGGTGAGCGAATATCGATTTCCGTTATATGTTAAGATTTGGGTATAGGACAACCATTGTGCTTTCCAAAAACCAAATTGAGTCACTGACGCCGCGTAACAATAATCATCCCCACTGTAACGCATATACGTCCCATTAAGCGCATACCCAAACAAAGGTACCGAAAATGCCACTATTCCCAACCAAATAAGTATTTGACTTCTCTCAAAGAACAACAGCCGATGACGCGTCATATACTATCCCCTGTTACGATGTAGTTTTTGGTAATTATATCCTCCCACAAATTAAAAGAGTCGTCAGGCATGGGGGGGGACATGCCTGACGCCCTTCAGGGAGGGAATGCCACCATCTACCCTTTTCCCAGCGTGGGGGGGACACGCTGGCTTGCAGTTCTGGTGGGACACCAACTACCGTTAAAAATCCTTCTCGGTGTCTGTGGATAATATACACCATTTTTGTCAACTTTGCATTAAAACAATTTAAGAACTTCACAATTCGACCCTAATCCTTCTGCGGGGCTAAAGGCATTTCAAAGTGAATGGCCGTCCCACCCCCAGGAACCGAAGCCGCCCAAACCCGCCCTTGATGCGCTTCGACGATGGCTTTCACAATGGCCAGCCCTAGCCCGCTTTCCCCCGCCTCGGTATGGCGCGATTTATCCGCCCGATAAAAGCGCTCAAAAATCCTGGGAATCTCCTCCGGCGGAATCCCTTCCCCGGTATCGCGTACAACGAATTCCACCCCCTGCTCTGAAGGTTTCGCCTCCAAGATCACCTCACCCCCTGCTGGAGTATGACGTAATGCATTGCTCAACAGGTTGTCCATCACCTGCATCATGCGGTCTTCATCCAACCATACCAGAGGTAGATTTTCCTCCCGATTCACCCGTAATGTAATACCTTTTTGTGTCGCCCGATGCTGAAATATGCTCGCCGCCCGCTCCAAAATTGCCGCGGGAGACACAGACTGGCAGTTCAGGCGCAGTTCACCCGCATCGGCCTGGGAAAGAAGGCGCAGATCTTCGACCATCTTTTGAAGACGCTCGATTTCGACATAGATCATTGCAAAGCGTTCAGGGGTAGGGGCTAAAACGCCATCTCGCATTGATTCGATATACCCGGCAATCACCGTCAACGGCGTGCGTAAATCATGCGCAATGTCGGCAGTCATTTGCCGCCGCATTTCGTTTGCCTGTGCTACCTCGCGGCTCATTTGATTAAATGCTCGGGCTAGTTGGCCAATCTCATCCTGAGTGATCACCTTAACCTCTTGCTCCAGGTTTCCCCGGGCAATCTTTTGCGCGGCGTCGGTCAGCGCTTGCAACGGATGGGTTAGACGCCGCGCCAGCCACAGGCCGATCACTATAGCCACGATCAGAGCTCCTCCCAAGGCCAGTGCCAATGCCTGGTAGGTTCGGCGTAGGAAAAGCGTCTCGGCAGGGTTAAACGCTGGAGCGCGTGCTGCCCGGAGCAAGTAACCGATCGGCCTGTTATTCACGCTGAGTACAACGCCTTCATGCTGTAAACGCTCGAATGGAAGATAACTCCCCGGCGGAGAAGTTGGATCTGCGCTAATGAGAACTTTCCCTTCTGAGTCCGCCAACCCGAAGAGACCGCGCCGGTCACGATCAAAACCCAGGCGTTCCTGAGGCTTAATTGGGGTCACTTGGTTTGACTCGGTGGTCTGATCGGCGGGAGTTGGGATCATGCGCATCTCCAAACGCCACCACGCTTGCTCAATCCCCTCCCATGAGCCGTGTGTGACATAGTAATTGATCAGCAGTTGCTTGAGCGTTTCCTGTTGTTGCTCGATAATCAACCGGCTTAAGCGATCAGGGCTGCTTGCTCGGATGACCAGCGTCACCAACGCCGCTGAAATGAACGCAACCAAAATGAACGCCAGAGTAATCTTCCAATACAAGGATTGGCGCACCATTGGCATCACTCCACTTTTCGCAGACGATAACCCACCCCGAACACGGTCTCAATCCATTCGGGATGGCTGGGATCTTTCTCAATCTTGCACCGTAGATTACGAATATGAACATTCAAGGTGCTGCTCAAACCGGCAAACCCACTATCTGCTAGGCGGTTAGCCAACTCATCCCGCGTAAAAACGCGCCCCGGCGCCCGCATAAACGTGACCAATAAGTCAAATTCCAATGGAGTCAGAGAGATTTCCTTATCGCGTACCTTTACCGCATGGGCTTGCAGATCCACCCAAAGATCGCCCACATGCAAGACCTCAGTCCGTTCGGACGCCCCCGCAACTCGTCGCAACGTGGCCCGAATGCGGGCCACCAGTTCACGCAGGCGAAAAGGTTTGACCACATAATCATCTGCCCCTAGTTCCAGACCCAAAACCGCATCCGATTCCTCCTCCCGCGCGGTCACGATAATAATTGGGGTTTGGCGTTCCTGACGGTATTGCTTGATAAACTGATAACCGTCCATACGGGGCATCATCAGATCAAGTAAGATCAAATCGGGATTTTCGTGCCGCGCGGTATAGAGCGCACTTTGACCATCTGAAGCCGTAATCACGCGAAACCCGTGCTCGCTTAGATACTCTTGCAATAACTGCCGCACATTGGCCTGATCATCCACTACCAGGATCGTTGTTGGCATGATTCCGTTCCTCCATACCGGACTGCTTATAGCGTAACACAGAATGATTTAAATCCGATTTAGAAAAGGTTGAGATACCCAGCGGCGCGACTGCAAAAAATTCATGCCATCTAAATCAAAACTGAATCAGACAGGGCTAGGATTTAAAGCGAAATCAATCCGAATTACAGGGAGTGTCACATGGGAGCAACCGCTAAATCCTTGCTCAAAGTTCCAAGGAAAGTTTACCTTCCTTTGCTGGCCCTGGCTCTCATCCTCATCATCAGCCTCGGCTTTGTGATCCAGAGCAAGGCCGCCCAAACCACGGCCACCCCTACGGCCGGGTTTAAAACGGCCGTTGTACGCCGTGGCAACATCGTCCTCTCTGCCACCGGTAGCGGCACCCTCGTTGCCGGCCAGGAGGCCCAACTCTCATTCCCGGTTGCGGGCAAAGTCGCCAAAATTAACGTTCAGGTGGGCGATAAAGTAACCGCAGGCCAGGTGCTGGCCGAACTTGCCGATTTGACCTCGCTCCAAGCCGCGGTGAAAGACGCCGAACTGCAAGTGACCTTAGCCGAGAATGAGTTACAGAGCCTTTATGACAACGCGGCGGCCAACCTGGCCAACGCCAAATTGGCACTGGCTGAGGCTCAAAAAACGTATGACGAGGCTAAGTCTAAGGTCAAGCAAAAAGGCTGGACTCGTTGCGATAAAGACACCATCCAGGCCTATTACGACCAGTACGTTCGGCTGAAAGAAAAACTCGATGAGTTCAGTGGGCAGTATGATTCTGATTTCTATTTGACACGCATCTTACCCTTGAAAAACCAGGTTGCTACAGCCTACGCCAATTATAGCTACTGCCTGGGATATACCGACTACGAGATCGAAACCTCTCAGGCTAACCTGGCCGTCGCCGAGGCCAACCTCAAACAGGCTCAAGCCAAAGTGGATACCCTGGAAAAGAATAACGGGATTGATCCGGTCGAACTGGCTCAAGCCCAAAGCAAACTTGAAAACGCCAAACTGGCCTTGGAGAAGGCGCGCCAAAACCTCGAAGGGGCGGTGATGAAGGCGCCTTTTGACGGCGTGATTACAACCATCAATGGGCAGGTGGGCGATTCGGTCAACGCCGGCGCCACCTTCATCACCCTGGCCGACCTCTTCCACCCCGTCGTGGAATTTGCTATTGACGAGACCGATATGGATAAGGCTGTCATTGGCGCCGAGGCAGAGATCACCTTCGATGCTATTCCTGACCGCATGTTCAAAGGCACGGTAACCCGGCTTAACCCAGCGCTTGAAACCATAAATGGCTATCAGGTGCTGAAAGGCGCCATTACGTTAAACATGGATACCAACGATCAGGAAACCTTGCTTGAGGGGTTGAACGCAACGGTAACCATCATTGCCGCACGCGCCGAGAACGTTCTAATCGTCCCAATTGAGGCTTTGCGAGATCTCGGTGATGGGCAGTACGCCGTCTTTGTAGTCGGTGCCGATGGTCAACCGCGGTTGACGGTCGTGGAGGTGGGATTGAAAGACAGCACCTATGCCGAAATCAAATCCGGCCTCAATTTAGGGGATGTAGTAACCACCGGTAATGTGGAGACGCAGTGATGAGTCAAGAAACCATCATCATCCGCACCGAGAACCTGAAAAAAGTCTACGGCGCCGGCGAGGCTCAGGTCGTTGCTCTGGATGACATCACGCTCACCATTCGGCAAGGGGAATTTGTGGCGATTATGGGACCAAGTGGTTCAGGAAAAAGCACCCTGCTTAACATCCTCGCCTGTCTCGACCGCCCTACCGAAGGTCGTTACTTCCTTGACGGGATTGAGGTAAGCCACTATAGCCGCCGCGACCTGGCATTAATCCGTGGGCGCAAAATCGGCATGGTTTTTCAATCCTATAACTTGCTACCTCGCCTGACGGCCTTAGAAAACGTCCTTCTGCCCGTCTTCTATCGCCGCGATCAGCGCCTTTCGGCAGACGAAGCCCGCAAACGCGCTTTGGCTGTATTAGAAAGCGTTGGTCTAGGTGACCGCGTTCATCATTATCCCAATCAACTCTCCGGGGGGCAGCAGCAGCGTGTTGCCATTGCGCGCGCCCTGATCAACGATCCGGCCCTGATCCTGGCCGATGAGCCCACCGGTAACTTAGACTCCCATGCCTCTCAAGAGATCCTGACCCTCTTACAGCGACTGCACCAACAAGAGCGCACCATTGTCCTGGTCACCCACGACCCGGATGTTGCTGCGCGCACCGAACGTATCCTGCTCATCCGTGATGGGCATCTGATCTCCGATCAATCCAATGGGCGCGGTCATCCATTGACCACCACACATCCTTCGGATCAACTTACCGAACCCGCTACGGAGGCCCACCATGATCATTGAGATATTGAAGGAAGCATGGCGCAGCCTGCGTGCTAACAAACTGCGATCTTTGCTGACCACCCTAGGGGTCATCATCGGAGTGGCAGCGGTCATCGTCATGATGGCCATTAGTGCCGGCACCGAGGCCGCGATCTCCGAATCCATTTACAGCCTAGGGTCCAATTTGATTTTCATCTCATCCACCTTTAGCCGCGTGGGGCCGGGTGAGCGCCCCCAGAACACAGGCGGTTTGGTGTACGATGACGTGGCAGCCATCCGTGAGAAGATCAAAGGCGTCGCCGGGGTAACCGTAGATCAACAGGCCAGTGTTACTGTGCGGCGGGGTGATGTTACCCTGGACGGCGTAACATTGCTGGGAACTACAGCAGATTACCCCGTCGTGCGCGGGTTAAGTATAGCCAGCGGACGTTACTTTACAAATACCGAGGTGGAGCGAGCGCAAAAAGTTGCCGTCCTGGGAAAGACCATTGCCGAGAAACTGTTTGGCGATGAGGATCCCATCGGTCAAGCGATTACGGTCAACAAAACGCAACTGACGGTCATCGGCGTCCTGGCCGAAAAGGGGTTGGTCGCCGGCACCGATTTCGATCAAATCATTTACACTCCGATCAAAGTCGTCTTTCAGAAATTCACCCCCTCGCAGTTTGCCCGCTTTATGGGGGATCGGGTGCGTCAGATCACCGTAGCCGTGGAACCCAATGCCAATATTGATCAGGTTGTAGAGCAAATTACACTGCTCCTGGTCAATCGCCACAATGTCAGTGCGGATAGCCCGGATTTCAACATTCGCACCCAGGCCGATATCATCAAAGCCCGCGAGTCCACCACGGCCACTTTCCGCAACCTTCTCATCTGGGTGGCCAGTGTGTCCCTACTGGTCGGCGGCATCGGGATTATGAACATTATGTTGGTCAGCGTAACAGAACGCACCCGCGAGATTGGTCTGCGCCAGGCTGTTGGTGCCACCCCCGAGGACATTCAGATCCAGTTTCTCACCGAGGCGCTCGTGCTCAGCCTTCTGGGGGGAATCATCGGCATCGGTGTAGGGATCGCCGGCTCTTACCTCTTTGGCATGCTCAGCGGAATGCGCACTGTTATTGTGCCCTACGCCATCGGTATTTCTTTCACGTCTGCCGCTCTGGTGGGGATTCTTTTCGGTTATTTGCCTGCCCGCCGCGCAGCAAATTTAGATCCTATCGTTGCCTTACGTTACGAATAATTCCTTAACATTTCAAGGAGCCCTCCTATGAAGAAACAGATCCTCTGGCTCACTCTGATCATGGTAATCGCATTAGGATTAAGCGCTTGCACCAACAGAAACGCCAACGCAAACGCTCAAGGTGCCGCCCCAATAGATACAGGCCAGAGGGGCACACCTCAACCCTTCGACTTTGCCAATCAACCTTTAGAGAGCAAATTGGCGATTGGCATTCTAAAGATGGAAGGAACCGATTTAGCCATTACCCCCGATCAGGCTAAAACCTTACTACCTCTGTGGAAAGCCGTCAAAACCCTCAGCACCAGCGCAACCACGTCTCCGGACGAACTCAATGCCGTTTACCGCCAAATTGAAGAAGCCCTGACAACCGAACAACGCAACTACATCCAAAACCTGAAAATGACTCGAGAAGATCTCCAGAACTTGATGAACTCCCTTGGTATACAGAACGCCTTTGAGAGTGGAGGTAGTAACTTCGCCAACCTCAGCGATTCAGAGCGCGCCACTCGAATCGCCCAATTTCAGTCTCAACGGGCGGCCGAGGGAGGGGGGCCTGGTTTCCAAGGCCCCCCACCAGGGGGCGAATTTGGCGCTATGCCCCCGGCTGAGGGAACTACGACCACCCAACGCACCCCCAACCCCACCCAAGCCGCAATGCGTCGCTCACTCGGAATGAGTCGCCTCTTCCTCGATCCCCTAATTCAAATGTTGGAAAAGAAGGCCAACGGATAACCGTTTCGTTTGCAAAGTCTCCCAGAGGTTTGTCGTCACTTCTGGGAGACTTTTTAAGTCGTTATATTCCAAAATTTATCTACAAACTCATCAATCTTAAACCCATTCCTAATCACTGTTAGGCACAATTGGTTTTGTTTTAAGACCTAACAACCACGGAGAATAACCATGCACAAAATTAACCTTTGGCTCGACCTTACCCTGTTAGCCGTTTTTTTGGTGATCATGTCGCCCTCGCTCACCGGCATTCCCTGGCACGAATGGCTGGCTGTTGGCCTGAGTGTGGTAGCGATTATTCATCTCCTACTCCATTGGGAGTGGATCACACGCGTTGGAGCAACTTTCTTTAGGAAAATATTTCACCGCTCACGGATGAAATTCATCGTGGATGCAATGCTGTATGTAGCCTTCACCCTGACCATGCTCAGCGGGTTGCTGATCTCTCGCAGGATACTGCCTGCCCTAGGCCTACAAGGTAGCCGCAACGTCGCCTGGCGTTCTCTCCATGACCTCACCGCTAACCTAACCTTGTTCTTGGTCGGGCTGCATGTCGCATTGAACTGGAAATGGGTTACCGGGATGGTGGGGCGCTACGTCCTTAAACCCATCTCAGGACTCCGGCGAATCCGAAAACCGATTGCTCTGATCTCAGGGCATCCCCACCAACGCTTAATGAGCAAAAACCAGGAGGTTTCACAATGATCAAAGTGATTTGGCGCACTTCACTTATCCTCGGAACGGCTCTCAGTATTGCCGTTCTCTTCTACCGCGCGATTAATGACGGTTGGATACCGGGAACAGCCTCGCGCTTTCCCTTTAGGGAAGGTCGTCATGTGGAATCTGCACTGGAAGGGCGCTCCGATTTCCGTGCCTCTACTGCTCCCAACCGCAATATACTGCTTTTCAGGCCGGAGTTCGGTGATCGCGATTTTGAGAACCGGGGCTTCCGCGCGGGGAGTTCAATCACCTTGGGATTGGCCGAGGTACTGCGCAACCTGAGCATCATTGCGCTGATGGTTGGGATCGTGATCACACTCGAGTATCTTTTTCGCTTCGCTCAGAGGACGATACTGCGCCGCTCATAAATTTGGTTTCATCCTCATGTTCCTCTCCCCCTTGCCCTCGCCCTTTTCTTAGAGCGAGGGTCTTTATTTTCGCCTGGATGAGGTTGAGTCCCGCTTTTGTTTTCCTCTCCGAATAGACGCAACCAATAGCCCACCTCTTCGGGAGAAAGCGGCGCTTCTTTAGCCGCCGGTTCTGTTGGCGCAGAGGACGTAATGTCCTGAAGCCAGTGGGCAAAGGTTTCTGCAGAAACCACGCGCGCACCGTGCGCTCGCGCTTCGGCCTGAACGCGATGGTCGGAAGAAACCACCGTCCAGTTACGCGCCTCACCCCCTAGCGACTTAAGCCGGCGCGCAATGGCCTCATCTGCCGTCAAACCCTGGCGCACAAAATGCATCAGCACCCACCCCGAACGGCGTGAACCCGCCATACCCGGCGGCGCTTGATCGAAAAACACTTCTGCCCGTTTGCGCTGACGCTGGCACAGGCGTTGCACCACCTCCACCAGCCGCATTTCATCATCCGGATCTGCCAGGCTCAGCCCCGGAATCTTAGGGATCAGGTTATGCCCATCAATCAGGTACGCCATACGGTCTCACCCCTCATTTTAGCCCAATTTATGCTATTATTCAGCACAGGACGCCTATGCTAAAACGCCTACTTCCTTACATCCTGCTGAATATCCTGGTCTCGGCGCTGACAACCCTGATTGTGCTCACTTTGTGGGATCGGGCACAGCGTCCGGCTCCATTGACAGGGCAACCACCCTCTACCTCCCCCGCAATGATTCCCGCTCCAACACAGACACTGCCCTCGTCATCGCCTTTTTTGCCCTCACCCACCCCCACCCTCCCCTCGTTAGATCAGGCCTGGATCACCATTGCCGAGGTACTCGCCCCGGGTGATGTGGAACATGAAGCCATTCTACTTAAGCGGTTAGGGGAAGGGGATCTGTGGCTAAAAGGGTGGCGCTTAGTTAACCCTCGCGGACAAGCGTTTGAGTTCCCCAACCTCACCCTGAGCCCGAACGGCTCCGTGCGCATTTACACCCGACGGGGCAACAATACCGTGATTGAACTCTACTGGGGGCTGGAAAGCCCGGCCTGGCAACGCGGTGATAAAGTGCGCTTGCTGGATCCCGAGGGCAATCTGCGCGCAGAATACATTATTCCTTGAAAGAAGAACCTCATGGATGCCTTGGAACGTCTGGCTGAAGAGAAAATCCGTGCCGCGATGGAAGCCGGTGCGTTTGATCAATTACCCGGACGCGGCAAACCTCTCCAACTAAACGATAATCCTTACGAACCGCCCGAATGGCGTCTGGCATTTCACCTTCTCCGCACCCACGGTTTCACGTTGCCGTGGCTTGAGATCCGCCGTGAGATTGAGACCGATCTGCAAGCGGCGCGCGCTGAATTGGCTCTCGCCGTCAATCAACCCACGTGGGAAGAGGCTCAAGCCCATTTTCGTGCCCGATTGACGATACTAAACAAGCGCATTTTCAATTACAATTTACACGTCCCGCTGGAACGATTTCAGTTGCCGCTCTTAAACATTGAGGCCGAAATCGAGCGGATTTGCCGGCAAGTTCGTCCTTGCCAATCTTCAGCCGAGGGAGAGCATGCCCCAAGCGCTTTATCGTAAATGGCGTCCCCGTGTGTGGGAGCAAGTGATCGGGCAAGAACCCGTTGTGCAGACTCTGCGCAATGCCGTGCGCAGTGGACGCATTGCCCATGCCTACCTCTTTGCCGGGCCGCGCGGCACCGGCAAGACCACCACGGCGCGCTTGCTGGCGAAAGCGCTTAACTGCCTTGATCCCGACCCTGCCCACCGCCCCTGCGATCAGTGCGGACCGTGCCAGGCCGTCAACGAAGGGCGCTTTTTGGATTTGATCGAAATTGATGCCGCTTCCAACACCAGCGTGGAGGATGTGCGTGACCTGCGCGATAAGATCAACCTGGCGCCGGGAGAAGGACGATATAAGGTCTATATCATTGACGAAGTGCACATGCTCTCTACCGCCGCCTTCAACGCGCTACTCAAAACGCTGGAAGAACCGCCCCCTCACGCTATCTTTATCCTTGCCACTACCGAGATGCACAAAATTCCCCCCACCGTGCTCTCACGCTGCCAGCGGTTCGAATTTCGCCGCATTCCTTTGCCTCAGATTGTTGCCCACCTCAAAGCGCTGGCACAACAAGAGGGCATTGAGGCTGAAGAGGCGGCTTTGGCATTGATTGCCCGCCAAGCCACCGGGAGTTTGCGCGATGCCATCTCCCTTTTCGATCAATTGGCCGCCAGCGACCAGCCCCTGACATTAGCCGCGGCGCAAGCCCTACTGGGCACCGCTACCGACCAGCGTGTCGTGGATTTGGTGGAAGCGCTTTTACAACGCAATCCTGCCCAGGGCTTGCACTGCATTCATCAAGCACTAGAGAGCGGCGCCGACGCCCGTCAGTTTGCGCGTCAAACGGTAGACTATCTGCGCAACCTGATGCTGATTGCCATGGGCAACGCCGATCACATTGAAGCCACTCCGGAACAGCGTGCCCAAATGGCCGATCACGCGCGCCGCTTTACCTTGCCTTATCTGATGGAAGCCATTCAGCAGTTCAATCAGGCGGCCACCGAAGCCCGTTCTGCATGGCACCCCGCTCTGTTGCTGGAACTAGCCCTGGCGCAAACATTGGCCTTCGAACCTCAAACCCGATCGGAGGCCGTCCAAGCACCCTCCCTGCACCCTGGACCGGTGGTGACTGCGCCTGAGGTTATATCTACACCCACGCCCACACCACCCTCATCATCCAAAGCGGCCCCCGCCCCGGCGCACACCGCTAAAAGCGCACCCGCAACACCCCATCCCACCCCTCCCCCTGCTACG
>CAYRUO010000017.1:0-27089 GCA_964427505.1 uncultured Thermanaerothrix sp.
CCGATTTCACGGAGTGAAGTGCCGCCGATGGTGATCATTTGCTCGCGCACCGGCTGCCCGCCCAGGCGGGCATAAAACGCCCGCGCCGGGTGGTTCTCGGCCAGCACCCAAATCAACATCGAGGTAAGCCCGCTTTGGAGCAACGACTGCACCGAAGCCACTACCAACTGCCTGCCAATGCCCTGGCGCTGGAACGCCGGCAGGACGTAAAGGGCGTAAATCTCACCTCGGTAGATCTCGTCCCCGCTCCGCTCTGGGCCACCGCTGGCGAACCCCACGATGCTCCCCATCTTCTCCGCTACCCACCAGAAACTGCCAGCGCGGGGTTGTGCAATCCAGGCACGGATTTGTTGGGCATCGTGTTCGACCGAAAGTTGGGCTAGGACGTTGGCCGGGATGAGGCCGGCGTAGGCGGCGCGCCAGGTATCCACGTGCACCCAGGCGATGCCTTGGGCATCTTTGGGAGTGGCCGGGCGGATGCGGAACGGGCTTTGCCATACTTCGTTTTCCATGGGCGCCTGAAACTGCTATTGTGAAGACCTGCCCCGGTTGTTCTGATTCTTCTCCGGTTTCGATTATATAATGAATGCGCACCTCACGAGACATCGTGAGTTGATCGTTGTCACTCAGATTATCTGAAAGGAGCCCTGGTCATGTCCTCTCAGCCCGTCACGGCAGTGCTCATTGGAGCCGGGCAGCGCGGCGCCGAAGCCTATGCGCCCTATGCTCTGCAACACCCGGATCAGTTACGCTTTGTGGCGGTGGCGGAGCCCGATCCGCAGCGCCGCGCGCGCTTTGCCGCCCAGCACAATATTCCCCGTGAACGTCAGTATTCGACCTGGGAAGACCTGTTGGATGAGCCCCAGATGGCCGATGCCGCGCTGATCTGCACCCAAGATACGCTGCACACGGCTCCCGCCCTGGCCGCTTTGCGCGCCGGGTACCATGTCTTGCTGGAAAAGCCCCTCGCGCCGCGCCTGGAAGAGTGTGAGGCAATTGTGACCACCAGCGAGGCCGTGGGACGGCAGTTGCACGTCGGGCACGTGATGCGTTACACCCGCCATTACCAGTTACTGCGCGAAATCGTGCAATCGGGTGTTCTGGGGGATGTGGTGGACGTGGATCACCGTGAAAACGTCGCCTTCTGGCACATGGTGCACTCTTACGTGCGCGGGAACTGGCGCAACAGTGCCCTTTCCAGCCCGATGATCCTGGCTAAATGCTGTCATGATCTGGACATGCTGCCCTGGGTGCTGGGGCAGCGCTGTCGGCGTCTCTACAGCGTGGGTAATTTATTACATTTCCGTGCCGAGAATGCCCCGCCCGGCGCGCCGGAGCGCTGCCTGGATGGTTGTCCGGCGGCGCAAACCTGCCCCTACTATGCGCCCTTTATCTACTTAGAAATGAAGCCCTTCTGGCATAACTACGCCGAGACGGCGCCGCGTGGCATAGCCCGTTGGGCCACCCGGCAGTGGGTGGAGCGGCCCTGGTTGGTACGCCTGCTCAGCACGGTTTACCCAGACTTACGTCAGATAACCGAGTACCGCGGCTGGCCGCTGACCGTACTGGCCCTCGACCCTACCCCTGAGGCTATTCTGGAAGCGCTGCGTACCGGGCCTTACGGGCGTTGTGTCTATCACTGCGATAACGATGTGGTTGATCACCAAGTGGTGAGCATGCTCTTCAGCGCCGATAGTACGGTGACCTTGACCATGCACGGCCATTCCCACATCGAGCACCGCTCTACCCGCATTGAGGGCACGCGCGGGCGTCTGCTGGCGATGATGGGCAACGGCGGCGGGTGGATTCAGGTGGAGGAACACCGCACGCTCTCCCGCCGCACCTACGATACCAGCCCGCCGCCCGGACAAGGGCACGGCGGCGGCGATATGGGGCTGATGGCGCATTTTGTTACCTGCGTGCGCGCTGGCGGCAACCCACCCGAGGTACGCCAAACCGCCCGCGAGGCGCTGGAAAGCCACCGCCTGGCCTTTGCCGCCGAGGAATCGCGCCTCAGCGGACGGACGATCACTTTGGATTAGACGTAGCCGCCCCCGGATCGAGCGGGGGCGGTTTTTTTATTCATTCTTTCGCCGCCACGGTTTCGGTACGCAGGTTGAGGATCTCTTTCCGCTTCTCGGCCCAGCGCAGGGCATCGCGGATGCCGTCCTCAATCGAGAGGCGGGCTTTCCACCCCAGCAGGCGCTCGGCGGTATCGGCATTGGCAAACGAGCCGGCGATGTCGCCGGGGCGGGGCGGGGCTTCGCGCACCGGGATCTGCCGCCCGATGACCTTTTGGAAGGCCTCCAGCAATTCGCGCACGGTAACGCCGCGCCCGGTGCCTAGGTTGATCACCAGGTAACGATCCGGCGGGTTGCCGGCGCGCTCAAAGACGGCGTCAAAGTCCAGCACGGCGGCCAGGTGCGCCTGTGCCAAATCCCAGACGTGGATGTAATCGCGAATGCCGGTGCCATCGCGGGTCGGCCAGTTGGTGCCGGTGATCTCAAAATAGGGATATTTGCCCAATGCGGTATCCACCATCCGCCCCAGCACATGGGTGGGATTCTCAACGTGAATGCCACTGCGCAGTTGGGGATCGGCGCCGATGGGGTTGAAGTAGCGCAGGGCAATGCCGTACATGCCGTAACTGAGGCAGTAATCGCGCAGGACCATTTCCATCATATATTTGGTGCGGGCATAGGGGCTGGAGGGTTTGAGCGGAGAATCCTCGCGCACCATGAAGCCCGGCACGACGTCGTAGAGCGAAGCGGAGGAACTGAACACCACCCGCTTGCAGCCCAGGCGTTGCAGGTGATAGAAGAACTCGATCGATTTACCCACATTTTCGCGGTAATACTCGTAGGGCTTTTCCATGGATTCGGGGACGACGATCAACGCTGCGCAGTGGATGGTGGCGTGAATGTCGGGGTGTTCCTGGAAGATGCGCTCTAAAAGCGCGACATCGGCAATATCGCCGTGATAAAAGATGCGTCCGCGGGTGAATTCTACCCGCCCGGTGGAGAGGTTATCCAGGATGATGGGGGTATGGCCGGCATCCAACAAGGCTGAGCAGATGGTGCTTCCAATGTAACCGGCGCCGCCGCTGACGAGGATTTTCATACGCCTCCTTGATCAGATGGTGTCGTCACATGAAGGTGATTATAGACGATTTTAGCCATTGGATAGGATTTAAGGGCAGGAAATCTCCTGTTGTAAGGTCATATAGGCCTGCTCGCGGTCGGGACTGGCGGGCGTCTCGCGTTGCAGACGTTCCCACAGGCGGCAGACCACGCCTTCCATGGTCGGAGCCACTCGCGCCGCTTCCAGGCTTTGGGCTAGGGCGGCCTGCCACTGACCGGTGTGGGCATAGCCTTCGATGAAAGGCAGCCGCTCAGCAGGATCGTTGGGGTAATCGCCCAGGGCAAAGGCGGTTTCGGCCAGGGCAACTACGGTTTCCCAATCTTGGCGCTGGCGGGCTAAATCGGCTTGCTCGTAGTAATAACACCACCCATGAGGGGGTTCGGGAGTGTAAAAAATGGGTAAGCGAGGCACACTTGCTGCGGTCTCGATTTGATCGAGGGTGCTCAAGTGTGCCGCCACGCGGCGCAGGCGCGGGGGCAGGAACAGATTGTCGGCTTCCAATGCCGGGTCCACCACCCGCAGGCAGGCGGGGGGGTAGTAGTAGAGCACTAAAACCTGATCGGTACTGCCGGTGAATACTGCCGCCAGGTAATCTAATCGCACCGGTTGGTGGGCAATGCCCGATTGCAATGCCCAATGCGAGCGGCGCACGTCCAGATCTACCAGCAAGTAATCCATCCGTGAGGTGTGGTTTTCGGGCGCATAAATCCAGTTGAGCGGGGCGGTGAGCGAATTGTCGCTGTAGTAATGCAATGGCAACCCTTGCATCACGACAGTGGTACCGGGCTTGAGTGCCGGAATGCGCCAGGCCATTTGCCAAAACAAGGCGCGCTGTATCTCCCAATCGCGGCGGTAATCGCCGCTGTTCTGGGTCTGAGCCGCGGTGGCCAATCCTAACACGACAACCAGGAAGGCGGTGGGTAATGAGCCGGGTAGCAAACGCACTAACCCCACCAAGAGACAAGCGGCACCAAGCATAAAGGACAGGGTGAACCGGTCGTAAGGGAAACCGAAGTGGACTGGCAGATCGGTAAGCCAGAAAGGCCAACCGGCCAGCAGCAGCCCCACACTTCCCAGTGCCAGCCATGGGCGCGCTGCTTGCCAGCGCTGGCTTAATCCCGGGGGCGGCGTTAGACGCCAGGCCCGCCGTGCCAGGATGAAGAGGATACCCAAAGCGGTGGCGAGTGCTACCAGGGTAAAGACCAGCGTGCGCGGGCCGGCGGCCGACAACATGGTAAGGCGCTGGAAAGGATAGAGCCACACCCACAAACCGGCCCGCAGGCTATCGTCGAGGATTCGAGTGATCAGGTGTCCTATAGCAGTCAGGGGTTGGGTAGCCAGGGCGGTGAGGGTATGGGGCTGGTAATTGTAGGTCTGGTAGGGGAAGAAGAACGCCCGCCAGAGCGTGACGCCGATGAACAGAATAAAGTAAGGCAGGCTGTGGCGCAGGGCATGGCGCCAACGCTGAGCGCCTACGCCCGTTAATGCCTGGGCCAGCAAAACTGGGCGCAGCAGGTCAAGCAGGAAGAAATACTCCATGCTGAGTAAATTGATCGCGCTCAGCACGAGTCCCAGGCTGTGCCAACGCCAACGGTGCGCAGGTGCCCGGATGGCACGGAGCGAGGCGTACAGCGAGCCGAAAAAGGCCGTAAGGACGATGAAAAAATGGCTGTAGACGATGCTGATGGGCTGTTGACCAAAACCGGGGTAAAGGCTGAAGGCCAGCGCGATCCAGGCGGCTTCGGCGGTATGTTGCGGGCGGGTTTGGCGCAACGTCAGCCATAACATGACCCCGGCCATCCAGCGCCAAAAGAAGGCGTAAAGTTGCCACTGCCAGGGGACTGTACCTAAAAATGTCATTGAGATCTGGTATATCAATCCCCAGAAGGGTCGCTTGGTCGCAAAATAGGCTTTTAGCCCTTCAGCGCCGTAGGTTTTGCCGATCCACAGCATGGGCAAGTCGTCCCAGTAGAACCCCAGCCAGGGTAAGAAAAGCCCATAGGCCAGTACCATCAAGAGGAATAAGGCCAGCGGGAAAACGATGGGACGGGAAAGCCATGCCGTCAGATTGCGCAGTGCCATGGGCTTAGGGATTGTGATCAGGGGATTGTGAATGGGAGATCACCCGCCGGATCAGGTAAATCGGGCGCTCTTTGACTTCTTGGAAGATATAGCCCACATATAGACCGATAATACCCAGCATAATCATCAGCGAACCGCCGACAAAGAGCAGGACGAACATCAGTGATGACCAGCCCGGCGCTAAACTGGCCTGGCGCCCGGTCAGCCAGAAACTCAGGACATAGAGGGCTTCCAAAAGCGCCAGGAATAGAAAGCATCCACCCAGGGAGATGCCGATGTACAAGGGCATCAGTGAGAAGGAAAAGATAGCATTGAACGCCAGGCGCAGCATTTTCTGGAGGGAATAATGAGAATGCCCACCCAGACGCGGTGCCGGCGTGTAGGGCAGAATCACGGTGCGAAAGCCCATCCAGCCCACCATGCCGCGCAGGAAGCGATGATATTCGCGCATCTGGCGCAGGGCATGAACGGCGCGGCGGTGAAGCAAGCGAAAATCTGAAACCCCCGGCGGGATCGGCGTGGACGCGATGCGGTTGATCAGGCGGTAGAACGCTTCCGACGTCCAGCGTTTGAACCAACCGGCGCGTTGAGGCTCCTGCCGCTGGGCCAGCACTACTTCATAACCCTGAGCGGCCAGTGCCAGCATTTCGGGGATCAATTCGGGTGGGTGTTCGCCGTCGCCGTCCATGCTGATCACCCACTCGGCTTCGGCTTGATCCAATCCGGCGGTCAGTGCTGCCTGATGGCCGAAGTTGCGGCTCAATTCTAGTACGGTGACACGGGGGTCGCTCTTGACCAGGGTTTCCAGCACGGCTTGGGTGCCATCGGTAGAACCATCGTTGATGTAGTAAATGGAGAATGTATAGGGGAGAGGATCAATAACCGCGCGCAAGCGTTGGTGAAAAGCCGCCACAACGGTTTCCTCGTTGAAAACCGGGATAACAATGGCGACGTGCGAGGGGTGAGTAACGGATTCGGATGCCAAGGACTTGGTCTTCAAAAAGAAACTAATCTCAAGTGCAAGTATATCAAAAAACCCTCTTGTATTTCGATTCTAGTTTTGCTATACTGAAACTGGTATGACCTCTTACCTCGTTGTCAAGGAGAACCGATGGATTGGCTTCCCCCGCCCCCGCGCCCGGCTGAACTGGCCGAAAATCGTCTGATCGAAGCCATTCTTTCCGGCGTCTTTCCCCCCGGTAGCACACTGCCCAATGAACGCGACCTTGCCACCCGTCTGGGCGTGACCCGCCCCACCTTGCGCGAAGCCCTCCAGCGCCTGGCCCGCGATGGTTGGCTCGAAATCCATCACGGCAAGCCCACGCGGGTGCGCGATTACTGGCGCGAGGGCAACCTCAACATCCTCAATGCATTAATCCATCACCCCGAGTCGCTCCCCCCTACGTTTATCCCCAATCTGTTGCAGGTGCGCGTGTTGCTGGCGCCGGCTTACTGCCGCCTGGCTTTTGAACGCGCACGTGACGCAGTAGCGGAACTGCTCGAAGCCTTATGTGCGCTTCCCGACGACGCTGAAGCCTTTGCCAGCGGTGATTGGCATCTTCATCACACCTTGACCGTGCTCTCGGGTAACCCGGTCTTTACCCTCATCCTCAACGGTTTTCATGATTTCTACTTGACCATGGCGCGGCGTTACTTTGCGCATGCCGGGGCGCGCGCGCGTTCGCGGGCGTACTATGAGGGGCTGCGGCAATATGCGCTGCAGAATCAGCCTGAAGCCGCCGAAGCCCTTACCCGCGCGGTCATGCTGGAAAGCATCCGTCTGTGGGAAGCCGTCGCCAACTCCGGCGATAGCATACCCTGATTGTTTCTCTCCGTTCATTCCCAATTTCATCATATAGGAGGTTGAAATGTGGTCTCGCGGATGGCGCGAAGCCGTCTGGTCGGCGCTGGATCGTCCCTGGGATGTGCTGATTATCGGGGGCGGTGTGACCGGGGCCGGGCTGTTGCGCTTGTGTTCGCTCTATGGGCTGCGGGCACTGCTGATTGAAGCCCGCGATTTTTCCTTTGGCACGTCGAGCCGTTCGTCCAAATTGGTGCATGGCGGCTTTCGCTACCTGCGCAACCGCCAATTCAATGTGACTTATGAGTCGGTGCGCGAGCGGGAATGGCTGCTGCGCGCGGCCCCTCACCTGGTAATGCCCCTGCCGTTCGTACTGCCGGTTTACGCTCATTACGGGGCTTCTCTGCGTCAGTTTCAGATCGGGGTGTTGATTTATGACGGCATGGCTCTGCGCTGGCAGCATGGGACGCTTTCGCCCCAGGCGGTGCTGGCGCGCTGCCCCTGGCTCAATCCGGAAGGCTTACTGGGTGGGGTCTATTACGGTGATGCCCGCGTGGATGATTCGCGCCTGGTGCTGCGCCTGCTGCGTGAGGCCGTCCAGGCGGGTGCGACGGCGCTTTCGTATGCGCGTGTGGTGGGACTTTTGCGCACGGCCAACGGCCAGGTCTGGGGTGCGGTGGTGCGCGATGAGGCCGATCCGCAGGGGCGCACCGTCGAGGTGCGGGCGCGCGTGGTGATCAATGCTACCGGCCCCTGGACGGATGACCTGCGCCGAGAGGTGGGGGGGCTCCCGCGTCTGCGCCGCACTCGCGGCAGTCATTTGATCTTCCCGCGAGCCAAATTTCCGCTGACCGAAGCCGTAACCCTGCTTCATCCGCGTGACCGCCGGGCCATGTTTGCCATCCCCTGGGAAGGGGTCACCTTGCTCGGCACTACCGACCTCGACCATCCGCCGGAGTGGGAAGACCGTGAACCCTTCGCCACCGCGGAAGAGATTGACTACCTACTGGAAGCGCTACGCACCATTTTCCCGCGCGTGGAAGCCGGGGCAGAGGATATCCTGGCTACCTTTGCCGGGCTGCGTCCGATCATTCGTAGTGGCGCCGCGCACCCGTCTAAAGAATCCCGCGCCCACAGCGTATGGGACGAGCATGGGTTGATCACCATCACCGGCGGTAAATTGACCACTTTCCGTCGTATGGCGCATGACACGCTGCGGGCAGCGGCGCGTTATCTAGACCTGCCGACGAAGCCTCGGGTGGACGGGGCCTTCTTCTCCCCTCTACCGATGGAGGCTCCGGCGCCCGACCTGGACTTTGAAACCCTGGCTTATCTGGCCGGGCGGCTTGGTCCAGAGGTGTTGCACTTCTTGAACGAGATGCCGGCGGACGAATTGCATGCTATCCCCACTCTGCCCAATCTGTGGGCGGAGGTGCGTTGGGCAGCACGGTATGAGGGCGTCCTGCATTTGGATGATCTGTTACTGCGGCGTGTGCGCTTGGGCTTGTTGCTGCCCAACGGCGGGCTAGACCATCTCGATACCCTGCGCCACTTAATCCAACCTGAATTGGGCTGGGAAGATACGCGCTGGGAAGCAGAGGTCCATGCCTACCGCGAGACCTGGCGGCGCTTTTACAGCCCATGCCCCACCGGATAATCTCTCTGGAGGTTGCTCATGTTCTCCGACTCTGTTACCATCCCACGCTGGATCGAAACGCCACCCCCGCCGGGCTCATATCGTGCCATTTTCAAGTGGGGTGACCCGCACACCTTTAAACACCCCAATGCGGGCCTGATCCGCCTTTTGCAGGAACGCCTCGGCGTTCATTTGAAAACCAATCCTTCTCCGCAATGGCTGGGGTTAGAGCCGGTGCCGGAACTGCCACCGCCCCCGCTGGCCGAGGATCATCTCAAATCCCTGGCCGAGATGGTTGGGGCTGAAAACGTGCGGCGCGATACTTTCAGCCGGGTGCGGGCATCCTATGGCGCGGGTATGGTGGATCAGTTGCGTTTGCGCTTGGGCATCCTAGAAAACCTGCCCGCGGCGGTGGTGGTGCCGCGCACGGCGGAAGACGTGCAGGCTGTGGTCACCTACTGCCATACCCACCACATCCCGCTGTATGTGTATGGCGGTGGGTCAACCGTTACCCGCGGGCGCGAGGCCGTGCAGGGGGGGATCACCCTGGACTTGAGCCGTCATCTAAATCGCATTTTGGACTTCAATGAAACCGATCAGACCATCACGGCGGAGGCGGGTATTCACGGGCCGGACTTGGAGCAGGCGCTCAACGAGGCGCCGAGGCGCTTTGGGGCGAAGCGGCGTTACACGTGCGGCCATTTTCCGCAATCGTTTGAATATTCCAGCCTAGGGGGATGGGTGGTCACCCGTTCTGCCGGGCAGAATTCGACTTATTATGGCAAAATTGAAGACCTGGTGCTGGCACAGGATTATGCTACACCGGTCGGGCGCCTGAAGACCCCGCCCTATCCTCGCGCCGCCATCGGGCCGGACTTGGATCAGGTGATGATCGGGAGCGAAGGGGCGTACGGGGTGCTTTTAAGCGCGACCTTGCGCGTTTTTCGCTATCGGCCAGAGAACACCCGCCGCTTTGCCTTCTTCTTTAAATCCTGGGAGCAGGGGCAGGCGGCCATGCGGGAGATTCTGCAGTCTGAAGCCGGTGCCCCCTCGATCTTTCGCCTTTCAGATGGGGATGAGACCGAGGTAGCCATGCACATGTATGGCCTGGCCGGCAGCGCGGTGGATGGGATGCTGACGCGCCTGGGCTATCGCCCTTGGGAGCGCTGTTTGCTCATCGGATCCTGCGATGGTGAGCGAGGGTTTACGGCTAACCTGCAGCGGCGCATTCGGGCGATCTGCGGTGATTACGGCGGCCTGAACCTCAGTCTGCTACCGATCACCCAACGGTGGGAGCGCGAGCGTTTTCGTGATCCCTATTTACGAGAAGACCTATTGGATTTCGGGGTGATCATTGATACCTTGGAATGCGCCGACACCTGGAGCCAATTGCCTACTATCTACGCTACGGTGCGGGCGGCGGCGCGTGAGCGGAAAGTTCCGCTTCTGATGACCCATATTTCACACGTCTATCCGCAAGGGGCTAATCTATATTTCATCTTTATCCTGCCCTTCACTTCGATAGGCGACTATCTCGATGTACAATATGCCTTGATTGAGGCTATCCGTACTAGCGGCGCGGCGGTCAGTCATCACCATGGGGTGGGCAAGCAAACCGCACCCTGGCTGATGGAGCAGTTGGATGCCACGACCCAGGGGGTTCTGCGGGCGTTGAAGGACTATTTCGACCCGCATCACATTCTCAATCCGGGGGGAACGTTGGGTTTGGATATGACCCTAGAACAAGCCGCCAAACGTTGGGGCAAAGTCTAGTGAGGGCACCATGAGCGAACCTACCATCTTGGCGATTGATATGGGCACCCAGAGTGCGCGGGCGCTGTTGTTCGATCTGCAGGGCAACTTGGTGGCAAAGGGACAGCAGAAGATTGACCCTTATTATTCCGTTGCGCCGGGTTGGGCCGAGCAAGACCCTGAGGTCTTCTGGCAGGCGATTGGTGCGGCTTGTCAGAAGTTATGGCAACAGCCGGGGGTGGATAAAGCGAGCATTCGCGGGGTAGGGTTGACTACCCAGCGTGCGACGGTGCTCAACCTGGACCGCAATCTGCGCCCGTTGCGCCCGGCCATCGTGTGGATGGACCAGCGGCGCACGCAGGGGCTTAAACCCATCGGCGGCTTGTGGGGGCTAGCCTTTCGCCTTAGCGGGATGACGGCCACGGTCAATTACCTTCAGGCCGAGGCGGAAGCGTCATGGATTCGTACGCATCAGCCGGAAATTTGGGCGCAAACCCACAAGTACGTGTTGCTTTCGGGTTATCTGACCTACCGCCTGGTCGGGGAGTTGGTAGATTCAACCGGTTGCCAGGTGGGGTATCTGCCCTTTGATTACAAGAAGCAGGCCTGGGCGGCATCCTGGGATTGGAAGTGGCAGGTGGTGCCCCTGCCGCGCGAGGCTCTGCCCCCACTGCGCCGCCCCGGCGAGGTGCTCGGGCATATTACCCCCGAAGCCGCGGCGGCAACGGGCATTCCGGCAGGGTTACCGTTGGTGGCAACGGCGGCCGACAAAGCCTGCGAGGTGCTCGGGAGCGGTTGCTTGATGCCGGATCTGGCATGTTTGAGTTACGGCACTACCGCAACCATCAATGTCACCTCACAGCGCTATCTTGAGGTTACGCCGCTCATCCCGCCCTACCCTTCGGCGGTGCCTGGGGCATATAGCCTGGAAGTCCAGGTCTATCGTGGTTACTGGATGGTGACCTGGTTTCGCCAACAGTTCGGCCAGCCGGAGGAAGTCCAGGCCCAGGCGCAAGGGCAAGAGCCCGAGATGCTTTTCGATCGTCTGGTCAATGCCGTCCCGCCCGGCTCGGATGGGTTGATTTTGCAGCCTTACTGGTCGCCAGGGCTTAAGGAACCCGGCCCGGAGGCGCGTGGGGCGGTGATCGGTTTTCGGGATCTGCATACGCGGGCGCACCTGTACCGGGCGATTTTAGAAGGGGTAGCCTATGCTCTGCGCGAGGGCAGCGAACGCATTGTGCGGCGCACGCGGGTGCCGTTGCGCGAGTTGCGCGTGGCGGGGGGCGGCAGCCAGAGTGAAGCCGCCATGCAACTGACCGCGGATATCTTTGGCCTGCCCGCGGCGCGTCCCCATGTTTATGAAGCCTCAGGGCTGGGGGCAGCCATGGTGGTGGCGGTGGGGCTGGGTTTGCACCCCGATTTTGTCACCGCCGTGCAAGCCATGACCCGTCCGGGCAAGCGTTTTGAGCCCAACCCGGCGCACCACCGCCGTTATGACGAACTTTATCATCGCATCTACTGCCGTCTCTACGACCGCCTGCGCCCGCTCTATGCGGAGTTGGAGAGGATGGGAACCCCTTAGTCGGGTGGGTTTATTCCCCACACCCACATAAAATCCACCACCTGCGGCGCGCCCAGGCCGGCGGTGACCTCGGCCAGTTGGTCCGGGTCGCCGCTGCGGTGCAGGTCGAACAGCACCAATACTGCCTGGCCGGCCTGAATGCGGGCTTTCATCTCGGTGAGATCGGCGGCATAATCCGCGCGCGGTTGGGCTTGCACCGGGTCTATCGGGGTGGGTAAGGGTAAACAGGGACGCTCGGCGTAAATATGAATAATGGCCGGACGGTCGCTATAAAGGTAGGTCTGTGGGGGTAGATTCATGAGCCACGGCCACAAGCGAGTTGTTTGTACCACTCGATGGGCAAATCCTTGCCCTTCTTGGCGGAGCGTTTGGGCGGTGGTGATTCCATCCCATACCAGCAAAGGCATCCAGACGATTAACCCGACCAGGGCAATCCGGCGCACCGCTCCGCGTGCAAAGTTAAGCGCCTTGCCCCAACCGGTCATTCCCAATGCCAATAACATCAGATAAACCGGGGAGAGGATGCGATCATTGATCGGGATACTGGCATCCAGCAGGCTCACCGAGACGATGAGAAACAGCCAGTAAATAAGCACAAACAGCGCCGGCGCCAGCCAGCGGGGCATAGCCGCGTCCGGCAAGCCTCTCCAGGCTCGTCGTATTCCAATGCCGATAGCAACCAACAGAAGGATACTCGCTATCAACCCCAGCGCTGAAAAGACGCTCCCTAAGGGTGGAAATAAGCGGATCAACCAATCCGGCGCAAAAGCATTCAGGCTGTTTTGCAGCCCGTGGCGCAGAACTTCTAAACGGATCGGATGCCAGGCTATCTGACGGTTGCCCACCGTCTCACCCACCTGCCAGGTGTAAAACGTCCAGAGTGCCGGCAACGGCAAAGCGCCCAATAACCAGCGTCCCAGATTATTCCAGCGCCGCTCTCGTAGGGCTTGACCCAGCCACAACAGACCCAAGGTTGCCAACAGGGCGGCACCGGCATAGCGCGTCAGGTAGGCCAAACTGGCGGCTAAACCGTTGAGCACGATCCAAGGGAAGCGAGGCGAACGCCAAGAGAGGTGCCAGGTGATCAAACCCAGCAATAGGAAGGTGAAAAAGAGGGGTTCGCTTAGCACATAGATGTGGGTGTTCAATCCCCAATCCGAGAATGCCCATAGTGCGGCGGCCAGTAGCGCTACATCGTTGCGCCGGCTTAATAGGCGCACCCAAAGCCCCAAAAGCATAATGTTGAGACCAAAGAGCAGGGGTAACAAAATGCGCGCGGCCAGTAAGGGGTCCATGCGCGTGAGCAGCGCTGTCAGCATTAGGATGAGTGAAAAAAGGGGCGGAAAGTGGGTAATAGGTTTTAATCCCAGATCACCGGAGAGCCGCATATACCCCCGCCCGGCGAGCAGATTGCGCGCGCCCCCGATGTACACGGCCGAGTCGTTGACCAAACCCATACCGTAGGGCGTGGCAGTGACCACCGACCAACCACCCATGACCCCAAGCACGACCAGGGCAAGGATGAAACTGTCCTTGCGTTCCCACGGGCGTTGCTTCATGGGGAAAGCGTCCCTTCCACGGTTTTGACAACACAGAATAGCGCGCCGGCACGTCCTACTTGATAGCGCACCGGGTCCTGGAGGTGATGAGTCTGGTCCTGATTGTAGCGCGTGGTCAGCAAAAGCAAACTACCCGGGAAGGTCGTGTCGTTGTCCGGATCAAAACCTTCCACGGTCACATTGGCAGCAGCATAACGCCGTGCAATTTGAGGCTGCCGCAAGGCGAACAGAGTTACCGCGTGGCCCTGCGCTTCTTGATTGATCAGGCGTAGGGTTTCTTTGTAACAGGTCAACCAGTAATCGGTCTCATAGCGTCGAAAAGCCCCGCCGACGCCGCCGATGAACGCGTTGTAGTAAGTGTAAGGATAGGGGTGCAGGCGTACCAGGGCAAATATCCCCGGTGCCAGAATCAACAAGCCCAGCCCTAATCGTAGCCAGAGAGGACGCAGCCAGACCAATAAGGCATCCAGGCCCAGGCCGGCCAGGAGGAAAAGCGGCGGTACCAGGAAGAGAAAGTGACGATAGCCATCGTACATGGGAGGGCGACGGAGCAAGACATAACCCAGAGGCAGTATAAGCCAAAGGCAGATCAATATAAAGGAGCGCCATTCCAAACGGCGTTGCCAAAAGCGTACACCACTCACCCCAATGCCGAGCACCACCAGCGGCCATACCGGCTCGGTCAACGTGAGCGCCAAGAGGGTGGGCAGATAACTGCGAGGTAACTGGTTAGAGGGATAGACTTGGCCGTTAAAGAGCACCGGCAGAATGTGCGGATTATTGGCCATGTGGCGTGCCACTTCTATCAGGCGGGCGATGGGGTTATCCCACAGGAAAGGCCAGGTGAGATAGGTCACCCCTGCTGCAACCAGTGCATAGATAAGGAGCGGTTTCCACGAACGGGGGTGGGGTTGGAGCAAAAAGTAGAGCGCGACCAATGCCCCGGCTAACGGCCCCAGGACACGAATCGAGGTGAGCAGTCCTAACAGTACCGCTCCCAGCCCCAGCCAGAGGGCAAATTGGCGTTTGTCGGCTGGCGAGGCAACCGGATATCGCCACTGCGGCCGGCGCGGCAATGGCATCAGGCGGGCACGGAGGGCTGCACTCAAGCGTTGCATGCCCGCCGGCCAGATCAGGCTCAGCAGGGTAGGGATCAGGAATGGCACGATCAGCACCGTAAACATTGTGCGCAGGCGCACGAAGAGCACCCAAGCCTTATTCACGTAAGCCTCAAGCGGCGTTTCGGGGGCGCGCGCCGCGATGATAAGAAACAGGCGCCCTAACAGCGTTTTCGGGTCGGCATGATAAGCGGTAGCGACAACTTCGCGCAATACGGTATAGAGCCATCCCGAAACGATATAAACGCCGGCAAGGCACACTGCGATGATCATCACTCCAAGATGCCAGGGGCTCAATCGCCATCGGGAAAACGCCGTGCCGGACGGGGTTTCTTCCGGGGGTGGCGGCGAGGCTGACACCAGCCGATCCACCCAGGTCAGGCCGGCGTTGAGGGACAGGATGAAGAAGACCATGAAAGGCATATCTTTAGGGTTGATGAATCCGTGCCCCCACAGCACCGGCTGGGTGGCAAAGAGCGCCGTGGCTCCCAGAGCGGCCCAACCGCTCATCCAGCGCCGGGCCAGAAAATAGACACCGATAACGCCGATTTGAAACGTGAGGAAGTTAATCAGGTGCCACCACTCATCGCGATGGATGCCCTGAATGGGCAGGGCGCGCAGGGCATCTACGAGAGGTCGCCCCAAGAGCAGGTAGGCTGGGCCGTAATACTTGTGATCGGTTGCGCTCGGTCCATAGGCGCGCTCAAGGTCAAAATCCCCGCTCAAACGTGCAGGGATGGAATAAGCATAATCTACGGCATCCCCGTAGGCATAAAAAAGCGGCTCATCCCAGGCGAAGCCGTAGTCATCGAAGGTGAGCAGGGCGATGAACAAATTGAGCAGAACCAGAACCCATAACCAGCGTCGTGCCGGATCGCGTTGGGATAAGGGAGGATGGGGTGCGCTATTCATAGAAGTTGGGTAAAGGTCTGCATTTTATGCTTCAACATCGAAGGTGCGATCTCGGTTAACGAACATCCTTGGGGTTGCCAAACCGGCAAAGTTGAAGAACAATAAAGAGGTTGAACTTGAAGGGCTGACCAAATGATAAATATAAAGCAAAAGTGGAAACAGCGCCAGCCATCGCAACCCACTGAGGCCCCAATAAGATAAGAGTACAAAAGTCAGATTGGATAGAACAGGCCACATTCCTAATGGGAAGGCAAACCAGACTAATAGATCGTGGGGCTGAAAATAAGGGATCACTAGGGGTGTGGCCAGAAATAACAGGTTCAAGCGTTTAATTCTGTCGAAGGGAAGTAGGAAAGGAATTCCCCAAAGGATTAGGCTGGCTGGCCCCACGTAACGCCACAAAGAAATGCTGGCCTGGTCATTGGGGGGGTAGAGGTTGTAACGGGTGAGGAACGTCGTCAGCCACTCCGGATAAAGGCCCAGGCAAACCCCAATGATCACAAAAGTAACACAAGTGGTCAAGAAGTAGGTTCGCTTAGGGCGTTGGGCAAGCCATCCCAGGATTACTAACAGGGGAAATCCCCATTGATACTTGGTTAGCGCAATACAGGCGCCGATCCCCGCCAGTAACCAATGATCACGACGTAGGGCCATCCAAAAGATTGCTACTCCGGTCGCCAGAATCCCGGTGATCTGCCCATAAAAAAGCACAAAAAACAGGGTCGCCGTAAACCAGGCCCACGTGCTTCCACCAAACACGCGCCACGCGAACCAAAATCCAAGAATATTTAACGTGCCCCAGATGAACCATGTGGTGCTTATGGGTAACCTTGCTAAGAGTCCAAATAAAGGCAACCATGTGGGTAGGTAATAGTACCCTTGGAAAGTGTGCCTTGCAGCATTGAGGTAGTTAACCAGATCCACCGGATAAACGGTTTCGCTTTGGTATAAGGCGAATACGATCAAAATGGTGAAGGCTAAAATCAATCCCACCCACTCGGCGAGTCGAATTTTCTGGGATATTTTCCACGTTATCGTTCGGGAAAACTTGTGGATGGTGTTATGTTCTAGGTTTCTCATGCCGTAACCCCCTATTACGCGAGTAATAAAAATATTATATACCCTAGCCAGGCTCTCTACTGTAAAATCGGTTCCAAGTATCATTTTCCAATCATTGAACAGTGCCGACGTTGCCATTCTTGATGAAAAGGTTCATCTGGAAATAAATATTTTGCTCAAAATCACCCGTTTTGGGCTTGTTTTGGTTAAGAGGTTTACCTTATGATGAAAATGCCATGACAAGCCATTGGCGCGGTTTTCTTCCGGCCCTGGTCGTGCTAGGCGCAGCGCTCCTTTTGTCCCTTAGTGCCTGCCTGCGCTCTTCCACTCCATCCATGCCAAGCCCGGCTTTACTTTCACCGGTTCCCACGCTGAGAGGGGATAAATTGCGCCTGGATTTAGGCGCGGCGGCAAAGGGGAATCAGGTTACCCGCGGTGGCGAAATCTACCGCCTGGTGTGCCAAGATTGTCATGGCGACCGCGGTCAGGGGCTTACCGGCGATTTTCTGGAGCAATGGGCACCGGAGGACCGCAATTGCTGGCAGTCAAAGTGCCATGCGTCCAATCACCCCCCGGGTGGGTTTGTGCTCCCGCACTATATTCCTCCCATCCTTGGCCCCGATACACTTGGCGCCTTTGATGACGCCTTGGAACTTTATAATTACATCAGCCTGAATATGCCCTGGTATGAGCCGGGGCTGTTGAACGAACAAGATACCTGGGACGTGGTCACGTTCATCCTGGGCCGACGAGGTGTGACCGTCCCAATTGAACTAAACGCCGTCAACGCCAGTCACTACCCGGTGACGCCGTAACCCGTCCACGCTTTAACCTCAGCACGATCATTGACGTCCCTTCTCGGGCATGCTATGATTTAGATACCCACGGACTTATCTTCGTTCATCCTTTGATCTATTAGGTTGATTTCGCACCTTAACAACCGAATCATCTAGAAAGGAGTTATTTATGAGCGCCGATTTCATTGCTCGTCTCATTGGCATGGTTGTTTTTTGTGTCTTAGGCGTCATCTGGGGCACACGCCTGGGTCAGATCGCCAATGCTGCACCCACACCGGCGCCGTTCTCGGTTGAGCAGTATGCGCTCACCATTGGGCTAGTCGGTGCCCTGATTGGACTTATCCTCACCCCTTATCTCACCACGCGTCCCATGCGCGCCCTGCGTTCTACCCTGACCCGTGTTTCGGCGCAGACGCTTTTTGCCGCTTTGTTTGGACTTATCGCCGGCTTAATCGTTGCCGCATTACTGGCTTTCCCGCTCTCGCGCCTGCCCTCGCCCCTGGGTGAGGTGCTCCCCTTTGTAGGGGTTCTGGTCTGCGGCTACCTGGGCGTGACGGTCTTTGTCATGCGCCAGCATGATCTATTCAATCTCTTCTCCGGTTTCACCAAAGGGGGGGCGCGTGACGCTGAGGCGCCGAAATCCTGGTATGAGAACCGCAATATCCTGCTCGATACCAGCGTCATCATTGATGGGCGCATTGCCGACATTGCCCGCACCGGTTTCATCCCCGGTACACTGCTTATTCCGCGCTTCGTGCTCAACGAATTGCAGTATATCGCCGATTCTTCGGACAGCCTGCGGCGACAGCGCGGACGGCGCGGTTTAGAGGTGTTGGCCCAACTGCAGAAGGAGCCGGGTGGCGTGCCGGTACGTATCACCGATATTGATGTTGAAGGCGTGCGGGAGGTGGATGATAAACTGGTCATCCTGGCGCGGCAGTTGCGCTGTCCGATCCTGACCAATGATTACAACCTCAACCGCGTGGCCGAACTACAAGGAGTGCGGGTGCTCAATGTCAACGAATTGGCCAACGCCGTCAAATCGGCTTTGCTCCCCGGTGAGACGCTTTCTATCCGCTTGATCCAGGAGGGCAAAGAACCCGGTCAAGGCGTGGGCTATCTGGATGATGGCACGATGGTGGTTGTGGAAAATGGCAAAGACTATATCAATCAACAGGTGACCGTCGTGGTCACCAAAGTCCTCCAGACATCGGCTGGACGGATGATTTTCGCACGCCTGGAGTAAGGACGTTACCGCAGGAGTAAATCGCGATGGCTTTACGCATCTATAACACGCTGACCCGCAAAAAAGAACCCTTTGAGACACTGGAACCCGGGGTGGTGCGGATGTATGTCTGCGGCCCCACCGTTTATGATAAAGCCCACATCGGGCATGCCATGTCGGCCCTGGTGTTCGATATTATCCGCCGCTACCTGGAATACCGCGGCTATACGGTGAAGTTCGTGATGAACTTTACCGATGTGGATGATAAGATCATCCGCCGCGCTCAACAACTGGGTGAAGACCCGTTCCGGCTGGCCGAACGCTATATTGAGGACTACCGCCGTAATTTGCAGGCGCTTAACGTGAAACCGGCGACGGTCAACCCGCGCGCCACCCAAGAGATTGATCAGATTATCGCCATGATCCAGGGATTAATCGAAAAGGGGCACGCCTATGTGGTGGATGGGGATGTCTACTTCCGCGTCACCAGCGACCCCGATTACGGCAAGCTCTCCGGGCGGCGGCTGGACGAGATGCAGGCCGGGGCACGTATTGAGGTAGACGAACGCAAAGAGCATCCGATGGACTTTGCGTTATGGAAAGCTGCCAAACCCGGCGAGCCGGCCTGGCCCAGCCCCTGGGGGCCGGGACGTCCTGGTTGGCATATTGAATGCTCGGCGATGAACCTGCACCACCTGGGAGAGCAAATTGACATCCACGGTGGGGGCAACGATCTGATCTTCCCGCACCATGAGAACGAGATAGCCCAGAGCGAAAGCCTGACCGGGAAGCCGTTTGTGCGTTACTGGGTGCACAACGGCATGGTGCAGCTGGGCGGCGAGAAGATGTCCAAATCTCTGGGTAATCTGATCACCATCGAAGAGTTCCTCGCCCAGCACCCGGCGGATGTGCTACGCATGATGGTGCTCAATTCGAACTACCGCAGTCCGTTGGTCTATACCGATGAGGTAGTGCAGCAAAGCGAGCGTGCCTTGGAACGCCTGCGTTCGGCACTGCGCCCGGCCCTGCCCGATGCCACCGGCGCTCCCGAAGCCACCTTGCAGACCCTGCAAGCGCAGATTGAAGCCACCCGCCAGGGCTTCATCGAGGCGATGGATGATGATTTCAACACCTCCGGGGCATTGGCGGCGATCTTTGAACTGGTGCGGGCGATCAACCAGGCGCGCAGTGAGGGCGCGACCAACGAACAACTGGCCCCGGCACAGGCTGCGCTGCGCGAACTGACCGGCGTGCTCGGTTTAACCCTGGAAGAACCTGCCGCGGCGCCGAGTGCGGCGGAGCCGTTTATTGACCTGCTGATCGAGGTGCGCACCGAACTGCGCAAGCAAAAACTGTGGGCGCTTTCAGACCGCATCCGCGATCGCCTGGCCGAACTGGGCGTCATCCTGGAAGATTCGCGCGAAGGTACCACCTGGCGCTGGAAAACATCGTAGTCAAATGCCATGCGCGAATGGATCACCGGGCGCAACCCCGTTTATGAAGTCCTGCGTGCCCAGCGCCGCCAGGTTTACCGCCTGCGCGTGGCGCAAGGGGCGGAGGTCAAAGGGCGCCTGGCCGAGATTTTGCGTTTAGCCCAAGCCCAGGGCGTGCCGGTGGAGACAACCCCCCGCGCGCAGGTGGATTCGCTCGGGGAGAATCCCCAAGGCGTGGCGGTGCAGGTGGGGGATTATCCTTACAGTGATTTACCCACCATCCTTGACCAAGCCCGCGCCAGGGGTGAACCGCCGCTGATCCTGGTGCTGGATTTGATCCAAAATCCCCAAAACCTGGGCAGTCTGCTGCGTACGGCAGAGGCAGTGGGTGCCCATGGGGTGATTCTGCCGCTGGCGCGCAGTGTGGGCGTGACGCCGGCGGTTGTGCACGCCTCGGCGGGCGCCAGTGAGCACCTGCACATTGCCCGCACCAACCTGGCCCAAGCCCTGGAACGGCTGAAAGCCGCCGGCGTATGGGTAGTGGGGTTAGACATCTCTCCGGAGGCACAACCCCCACCAACCATCCCCCTGGATGCCCCCCTGGCGCTGGTGGTAGGGAGTGAAGGCGAAGGCATGCGTCCGCTGGTGCGTCGTCAGTGTGATTACCTGCTACGTCTGCCCATGCGCGGTCGGGTGGACTCGCTCAATGCGGCGGTGGCCGGCTCGATTGCGCTCTATCTCTGTCTGCTGGCGCGTCAAAACCGCGCGATGTCATCATCCTAATGACCGAGGTAGCCGATGACCGAGACGTCTTCTTCCCCGCTCAGCCCGGCGGCGCAACGCGTGCAGGCCGCACTCGATGCCCATGGCTTGGCCATCCGCGTGGTTGAGTTGCCCGTCTCCACCCGCACGGCGCACGAGGCGGCGCAGGCCGTAGGCTGTGAGGTGGGGCAAATTGTCAAATCCTTGGTTTTTCGCGGGCGGCACAGTGGCCGCCCTGTGCTCATCCTCACCAGCGGCGCCAACCGTGTGGATGTGGAAGTGGCCGCCGCGCAGGTGGGTGAGCCGTTGGAGAAAGCCGAGGCCGATTTCGTGCGTGCGGTGACCGGCTTTGTCATCGGCGGGGTGCCGCCGCTGGGGCACGCTACCCCGATCCCTACCTTTATGGACGAGGATTTATTGGCTTACGCCGAAGTGTGGGCAGCGGCCGGTACCCCCAATGCCGTCTTTCCCATCGCCCCGACGGATCTGCAGCGCATCACTGCGGCGCAGGTGGTGCGGGTGAAAAATCGGTAAGCCGAGCGCGGGGTTATAATAGTCAGAATCCTTTTCCCGTAGGATGCTGAGCATGGCGGCTGTGTATATCATCTGCAACCCCAAAGCCAATTACGGGCGGGCGGCGTCTCTGGCGGCTCAACTGCGCCCGTTGGTTACCAATCACTACGGCGCCGAGTGGTGTGAGACGGCTTATTATCAACACGCCATCGAATTGGCACAGGAAGCCGCGACGGAAGGCGTGGAACGAATCATTGCCATGGGAGGGGATGGCACCGTCCACGAGGTGGTCAACGGGTTGATGGCTTTTCCGCCGGAGGAACGTCCGGCGGTGGGCATTGTGCCGGTCGGCTCGGGAAACGATTTTGCCGCCAGTTTGGGGATCAGCCCCCGCCCGCTAGAAGCCCTGCGCCAGGCTTTGGAGGGCACGCCGCGCCCGACCGACATCGCCCGCATCTATGATGACCGCGGCCATAATGAATACTGGACGAATACGCTGGGCATCGGTTTTGATGCCGTGGTGAACATCCGCACCCGGCAGGTGCGCGGGGCACTGCGCGGGTTGGGGGTCTATTTGGTGGCGGCTTTGCAGACCATCTTACTCAACCACCAGCCCTATCACCTTCGCCTGGAAGCAGATGGGCGGGTTTGGGAAGAGGAACTGCTGATGCTGACGTTGTGCAACGGCCGGCGCCAAGGGGGGCTGTTCTGGATGGCGCCGCAGGGCAGTCCGACCGATGGCCGGATTGATTATGTGGGTGTGCGCACCATCTCACGCCCTAAAATGCTTTATACCTTGCCCTTTTTCATTTGGGGCAAGCATGAGCATCTACCCTATACGTGCCATGGGGCGTTCCACCACCTTATCTTGGAAGCCGACCGCCCGCTTTATATCCATACCGATGGCGAAATTTACGCCGGTTTTGATTCCACCATTCGCCGCCTGAGTGTAGAATCTATCCCTGGGGCGATCCGTTTCGTCCACGCACCCTAAACGACGTTCATAACCTGCGATGCCGGATCTACAGCACACGTTACAGGGGTATGACCTGAGTTTGCTCCGCTTGGTGGCGGGGTTGTGGGGCATAGACCTGGAAGAAAGCGATAAGCGCAGTGCCGCGCGGCGCCTGAGCGCGGCATTGTGTGATGAAGCCCTGTTTTGGGAAATGATCGAGTCCCTGCCGTCGGAGGCACGCGAGGCGCTGGATGAACTGATCAGGCGGGGTGGGCGGATGCCGCGGGCAGCGTTCAGCCGCCGTTATGGAGACGTGCGCCCGATGGGAGCGGCAAAGCGCGAGCGCGAACGTCCGGATCTTAACCCGGCCTCACCTGCCGAGGTGCTCTGGTATCGCGCGTTGATCGGACAGGCCTTTTTGACCGCATCCTCCGCCGAACCGCAGGAATATGTGTACATCCCTGATGAATGGCTGCGCTGGTTGCAGTATGCGCATGAAAATACCCCCCCGCCGACCTTTGTGTTACCCCCTGCGCCGCCGACCGAGACGGCGCACCCGCGGTTAGCCACGGATGGCATTCTCGATCATGCCTGCACCCTGCTGGCGGCACTGCGCAGTGGTCTGCCGCTGCCGGAAACTCTGGGAGAGATCCCCACGGCGGCGCTGATGGCGCTCTTAAGCAGCGCCGGACTGCTGGATACCGACAACCATCCCCGCCCGGAAGCCATTCAGGGCTTTCTGCAGGCGCCGCGCGGCGAAGCCTTGCGCCTGCTCTTCCGGGCCTGGCGCGCGAGCCGCACCTTCAACGAACTGCGCATGCTCCCTCATCTCGCCTTTGAAGGGCAGTGGGAAAACGACCCCGTGCAGGCGCGCGAAGCACTGCTCAACCTGATCCGTGCCCTGCCCGCGCCGGCCACCTGGTGGCGGATCGAGGATTTTGTGGCCGCCGTTCGCGAGCAGTCCCCCGATTTTCAGCGCCCGGCCGGGGATTACGATTCCTGGTTCATCCGCCGCGCCGGGAGTGAGCAGTTTCTGCGCGGGTTTGCCCACTGGGATGAGGTGGACGGCGCTCTGGTGCGCTTTATCTTGACCGGGCCGTTGCACTGGTTAGGGGTGCTGGATCTCGCCGCCGCATCCCCTGAACCCGATGCGCCGGTGGTGGCTTTTCGCTTCTCGGCCTGGGCCGGGGCACTGCTCGCCGATCAGCCGCCGGCAGGGCTGGCCGAGGAAAGCGGTCAGATTGTGGTGCGCGGCGACGCTACGCTCACCCTGCCGCCGCTTACCCCGCGTTGGCTGCGCTATCAAATTGCCCGCTTTGGGGAGTGGCTGCCGGCGGATGCCCAGGGGCATCATTATCGCCTCACCCCGGCTTCGCTGTTGCGCGCGCGTCAGCAGGGGTTGAAAGTGGAACACCTGCTGGCACTGCTCCAGAAACACGCGGCGACGCCGTTACCGCCGATGCTGGTGCGCGCCCTGCAGCGCTGGGAAAGCCAGGGCACGTCGGCGCGGATCGAGCGGGTGATCCTGCTGCGCGTGAACCGCCCGGATATCCTGACCGAACTGCGGCGCGGGCCGGCGGCGCGCTATTTGGCCGAGGTGCTCACGCCCACGCTGGCGGTGGTGCGGCCCGGGCAGGTGGAACGCTTGCGCCGCGCCCTGGCCGAGCAGGGTTACCTGACCGAGGTGACAATAGAGGGGTAAATGTCTGTGGATTATGTTGTCTAAACGGAAGCGATTCTTAGGGAAAACGGAGTATGGAAAGGTCATTCATCAGCGAACTTAAGGAACCACTTTTCGATGTTCAACGAACAGGCGGCTCAGCCATTGAAAACACCAAACTTCCAAAGGAAATTGCGAGAGAGATTTCGAAAGAAATAAATAATCGGGTCATCATATTAGGAGGCTACCTTGTATTGGGTTTATCTCTCTTTTCCAGCACTCAAGATGATTTTCTAGGACGATTCCGTGCCTTGTGGATTTTTTTGTTGAAGAGAGGGTATATTACAAAAGAGAATGAATCTTCGGATGTTCTTATAGTTGCAATAAATCCGTTTATAAAATATTTTCTGGATGTACTTGACTATGTTGTAATGTCTGGCGGTGTTTGGGATTTTATTTGGCAAAGGATAGACACTAACTATCCAGATAATTACCAACAAATCGGCCAACTAATAAATGATTTAAAACCACCCCCATTATTTGGAAGGGATTTCACCCCTCTTGAAATACTGGAGTTACTTTTTGTTTGGTTTCAGGGTGGAGATGAGGAAACGCGACTTTATAATTTTGCAGTAGCGCACCACTTAATTGAGTGGGATGTTTCACAGGAAAAGTGGAGAGTAACGGGCGTTGGCACTTTTTTTATGGAGTTGCCGTGGGCCCAGTCTATTATTTTTTTGCTCACTTTGGGAATGATGTTTTCCGATAATCCTTTTCGCATCAGGTCAGTTACGCTAAGAAATCTGGTTGATAAAAAGAAGTTTAAGTCTGATCGAATAACGGTTCGAGAGAAGTTAGAATGTCTGTGGCTGGTTCGAATGGGGGTATTATTCGAAAGCGGTTCTGACACTGTTGAAGTGTCCAAGATAGGGGAAATCATGATTCACACGGTGACGAGTGAAGATAATCCTTATCCAGAAATATTAAAGCTCTTAATCATGACCGAGGGTATGGGTTACCTTCCCCGAGAATCGGCTTTTGAGGTTAAACAGATCTCGGAGTTAATCCAGAAATCAGAGGTCGTGGATGATGCCAATCGCGAGTCAATCGAAAAAGGATTGAAATTGTATCTATCGGGTGATTATGTTGAAGCCTTGAAAGTCATCTATCCTTCTCTCGAGGCAATTATCAATAACATGCTCATTTGGGCTGGTGAACAGCCTGACCACTTCAAGGGACTTATGGAAAAGGTTCGTTGGTTGGAAAAGAATGGCTATATTCCGGCTGACCTCTCTCACGCTATAGAAATTGTGACCAGTCGCAATCGGATTCTTCACGGTAATTTCTATCCCGATGAGGAGTATGCCTTCCCTTTGTGCCTGTTGGCTTTTCGCTACTTGAAGCGATTGCTTACAGGGTGTAGGCTGTCCCAAACAACAAAGAGTGCTTAAAGGGTTTTGTAATCTATCACAAGCCCTCTTGGGTGCATTTATGGCTTATTCCTTGCTATAATCATCTTACGGCCCGAAATAGGCCTTTCTGGAAATTTCTTCAAGGCCAGAAATTATTCTTCTGTATCCTTCCCCCGAGGTGAAGTCATGACGTCGCATGAGGTCCACATTTCCAAACGCCTGGCCTGGATTCAGGACGAGTTGGAAACGCTGAAAGCCAGTGGGTTGTATAACACCATTCGCACCATCTCTTCGGCGCAGGGAGCATGGCTCGAGGTAGACGGTCGGCGCGTGCTTAACTTTTGTTCCAACAATTACCTGGGGCTGGCCAACCATCCCCGCCTGGTCGCCGCGGCGCGTGAGGTGCTGACGCGCTACGGCGTGGGGCCGGCGGCGGTGCGCTCCATTGCCGGTACCCTCGACCTGCACCTGGAACTGGAGCGCCGCCTGGCCGCCTTCAAGCGGGTTGAGGCGGCGGTGACTTTCCAGTCCGGTTTCTGCGCCAATCTGGCCGCCATCCCGGCGCTGGTGGGCAAAGAAGATGTCATCTTCTCGGATGAACTCAACCACGCCAGCATCATTGATGGTTGTCGCCTTTCCGGCGCCCGCATTGTCCGCTATGCTCACTGCGACCCCAACGACTTGGAGCAAAAAATTCAGGAAGCCCAGGGCACGTACCGCCGCGGCTTGGTGGTGACGGACGGCGTTTTCAGCATGGATGGCGATATTGCACCGCTGGATCAGATTTACGCCATCACAAGCAAGTATGACCTGATGCTGATGGTGGATGATGCCCACGGCGAGGGAGTGTTGGGCGAAGGCGGGCGCGGGATTGTGGATCACTTCGGCCTGCACGGAAAGGTGGATGTGGAGGTCGGTACCTTTTCCAAGGCGTTCGGCGTGGTCGGTGGGGCGGTCGCCGGGAGTGGTCTGGTGGTGGAGTGGTTGCGCCAGCGCGGGCGTCCGTTCCTCTTCTCGTCGGCGGTGCCGGCGGCAGATGTGGCGGCCACCATCGCCGCGATTGACGTGCTGGAAGAGTCCACCGAATTGGTGGATCGCTTGTGGGAGAATGCCCGCTACTTCAAGGGCGAGATGCGCCGCCTGGGCTTCGATACCGGGCAGAGCGTGACCCCGATCACCCCGATCATGCTGGGTGAGGCGCCTCTGGCACAGCAATTCAGCCGCGAACTGTTCACCGAGGGCGTGTTTGCCATGGCCATCGGTTATCCCACCGTGCCCAAGGGTAAAGCGCGCATCCGCGTCATGCTTTCGGCGGCGCATACCCGCGAAGACCTTGACCGCGGCCTGGAGGCGTTTGCCCGCGTCGGTAAACGCTTGGGGGTGATCTCGGGCTAGGGAGAGATGAGACAAGTCGGGCTATAATAACCGTATGCCCTCGGAGCGTTTGATCCGCGCGATTGAACTGGCCCGCAGTGGTCACAAGGCCGCCGCGCGTGAGATTCTGGAAGAAATTGTGCGCGCCGAACCGACCAATGAAGCGGCCTGGCTGTGGCTGGCAGATACTCAACCCAATGATGCAACGCGCCTGCTGGTTCTGCGTGAAGCCCAAAAGCACTTACCGCGCAGTGCCACAATCACCAAAGCCCTGGCGATTATCCGCGCGCGGATAGAGTCTTCGTCTTCGGCAGGG
>CAYRUO010000018.1:0-23935 GCA_964427505.1 uncultured Thermanaerothrix sp.
CCGCTTGCCACCACATCCTGACCGCTCAGGTGGAGCGCTTCCCAGTCCAGCCCCAAATCTTCAAAGACGACCAGCGCTTTGGCGGGGCCGTCGCCGTAATTCGGGTTGTAACCGCGGCAGGTAGGGCGTTGAGCGATCAGTGCCGGCGCCACGGCGGCGATCACGTCTTCTGCGTTGTTGTAGCCCGGCGGGCGTGCCCCCACCGCGAAGGGCGCAAACGCCACCCCCTCGGTGCCGATCAGATCGGCCAGCCGCTCCGGTTGATTCGTCTCCAACGCCTGGCGCAGGGCACGTACCACAGCCTGCACATCCCCCCGCGCCAGGACGGCCGTCGTCACAGTGGGCAAGGGTGAGGCGGTACGAGTGGGGAGCGGCAGGGGAAGCGTTGGGCTGGCGATGGGCCGAAGAGACGTAGCCGTCAGCGTGGGCAAGACGGCGGTCGGACTGTTCAGGGGTGCGGTCGGGGTTGTCACAGCACACCCCACCCCTATCAAAATCACGATCAAAGCCAGAAGCAGGTGACGCACACCCTTATTGTACTCAGTTTCCGCCGGCGGCGTTCAATGCCTGACGGTACCAGGCCAGGATGTCCTCCCGCTTGGGTATGCGCCCGGCGCAGACCACCTTGCCATTCACCACCAGCGCCGGGGTGAACAGCACCGGATACTGCTCAATCGCCAATAAATCCTCTATGTGTTCAAAGCGCACGTTTAGGCCGGGCTGTTCTTGGAGCAGTTGTTCCAGCGCACCCCGTGCCGCGCGTTCAAGGGCATAACATTTAGCGCACCCCGGTCCTAAAACTTTCACATCCAGCATCGCCGTTCCCTCTGATTTACGATTCATCCCCGGCAGCCAGCACCACCGCCGTGTAATCCACGCCCAGGCGCTGGGTCAATTCATCGGCAATACCCGCGAGGTAGGGCTTGAGCGCGGCCAGCGCGTCCTCGCGGGGCGCGAATGCTAGGCTGCTGAAAAACCCGCTGTTTGAGGTCGTTGAAAAACTGCACCTCGGCGCGCGCGAGCACCTCACCCTCTTCCTGGCGGCGCACCAAGTCGGTATAGAGCACATATAGGCGGCCTTCTAAATCCACCGCCTCACGGTCGGCTTCACACTGCGCCACGGCCTCGTGATAGGCTTGCACCAGGGGATGCCGACGCAGGCTCTCCCCTAGGGCTTGGGCCGCCGCTGTTAATTCCGGGCTTAGCATCATCCTTCTCCTCCCCGATCAATGTCCACACGCGCACCCACTGCGGCGGGCGTTACGCGCAAACGGCAGTCCCAACGCCGTGCTGATCTCCCGATCTACGGCGGTGAATAACCGCACCAGGTCGGCTTCGGCCTGCCGATACGTCTGCATCAGCGGCAGAGCGTTCATCTCCGCTTGCAGGGCTTCGAGGGCTTGCTGGTGGGCTAAAAAATCGCCCTCGGCCCATTGCAGGGCGCGGTTATGCTCGCGAATCTGAGCCGCCAGGCGCTGCACCTCGGCATCGTTCACTGCGGCCTGGTAGGCGCGCACAAACGCCTGATATTCCGCCGTCTCTCGGATCAGCGTAGCCAAGGCATGCACCCGGGCTTGAATCACGAGATCATCAGGGTTTTCGTTCATTATCGCACGACCTCAACCCAAGAGTTTGTATTCAAAAGATCGAATGCCATTTTAGGCCACTTCATCCCCCACGTCCAGTGCGAAATGTCACCCTTAGGGGATGACGTTAGGGCGCAGGCCTTAAGTTGTGGGCGGAGCGGCGCGCAGGAACTCCAACCCCTGCAACAGCACCCCGACCTGGTTAAACCCCAACCAGACCAGGAAAATGGTCAAACCAATTGCCGCCAGCGTGGTCAGGCGCGGCAGGTTTGCCTCCAACCAGCGCAGGCGCTCCAGCAGGCGCGCGGTTGTATCTTGATACTGTCGGACGACATCCCGCGCCTCTTGCAGGCTCTCGCGGATATGCTGGATGTCCTCTTGCATGCGCTTGACCTCGGTCTCGATCAATCCCAGGTTGCTACCGGTCTGCGCGAGACTCTCTTCCATGGTGGTGAACGAGGTGTTCAAGCCGTCCAGGCTGGTTGCTACCTCCCCCAGCGCCTGATGCAGGGGTGTCTCCGGATTGTAGGGTTGGCCGGGGAAGAAAGGAATCGAGGTTACCGCGTAGAGCATGCCCTCCAGCACCTGCGCGCTGGTCTGGGCAGCGCGTAAAGAAATTTGAGCCGCCTGCACCGTAGCCGGCAGGCCGCGCCCGCTCAGCGCCACCAACGTATCCAGCACCTTGACCGTATCGCCCAGCGACGTGACCAGGGTGGTGAACGCCTCTTCCAGGCGCGCCACACTGCTGTCGGCCAGGTCAAGGGACTGCCCCACGACCGTCAACCCCTGCGCGGTGGTTTCCAGCGCGCCGATGGCCAACCCCACGCTTGAGGTCAGGGCACGGGTCAAGGGTGGGCGCACCCACCACACCCCCACCACCCCAACCAAACTGATCAGCAAGCCGAGAACTGCGGTGCTCACCAGCATCAACCCGGTGAAACGACGAGAAAGTTGGCGCATCGTTTACCTCCTGTATTCGGCTACGCCCCCGGCTCAAGTCACGGTAAGAATCGTCCCCCCACCCAGTGGGAAGAAGCGCAGTGATTCGCTGGAGGTAGGGGATACCACCGTAAGTCCCAAAGCAACCGCCTGCGCCGTGATCGGCAAGGCGATCTCTTGCGCAATCGCCACTGCCGTCGGCACCTGACTAAGGGGCAAATCGAACGCCAGCGTGCAGTGCGGCACCCAGGCATCTACGCGGTAATACGCCCATAGGCCTGGGGCATATGGCTGAAAACGAGCCTGAAATTCGGCATGCAGTGCCAGCAGGGTACGCGTCGCCGTGACTCCCAGAAAGAGGGTCGCTGTGGACGTGCGGAAAACGCCCAGATACGAGAACGTCAATTCAAAAGGCGGCCACTGTCTGGCCAGGATCTCCAGCGCGGCACCTGCCCCTTCCAGATCCAGCCCATCACTGACGCCGAGCGACACGTGCGGGCGGTAGCCGCTCTCCCGCATCGAGGCGCTCACCCCGGCCTCGGCCAGCCGATCCCACACCTGACGCACGACCGCCTCGGTTGCCGGGTCAACATAAAGTTCAACGGCGTAACTCATCCTGTGCCTCGGTGGGCGCCCGCGGCGCCTGTCCACAAGGTGTCGGCGAAATCTTACCGCTCATATCCCAATTGTAGCCGAAACGCGCAGCCCGTGCCCAATGGTAAGAGAGCATTTCTACGGCGCAGGTAAGGACGCATTACCCGCTGTGCAGGCTACTCCGAAAGATCTTATACTCATCCGGCACCGGGGTGCCGCCCTCCCACATCACGTAGCGGAAGTCGTCCGGCGAGGTGTTGCCCTCGGAATTGATCAGCAACACCTGCGAATCCGGGCCCAGGCCGAGGAACTCGCGCAACGCACGCGCACCGGGATACTCCATGATAAAGAGCAGGGCTCCCAGCGTTACCGCGCCCGATTCGCCCGAGATGATCATGGGGTCGCCGCGCAGAGGGACGCCGTAAACGCGCATGCCCTTGGCCGCCACGTAATCCGGGCAGATGGCAAAGACATCCGCAATGTGTTGCAACACCTGCCAGGCTATGGGGTTGGGCTCACCGCAGGCCAGGCCGGCCATGATCGTATCCAGTTCGCCCTCGAACTTGTGCGGCCGGCCGTCCCCTATCTGCGCCGAGAGGTAGAGGCAGGCCGCCCTGGTCGGTTCCACCACCACCCCAAGCGGGCGCTCAGCCCCAAACAGATTGGCGTAGTAACCCAGCGTGGCCGCCGCCAGCGAACCCACGCCGGCTTGGACAAACACATGGGTGGGTTTCGCCAACCCCTGCGCCGCCAGTTGTTCCTGGGCTTCGCTGAGCATGGTGGTATAGCCCTGCATGACCCACTTGGGAATGTCCTCATAGCCTTCCCAGGCCGTATCCGAAATCACCACCCAGCCGTAACGCTGGGCATCCACGTTGACCTGATGCACGGCATCATCATACGTACCGTCAATCACCACCACCTTCGCGCCGGTCTGCTCAATGGCTTGAATGCGCTGTTGCGAGGTCAGTTTGTGCACATAGATGACCGCCTTGAAGCCCATCTGCGCCGCCGACCACGCCACCCCCCGCCCATGGTTGCCGTCGGTGGCGGCGGCAAAGGTAATATCGCCCAGGCGTTCGCGCAGGGCGCCGCCGGTCAGTTCGGCAAAGGACAGTTCGCGGTCGGTGATGCCCAGACGCTGGCGCACCCATTGGTAAATGGCATATGAGCCACCCAGCACCTTAAACGAGCGCAAATCCAGACGCTGAGATTCGTCTTTGACCCAGATACCCCCCAACCCCAGCCGCGCCGCCAGGTTGGGCAGTCCCACCAAGGGACTCATGCGGTAGCCCGGCAACTGGCGGTGAAAGCGCCGCGCCCGCCAAGGCACGTCCGGGGGAATTAATGCCTGTACCACCTGAGGATCAAAATCGGCGCGGGCGCGCGGGTTGATCAGCCACTCAATCGGTTTTTCACTGCCCATGGGTCACCTCGCTTAATTGTCTGACATTTTCTTATAGTATAACCCCAAAATCGGACGGCTGTGATGCAACACCCCCCGTTTAATGGTGCTGTCTTGCGCCACGGGTATGAAAGCGACGCGATGTAAACGTCATTAATTCAATTATAGGGGCAGTGAGGTGGTGAGGACACGTTCGAGCGGCGGCAAACGCCCGATTCGCACCAAAATGGCGGGTAAAAGGCGCAGTTTGCGCCAGGTGGTCGTATGCGCGCGCCGCGTATGCACTTGGTAGCCGATGCGCTCAATCTCATCCAGGATAGCGGCGTAGAGCAATGCCGCCGCTCCCACCGCCGGACGGGCACGGGGGTGCAAGAGGCGAATGCCGGGCAGGGCGCGGCGGTAGAGTTCTCGCGCACGGGCGATTTCAAACTGCATCAGCGCGATGAAGCGCGCATCCATCACCCCATCCAGGATGTCCTGCGCGGTCAGGTCAAAGGCGGCCAGGTCATCCAGCGGCAGATACACCCGCCCCTTGCGCGCGTCTTCGCCCACATCGCGCAGGATGTTGGTGAGTTGGAGCGCAATGCCCAATTCAATCGCAAACGGGGCGGCCTGTTCAAAGGTCACCCCGCGCGCCAGCCCGATAATGGGGATGGAAAGCAGTCCAACCGTAGAAGCCACGCGATAGCAGTAGAGGCGCAACTCATCCCAGGTAGCATAGCGGCAGTGTTCCAAATCCATCCCCACCCCATCCAGCAGGTCTTGCTCGTAACGTGGGTCAACGCGATAATGCTGACGCACGGTTGCCCAAGCGTAGAGCAGGGGATTTGCCTGCGCTTCAGGGGGCAGGGCTACCTGTGCCCGCCAACGCTCCAAGTCAGCGCGCGACGCACACTGTGAATCCACCAAATCATCGGTAGCACGGCAGAACGCATACAGCGCGCGGATCGCCTGCCGTTCGCGCCGCGGTAGCAACGCCGTGGCAAAGAAGAAGGTGCGCGAATGCGCCTTGATCACAGCCTCGGTGAGGCGAAAGGCCTCCTGCGGGTGGGTGACCGCGGGCAAACGTTGCAGGGCGTCCTGAAGCATGGCAACCTCCTCCGGCCACTAGCGTGTCTGCAGGATCAATTTCTCCACCACTTTGGCCGAGGATACCACTCCCGGCAGGCCGGCGCCGGGATGGGTGCCGGCACCCACAAAGTAGAGATTAGAGAACTCTTCAGATTGATTATGCGGGCGGAACCAGGCGGATTGGGTCAAGATCGGCTCGACCGAGAAGGCCGAACCAAGATAACTGTTGAGCACGTCACGGAAGTGACGGGGGTCAATGTAGTGCTCAACGACCAGGTTTTCGCGCAGGCCGGGCAGGTAATGTTCCTCCAAATAGTCCAGAATGCGGTTTTTATAGGGCTCGGCGGCGCGTTCCCAGTCCACCTGGCCACCCAGATGCGGCACGGGGGAAAGGACATAGAAGGCCTCATGCCCTTCCGGCGCCAGCGAGGGATCGGTAATGGTCGGCATGTGCAGGTAGAGCGAAAAATCCTCGGCCAGGATCTTATGCTTAAAGATATCATCCAGCAGACCCTTATAGCGCGGCCCCAGAATGATGTTGTGATGTGCCAGACGGCTGTCCAGATAGCGCCGCCGTGTGCCGAAGTAAATCACAAACAACGACATGCTGTAACGCATCTTCTCGATCCGGCGGTTGGTGTATTTACGCCGAGACGCTGCGGGGATCAGGTAGCGGTAGGTAAAGGCCACATCGGCGTTGGAGATGACGATGTCCGCCGGTTGGATGGTGCCGTCTTTCAACCGCACCCCGCGCACTTGCCGCCGCCGCTCATCTACCAAGATTTGATCCACCTCGGCATTGAGCACCAGTTGTCCGCCCAGTTCCTCGAACAGGCGCACCAGGGCATTCACCAGGGCGCCCGTGCCGCCCAGAGCAAAGTAAACGCCCCACTCGCGTTCGAGGTAGTGGATCATGGCGTAGATACTGCTGGAGTCAAAAGGATTACCGCCGATAAGCAGGGGATGAAACGAAAAAACCTGGCGCAGAAAATCGTTCTGGATAAACTGCGATACATAAGCATAAACACTCAAATAAGACCTTAGGCGCACCAAATCCGGCGCCACTTTGAGCATATCGCTGAGATGCGTGAAAGGCTTATCCGCCAACTCTAAAAAACCCTTCTCAAAGATCGGCTTCGTGCTTTCCAAGAAACGCCGATACCCTTCTTTATCCGCCGGATTCCAGCGTTCGATGTTGGCATAGATGAAATCGTTTTGATTATTGTAGTCGAAGGCGCGGCCCTCAGGATCAAATATGCGGTAGAAGGGATTGACCGGCACGAAGGTGACATAATCCTCGCGTTTGCGCCCGGCCAATTCGAATAATTCATCGAATAGAAACGGCGCCGTGATCACGGTTGGGCCGCCGTCAAACTTAAAGCCGTCCAGTTCATACACATAAGCCCGTCCGCCGGGCTTATCCCGCTTTTCCAAGATGGTGACCCGGTACCCCCGCGCCGCCAGGCGGACGGCTACTGCTAATCCCCCGAAGCCCGACCCGATGACGATAACATTTTTTGACATAGCATTCACCTCCGTAATGTGGTTAACCAAGGTTATAGCACAAGCCCAAGTCACCACCCGTGCTTTGTATAGGGTTTGTCAAACTTTAGCCTAAAACAGGATAGGGTGTCCCAAGAGGTGAGCCACCACCCGCGCCGCACCCAAGATTACCCCCGCCGTAGATTGGCCCGGGAAGACCGAATCGCCCACCAACCACAGATTGGGGATACCGGTCTGCGGCCCGCGCGCTTGCCAGAGCGAGGTTTGCGCAAAACCTCCCACCATTCCATGCCAACGGCGGGTATAAAACGCAAAGGTGCGAGGGGTACCCGGCAAACAGAGATGAAGCGCCGTCTTTATCCCCGGAAAAACCACCTCCAGAGCGTCCAGCAGACGTTGAGTATAGATCTCACGCCGCCGCAGATAGGCTTCGGGGTCAAGTTGCCACCACGGAGTCACGGCAGTGTGGGTAGAGAGGGTGATTGCCCGCATGCCGGCCGGCGCGCGGGTAGGATCGTCAGCGGGCGAAACCGAGATGAACACCGAATTACCCTCCCCCAATGGTGCATCAGGATCAAGGATGACCTGATGGTGGGTTGGGGCATTAGGCGGCAAGGCATCAGATCGCACCCCCACATAAAGGGTGAATGCCCCCCAGGTCGGTGGACGTCGCCGCACCTCGCGATGCAACCCGGTCGGCACTGCGCCGTTGAGCAGGTGGCTTAATGACCACGGCGTCACATTCGCCAGGATGACGTCGGCTTCAAAGATCGCCCCCGCCTTGGTTACCACCGCGACAGCACGCCCTCGCTTCACCACCACCCTCTCAACCGGGTGGCGGTAGTGCACCTCACCGCCGTGCGCGCGAATCCAGGTCACCAGCGTCTTCGCCAATTCGCCCATTCCGCCCCGCACATAGCGCACCCCGCGCCGCGGTAGATCAAGCGCTGCACAACCATAGAGCGCATTTGCCGATTCCGCCGTAATTTGGGCAGAGATAAGCAACTGGGCATCTATAAAAATGCGCAGCCGGGGAGAAGTTGAACGGGGCAAGAGGTGCGCTACCGACCTGAAGGCCAATGGCGCTGCGCCGATGACAGCAGGGGTTGCTGCGCGCGCAAGGGCAACGATATCCCCAAGATGGAGAGGCGGCCAAGGAAAGTAGCGTCGAGTGACCGTCCAAGCCACTTCGGCCAGGTGTTCTTGGGTTTGCCAAAACGGCTCCCCCTCTGCGAAGTAGCGGGCCCGTTCTTCGCGCCAACCTTCACGGGTCGTCCATTGGCTGATCTGGTGTCCTTCGAGGTGAACCACCCAGGCAGGGTCCACATCTTCTACCGGCCAGGTCAGGCCGAGTGTCTCAGCCAGGCGAGTGTGTGGACCGGCGGGATCAAAGCCGCCCGCAAGCGTCGCCCCGGCATCAAAGCGATAACCGCGGTGAAAAAACGTCCCCGCACAGCCACCCGGGTAAGTCTGGGCTTCTAGGACGATCACCCGCCAGCCTGCTTTGAGCAACAGCGCCGCTGCCGCTAATCCCCCCATCCCTGCACCTATGATCAGGGCGGTGCACGTCTCCCTTGGTTGACGTGTTCTGCCCCTTATCATACATTACCAACCATTACGCCCGTTCCAGCGCGCGTCTCAGCGCCCAACGGCGGTAGGCGAAGAGAAAACGCAGGGCGAGGGGTGAGAAAACCACCCGCGTCCACCCATGGCGCCAACCGGGCTTATAGGCATACCGCACCTCTTCCTCGACCAGGGTGTAATCCCCAACCAGAGGGAAAAAGGCGTGCCGATGCCGCCAGGTCAATAGCGGCCCTTCCACCTGCTCATCGGTGAACCCGCGCTGGGGATCCACGTCAACATGGCGCGCTTCCCACATCACCGCCACAGGCCCTAAACGCAGGCGAAACCGCAGGCGCGATCCCTCGGCCAGCGGCTCGCGCTGGAGCACTTCCAACCGCAACGGAGGTGGGGTAAGGCAGGCCAGTGCATCCTCACGCCAGTGGAATTCGGCCACGGCAGAAAGGGGCGCGCCCACAAGGTAGCGGGTGCGAAACTCGGGCATGGTTAGTCCGATAGGCGCTCCAATTGAGGCGACGACTCTGATCTAACGGCTACCCCCTGCGGCACCGCAGCAGTGCGATACACATACCGCCACACGTAAGTGGTCAGCCAGAGCAACAACACACCGCTGACCAACCCCGGCGCCCAAGGACCGAACTGTTCCAACAGCAGACTGCCCGCCGCCGGCGAAAGGATGCGGGTAAGCGCTTCCAGGGCCGAGGCAATGCCCAGCGTCCCCCCAACGTCGGTGGGAGCGACCACTTTGCTGATCGCACTGTTGATGACCGTGTTGAGCACGCCGCCGCTCAAGGCCGTGGGGGCTAGGATCACCAAAAGTAACGGCACACTCGGCGCCCACGCCCACCCCAACAGTGAGAGCGCCATCAGAGCCGTAGCCGCCAGGATCAGCGCCCGCTCGCTAAAACGCTGGGTAAGCTTCCCGACCGCCACGCCTTGCACCAGCACCGAGAGCACGCCCACGTAGGTCAGGATATAGCCCGTCTCGCGCGGGCCTAGGTTGAAGCGGCGCAGGGCATAGAGCGCGAAAATGGTCTGAAAGGTCGAGAAGGCCAGGGCAAAGAAAAAGCGCGTGTGCAGCAGCGGCCCTACCAGCGGTTGGCGCAGTGCCGCCAACATCGCCTTTAGGGTAAGCGGTGGACGGGCCTGCGCTTCGCGCCGTGCCTGATGGGTCAGTGACTCGGGTAACCAGGCAACCACAAGGATGAAATTGAGCAGAGAAAGCGCAGCGGCACCCACCGCCGGCACGGCGAAGCCCCACTGTGAGAGCACGCCGCCCAGCGCCGGACCGATAATGAAGCCCAAGCCAAACGCTGCGCCGATGAGGCCTAGGCCGCGGGCACGGTTGCGCGCATCGGTCACGTCGCTGATATAGGCCTGCGCCACGCTGATATTGCCTCCGGTGAAGCCGGCCAGGATGCGCGCTAAGAACAACACCCCCAACGAGCGCGCCAGCGCCAGGATGACGAAGCCCACCAGGTTGCCGGCAATACTGATCAACAACACCGGCCGCCGCCCCACGCGGTCGGAAAGCCGCCCCAGGATGGGCGTGGCGATGAACTGCGCCGCAGCATATACCGCCACCAGCAGGCCGACCTGAAAATCGGTCGCCCCGAACGTTTCAGCATAATAGGGGAGCAGGGGCAGGATCAGTCCAAAGCCGAGCAAATCAATGAAGACGATTAGAAAAATGGCAAATAAACGGCGATTTTGACGCAACACGGTTAGCGATTCCTCCCACGCGGGGTATGTTCTTGCATAAGACGTTCGATGAGCCGCACCGTCTCCGAAGGGGGAGCATTAAGGTAAATAGCCGGCACGCTCTCCGGCAGGCGCAGGGATTCAAAGGCCTGCCCGCCCAATACCACCCAGGGCTTAGGCTCCGGGAAGCGCGCCAGGGCTTCCGGCAGGCCGAGCAGGTTGTGCGCCGCCTCGGCGCGGGTCGCAGTAAAGAGCAACAAACGCGGTTTGAGGGGGCTCAGGGCTTCGGCCATACCCTCTAATTTGAGGTCTTGGCCCAGGTACTTCACATCCCAACCCCGCCAGCGCAGCATCACCACCAACATCAGCAGGCCAATCTGATGCAACTCCCCCGGCGCACAAGCCGCCACAATCACCCCCGGACGGGTGGGCGGGGCCGAAGCCGCCAACATGCTCATCAGGTGTTGCAGGCAGAACTGCGTGGCATAATGCTCCACCGCAATCGGCAGTTCGCCGCGGTGCCACGCCTCACCAATCGCCACCAGCATCGGCTGGATGACCTCGGTGAGCACCTGATCCACGGTATAGAGCGCAAACGCGCGGCGCACCACCTCGGCCGCGGCTTCCTCATCAAATCGGGTCAGGGCGGCATAAAGTTCCTGTGTCAGGTATGAGGGTGAAACGGATTCGATCACCGCCACCGGCCGACTCTGTTCTGCCACCGGGTCACGCCCCAGAGCGCGCAGTTCGTGCCAATATTCGACCGCGCGCCCGATACTCAGCCCGGCATCCACCTGCTGTTTGAGCCAACGCAGTAGGCGCAGGTCATATTCTGAATAGAGCCGGTAGCCCTGCTGTCCGCGGTGGGGGCGCGGTAAACCGTAGCGCCGCTCCCAAGCCCGCAAGGTCACCGGTAGCAACCCCACCAGGCGCGCTACCGCTTTGATGTTATAGACCGGTGCATGGGGATCGTGATTCGACTCAAAGGTTTCCATCGTGTTCTTTCATCAACCTACCTATAAAATTGCTCAACCAAACATTACCAATAAGGTGATCATATCATCCTGTACCCCAGATGGGTATTGTTTGTATAAGGCTTGTAAGGGGTTGATTTAGGCCTTCTGCCGGGATGTGCGCGGCGCCGCGTCCAGCAGAGAGCGCACCCTTTCCACCCCTGCCGAGAGCGTCGCGCCAAGGTAGATGCCCGGGACGCGCTGGATCAGATCCGGTTGTTGGATAAACGCCGCACCGCCGTAGCCAAAAAGCGGCGCCGGGCGCAGGCGCGCTAATTTCTCTTGCAGGCGGCGCATGGCCAATGCCGATTCCTCGGCCGAGGCTGCCAGCACGATCATGGCCGGGCGTTCCTCGCGCGCATAGTCCACCAAATCGTCGAGGGGAATATCCGGGCCAAGGTACTCCACGCGATACCCCTCACTGCGCAGTAAGATGGCGAACATCAAACTGCCCAACTCATGCTGTTCGTAAGGCGCACCGCCCACCATGATGTAGGCACTGCCGCGGCGAATGGGATAGGTTTGGAACAGGGTCAGCAATTTGCCGCGCAGGAAGGAACTGGCAAAGTGCTCGGTGGTGACGCGAATCTCGCCGCGATACCACGCCTCACCGATTTGGGTCAGGCAGGGGACGAGCACCTGCTCGAAGAGGACGGGCAGATCGTAACCGGCCAGTGCCTCACGGAACAGTTCCCCCGCGCGCATCTCATCATGGCGGATCAGCGCCTTGTACAATTGGGTGGCATAGACTTCGGGAACAACATCGGTGGCCTGTGTCCTGCCTTGCGGCGCGGTGGGCACGGCTTCCGGCCACAAGCCGTTGCGCACCATCTGCCGCAACTCCGCCACGGCTTCACTGATGCTCAGGCCGCTATCGGTGCGGTCTTTGAGCCAGCGCAGGATGGCGACATCGCGCTCGGAATACAGCCGATAGCGGTTCTCCGAGCGATGGGGGGTAAGTACCTCATGACGGCGTTCCCAGGCGCGCAGGGTCACCGGGCGCACGCCGGTTTGGGCGCTGACGGCTTTGATGGTGTATTTGGGCTCATCGGACAGTTCCAGAATGGTGGGCATGGCCTCTCGCTCCTCGTATGCGAACCTTGCCAATTCTTGTGTATAGTTTAGCAAATTATACAATCTTTGTATAGCCCCTTTTGTATAAACTTCGAAGAACAAAAGGGTGATCTTTATTAACCCCCTATCTAATTGCCTATGGAATCTGACCCGATTTGCTATAGGCTTTTATGATAGGATTAACATGGTTCTCGTTCACTCACCTACAACAGGTTGGCCCCAAGAAATGGTTTTATCCTGCCACGTTTGAGGTTCTCCCCTATGGCCGAACTCCCCGCTTCCGAAATCGTGCCGCTGTGCCTGGAACACAACTTTTGGACCTGGGCAGCCCAAGCCCAGGTAGACCCTATCCCCATCCACCACGCCAAAGGGGTCTATTTTTGGGATATCCACGGCAAGCGCTACTTGGACTTCAATTCCATGGTCATGTGCGTCAATATCGGTCACGGCGACGAGCGCGTGATCGAAGCCATCGCCCGCCAGGCGCGGGAACTGCCCTTTGCCGGGCCGCACATGGCCACCCGTCCCCGCGCACGCCTGGGACAATTGCTGGCCGAGATCACCCCACCCGGCCTGACCAAATTCCTCTACACCCTCGGCGGGGCGGACGCCAACGAGAACGCGATCAAACTGGCGCGCGGCTACACCGGGCGCTGGAAGATCCTGGCCCGCTATCGTTCCTACCACGGCGCCACCTACGGCGCTATCGCCGTCACCGGCGACCCGCGCCGCCTGGCCTGGGAACCGCTGACCATGCCCGGTGTAGTGCACTTCCTTGACCCCTACCGCTACCGCTCTACCTTCCACCGCACCCAACCCGACCTGCCCGAGGCCGAGTTCACCCAGGATTACCTCAACCACCTCGAAGAGATCATCCAATACGAAGGCCCCCATACCATCGCCGCCATCCTGATCGAGACGGTGACCGGCACCAACGGCATCCTCATCCCACCGCGCGGCTACTTGGAAGGGGTGCGCGCCTTGTGCGACCGCTACGGCATCTTGCTCATCTGCGACGAGGTGATGAGCGGTTTCGGGCGCACCGGCGCCTGGTTCGCCGTGGATCACTACGGTGTGGTGCCCGACCTGATGACCATGGCCAAAGGGCTCACCTCGGGGTATGCCCCATTGGGGGCAGTGGCGATGAAACCGGAGATCGCCGCTTACTACAACGAGCGCGTCTATCAGGGCGGGCTGACCTACAACGGCCACCCCATCTCGCTGGCGGCGGCAATTGCCACCATCGAGGTAATGAAAGAAGACCGCCTGGTGGAACGTGCCCGCGCCACCGGCGAGGTGCTGGCCGAGATGCTGGCCGAACTGATGGATCGCCATCCCTCGGTGGGCGAGGTGCGCTCGATCGGCCTCTTCGGGGCGATTGAACTGGTGCGCAACCGCCGGACGCGCGAACCGCTCGCCCCTTATAACGGCACCAGCCCGGAGATGACCGCCTTGCGCCGCTTCTTACTCGAGCGCGGCCTGTTCTTATACACCCATTGGAATATCGTCCTGATCATCCCACCCCTGATCATCACCCCCGAACAACTGGCGGAGGGGTTTGCCATCCTGGACGAAGGGCTGCAGATCACCGACCGCGCAGTGGAAGGGTAATGCAACTTTCAGCCCCGCCTGCGCATCTAATATCAAGGGCACCTTAATGAGAGATATAATATCCAAAAAATTTAGTGGAGGTAAACACGCATGGAGATCAATCTGGGCGCAGTCGCCTCATCCTCGTCCTCCCAGGCCAACGATGTGGAGAACGTGATCATCCTCGGCGCCGGCCCGGCCGGTTTAGCCGCGGCACTGTATGCCGCGCGGGCCGAACTGAACCCGTTAGTGCTCACGGGCACCGAGTTGGGCGGCCAAGCCGCGCTGACGCACACGATTGAGAACTACCCCGGCTTTCCGGAAGGGGTAGGCGGGATGGAACTGGGCGAGTTATTCCAAAAACAGGCCGAGCGCTTTGGGGCGCGCTTGGAATTCGAGACCGCCGAAGCCGTAGACCTCTCCCAGCGGCCCTTCCGTGTGCGCACCTACGGCAAGGAATACCGCGCGCGGACGCTCATCATTGCCACCGGCGCCAGCCCCAATCATCTTGAGGTTCCGGGCGAGGCCGAATTCACCGGGCGCGGCGTTTCTTACTGCGCCACCTGCGACGGCTGGTTCTTCAAGGACAAGGACGTGATCGTCGTCGGCGGGGGCGACAGCGCGCTGGAAGAGGGCATTTTCCTCACCCGCTATGCCCGCCAGGTGACCATCGTCCACCGCCGCGACCAACTGCGCGCCGGGGCGATTTTGCAACGCCGGGCGCGTGAGAATCCCAAGATCCGCTTCATCTGGAACACCGTGGTGCGCGAGATTCGCGGCAATACCGCGGTGGAAGCGGTGCGCCTGGAAAACGTCCAAAGCGGCGAGGCCTGGGAACAGCCCACCGATGGGGTCTTCATCTTCATCGGGCACAAGCCCAACACCGCCCTCTTCCGCGGCCAACTCGACCTGGACGAGCAGGGCTACATCAAGACCGATGCCTTGATGCGCACCAGCGTGCACGGAGTGTTCGCCGCCGGCGAGGTCATGGATCCGCACTTCCGCCAGGTGGTCACCTCCGCCGGTATGGGCGCCGCCGCGGCAATGATGGCGGTGCGCTTCTTGCAAGAGCAAGAGGGATAACTCCCTTAACCGCACCAGCAGGATCAAAAAGGCTGCCCTTGATCAGAAGGGCAGCCTTTTTCGTTGCCACCGAATGCCGCCGTTTACGGGGCCGGGGTAACGCCGCTCGCCGCCCACCAAACGAACACGCGGAACGTGCTGGGCGCGCCGGCCTGCTCGTAGATGGGCTTACCATCCAACGAGGTGCCGGTCTGACGCACCGGGACGACAAACCACTGCAGGACGTGCGGCACGGTATCCACCGGGCGGAAGGCCGCCGGGACAATGTACTTGGTATCGGTCACGTAGTCCACCAGGCGGCGCCCCTTGCCCTCGGTCAAATCCTCAATGGTGACGGCGTAGGCTTCGTTCTCGCGCAGGGTGCCCACTGCCGCCCACTGCAGGGTCACCGTATCGTTGGCCGCGGTGAAGACGGCGCCGTTGGCCGGCAAGAGCAGGTTAGGCGCCGGGTAGGGCGGAGGTGGAGTAGGGGTGGGCGTAGGGCCGGGGGTTGGCAGGCGTTCACACAACGGAATCTGCAGTACCTGCCCCTCATAAACGATATCGCTGGTCAGGCCGTTATAGGACTTGATGGACTCCATCGAAACATTGTAGCGCGCGGCGATGATGCTCAGCGTATCGCTGGCGGTAACGGTATATTCCAATTTCTGGCACGCCGCCTCCGTCGCTTCTGCCGGGCTGAGCGTGTTGGTGGGCTGGGGTGAGGGGGTCGGCGTGGGCTGGGGAATGAGCAGTTTCTGCCCCACTACCAGATTATCGCATGCCACCGGCAGGTTATTCAGGGCGATGATGCTGGAGACCGAGACGCCAAAGGTATAGGCAATGGTGATGCAGTTATCGCCACTGCGCACGGTGTATTCTATCGGCGGCAGTGGCGTGAACGTCGGCTCCAGGGTCGGGGTCGGGCTGGCCGTGGGGGTGAAGGTGATCGTGGGGGTCACGGTCAGCGTCGGGGTGGTGGTGGGTTCGATCACCCGCCCGGTGCTCTGCAACGCTGCAAAGACCGTCCCGGCGCCGATGGCGAGCAAGAGCACCATCAGCCCCAGCGCAATGGGCAGAGAGAGGGTAATTTCGGGCAGGCGCGGCCCCTGTAGTGGACTGCTCTTCTTGCCCCCCTCGGCGGTAAAGGTGTGGCCGCAGACCAGACAGCGCGTTGCCCCTTCGCTGGCGCGTGCCCCGCAGATGGGGCATACTTTCGTTTTGGACGTTTCTTCTGGACTCATAGACCTTCATCCTTAAAATATGCCGTAGGGTTTCGCGGCAGGGGGTATTATAACATAGTCGCTTTTTTGACAAGGGTAGGGGGAAGAGACACTTGTTTAGACCACCACTACCCGCGTGCCGTAACCGCGCTTCTCGATATCCTCCGGCCCGGCCACCGGCGTCGTCCAGCGATAGAGCCAGCGCGCCTCCGCCGTGCGCATGTTGATACAGCCGTGACTGCGCGGGGTGCCGAAGTCGGTATGCCAGTAGGTGCCGTGGAACGCCACGCCGGTCGCCTCAAAGAAGCACGTCCAGGGCACGCCGGGTAGTTCGTAATCCTCTGGGTTGCCGCTCAGGCGACCCTCACCCATGTGCTTGGAAGGCATCTTGGAGAAGATGTTGAATTCCCCTTTGGGCGTCTCCCAGGGAATCTCCCCCGGGGGTGAGCGAAACAGCCCGGAGGAAATCTTGGTCTGGAAGACCGGTGTCTCACCCTCGTAGCAGGTGAGGGTCTGACGCGCAATTGAGACCTCAATCCACTTCTGGTGCGCCGGCACGTCGGGGGAGATAGGGGCAAATTCCTCCGGCTTCAGCAAGCGCAAATGCACCGCCGGGACGTGATACTCGATCTCCAGCAGTTCATCCTTGAGCCGATACCAGGGCGTGCCGTCTGGGCCTTCATCTATCCCCACGACCCAGTGCGTGGATTCGTAGTAGAGGCGGTATAATGGCTGCCAGCCTTGGGCACGGGTATAGCGCAGGGCTTGGGTGTAGGGCACGGTGACCTCGGCCAGGACGAGCGCGGCAGGCAGTTCTGCCGGCACCGGGTTATACTGGATACGCACGCGTTGGGTATTGGCGCGATGGATATACCCGCCCCACACCCGATACCAGACCGGATTATAGGCCGGCCCGGCTTCCGATTCCACCTCGGCGTAGATGTTGACCAGTTCATCACGGTAGCGTTGGAAGCGGATGCGGCTTTGGTCCGAGGGCTGGCTGTAAACGCTGACCGAGCGCACGGTCACCCGCAGAAGATCCTCTTGGGTGGCATCACGAAACGCGCCCTCCATGGGGCGGAAGGCCAGCGCGCCCAGGCTCAGGCCCATCAGGCGCAAAAACTCGCGGCGCGAAAGGCGAGTGCTCATGTGAAAGGGATTATACCAGGATGAATGCCTTGCTTCTGGCCCTGCTCTCGGCGCTGGGAGGCGCGCTGGCTAACCTGTTGGCGCGCACCCTCTTGCGCCGGACGGCCCTGCGCGCCATTTTCGGGCTCAACTTTACTCTGATCTTCGCCCTACTCCTCCCCTTCGCGCCGCTCTATTTTTCCCTGATTGTTTCACCCCCGGCGCTGGGGTGGTTGGCATTGGCTATCGGGTTGGATGCCGCCGCCAATTACGCCTACTTTCAAGCCTTTGTGCACTTGGATGCCCTCACTGCCAGCACCCTGCTCGCCCTTTCCCCGCTTTTCACCCTGCTAGCGGCGCCGTTCCTGAGCGGGATGACGCCGCCGCTGGGCTGGCTCCAAATCCTGGGGGTAGGATTATGCAGTGGAGCGGTGCTGATGCTCACCCGTGCCCAAAACGCCGCTTCAAGCCTTTCTCGCTCCCGCCCGCACCATGCTCCACGCGCCTTGGCCTACCCTCTGGTCGCGGCGGCGCTCTTCGGGCTGAGCCTCTATCCCACCCGGCACCTGTTTGCCGCCGGCTGGACCAACCCACCCACGTATTATCTGGTGCGCGCCGGGGTAATTGCCCTGCTGGCCTGGCCGTTGAGCCGCCCTCGCTGGCGAGATTTGACGCCCGACCTGCGCCGCGGGCTGGTGCTACGCGCGGCGGTGGTGGTCGCGCAATGGTTAGCCCTGCTCTACGCGCTGGAAGGGGCTGCGCCGGCGGTGGTCAAAGCCCTGGCGGATACCTCGCCGCTTTTTGTTCTCGGGCTCAGCCTGTGGCGCGGTGAAAAGCCCACCCCCGCCCAAGCCCTGGCGGCGCTGGGCGTTGCGCTGGGGGTGGCACTGCTGTGGCTTGGGGTAGGCTAAACCCACTACCCCGGCCAAAGGCAAAGGATCACGCCTCTTTCAAGCGGCTGACGTGCACCGCGCGCCAAGCCTCGCGGTTCTTCTTGCGGTCAAAGGTTTTTTCTAAAGCGTAGCGCACGCGGCAGCCCTCGGCTTGGCAATCGCGCGGCAGGTCACGCACCAGCACAAAGACATCTTCCCCACCGCCGTCCGGTTGGATATAGGTAAACTTGCGCTGTTCAGGGGCCTCTTTCACCGTGCCGGTATAAAAGGTCAGCCCGCGGGTCTGGCCTTCCTTCCAGATCTGGCGGCAGCGCGTTTCGAGCCCTTTGCTATCTTGCGGCAACTCAGGCCAGGTCAAGCCCTGTTGCGCAAGGGCCTGGCGCACGCGCTGTTCGATGTCCAGGTCTTCGGGCGGCACTTTCCAGCCCTTTTCCATCCGCACGGCTTTGACCAGAGCCAAATGCAGTGCCGCTGCTACGGGTTGGCCCAATTCTAACGCCAAGTCGGCCAGCGCGATCAGATAGCCCAATTTGTACTCCGGCCCCTGGTTAGTCGAAAGCAGGGCGGTGCAGAAGTGGCGGTAGGCCTCGTCCCGCCGACCGGCACGGGCTTCCAGGCCGGCCAGGTCGGCATATAAGTACCAATCCGCGCGGGGATGGTTGAGCAGGCGCTGTAGCAGGGCGATGCCCTCATCTAGGCGCCCCAGTTCGGCCTGCGCCTGGGCGATCGTGCGCTGGAGAAAGAGTTCATCGGGAAAGTCCTGCAGCCCCGCCTGGGCGGTTTCAAGCGCCTCGTGATAGCGCCCCAGTTCCAGCAGGGCACGGGTACGCTGAAGATACCACACCTCCCGCTCGGACATGGTTTTCTTGCCGTTGACCTCGCGCGCCTCTTTCTCCAAATCTGCCGGGTCGAGCCGCGCCGACCATTCCTCGACCACCGCCCACTGCCCTCGTTCTTTGGCGACCTTCATCACCGCCAGGCTCACCAGTTTGAGCAGCAAGTCCTGGGGATTCAAGTCCAGGATTTGCCGCGCCCCGTAGAGCACGCGCCCCAGGTCACTGCTTTCCTTGGCCGGCTTGATATGGCGCTCGTAGAGCACCCACCCCAGTTCAGACTGGACAAAGGAATCACCGGGTGCCAGTTCCAACGCCTTGCGCGCAATGGATTCGGCTTGATCCAGTTGACCCTGTTTGCGCCGGCAAAACGCCAAGCGCCAACCTACGCGCGGATCGGGTTTTTGCTTCCAAAGGGTGGCATAGATCTGAGCAGCCTCTGAGTAGCGATGTTCTTTGCGCAGGCTCTCCGCCTGGGCGAAGGGATCGGTGGTTTCAGGCATAAGTTCTCCCTCGGTTGATGATGTGGTTCACGGTGGGCTAAGCGTATGACGTGTCCCCCGTTAGGTTTGAATATGGTTTAGGCTAACTGTTTCTTATTATACCGTAATCTGAGAAGGGGTAACTACGTACTAATGGCCGTGCGTGATACGGCCCGCTCCCTGCAATCGTTTCTCACCTCGCCCAGCGCATGCTTCTGACCCAGGCGCCCGCAATGGGAGAAGAGAATTGTGAGCCAATTGGTTAGAATTTATGTATTAAGATTGTTTGACTTGACAAACGACCAAATTTAGGCTAAATTAACGATGACTTTACGCCATTTTTACGCGTTCTTTATGGACGCAGGGGGAAATCAAGAAACGCAACGTGGCCCCAAAGTCCGCAACCCACACTACAAAAAAGGATCTGCCTCTGCCCCATCCTCGGGGACAGGCGGGAGGGTATGTTTTGCCGTTTCCCCCATGATGGTGGAAGGCAGTCCATTCTGATTCATTTTGATCCAAGGGGAGGTTTCACATGAAGGGATCCTATCCGGCTCGTCTTGTCACGCTGATCGTTGTCGTTGCCCTGCTGGCGTTGGGGGTAGGGGTCACTACCCGCGTGCAAGCAGAAGGCACCACCATTCAAGTTGTGTTGGGGATTGACCGCGCCTTATTGGCCAAAGCCAACGCAGTCGAACTAGCCGGAAGCCCGCTAGGAAAAGGGGCTTGGTTTGTGAATAACAGCCCGGCCAAAATGGAGATCTATTTAGACCCTACCAAGCCGCCTCTGAATGCCTTGGGGACGTTCAAGATTGACGATATTCAAAGCATCTCGTACCAGACCAAGAAACCCACCGACCAGGGAAGCCCGGATTTCTTCCTGGTGCTTTATACAGTCCCTGACGGGAACGATGATACAGGTTCGTGGTACGGCTATCGTCTCAATGCCGAACCCTACTTCTCGCGCAACCTGAATGCCCCGAAAAATTCCTGGAATACCTGGACTACCGACAACACCACAAATCAGTTAACTTTCTTCGATTCGGCAAAGACGGGTACCTATGGCTTCTACGGCCAGCCCACGCTTCAGGACTTGCAAAGCGGCCCCATAAACTGGTCCACTTACAATTCATCTTACACCAACCAAGATATTGACTACGGGAACGAGACTGTAAAGTATATCTCCATCCAAACCGGAAGCGGGTGGAGTAAAACCTTCACGGGCTATCTAGATGCCATTACGATCAGCCTGAAGAACGGCACCACGGCCACGATTGATCTAGAAGCCTACTATGATGAAGCCTGGGTGGATGATGACGCGGCGTCCGACTGGTATCTTATTCCCGGCCATTTCAAAAAGATCCAGGACGCCATTGACGCCGTTGCTCCCGGTGGGACGGTGTACGTGTATCCGGGCGATTACCACGAGAAAGCCATTAATCGCTATGTCCTCGGAACAAACGGCCCGCATCAATTCGGTCTCTTCATCAGCCAAGAGAAAACGGGCTTACAGATCATCGGCGTGGATGCCAATGGTCAACCCATCACTGACTACGAGGATGTAGCGGCAAGCGTCACGACTTATGCCACGAATAACTTCGGCCCTTCCGGGATCTTTGTCGAAGCCGATGATGTGACCATCCAAGGATTGGAGATCAAGGACAACATCGTTGATGACCAGGTCAGCAATAACAAAACCCTCGAGATCATTGGGGATAACTTCACACTGCGCTACTGCCACATCAACGTGGGTGACGGTGAAGAGGATGGCGGCTCAGTTTACTTTGGCGACTGGCGCTTTGATACCGCGACTAGCACCTCACACATTCAGCGCTACACTCTTGAAGCCAACTGGTTTGACCATGGCACCAGCGTTGATTTAGCAAACGGTGCCGGATATTCTGGTACAGTCTTAGGGCGGCAAATTATCAACAACAAATTTACGAATGATCCCGATGATTACCGGCCATCCATTTCCTTCAATGGTTCAGGGACTGGGGTGCCTTGGTTTGTGCACTCCGTGGGTGGTGCCGTGATTCGTGGCAATACCTTTATCAACAACTACAATCAGCTCGGCAACGGCGTTGCCCACATTCGCGCCCGTGGCACCTACGACAACTCCCAGTTTGACTGGGCCTCGTATTGGACAGATAACACCTACAACAAAGCCGTGATCTTTGGCGCCAATCCGCCTTCAGAACTTGGCACCTATTCCTACACCTCAGGCTCGTACACCTTTAACAATGTTCGCCGCATCGGCGTCACCATCCAAAATGAAGTGGAAAAAGCTGTCAGTGGGCAAACAATATTAATCAAGCCCGGTACCTACGAGGAACAGGTGGTGGTGACCGGCAAGACCATCACCCTGCAGGGCGCGGGCGACGATCCCTCGGACGTGGTGATCAAATCGCCGATCACGCTAACCGTCCAATTCACCACCTCAGAGCCCAACAAACCGGTGGTGCTGGTGCAAAACAACGCCAACGTCACCCTCACGAACCTCACCGTGGACGGTGCCGGGCGCGGTAACGGCAACGATCGTTTCATGGGCGTTGCGTTCTACAACGCCGGCGGAACGGTTGAAAATGTTACCGTTAAAGGCGTGCGCGAAACCCCCTTCTCGGGCACGCAGCACGGCCTGGCCGTTTACGCCTACAACCAGGATGGCACCGCCCGCACCCTGACCGTGCGCAATACCACCGTGACCGATTTCCAGAAGAACGGCATCACCGTGGCCGGTAGCGGCCTGACCGCGACCATCGAGGACAACACCATCACCGGCGCCGGTGCCACCCCAACCATCGCCCAAAACGGCATCCAGGTCTCTTACGGCGCGGCGGCAACGGTGCGTAACAACACCATCACCGGGATTGCTTACTCCGCTAAGGGTTGGGTCAGTTCGGGCATCCTGGTCTACGGCGCCGATGCGACCACAGTGGAAAACAACACCCTCACCGCCAGCCAGGCCAACATCTACGTGGTCGAATCCAGCGCCACCGTGCGCGCCAACCGCATCAGTGCGCCGGCCTGCGTGGGTGATGGCTGCTACGGCATCGTTGCCAGCAACCCGCTGAGCGCGCGGCCCAGCCCGCTTGAGGAAGCCGTGGTTTCAACCGCCCTCGCCCAGCCCAACCGCAGTGGCGGCTTCACCCTGCTGGGCAGCACCAACCCGCTGGATACGGTGACCATCACCACCAATGAGATCAGCGGTGCGCCTTATGCCAGCGGCGAGAGCGTCGGCCTGGGCGTTTATGACGGCGGCGCCGACCGCGATGTGGCCGTCAGCGCCAGCCAGAACGTCATCACGGGCTGGTCTTACGGCGTGTACGTGGGGCGGTGTGACCCAGCAAAAGGCACTTGTTACTCCGGCCGCCTGCGCTCGTTGACCCTCAACGAAAACGCCATCATGGGCAACACGGTTGGCATGGGCACCGAACTTACCTTGCCGTTGAACGCCGAGCGCAACTGGTGGAGTTCGGCCCGCGGCCCGCAGGTGGCGAGCAACCCCGGTGGGGATGGGCAGCCCGTTGTAGGGGCCACCATTGATTATGTGCCGTGGTTATGCGACGGTACGGACGCCCAGCCGAGTCAAATCGGCTTCCAACCCGTGAGCGGTGCCGCGACCTGCACCAATACCCCCACCCGCCTGCGCTTCATCGTGCAGCCGCCGACCACCGCCTACACCAATGAGCCGTTCGATCCCCAGCCGGCCGTGCGGGTAGAAGACGACCAGGGCAACTTGGCGATCAACTATGAGAACGCCATCCTCATTGACCTGGCCGAGACCCCCACTGGCAAAACGCTGGGCGGCACCCTCGCCGTCGATCCGGTCAACGGTGTGGCAACCTTTAGCAACCTCTTTGTTATCAAAGCCGGCACGGGTTACCGCTTGCTCGCTTCCTCTACCTCTGGCGGTTTGAACGCGGATAAAAGCAACTACTTCAACGTTGTAGATCCCAGCGCCGACCTCATCCTCGCGGTGAGCGCGCCGGGCAGTGTGAACGCGGGGGCCTCATTTGCCTACACCCTCACCGTGAGCAACGCCGGGCCGAAACCCGCCCAGTCGCTTACCCTCACCCTGAACCTGCCGGCCGGCGTGACCTACCAAAGCGCCAGCGGGAGCGGCTGGACCTGCAGCCACAGCGCCGGGGTCGTTACCTGCACCGCGGCGAGCCTGGCCAGTGGCGCCAACACCATCGTGACGGTCAACGTCAGCGCACCGGCCCAGGCCGGGCCGATTACGGCCACCGCCAGCGT
>CAYRUO010000018.1:23945-26037 GCA_964427505.1 uncultured Thermanaerothrix sp.
CCTCACCCACCGACCCCACCCCGGCCAATAACAGCGCCAGCGCCGAGACAACCGTGGTCGCCCTACCCCCGACCGGCGGTGTGCAGATCTACCTGCCGCTGATCATGCGCTAATCCCGCGTCCCCCGTCCCGCTTTTGGCCCCGCCGTCCCCCACGGCGGGGCCCTTTTTCACGGCTCCGGCTCGGCGATGACGAACAACCGCCCCCAGGTGCTCACGCCCTCGCGCGCGATGCAGGTCTGCAGGGTGACGTGAGCCGCCCCCTGGTAGTGGCGTTCGAAGACCTGCGCCGCGGTCAGTACCTCGCCGCTGGCGAGATCTTTGAACGAACTGGTCGGGCTGTTGGGCTCGAGCGCCTGATACTCAAAGCGCTGGCGGATGCGGTAGGCCTGGGTGCGGCCATCGCCTTCGATCACCCACAGGCGCATCCCCTCGCGGAGATCGAAGAACTTGGCCCCGGCCAGGGTGTTGTGGGCCAACAAGCCGATCACCGGCGGTTTCACCAGCCCAAACTGAGTTACGGTATCCGGTTGACCGGTGATGTAGAGGTAGTTGCCGGCGGGCTGTTGATCCACGCGGTAGGCCAGCACCCCTTCCACGTAAATACCGCGCACGACCCCGGCCTGCCCATCCGCCACCTGGGCGGCGAAGGTCTCCAGCGTCAGCACCGCTTCGGCCTTGCCGCCGGTCGCCGGGATATTACTGCCCCCGGTCAGGATGGCCGGCAGGTAAACCCGGTAGCCCCCACTCCCATCGGCGGCCTGAACCTCTTGGGGTGGCCAACCGATCAGCCAAAGGCCGATCAAGATACTCAAGGTAATTAAACACCGCGCGAGGCGCTTCATCTTACCCTCCCTGGCAGACAAGAGCGCCCCGCGGCGAAAGGCACGGCGGGGGAGCCGGTTTTTGGCTCCCCTGCGCGGGCACAAAAAACCGCTCGTTTTCGGCAGCCTGGCAATCATGGGCCTGCTTGGCGCAGACCTTTAGACCCATGGCTTTGCGTCGCCGGCTTTCGCCGGGTTTGCCCTTGTCGAACGAGTCGTTACGACACTATGCGGTTGTGCGGGCGGTGCGGTTAATCGCAGATAACGTTAGCCGCCACACCCTCTACTTCTATTATAGGTCGTTTAATCCGACTCTGAAGGGGGAATCGGTCAAAACGGCTTTACATTTTCGTTAGGTGGCCCCGTCCGCGCGGGATGCCCGACAGTCCGCACATAGGCCGAAGAGGATCAGATGATTGGTTTGGATACGGAAATCGTGGGCGGCTTCGATGGCGGCGAAAAACGGCCCCACCTGGGCATGGTCAATGGTGAAAATACGCCCGCAGGCGGTGCACACCAGGTGATGATGCAGGGCCTGCCCCACCCGCTCGTAGAGGGTCACCCCCTGCCCCATATCGGAGACCGAAACCAAACCCTGTTGGGTCAGGCGTTCCAGCGCGCGGTAAACGGTGGAAGGTGCAATGGCCGGCAGGCGGGCTTTGAGGCGCTCGTAGATCTCCAGCGCGCTCAGGTGGCTGTCCCCTTCGCCGGCCAGCACCTCCAAAATCGCCAATTGCACCGAGGATTGCCGCATCAAGTTTATTTTATCCCGGTTTCAGAGCCCCGCCGGTTTCAACCGGGGTGTAAAGTGTCATTAAAAATCTGTAATTATTTGCATTTGCAAATTTTTGCATATCCCTCTATACTAGAGACCATAGATCAATCCCCGTGTAGGAGGTAAACCGTGTTTCCCCTGCTTCTCGCCATGCATCTTCCGGATGGTTTCCTCACCCTGCCGGTGCTGTTGGGCTGCTGGCTACTGGCGGGGGTCGCGCTTGCGTGGGTTTTACGTGCCCGCGACCTCGAAACCGCCGGCGAACGCCTGCCGCTGATCGGCGTGCTGGCGGCGGCTATCTTCGCCGCGCAGATGCTCAACTTCCCCATCGCCGGCGGCACCTCCGGCCACCTGCTCGGCGCGGCGTTGGCGACCCTGGTGCTCGGCCCGGGGACGGCGATGCTGGTGATGACCACCGTGGTGGCCGTGCAGGCGCTGTTCTTCCAGGACGGCGGCCTGCTGGCCCTGGGGGCAAATTTGCTCAACATGGCCGT
>CAYRUO010000019.1:0-24971 GCA_964427505.1 uncultured Thermanaerothrix sp.
AGATGATCGTGGGGACGAGCGGAATCGGCTTCATGATGTTTGATGCCCGCAGATCCGCCGAAATCACTGTGGTCGTTGTGGGTATGATTGTTTTGGGGATATTATGGTATGCCACAGATTCACTCATTCTCGCGCCTTTGGAGCGATCAACCATTGAGCGTTGGGGAATGGTGCTAAAAGCCGAAGATGTAGAGGTTGCCAGATGACGCTTCTTTCGATCCAGCATATTTCTAAAAGTTACTTTGATCGCTATAAGGCTCAGACATTGTTGGCCATTCGTGACATTTCATTTGATATTGAAGAGGGGGACTTTGTTTCGATTTTAGGACCTTCAGGATGTGGTAAAACCACTTTGCTCAACATCGTGGCCGGTTTTGTTAAGCCATCCAGCGGGATGGTTTTACTCAAGGGAAAACCCATCTCAGGGCCAGGACCTGATCGTGGTGTTGTCTTTCAATCGTTTGCTCTCTTCCCTTGGAAGACCGTCCTTGAAAATGTGGCTTTTGGGCCCAGGATGCGAGGCCTGCCCAGAAAGGACTGTGAGCAAATCGCGAGACATTATATTGAGATGGTGGGATTAACCGGCTTCGAGGACAAATATCCACATGAGTTATCGGGGGGGATGCGGCAACGCGTTGGCGTGGCAAGGGTTCTGGCCAACAAGCCTGAAATTATGCTAATGGATGAACCCTTTGCCAGCATTGATGCCCAAACGCGAATGAAATTGCAAGAAGATCTAACTCGCATTTGGGAAGAAAGCAAAACCACCATCCTTTTTGTTACGCACGACGTGGAAGAAGCGGTGTTTCTTTCCAACCGAGTGGTGGTTTTGAGCCATGCCCCAAGCGTAGTGCAAGAAATCGTACCAGTGGACATACCCCGACCTCGCAAATGGAATCAAATGGTTGAGGATGCCACATTCCACAAGATCACCAAACACATTTTGGGCTTGCTAGAGAAAAAGTGATTGTGCTAGGGAGACGATAGGCGTGACGCTTTTGCGATCTTTCTTACGCAGTTCGGCGGGCAGAGTAATCCTTATCATTGGCGTTCTCATGCTGATTTTTCAAATCTGGACCGCCATAGTAGCACCAACCAAAATTGATCGCCGAGTCTATGAAGTGGCTAAGAGTGGTTATGTGGATGTGGTTGTTACTCTAAACTTTCAGCCAGAGTCCTATCATTTTTTGGTTTTGCAGGAATTCGGTCGTGTCTCCGGCTCTTTGGAAAATGCCGTCATTCTGCGGCGCGTTCCCTTAAAAGAGGTATCAAAGATTGCCCGAATTTATTGGGTAAAGAAGATCGAACCTTATTCACCGCGTTAATAAAAACATTCTTTGAGCAATCAAAATGATCCAGGAGGTGAAAAATGGCTGGCTTTGATCCGAAGGTTATTGAGGCTTTTCGCAGGATTTCTACAGCGTCAGTAGCCGATGCGTTATGGGAGATGGGGATTAAAGCCCATATGGACCATCGTATGAAACCTATTGCGCCGTGCAAAATCGTAGGCCCGGCAGTGACCGTTCGCGAGGAACCTACCATTGAGAAATTACCCCCCAGTCATGCGTTGGAACTAATTGACCATGCCGATGAGGGAAGCGTTATTGTGATTTCGATTGATGACCTTGATGTGGCTTGCTGGGGAGGTTTGATGACCGCCGGTGCGGTGGCCAATAAATTAGAAGGAGCAGTGTTAGCGGGCGGTGTGCGTGATGTAGAAGAGATTTTACGCGACTATCAGTTCCCAATTTTCTCATGTTCGGTGGTACCCGCCACAACGGTGGGGCGTTACAAAACCGTGGCGTCAAATATTCCTGTTACCGTGTGTGGGGTAACGGTTAATCCGGGTGATCTTATTGTGGGAGATCGGGATGGCGTCGTCGTCGTCCCTTCTTCGCTGATTGAGACGGTGTTGCAGAAAGCAGAGGAAATCGAAGCCCGTGAACGTGAGCAAACTCGCCTGATCTTTGAGACAGGGTCATTGCTTGAAGGATTAAGGAAATATCAACGCATCTAATAGGGGGCGTCGTTATGACATCAGAGGTTGTGGCCATTGGTGAACCATTACTCGAATTTAATGCCTGTGAACCGGGTTCACTTCGTGAAGTCAAATCCTACACAGTGGGCTATGGGGGGGATACCTCAAATTTCTGTATTGCGGCGCGACGTCTTGGAGTCGCCTGTGCTTATGTCACACGACTTGGCGATGATGAATTTGGTCGAATTTTCCTTGACCTATATACGCGCGAGGGGGTAGATACTTCACACATCGTCATTGAACCTAACGGCTTCACCGGAATCTACTTTATTTCTCGAAAGGGGGTTACCCATTCTTTCACTTACTATCGGGGTGGATCAGCGGCCAGCCATCTAAGTCCAAACGATATCCCGATTGAATTAATCAAGAACGCCAAAATTTTGCATACCTCTGGCATAACGCAAGCCATCAGTAATTCAGCGTGCGATGCAGCTTTTTACGCCATGGATGTGGCAAAACGCGCGGGTGTCATTGTTACCTATGATCCTAACATTCGCTTGCGACTCTGGAGTGCCAACCGCGCCCGTGGGATCGTACGAGAAGCAATCCGATTAGCCGATTTTGTTTTTCCAAGCCTAGAAGATGCTAAAATTCTGAGCGATAAAACGAACCCGCAGGCGATTGCGGAAGAACTTCTTGCGTTGGGTCCCAAAGCCATTATTATAAAATTGGGCGAAGCAGGGGCTCTTTTGGCGACTCCGTCTGAGGTTAAGATCTTTCCACCTTTCAAAGTTAGGGTAGTAGATACTACCGGGGCTGGCGACACCTTTGATGGCGCTTTTGTGAGTGCATACCTCCGTGACTGGTCATTGAGTGATTGCGTGATATTTGCAAACGCTGCGGCGGCGCTGAGCACGACTAAAACAGGCGCAGTGGAGGGCATTCCAAAATTTAAAGATGTAGAGGAATTTTTAAAACAGCAGTCTGCAATCCAGTGATGTTCTAACTCTCTAACGTGAGGAGCGCTATGGCGCGGTTTTCAAGACTTCAAGTTTATTCAGAGATGATTCGGGTGGGACTCATCCCCTTGTATTACCACCCCGATATTGACGTGATGAAACAACTCATCCATGCTTGCGTTGAGGGTGGGTGCACTGTTTTTGAGTTTACGAATCGAGGTGATAAGGCTTATCCTGTTTTCTTGGAGTTAATCGAACACTGCAAGCATGCGCATCCTAATTTGATTTTGGGGGTGGGATCAGTGGTGGATGCAGGCACAGCGTCGCTCTTTATCGAGTGTGGGGCGAATTTCATCGTGGGATCGGTGTTTAATCCAGAGATTGCAAAGGTTTGTAATCGTAGAAAAATTGCTTACATTCCGGGATGTTATACCCCCTCTGAAATCTCAAACGCCGAGGAAATGGGGGTCGAAATCGTTAAGGTGTTTCCGGGAAGTTCTCTGGGAGGCCCTGAGTTCGTCAAAGCCATTCATGGCCCAACGCCTTGGACGCGAATCATGGTGACAGGTGGAATAAAAGCAAATAAAGAAGACATTCAAGCGTGGTTTCGTAGCGGGGCAACCGCAATTGGAATGGGTTCAAATTTAATTGAGCCTCAATGGCTTCAAGCCGGAAATTTCGAGGCCATCACTCAGCGGGTGCGAGACATTTTGGCTTGGATTTCCGAAGTGAGGGGAGAATCATCGGGCTTTAGGAACGACCTACGGTGAAGATTGTGACCCACCAAGTCATTCAGACCGATGGTATAATTTCCTCACCGAGCCCCAGTAGCTCAAAAGGATAGAGCAAGGCACTCCTAACGCCTTGGTTGGGGGTTCGAGTCCCTCCTGGGGCACTGCGGGTTAAGAATCAGCCCCTTTCCGCTTCGGGAAGGGGCTTTTTCATCCTCAAACCAACTCTCAGTTGTTGTAGTCGTCCTGATCCTCAAAGTCGCTGCCGATCTCTTCGGCCTCTTCGTGCTTGTGACGCACCCACAGCAGAAGCACCTGCCCCTCCGGGGTTTCCACCGAACGCGCCGCTAAAATCGGCACGCGTTCCTCCAACCCCAGCGGGTTGCGGAAGTGCAGGTAAATCGGCTGTTGGCGCCGCCACATGCGATGACAGCGCTCCACCAGCGCTGCACCGTTGAACGTGCGCAGGCGGGTCAGCGCTAAATGATACAGGTTGGGGCTTTCATTGAGTCCCAATGCCCACCCGTCATCGACTTCTTCAAAGACCGGGGGCGGGCCTTCAATAATAGTAATTCGGTCGTCCATAGGGTCCATCACCTCAAGCCCCAATCATATCATAAAGCCGCCCAAAGGGGAAATAGTTGCTGTCCTTAACCTTAAAAAATGGGGGGATTGACTTAAAAAATGGGTTTGCCCCTTGATTTTGAGCGCCGATTTTTATATAGTAGAAACAACCTCATCTCAACATCATGATGTTATAACAACATAACCGCTTGTCTGACCAGGCGCATGCTCAACGCCAACAGCCCTATCCCCCTTTATCACCAGTTAAAAAGTTACCTGCAGGACCAAATCCTGCAAGGCCTGCTTAAGCCGGGAGAACGCATCCCAACCGAAAAGGAATTGGGCGAGCGCTTTAGGATCAGCCGCACCACCGTGCGCCAAGCCATCGGCGATCTGATTAATGAGGGTCTGCTGGTACGGGTGCACGGCAAGGGCACCTTCGTCGCCCAGCCGCGCATTCAACAGCACCTCGGATTGCTGACCTCGTTCACCCAGGACATGGAAGCCCACCGCCGCACCCCTTCTTCGCAGGTCTTGCAGTTTGAGATCCAGCCCGCCCCGCCGCCAGTGGCCCGCGCCCTGCAACTCAAAATCGGCGATCCGGTGATCGTGCTCAAACGCGTGCGCCTGGCCGATGGTCAGCCCCTGGCCCTCGAAGTAGCACATCTCCCTGCCGAGCCCTTTCGCCCCCTGCTCGACCTGGACATGAGCCAGCGCTCTCTCTATGCTACGCTCAAAGCGCAGTTTGGGGTTGAGCCCTGGCGCGCCCTTCAGCAGATGGAAGCCGTGGCCTGCCCCGCCGAAGAAGCGCGCCATCTTCAGGTCAACAAAGGCAGTCCCATCTTGCATATTTTTCGCACCACGTTTGATCAATCGGGTAAACCCTTCGAGTTTGTCGAATCCTACTACCGCAGTGACCGTTTTTTCTTCACCATGGAGATTTGGAGCAGGTAAGCATGGGACAACCTCCATCGTCTTCATCGCCTTCGTTAGCGATTGGCATTGATCTTGGTGCTACAAAAATCGCCTCGGTGCTGGTAACGTCTGCAGGCGAGGTGCTCGAAGCCCACCATCGTCTTACCTTGCCCCAGCGCGGGCCGACGGCGGTGCTGGACGATATTGCTGCCGAGATCACCTACCTGATGGAAAAGGCACGCGTTCATGATGGAACCCTGTTGGGCGTGGGTATCGGCAGTCCGGGCCAGGTTAACCCGGTGGAGGGTAGTGTGCGCAACGCCGTCAACCTGGGTTGGCACGAGGTCTTCTTGGTGCGTGAGGTGCAGGCGCGCTTGCCCGAGCCGCTCCCCATTGCCATTGAAAAAGACACCAACGCCGCTGCACTGGGGGAATACTACTGGGGCGCCGGGCAGGGTTGTGAGGATTTCGTCTTCCTCGGCATCGGTTCCGGACTGGGCGGCGGCATCGTTGCCCACGGCGACTTGGTGCGCGGCGCCGATGGCAACGCCGCCGAGGTGGGGCATATTGCGCTCGATCCGGAGCACGGGCGTCTGTGTGCGTGCGGTCTGCGCGGTTGTGTCGAGACCATTGTCTCCGGGCCGGGGCTGGTGGCCGTCACCCGGCGTCTGTTGGCCGAAGGTGCTTTTCCCACTCGTTTGCCGGCGGAGGGTGAGTTGGATACCCCTGCTGTGGTGCAGGCCATTGTTGAGGGTGACCCGCTGGCGCGGGCGGCACTGGAAGAGATGGCTGCAGCGTTCACCACGCTGGTCGCCTTTATCGTGGGTTTGCTAAACCCGGCCCGCATTGTCATCGGTGGCGGGCTGGGGCTGGCCGTATTTGAGCCTTTGCGCGCTTATCTAGAACGCGAACTCCCCCACCGCGTGCTGGAAGCCAGCCATCGCAACCTGCGTATTGTTCCCTCGCAACTGGAAAATCCGGCCCTGGGCGCGGCGTGTCTGGTTTGGCAAGCCCACCGTGTCCAGTCCGAAAGGAGGTGATGGCAAGGAGCGAAGACGTGATCCGGCATTCCCAACCCTTGTTGACACGTGACTCTTGAACCCTATGACACAGAGGAGGAAGAAGATGCGTAAGCATGTCGTTCTAGCATTGCTGCTTTTGGTGGCATTGGTGCTTTCGGCCTGTGCCCAGGCCACCCCGACTCAAGCGCCACCCGCGGGCCAAGCCACCCAGCCCCCGGCGGCGGGTGAGGCCACCCAACCCCCAGCGGCAGGGGGTGAAAAAGTCACCTTGATCATCGAATCGTGGCGCAATGACGATCTGCCCATCTGGCAGGATGTGATCATCCCCGCCTTTGAAGCCAAGCATCCCAACATCCATGTGGTTTTCAGCCCCACCGCACCGGCGGAATACAACGGTGTGCTGAACTCCAAATTGGAAGCCGGCACCGCGGGCGATCTGATCACCTGCCGCCCCTTCGATGCTTCACTCAAACTCTACGAGAAGGGCTATCTGGCGCCGCTCAACGATCTGCCCGGCATGGAGAACTTCACCGATTTCGCCAAGACGGCCTGGAGCACCGATGACCTCTCGGTGACCTTCTGCGTCCCGATGGCGTCTGTCATCCATGGCTTCTTCTATAACAAAGAGGCCTTCGACAAACTGGGGCTGCAAGAACCCACCACTTGGGATGAGTTCTACCAGGTGCTGGATAAGATCAAAGCCGATGGCACCTACATCCCGTTGGTTATGGGTACTGCGGACATGTGGGAAGCCGCCACTATGGGCTTCCAGAACATCGGCCCCAACTACTGGAAGGGTGAAGAGGGCCGCCTGGCGCTCATCCGCGGTGAAGCCAAGTTCACCGATGAACCCTACATTAAGACCTGGCAGCAACTGGCGCGCTGGCGCGATTACCTGCCCCCCGGTTTCGAATCGGTGAAGTACCCGGATGCGCAGGCGCTCTTTACGCTGGGTAAAGGCGCCATCTACCCGACCGGCTCGTGGGAGATTGCGCTGTTTGAGAAGCAGGCATCCTTCCCGCTGGGCATCTTCAAGCCCCCGGTGGAGAAAGCCGGCGACCAGTGCTACATCAGCGATCATGTGGATATCGCCCTGGGCATGAACGCGGCGACCAAGCATCCCGAGGAAGCGAAGACGTTCCTCTCTTGGGTGGCCTCCGCCGAGTTTGCCGAACTCTACGGCAATGCTCTGCCCGGCTTCTTCCCGCTCCACAGCACGCCTGTGGAACTGAAAGACCCGCTGGCGCAGGAATTCGTCTCTTGGCGCAACGAGTGCAAGTCCACCATCCGCAACTCGTATCACATCCTCTCGCGCGGCGAACCTAACCTCGAGAATGAGTTGTGGCGGGTGAGCGCGGCGGTCATCAACGGCACTCTGACGCCCGAACAGGCCGCGCAAGAGATTCAGGCCGGATTAGACAAATGGTATAAGCCCAAGCAGTAGGGCAGATAGGGCAGATGGGGGTGGTCAGGCCAGTGCCGGCCACCCCCGCCCGGCTTGGGATTAATGTTGGAGGGGTGAACGTGAGCACCAAATCGAAGTCGCGCACTTTTCCCACCCATATCGTGGTCTTTTTGGCCCCGGCGGTCATCGTCTATACCCTCTTCATGATTTATCCCCTGATTGATTCGCTCCGTCTCTCGTTTTTCGCCACCGGGCCGGATAACAAGGAATATTTTGTCGGTTTCCAAAACTACGTTAAGTTATTTACCGATTCCGATTACGCCCCGCGCTTTTGGGGCGCGCTGAAAAATAACATCGTCTTCTTCCTGGTGCACATGCTGGTGCAGAACCCGATCGGGTTACTGCTGGCGGCCCTTTTGGCAACCGGTGGATGGGGGCGCAAATTCTACCGCACCGTGCTCTTCATGCCCACGGTGCTCTCTTTTGTGATCATCGGCTTTATCTGGAACTTGATCCTCAGCCCGCTGTGGGGGGTAGCCGAGAGCATTCTCAAAGCGGTGGGGCTGGGCGCGCTCTTCCGCCCCTGGTTGGGGTTGGAAAGCACCGCCTTGGTGACGATTTCGCTGATCTCGGTGTGGCAGTTTGTGGGCATTCCGATGGTGCTGTTCTATGCTGCGTTGATCGGCATCCCCGAAGAATTGATCGAGGCGGCGCGCGTGGATGGCGCCACGGGCTGGCAGATCTTCTGGCGCATCAAATTCCCGCTCATCCTGCCCACGGTGGGCATTGTGGGCATTCTGACGTTTGTTGGCAACTTCAATGCCTTTGACCTGATCTACACGATCAAAGGGGCGCTGGCCGGGCCGAACTTTGCCACCGATATCATGGGCACGCTCTTCTACCGCACCTTCTTCGGCCAGCAGTTGCAACTGGGAAACCCAACCATGGGTGCCACCGTAGCGGCGATGATGTTCTTGATCATCCTGAGCGGCGTGTTAATTTACATGTTCCTGTGGCAGCGGCGGGTGCAGACCGTGGAGATGTGAGGAGGATGCCATGACGACCGTTTCGCGCTCGATCACGTATGGCAAAGACTTCGGCCTGCTTTACCGCATCCGCCTGTGGATTGGCCGCCTGATCCCCCACTTGATCCTGGCCGGTTACTCCCTGCTGGCGGTTTTCCCGGTGATTTTGATCTTGATCAACTCGTTCAAGACGCGCAAAGCGATCTTCGGCGAACCGTTTGCCTTCCCCAATCCCTCTAATTTCGATTTGATCGGCTATCAGACGGTGCTGAGCCGTTCGAACTTCACCCAGAATTTTCTCAACAGCATCATTGTCACCGGGGTATCTCTGTTCTTTATTCTTCTCTTCGGCTCGATGGCCGCCTTTGCCCTCTCGGAATACAACTTCCGCGGCAATACCCTGATGGCACTTTACCTCTCCATCGGGATTATGATCCCCATCCGCCTGGGCACGGTGAGTTTACTGCGCTTGATGGTCAAATTGGGTCTGGTCAATACCCTGACCGGCTTGATCCTGGTGTACATCGCGCAGGGATTGCCGCTGACCATTTTTATCCTTAGTCAGTTTATGCGTCAGGTGCCCAAGGAACTGAAAGACGCCGCCCGCATTGATGGGGCCAGCGAATACCGCATCTATACCATGGTCTTACCCCTGGTGCGCCCGGCGCTGGGTGCCATCGGCATCTTCACCATGATCCCGATTTGGAACGACCTGTGGTTCCCCCTGGTGATTGCTCCCAGTGCCAAAACGGCGACGATTACGCTGGGCGTCCAGCAGTTCCTGGGGCAGTTTGTGAGCGACTGGAACGCCGTGCTGTCCTCGCTCAGCCTGGCGATGGTGCCGATTCTCATCCTCTATGTGCTCTTCTCGCAACAGATGATCCGCAGTATTACGGCAGGTGCCCTAAAATAAGACGACTCAATTCAGGGAGGTTTCTATGCGCGTTGGAATTGCCGGCGTTGGTTTTATGGGCTCGACCCATGCCGCAGCGTGGGCCGAGACCGATGCGCGGATTGTGGGCTTTGTTGCCGAAACGGTCGAAGAAGCCCAACCTATTGCCCAGCAGTATGGGGCTAAGGTCTTTGCGGAGTATGCCGCACTGCTGGACGAGGTGGACGTGGTGGATATCTGCACTCCCACTCACCTGCACGTGCCGATGATCCTGGAGGCCGCGGCGAAAGGCAAGCACATTATCTGCGAAAAGCCGCTGGCGCTCAGCGTCGAAGATGCGCTTAAAGCCGTGCGGGTTTGCCGTCAGGCCGGGGTGCACCTCTTCGTTGCCCATGTGGTGCGCTTTTTCCCCGAATATGCCCTGGCCAAGCAGATTATTGATCAAGGGCAGATTGGCCGCATCGCCACCTTGCGCCTCTTGCGCGGCAGTTATCGCCCCAAGAAACCGGTGGGTAACTGGTTTCTGGACGAGAGCAAATCCGGCGGGATCCTGATGGATCTGATGATCCATGATCTGGACTATGCTCGCTGGGTGGCCGGTGAAGTGGAGAGCGTGTTCGCGCGCAAGGTCAGCGCGGTGCACCAGGGCAGTGCGGTGGACTATGGGCTGGTTATTCTCAAGCACAAAAACGGCGCAATTTCGCACGTGGCCGGCGCTTGGGCTTACCCGCCCCCAACCTTCCGCACCCGCTTTGAACTCTCGGGCGATCAAGGGATGATCGAGTTCGACTCGCAGGCTACCTCGCCGATTGAGAGCCTGATCATCAAGCCTCATTCTGAGGCGCCGGATGTGGGCTTGCCCTCCAGCCCGGTGCGTGAAAGCCCCTACACCACCGAGATTAAAGAGTTCTATGCCGCGCTCAAAGAGGGCAAGACGCCGCGGGTGACGGCGGAGGATGGTCTGGCGGCGGTTCAAATTGCGGCCGCCGCGGTGCAGTCGGCCCGCAGTGGCCATGTTGTGATTCTCGAATCCTTAGCGGAGGGGCTGTCATGAGCATCCGAATCGGAATCATGTCCTTTGCCCATTTGCATGCCGAGGCCTACATTCAGAATCTGCGCGCCATTCCCGGCGTGGAGATGATCGGCCTGGCCGATGATGATCCCCAGCGCGGGGAACACTTCGCCCGCTTGTTCGGGGCGCACCGCTTCCGCTCGTATGAGGAACTGCTGGAAGCCAAGCCCGATGGCGTGATCATTTGTTCCGAGAACAGCCGCCACCTTCCCTTAGTCAAGTTGGCGGCGGAGGCGGGGGCGCACATCCTGTGCGAAAAGCCCTTGGCGACCACGGCTCAAGATGCCGAAGAGATCGTCCGCACCTGCCGCCAGGCCGGGGTACTGCTGATGACGGCCTTCCCGATGCGCTTTTCCACCCCGTTGCTGGAGGTCAAATCGCGCTTGGATGGGGGCGAATTAGGGCAGGTGTACTGCTTCAATTCCTCCAACCAGGGCGAACTGCCCAAGAAACACCGCGCTTGGTTTGTGGATAAGGCGCTGGCCGGCGGTGGGGCGATCATGGATCACACGGTGCACCTGGTGGATATTATGCGCTGGTATCTGGGCAGTGAGGTCAGCGAGGTCTACGCTGTGGCCAACCGCATCTTCCATGCTGACGAGGTCGAGGTGGAAACCGGCGGCATGGTTTGGGTGACCTTTGAAAACGGCGTGTTTGCAACTATTGACTGCTCGTGGTCGCGCCCGCCGTACTGGCCATCGTGGGGCGGACTGTCGTTTGAGATGGTCACCGAGCGCGGTGCGGTGTGGGTGGATGCCTTCCGCCAGAATCTGACCGTCTTCACCCATGCCTTGCAGCGCCCCTACTGGGCGTTCTGGGGGTCTGACCCCAACCAGGCCATGATTGAGGACTTCGTCCAGGCCATTCGCGCCCAACGTCCGCCCCGCGTGAGCGGTGAGGACGGCTTGCGGGCGGTGGAGGTGGTAGAAGCCGCCTATCAGTCCGTCCAGAGCGGCCAACCGGTGCGCCTGCAACGGCGGGCGTTGTAAAGTCGGTTCATGGCTCACATTATGTGACAGGGGTGGGCTGGCCGGCCCACCCCGATCCTGAGGGAGAGAAACGATGTTGTTGATTGACCATGCCACTCTATACACCCCAACGCAGTGTTATAAACCGGGGCGCGTGCTGATCGCAGATGGGCGCGTTGTGGCCGTCGGCACGCCGGAACAGGTGAGCGCCCCCGCCGGCACGCCCGTCTTGGATGCCCAAGACCTGATTGTGACCCCCGGTTGGCTGGAACTGCAAATCAACGGCGGCTTTGGGCTTGACTTCACCGAAGACCCAACCACGATTTGGGAGGTGGCACGCCAGTTGCCGCGCTACGGCGTTACGGCCTTTCTGCCGACCATTGTCACCAGTCCGCTGAGCCAGGTGGAGGCGGCGTTGGAGACCTGGCGCGCCGGGCCGCCGGCGGATTTCCGCGGTGCCGAGCCGCTGGGATGGCATATCGAAGGGCCGTTTCTCAATCCCGGTCGTAAGGGCGCCCACAACCCGGCCTACCTCCAACCCCCTAGCCTGAGCGCTGTGGAGGGCTGGCGCCCTGACCAAGGGGCGCGCCTGGTCACCCTAGCCCCAGAACTGCCCGGGGCCGAGGCAGTGATTCGCTACCTGGTCAGCCAGGGAGTGCGGGTTTCTGCCGGGCACAGTTTGGCTACCTTTGAACAGGCGCAGCAGGCCTTTGGTTGGGGCGTGACTTACGGTACTCATCTCTTCAACGCCATGCCGCCGCTGGAACACCGCGCGCCGGGCTTGGCCGGGGCACTGCTCACCCACCCTGATCTGACCGTGGGCTTGATCGCCGATGGCATCCACGTCCACCCGGCGATGGTGGCGCTGGCCTGGCGGGCCAAAGGCCCACACCGCCTCACCTTGGTGACGGATGCCATGGCGGCGCTGGGTATGCCGCCGGGTGAGTATCGCTTGGGCGATTTTGAAGTGCGCGTAGATGCCACCTCGGTGCGCCTGGCCGATGGCACCCTGGCCGGCAGTCTGCTCAGCCTCGATACGGCCGTACGCAACCTGATCGCATTCAGCGGGTGCACCCTGGCCGAGGCGCTGTGCACCGTCACCAGCACGCCGGCGGCTGTGCTCGGTCTGGAGGATCGCGGGCATCTGCGGCCCGGCTGTCGTGCCGATCTGGTTTTCCTCTCGGCCACCCACGAGGTGGTGATGACCCTGGTCGGTGGTGAGCCGGTCTTTGGGGCAGAGGCGTTTGCACAGCGCCGAAGTGTCGCCGGGAGGGTGTGAGTATGCCGCTGGAAGGTGAGATTTTTGAACAACCGCAGACCCTACAGCGTTTGCTGGATGAGGGTTGGCCGCGCATCCGCGCCATTGCCGAGCAGTTACAACGCCAGCCGTTCGATTACGTGTTCCTGGCAGCGCGCGGCACTTCGGATAACGCCGGGCGCTATGCCCAATACCTGTGGGGGGCCTTCAACCGCCTGCCTATCGCCCTGGCAACGCCCTCTCTTTTCAGCCTTTACCAAACGCCGCCCAGTCTCAACGGTGCGCTGGTGGTGGGTGTCTCGCAATCCGGGCGTTCGCCGGATATCCTCGCCGTGATGCACGAGGCGCGCCGCCAGGGCTGTCCCACCCTGGCCATTACCAATACCCCCGATTCACCGCTGGCACAGGCCGCCGATTTTGTGGTGGATATCCTGGCCGGGCCGGAAGAAGCGGTGGCCGCCACCAAGAGTTACACCGGCGAACTGCTGGCGATTGCACTGCTCTCGATTGCCCTGGCCGGCGATGAGGAACGCCTGACCGTGCTCGCCCGTGTGCCGCAGTGGGTTGAGGCCATGCTGGCCCAAAATGAGGCGATTCGGCAGTTGGCACAGCGCTACCGCTTTATGGAGCAGTGCGTGGTCTTGGGGCGGGGCTTCAACTACGCCACCGCGTTCGAGTGGTCGCTCAAACTCAAGGAATTGTGCTACATTGCCGCCGAACCCTATTCGTCAGCCGATTTTCAGCATGGGCCGATTGCGCTGGTGGAACACGGCTACCCGGTGATGGCGGTGGTGCCGTCGGGAAAGGTCTATGCCGGCATGCTGGAACTACTGCGCTACCTGCGCCACGAACGCCACGCCGAACTGCTGGTGCTCTCGGATCAGGATGAAGCCTTGGGCTTGGGGCAGGCGGCGGTGGCACTGCCGACAGAAGTACCGGAATGGGTCACACCGCTGGTGAGCATCATCCCGGCTCAACTCTTTTGCTACCACTTGAGCGTGGCACGGGGGTTCAGCCCCGAACGCCCGCGCGGCTTGCGCAAGGTGACCGAAACCGAGTAACCCACCGGTTCGCGTCAGGGCTGAAGCGCGGCGGCGCGTGCCAGCAGGTACTCACGCAGGGCGACGGCCTGGTTGTGCTGTTCATCGCGCGCTGCAAACAGCAGTGTTACCGTCTGCGCTTGGGCCAAGGCTAACAAACGCTCAACCGGTTGGGGATTAGCATCCAGTTCGGCAAAGTAGCGCGCTTTGAAGGATTCCCAGCGGGTGGGGTCATGTCCGAACCACTGGCGCAGGGCCGAACTGGGCGCCACCTCTTTAAGCCACAGGTCGGCGTGGACCGCTTCACGCGTCAACCCGCGCGGCCAGACGCAATCCACCAACACGCGCAGGCCGTCTTCGGGCGTCCGGGGGGCGTAAACGCGCTTTACCTGGATTTGCATGAGCAACCTCCATCCAAGATGAGGATAGCACAAATCACCCGGCACGTCAGGGTGATTTCCTGCATCACGCCTGTACCTTCTGCTGGAAGAGGAGTTCTTAGGCGTTTGATCGGATCGTGAGTCGGGTTTGGTTTAGCCCGGTTTCTTCGTTTCCGGCGGCGGATGGGAGTATAATCGCTGGAACGTAAGAAAGAGGTGTGCATGAGAGCCAAGGTTAACTCCGGCGTGGTTTTTGCCGCCGCGGCGTATACGCTGTGGGGCTTTTTCCCCATTTACTTCAAGGCTTTAAAAGAGGTGCCGGCGCCCCAGGTGCTTGCCCACCGCATTGTATGGGCCTTCCTCTTCTTGCTGGGCGTGCTGATGGTGCGGCACGAGGTGGGCACGTTGCGGCGCTTGTTGACCCGGCGCATCCTGTTAAGTTATTTTGGTGCGGGGGTGCTGCTGGCGATCAATTGGCTGGCATATGTTTGGGGCGTGGCGGCGGGCTTTATTGTCGAAACCAGCCTGGGCTACTTTATCAATCCTCTGGTCAGCGTGGTGCTGGGGGTGCTCTTCCTGCGCGAGCGCCTGCGCCCCTGGCAGTGGCTGCCGGTCGGCCTGGCCGCGGTAGGGGTAGCCTACCTGACCCTGGAATATGGCCGTCTGCCCTGGCTGGCGCTGGTGTTGGCTCTTTCGTTTGGGCTGTATGGCCTGCTCAAGAAATTGGCGCCGTTGAACGCCCTCCACGGCTTGACCCTGGAAACGGGAAGTGTCTTCCTCCCGGCGCTGGCCTATCTGGTCGGAATAGAAATCGCGGGTCAAGGCGCTTTTGGGCATGGGCCGCTATCCCAGACCGTGCTCTTGGCGCTCACCGGCGTGGTCACGGCTATCCCACTTTTGCTCTTTGCCGGCGGCGCGCGCCGCGTTCCTCTGACCATGCTGGGGCTACTGCAGTACATTGCTCCGTCGTTGCAATTTCTGTTGGGCGTTTTTGTCTACGGTGAACCTTTTGGTCCGGCCCAACTGGTCGGTTTTAGCCTAATCTGGCTGGCGCTGGCCATCTTCTCCGCGGAAGGTGTCCTGGCTCAGCGCCGCCAGCGACTAATCGAAGCCGAAGCAGCCGGTGACGATTAATTCTCAGAGGTAGGAAGCAGTGCCGGCTCGGGATGCACGGTGACATCCGCGTGGGGCAAGAGGTTTTGAATGGTTCGTTCGACCTCTTCGGTTAGCGCATGCACCGCCGGGAAATCCATCTCCGGCATGACCAGGATGTGTACATCTACGAACGGCTGTGGGCCGGAATAGCGAATGCGGATTTGGTGACAATCCACCACGCCCGACACGGATTCAACCGCCTGCTTGATGGCCATGACCTTCCCCTGGGGGGCGGCATCGAGCAGGGCTTGGATGGTTCGCCCTCCCAATTGCAGGCTGACGTAGATCACGATCATGGCTACCACCAGTGCGGCGATGGCATCGGCTTGGCGCAGGAATCCCCATTGGGGGCGCAGTTCGGCCACCTTGACTCCAATTAGGCCGAGGATGACCACACTACTGCTCCAGATATCGGTGCTGAAGTGGAGCGCATCGGCTTCCAGAGCCTGGCTGTTATGTTTCCGCGCAGCGCGATACAACACCCGGGAACGGGTGAAATCCACGATGATGGAGACAGCCATGACCAGGAAAGCCCAAAAGGTCACCTCGATCTCTACATGGCGGAAGAAGAGGCGTTGCACCGCTTCGTAAATGATCCAAACACAGGTGACCAGAAGCAGTAAGGTTTCGAAAAGGGCGGAGAGGTTCTCAATTTTGCCGTGGCCGTAAAGGTGTTGATCATCGGCGGGTTTGCCCGAAAGGCGCACGGCCAGGAAGGTCATCAGTGCGGCCAGTAAATCCAGGCCGGAGTGGGCGGCTTCGGCCAGGATGCCCAGACTGCCGGTGCTTATACCGACCACAATCTTGAACGTGGTCAAGCCAACGGCGGCCACCACCGATGAGAGGGCCGCCGCGCGTTTTTCGGTCTCGGCGGTTAGCGTGTTCGCGGTCAAGGCTTAAACCTCCGCTTCAGAGGATAATGGATGCAGTAGGTTGGTGGCACCCTGACGTGCCTGGCGCGCGGCCTCCATATCGGCGAAGACCGCGGGCAGGCGCGCTTCGAGGGCCGAAAAGAGGTCGTGGGCTTCCAGCAGGCGCTGTTGGCTCTCAGGTGTGGGTGCGGCGAGCAGGGCCAGCCCCTGTTCGGAGAGGGCATGCAGAGCGCGTAGGTGCTCCAACCATTGTCGTAGGTAGGTTGCCCATCCGCCGGACTTGAAGCGATAGTAATCGCGCCGCGGGTGAGGGGTGGGCACGCGCTCGATCAAGCCCCGTTCGGCCAACAGGCGCACCATTTGGCTGACGGCTCCCTTGCTGGCGCTGAGGGCTGTCGCAATCTCACCCAAAGATTGGGTGGGCGGTTCACAGATCAGCAGCCAGGCCAAGCAGCGCCCGGCCAGGCGCGGCAGGCCGGCGGCTTCTAGGGCTAACGCCATGCTCTCGATGAATTGGCGTTGGGCAGGATTGGGGAAAACCTCTGGGGTATCGGTCATGGTGGACTTTCTTATCACCGGTATTGTTGTTCGAATCGTTTCGAAATTATAAAACGTTGCGAATAATTGTCAAGGGTTTTTAATCATTCTTGTTGATCATTACGCAAGGATGACTGTCGGCTCACAGGTCCTGCGGCTGGACAATGAAAAAGGCCACTGCCCCCAGCACCGGGATAGCCAAGATGATCAGTGCCCAGAGTGCTTTGGCTGTCGCGTTGAGGGTACGCCGGCGCAATGCCAATAAGGCGTAGATTACCAAGCCTAACCAGACCAATACGAGAAGCAGGTTGAAGATTTGGGTGAACAAGAATCCGTAGGATAATATGAGGATACTCCGATGGTGTGAAAAAACGGCGTCAGGGTGTGCGCGTGAAGTAGAGCACCCACAGGTCGCCGTACTGTTCGCGGGAGGCGGGAGCAAAATGATCTGCCAGCCAGGCAATCACTGCGTGCTCGGTGTAGCCCATCTCATGGTATTCCCGGATGGCTTTATCAAAGACGATAAAAGCCACCTCATCACAACCCTGGGTCGCAGCCGCGATGGAAGGTTGGGGGAACAGGCCGATTGCGGCACGGGTGGCCGGTGCGTAGGTATCATTGTGCGAGCCGGGCACGTCGTCCAGGAACGTTTGCGGCAGGTTGCGGGTATAGACGTGGCTGGGGAAGAAACTCAGTTTATTGTCGTGCACGATGCAAAGGCGCTTGCCGACTGCCTGGGCTCGGTTGTATGCCGTTTGCACCCCCAGCATGGCAGCATGAAACGGTGAACGCGGAAATTCGGCATACCCGGCCTGATAAACCAATCCGATCACTTCGCCCGTGATCAACAATCCTACCAGTAATAAGGCCGGCGCACGGCGTTGAGAGCGTGCGATCACCCGGGCGCAGAATAGGAAGTAAACCACCTGGCTGAGCATAAATGCACGGGGGACGAAAATCGGGCGCATGAGGTAGGAAGCTCCAAAGAGCAATACCGGGGGGAGCAGTGCTGCGGTGAGCAGAAGACCTTCCTCAGCGCCGCGGGGGTGGTAGCGCAGGGTTTCAAAGATGACCAGCGTCAGGCCGGCCAGGGTGATGAAGAGTGCCACACCGAGCCAGAGCGGCGGCAGAGGGAGATTGGTGTGGAAGATCACCAGGGCCTGCAAGATTTCGGCCAGGCCCGGGCGCGGCGTCCAGAAGGCGGCCTGAATCTTGGCCACCTGCCCCGGCACCAGCACCAGCCAGGGCAGGCTTAAAAGACCGGTTAGTGCCAGGCTGCCAAGCCATAAGCCAAGCAGACGCCACGCGCGGCGTAGCAGTAAGAACAGCCCGGGGAAAACGAGGCTGAAGATGGCCAAGTTGTGGGTGTACATGGCAACCACCCCGGCTAGGATCAACCCTGCCCAGGCGCGCCAGTCGGTCTGCCCCGCTTCGTCAACCTGCCAGAGGCGCACAAAGGCGAGGGTATAACCCACCAGTGCCAGGGTTAACAGCGCATACATGCGCACCTCTTGGGCGTGATAGACCTGGAGCGGGGAAAGGGCGGTGAGAAGCGCCGCCGCCAGCCCCATGCGCTCGTCCCACAGGGTTTTGCCCAAGGCATAGACCGCCAGGATGATCATGCACGAGAGCACCACGTTTAGCATGCGGATAAACGCGATGGATTGTCCCGCCTGCATCCAAATATGGAGCAGGAAATAGTACAGCGGCGGCATGGTATCGGCGGCGGTACCCTGGACGATAAGGTTCAGCGGGCGTTCGGCCAGCAGGATTGAAAACGCATCGTCGTACCAAATGCCGCGGTCGGCCAGGTGATACAGGCGCACGCCCAGGCCTAAGAGCAGAATCAGCACCAGCAGCCCCTTCTGAAGACGTTTGCTCATGACCGCGCCTCCGCCAACCACCACCGCCGTGCCCACAGCAAGCCGACCAGGCAGAAGATCGGCAGTGGCAGGTACATCCAGGCCGATTCCATATCCCCGACCAGGGTGGTCAGAAAGAGCACCCAGTGTCCCACAAACAGGAGCAGTGCCCATCCCCAGACGGCATATGTTCCCCACCGCCCCCAACGCGCTTCCATGGCATGGAAAATCAGAAACACTGCCGGTAGGAGCGCGGCATAATGTGGGGTGGCGGTGCGGGGCGCAATCAGATTGGTGATGACCAGAGTCAGCAGGGCGGCGTAGAGGAAATCCGGCCAACCCTTACCCCACGCCTGCCACCACGCGAAACCCAGAAAGAAGGCAAACCCCGCATGTAAGAGGAGATTCAAAGGTGTTTCTAAAGTGGGGAAGAGGCCGGCCACAATAGAAAGGGTAGAACCAATGCGGTTGGTGTAGGTCGGGTATTCCATCAACTGATGCAGGAACTGTTGCGGCCAGGTGGGGATCAGCGCCAGTGAGCCTAGCATCAGCCCGGCCAGTCCGCCCAGCAGGCCACCGACGAGGCGCCAGCGCCGGGTCGAGGAAGCCCAGAGCAGAACCCAGGGCAAGAGCAGGAAGGTCATTTGCGGCTTGCTGGTGGTCAGCGCCAGCACCAATCCGGCGGCAAGATCACGGTGGTTGCAAATGAGCACCAGACTTGCCACGATCAGCAGGGCGTTCAGGCCGGCGAATTGGCCAAGCACGATGGTGCGCACGCCAATGTAACCGAGGATGCTGAATAACACCCAGGCCAGCAGGGTCTTTCCCCGTGCCGGATAGTTGGCCAAGCGCAGGCTGAGCGGCACGAGCGCTACCAGTGCGACCTCCAGCAGTGTCATCCACAGCGCCCTGGCCAGGGGGTAATCGAACAGGCCGAAGGGGGCGAAGAAGAGCATCGAGAAAAGCGGATAGACGAAGTGCGCGATATCCTCACCGCGGCCGGCATCGGCAGGGCGACCGTAAATGGCCACCTGCGAAGCCAGACTGACCCGCTCATTGTAGGGGCTGAGCCCTTCTTTCAGCCACATGTGGGCGCCCATCCAACGGGCGAGGAAATCGTTTCCGCCGGGGTTGGCGAGGGCGAAGCGATAATTGACCTCCGTCAGGGCAACCAGGGTAAGCAGCACCAGCAGTCCTACCCCCAGGTAAGCCCAGGAGGTGCGTTGCGCGTTAGGTAAAACGTGGGGGGTATTGCGGGTCATTCGGGATGATTCTATCCCCGCCGAGCGTAGGGGTCAAATGACCCATCCCTGCAACTTTTCGCGCGCGGTTGCATCTAAACATTCGGATTGAGTCTCAGGTTTAGGAGTATGTGATGATGAGCACAGGAACCTCTTCGCAACCGCGCGTGATCGTCTTTTCTACGCCGAACTGCCCCTTCTGCAACATGGCCAAGCGCTACCTGCGCGAACGGGGCATTAAGTTCCGCGATGTGGACGTCAGCCGCGATGCCGCCGCCGCGCGCGATATGGTGCGCCGTTCCGGCCAGCAGGGCGTCCCGGTCATTGATATCAACGGCAAGATCGTGGTCGGCTTCGACCGGCCCAAAATTGATCGCCTCTTAGGGCTGAAATAATCTATAATCTAATCAAGGAGGTACGACTCATGACGGAAAATGTCTCCACTCCCCCCATCCAACCCCTGGGTTCACGCGTGCTGGTGCGCCCGTTAGATCAGGAAGCGCGCACCGCGTCGGGCATCCTGCTCCCCGAGACGGCCAAGGAAAAACCGCAAACCGGCCTGGTGGTTGCGGTGGGTGATGATGAAGAGATCAAAGTGCAGGTCGGTGATAAAGTGATCTTTGCCAAGTACTCCGGCACCGAGTTCCGCCACGACGGCACGGAATATCTGATCATGGAAGCCAGCGATATTCTGGCTAAGATTACCGCCTAACACGGGCAGGAGGAGGTTGGGCATGGGCTTAGATTTTGGATTGGAATTACCCACGAGCCAAGACGAGACCGTCTATGATGTGGCGATTATCGGGGGTGGGCCGGCCGGCACGACCGCGGCCATCTATACCGCCCGTGCCAACCTCAAAACGCTGGTCATTGATAAGGGACTGACCGCCGGCGCCCTCGGCATCACCAGCAAGATCGCCAATTACCCCGGCATCCCCGAAGAGATCAGCGGTGCCGAACTGCTCCAGCGCATGCGCCGGCAGGCTCAGCAGTTTGGGGCTGAATTCGTCCAGGATAAGATTCAAGGCTGTGAACTCGACCGTGACCCTAAGGTGCTCTACGGTAACAACGGCACCTACCTGGCACGGGCGGTGATCATTGCCACCGGTTCCATGGGGCGCGGCAACCGTGTGCCGGGCGAGGATCGCCTGCTGGGGCGCGGTGTCTCGTACTGCGCTACCTGCGATGCCGCCTTCTTCCGCGATCAAGAGGTGGTGGTGGCGGGAAATAACGACGAGGCCATCGAAGAGGCGCTTTTCCTCACCCGATTTGTGCGCCGGGTGCATTTCCTCTCGCCCACACCTGACCTGAAAGCCCCCGCCGATCTGGCCGAGGAACTGCTGCACCATCCTAAGGTGACGTTCTACCCCGGCGCGGTGCTGAAAGAAATCCTGGGCGAGGAACGGGTGGAAGGGGTGCGCTTCCGCCAGCGCGGCCAACCCGAGCAAACCCTGCCTGTGAGCGGCGCTTTCATTTACCTGCAGGGCGGCCAGCCGATCACCGACTTCTTGCAGGGGCAACTGCCGCTGAGCGAGACCGGTTGTCTGATCGTGGATCGCGAGTTCCAGACCGCCATCCCCGGTGTCTTTGCGGTGGGGGATGTGCTGTGCAACCACGTCAAGCAGGCCGTGGTGGCCGCCGCGGAGGGCGCCGTCGCCGCCATGGCGGTGGAGAAACTACTGCGCGGGCGCGAGAAACTGGCCGTGGATTGGTCGAAATAATCCCTCAACGCGGAGGGGAACATGGTGCATATTGTCATCATCGGCGGTGGCCCGGCCGGGGTCACCGCCGCTTTGGAATCCGCTCGTTTAGGAGCAGACGTTACGCTGATTGAAGCGGCGCACCTGGGGGGCCGTGCCACCTGGCACAGCCTGGTGCCGAGTAAGGTCTTCTTGAGCGCCGCCGAGGCGCTCACCGCCGCCCACCCCTGGCTGGAAAATCCGCCTTCTCGCCCAAACTTGGACACACTGCGTGCGCGGGTTCGGGCGCAAGCCGAGGCGCAGAGCCAACGCCAGCACCACGCGCTGAGCCAGGCCGGAGTGCGATTGATCGAGGCGGTGGCGCGCTTTGAAGGTCCACACACCCTGCGCCTGGAATTTACCGCCGGACACAGCGAGCGTCTCGATGTTGAACGCGTGATTCTGGCCACCGGCTCCGAGCCGATCTTCCTGCCGGGGCTGAAGCCCGATGGGCAGCGCCTGCTGGCGCCGCGCGCCATGGCCAACTTGACGGCCTGGCCGGAGCATTTGATCATGATCGGAGGCGGCGTGACCGGGAGCGAGTATGTGTCGTTCTTCAGCCAAATGGGAGTGTCTATCACCTGGGTGACCGATTTGCCCACCTTCCTGCCCCGCGCCGAACCGGAGATCGCCGCCGGGTTGGCCGCGGCGATGGAAGCGCGTGGGGTGCGCCTTTACCCTAACGCGCCGGTGGCACAGGCCGAAAACACCGGTAGTGGGGTTCGTGTGACCTTGCAGGATGGGCGCACCTTGGAAGGCAGTCATGCCTTCATCGCCATCGGGCGGCGCGCCGACACCGAACGTCTGAACCTGGACTACGCCGGCGTGGAAGTCACCCGCCAGGGGGTCGTGGTGGATGACTATGGGCGCACCACTCAGCCCCATATCTACGCCATCGGGGATGTGGCCGGCCCGCCCTATACCGTCAACCGCGCCCAAGCCCAAGCACGGGTGGCCGTGCGCCACGCCCTGGGCTTGCCCACTCCACCGCTGAAAGCCAACACGTGGGTCGAAGCCGTCTACAGCGACCCGCAGGTGGCGCAGGTGGGCTTGCGCGAGGATGAAGCCCGCCGGCTGGGTTATGCCATCACGGTTTTGCACGCCGAAGCCGCCCAAACGCTCAAGGCACACCTGGGAAATCATCCTCAGGGTAGGCTCAAGATCATTGCCGAGGCGTCGAGCGGGCGCCTGCTGGGCGCGGCAGCATTGGGCGGTCATGCGGTGGAGGTGATCAACGCCTTGAGCCTGGCCCTGCAAGCGGGAGCAACGGTTGAGCACTTGATGCAGTGGGCGCCGGCGTACCCTACCTGGGGTGACCTGGTGCGTGCCGCCGTGGATGGGTATGGGGTGTGAGGTTCAGGTGGCTTGCTTGGCGCGCCGGTAGAGACGGAAGACGATCCAGGATGTAACCACGATCAACACGCAGGCGATGACTACCGGCACCACCACGGCAAGGATCGAGACCAGCGCCGCCGTAAGGTCTTCCAACATACTGACCGGGACGTTGCCCGCACCGCCGGTGGTGGCCGTAACCGCCGGGCGCACCGCCAGCGCCTTGGTGGCATGCACCCCACCGGCTACCAGCAGTCCCAGCGCCAGCGCTAACACCGGATGGATCTCCGTGATCACGTTGGCGCTGGCGGCGAAGACAATCGCCCCTGCCGTGGGACGGATAAAGGTCTGGATGAGGTCGTTGATGTGGTTGACGGCGGGAATTTTATCGGCGAAGAACTCGATCAGGGCCAGCACCACCAACAGCGCGATCACCCAGCCGTTGGTCAGGGTATCCCAGGGTGGGTGCAAGGTGATCAAATTCGTGAAGCGCCCCAGCAGTGCCACGACCAGCAGTGGAATGTAGGCGTTTAGCCCGGCACTGGCCGAAAGCCCAAACGCAGAGAGAATGCCCAGAACTTCCATGGCGTGTCCTTTCTAAGGGTTTTAAGGCAGGTTGAAACCCTCCCACGTGGCGGTGAGGGTGAAGCGCGCTATATCCACCAGGGCGATGTGCACCAGTGCTGTGGTCAGCCCTGCCAGCAGGAACCAGCGCGCCGAGTACCAGTTACTGAACGTCCCTTCCCCTTGAAACATGATTACCCACAGTAAGGTATAGGACAAGCTGAGTAATAACACCACCCCGGCGGCACTGAGTACCGCCAGTGGAAGGGTCAGCCAGGGGAGGCGGGCGTAGATACCCAGCACCCCCAGGGCAACGACGGCGAAGAATCCCAGCACCTGACGCGGCGTGGCCAGAGCCGGTTCGGGGATCGGTTGCGCCCAAAGGATTTGGTTAAGAAAGGGGTAAAACAGGGCGGCCAACCCGGCACCAAAGCCACTGCCGCTGATGAGCCGCCACGTATTCTGGGGCGGGTAAAGCGCGGTTACTCCCGGTAGGGCGTTCAGCAGTGAGTTGACGCCGTCCAGGACGAAGAACGCCGCCAGCACAATCAACACCCCACGGAGCGGGCGGGGTGGGAACAAACTGCGCCGGCCTCGCGGCACTTGGAAAGCGATGCCGATGAAAGCACTCAGAAACGTGCCGCTGCAGCGGGCGCACAGGGGCAGTTGCGTCTCTCCCACAAAAAACGAATGTGCCGGACTGCGGTGGCAGACGGCATAACCGATGGCATCGGCTTTGCCCAGTAAGCCCGGTGGAGTGAACCACGCCCAAGCCGTCAGCGCACCCAAGAACGCCACCGCCAACGCCGGGCGGGCGAGTGCCCGCCAGAAGGACGATCTCATGAGGGTATTTTAGCACGGGTAGGGGTAAGATTACCCGCGCACAAAGTAAATGACGGCCACGATACAGCCGATGCTTACCACCAGCCAGCGCAAGACGATCGGTTTGACCCGTCCGGCCAGGAAGCCCCCCAACATGCCCCCCAGCAGTGCCCCACCGGCCATGACCAGCGCCGCCGGCCACAAGACCCGCCCGGAGAAAACGAAGTACAGGGCCGCAGTGAGGTTAGTGGCCAGTGAAAGGCCTTGCTTGAGAGCATTGAGGCGGGTGAGCGTATCTTCCAATACCAATCCCAGCACGGCCAGCAGGATCACGCTCAGCCCGGCGCCGAAGTAACCGCCGTAGATGGCAGCCAGGAACACGGGCAAGACGGCCAGCGCCTCGCGCGAACGGGCGGGCGGGTCGGCCTTGCGGGGGGTGGAAAATACCCGCTTGCGGATTTCATCCTGCACCGCCAGCAAGAGCGAGGCAAAGAGGATCAAATAAGGCACGAGGGCACGAAAGAGCCGTTCGCCGCTGAGCAGAAGTAGCAATCCGCCCACCAGCCCGCCGAGCAGTGCCGCCGGGAGCAGGGTGCGCAAGCGCTGTGCCTGGCCGCGCAGGTCGGAGCGTTGGGCCC
>CAYRUO010000020.1:0-23340 GCA_964427505.1 uncultured Thermanaerothrix sp.
CATCAGGTCAAACACAACACCTACGTGGTCGTCCTGCGGCGAAAGCGCGGCAAACGGCTCTACAGCGTCATCGGCTTCATCCGCAACGGCCAATGGCGCTGGGCGGAGGGCAAGCCTCTGCCCGTGCCGCCGCTGTTCGCCTGATCTCCAACCCCGCCGCACCGGGGCAACAGACCCACCCGGTGCGGTGCGGCGCATCGGGAGAAAGGAGTCAACCCATGTATGGCGAAGTAGCCAAGCGACTGATCAAGGCGGCCAAGGGGGCCGAAAGCGGCGACATACGCCTGCGGGATCGCTACGTGGTGCGCCACAACGGCCACCTGGTCACGATCTACGAGGTCTGGTCATGCCAGAGCAGTCGCCGCAATCCGCGCACCTATCAGGTTGCCCATCTGCCGAACGGCTGGCGCTGCACCTGCCCGGATTTCGAGAAACACGGCGCGCATTTTCCCTGCAAGCACATCCTGTATGTGCAGGCGATAGGGGAGGTGTAGCATGGCCAAGATCACCCTGTGGGACCCGCCGGAGGAACGCCCGGCGTTCCGTCTGCTCGACTTGGACGGCCATATCCTGGAAGAGGGGCCGGTGCTGACCGCGGACGAGGTATACTGCGACTTGTGTAATGCCGAAGTCGTTGTGCGCCCGGTTCCGGTGATCTATGGTCATGCTGTCTGCCTGCGCTGCCTGAGCCGGCTGGAGCCGAAATGGGTAGAGAAGATACCCTTTGAGGTGCTGGCCGTTTGGAAGTTCCAATTGGATGAGCAGGCGAGCGCGTAACGGCTCGCTTGCCTTGCCGAGCCGAATTCGGGTTGCCGCACCAACCCGCCAACTCAAACCATGGGTTGGCGGTGCGGCGCCAACCCGAAGGAGGATGTCCATGTTCGATAGGGTCATTGCCGAATTTACTGTCGTGGTCACGGAGGACGATGTTGACTGCGCAATGGGTCTTCGGGACCGACCCGAGAACTGGGAGGGTTTCCTCAACTATCTGAGGAACAACCTGGAAGATGCCATGCTAGAACATCTCCGTGACGAAATCCGATTTTTGGCCGAGATTTTCACGGATATGGAATCGGAGGACAAGGACGAGGCGAGCGAGTAACCCATGGCAGGGCTACCCAGCCCTGCCTAACCGCAAGTTCCACCCTGCAGAGTGCTTTGAGGCGGTGCAAGTCCGCCGGGGTGATGTCCCGCAAGGGTCTGCACGTTAACAACCGAAACAGGCTGGCCGCAAGAGCATGACCGCCTCGGGCCGCACGGTTCCTCTCCGTCCATGACGGCCGTCATGGGCGGACGGGAGCCGTGTGGTCTCTCCCTGACGCCGCAGGGCAAAACACCATTTTGCCTCCGGCGGCGGACGGGGGCGCGAATTCAATCGTGGAGGTGTGTCATGTCTCAACCTAACGGATTGTCAGAGCGCTTGGCGCAAATCTTGGACGCCCTGCAAGAGCCGTTTCCGTCCGCGTATATCGAGTGGAAGCCCCAGTCGGTGAGCAAAGACGGGAAGCGGGCGTTGGCGGCGGCATACGTAGATGCTCGGCGCTACCAGGAACGCTTGGACTTGGTATGCCCGGGCTGGTCGAGCCATATTGAGTTGGCGGCGAACGGACAGGTGGCGAAGGTGGCCATCACCATTGAGGGCGTAACCCGCGAAGACGTGGGCGAGGCCTCGGCGGAGGAAGCCAACACGGTGACCACGGCGGTGGCGCAGGCCTTCAAACGGGCGTGCGCGGCATTTGGGTTAGGGCGCTACCTGTATTTCCTGCCTCAGCAGTGGTGCGACTACGATGCCGAGAAGCGGCGCATTATCAACCCGCCGACCTTACCGGAGTGGGCATTGCCCTCGGGTGAGCGGTTGGAGCGGCAGGTGCAGGCAGCGGCGGAGCGCGAGGCCCAACTGGAAGGGCGCGCCGGGATGAGCGCAGGGCCTGAACCTGCGGATGAGCCCTCTGGCGTGGCAACCCTGTCCAATCCTGGTGAGTTCGTCATGCCAGCGGGTAAATACCAGGGCAAGACGCTGGCGGAGATTGCCAAAACCAAGGATGGGCAGGACTACCTGCGCTGGTTTGCCAACCTGGACGGGAAGGGCTACCAGGGCAAGGGAGCGCGTGAGGCGCAGCGCATGGTGCGCGCTTTTCTGACCTTGCAATCCGCCTATGCGGGCTAGCCTGCGTGACCCAGCGGGAACAGAGCCGGGCTACCCAGCCCGGCTCTTTCCTCACCTTGCTAGTGTCTTGGGGGCGGTGCAAATCCGCCCAGGGTGACCTCGGCAAATGGTCATGCCTCCGTGGTTCAATGGATAGAATAGCGCTTTGTCGAAGCGTAAGATGCGGGTTCGAATCCCGCTGGGGTCACCCACTTGCCGAAAAAGAGGGCTTATACAGCCCTCCTTTTTGTTGCAAAACTTGAATTTTTTCGAGATGACTGCTATGATAAAAACGCTTCGACAGAGCATCCGTGAACTACGGAACGCAAGAGAGGGCAGAAAAGCCCTTTCTTGCGTTTTTGCGTTATTCTATAATTGAGTGGGTGATCGTTTTGGTTTAGTCTCCTGAAGGGGCAAGTATTGGCATTTGATCCCATATCTGACCATCTAACAACCGCCCTGATTTTTTCTTGTTCGTTCCGCCCCATTGCTTGAAGAAGAAGGGCACATGATTGGCAAGGCATTGATCACGAATTTCACGTACCCATTCGGGCTGGATAGGACGGGCATGCGGACCGGACTCACCACCGACAATGACCCAATTGATCCCTTCCAGATCTAAGTTCGGAATTGGACCTAGAAGAGGTTCTAGTGACAGAAACTTTATTGCTGCACGAGTGTTTCTCAAGCAATCGATACGGAAGATATAGTTCTGATTTTCAACACTAACCCCCATCCAGACGTTTGCAGGCCATTCAAGAATTGGATCAAGTTCAAGCAATCGTTCGGCACGTTTGGTAAGAATCTGGAAAGTGTGCCAGTAAGCGCGGCGCATGACATCAAAAACGCTTTGAATGAACTCAACAGGAACGTTCTCGTGGAATAAATCGCTCATCGAGTTGACAAAGATCGTTTGAGGTTTATGCCAGGATAGGGGTTCTTCGAGTACTTCTGGATGCAATGTTAATCGAAATCCGTTCTTATACTTTTCTTGCCCCATGGATTGCAAGCGTTTTGCCATCCGTTCAGCATAACAGTGTTTGCAACCTGGGCTAACCTTATTGCAACCTGTGAGAGGATTCCAGGTGGACTCAGTCCATTCAATTCGACTGCCAGCCATATCGCAACCTTTTAGAACATAATTTCCACAATTATACTATACAAGAAATTCCACCAATAACCCATCAGGAAATGAATTCTGTATCCGAGGTGAGCCGTCAATTTTGGATGAGTTCACTTTAATTTTCTGTTGGCCTTCCAAAATACTGAGAGCCTTTTTGGCATGAGAGGCAGTATAAGGAGTTTGATCTTCAACGAAGTTGTGGATGATCTCATTTGTTGTCACTGTTTGTCCACAAAACTTGTTCACTAAAATATTCGCTAACTCGACAATTGGGTCATCCTGAAACAATACAAGTTGATTGGGATCGGTTGCGTCTGAAAACAAGTATCCTGTTTGGGGATCCACTTTCCAGAAAGCCTCTTTCATTTTCAGGTGACCTAGGCGATGAGATGAGGCAAAGAAAAGATAATATATGGGCTGATTATATTGATCTCGCATTTCAAAATATCGAACGAATTTAGCGTGAGTTAGGAGCTGCTCTTGATACAGGCATCTTAAAGCCTGAAATCGGTCTCCAGAACCGGATAAAACATTTGTTACTTTAGATGTACCGAACATTCGAATAATATGATTTGTTATTTCAGGATTAGGATGGTCTAGAAAGCGATTGATGGAATATACCATTACGTTAATGAAAATTTCTGTTTTAGGGTTGCTTAAGAATTTTGCAACTATGTCAAAGGGGATACCACTAAAACCGAATGGGTCAATAAAAGCAAATGTCGGAGCTAAGAGCGCATCTTTATTGCTAAGATAGCTGAAGAGTTCGGACATTTTCTCTTCAAACGTTCCATTCATGGGGAAAATAAGCATGTTTTGTGGATATTGTCCAGATCTGATTTTACTCTCTAAGTTCTTGATGCGGTCTTTCCTTTCATCAATAAATATAAATACAAATTCAGTGTTTTGATGCTTGGTGGCAAGCGGCTTAGCTTGTTGTAATGCGATGAGAGGCGAACCAGGTTCTCCTCCTTCGTATTCGCCCGGCCCGCAGAAACCATCAATATAGACTATCCTGGGAATCTTTTGTCCAAGAATACCAAACCATGCACCCAAATAACGGCGCAAAATCTCATGTTTGGCTTTGGTATGCGGGTCGATTTTCCATAACTTGGTTTGTGGGGGTGCCATAAAAATCCTCTTTTGAATATAGAATTCATCCTTTCAGGATTATTTTTATGTAGTCGTAAGGTTTTCCATCTAAAAAGGTGCGATTCGGAAAGAGAATATGCTTTTCCGTAAAGCGATCCAAGTCCCAACTACCGTCATCGTATTTAGATTTTAAGTCCGCATACGGAGTGGCCGATATAATAAAGGCATCAAGACGAACATCCACTCGTCCTGTTCGTTTTGCGATGTCTTCAGCCAATTCCGGTAAAAGTTCGTGCAGACGCGCTTTATCGTCAAGGCGATATGGCTTAGCGTAGATCATGCCGTGAGGCTCAACAAAAATGATCCGTTGTCCTTTATTGTCCAGCACCCATAGGATAAAATCGGGGTAAAAATTGTTTTCCCCAAAAAATCCGATGCCTTTGCCGCGGCTCAGATTGCGTAAAAGGAATACTTCTTTCTCCGGTGGTGAATTTTGGCTCTCCGATTGCCAATAATCCCTCAAATCACTGACAAAGCGCCTTTCACTCTCTTCCAGCGCAGGCGGTTGAGCAATCACAAGATCATTCTTTTTCAGTAAGAGCGGCAGGTAGATATGTCGGTCAAAGTATAGCCGCGGCAGGCCTTCGTTTTCCTCCTTGATCAGTTTTTCTATGTCATTGCTGAGTTTTCGGATGGCTTCGATGATCTCTTGCTTTGATCTTGATACTTTGACAATATAAGCCGGTTTGCCATTTTCGTTGACATGGCGGTTAAAAGCCAAGTTCGGATCGTTTTCATCAAGGGCTTTGTAAACCAATTGCTTTCTTTCCCATTCTTCCCGTTTGTGGCGGTAGAAACGGTCAACATATTTCCGCAAAATATCGGCAACCGCTTGTTGAAGCGCATTGCGGTCGGCAAAAGTACGGGGGTTGAATACCGATTCATCGGCGACGAGGGTGTAATTGAAGTCCGGGTTTTCAATAATTCGACGCAGATTTGTTCTGGGAATCACCAGATTGGTAAGACCCCTATTTCCCTTGTGGACAAGCACATCAATATAGATTTGTTCCCAATCAACCAGGGCTAAGTTATCGGCGGGTATCTTAGCTTCAATTCCCGAACGAAGTTGAGATTCCCAAAGTCCTGGTGCACTGCTTTCCAGGGACTGAACCTTTGTCGATAAATCAATGTGAACTTTCACATCGGAGTCAAAATCGAGCAGAAATTGTGCTTCGTTGATAAATTCCCGCCCTTCAGCCGGGCGCGGCACAACCAATCCCCGTTCGAGAAATTGTTGGTTTGCCCACACAAAAAGCGGAAGGTCAATGACTTCTTCTGTTTCAACGCCTTCTCGTTCCAAATAATCACGAAATTGCGCCATGTAATTGGCACGCACGGCAAAGACGTTCAAGGTTTCCAGTAATTTGATGTGTTTTGGGTGATTGCCACCAAGCGCTGAGCTTCGCTTTAGCAGAAAATCCTTTCCGCGCAAGCGCACACCGCGGCCAAACAACTGGATGATTTGTGAGCCTTCCTTTCGACCGATATTCAGCAGTCCCATGTTGGAGACCCGCCAGGAATTCCAACCCTCCATGAATTTTTTGGCGCCGATAAGGATATTGATCTCGGAGTCGCGACGGTTGATTTTCTCAAACAACGAATCGGAGATGGCGTCTTCTCCCAGTGTAATTCCCGATGAGTCCTCTTCAAGAAGCTTTTTGAATTCCGCTGTGTCTCCAATGTAAATCAAACCGAAGTACTTATCCGCACCTGCCGCTTTGAGTCCCAACTCTCCGGCATTGCCCTTGATGTCAAAAACATAAAGGCCTCCGCCTGCGGGCGCATGAAACACGCGGTTGAGGATGTCTTGGTACAGCACTTGGGGCTTGACGCCTTTTTCATTGAGATAAGGAAATCGACCTGCAAAGACATCGCTGCCGTCCGTTGTGACCAGTCCGCTTTTACCGTCCAGCAATTTTTTGATGGTTTTAACCACCCAGTTTTGCTTGTTTTCCAAAACGCGGTGCAGAAAACGCGCCACCGTCAGCACATCACTGCGCTTTTGATGGTTTTGACTGTATACGGCATTGACGGTGCTGCCCACAAATACCCAGAGGGGTTTTTCCAGATTGTAGGAACGCAACGCTTCGTGTTGTTCTTGGTAGAGACAAATTTGTTCGTAAAAAGAAAGCAAGTTTCCTAAGAGGAGCAAATCGGTTTTTTCATCGTCGGTCTCATCCCGCAGGTTAAGAATGCGGAAGTCTTTGCCGTAGCCGTCGCCATAAAAATAGCGATAGGAGTAGTCAAAAATGATGGCTTTGCCGTATTCGGCGGTGAGGGGATCGTTGCGCGCTGCCGAAAGTGCCTGCCCAAAGGTGGCGCTGTACTCGAAGGTGAAGCCGGTCTTGCCCAGCGCATCGCGGTACCTGCGCCAAGCCTCGCCACCCGAACCCTTGTGCCCCTCATCCACAAAAATGAGATTGCGCCCCTCAAATGCCTCAACCGGCACGCTCACGCCGCCGCCTCTTTTTTCTTCAACCAACTTGGTTATTTCGATCACTTGCACAATATTCTTTCCGTCGGCTAACAAAGCGGCGTTTGACGGGTTGAATTTTTGGGCGGGGATGCCAGAGGCGGCCAGTTCCGCCAGGTGTTGTTCGCTCAAGCCCTCGTTAGGCGTGATGAGCAGAATGTTGTCCAGTGCGTCCTTGTTGTAATGCAGGAATTGGTGATAGTTCAGGTGCAAAATCAACGTCTTGCCGCTACCAGTGGCCATCCAATAGGCCAATTTGGTCAGATCGTCTTCGGTGAAGGGCTCATCTTGCGGTTCAGCGGACAAGCGGCCGGCATTGCGCTCGCGCACAAAAGCATTTAGGTCATCTAGCAGTTGTGCTTTGGCGTTGAAAAGGCGGTCGAGAAAGATTTCGGTGTAAAGGGCTGCTAGGTACTGAAAGTAGCGCAGGGTGATGGACTCGGTTCGTCCGCGGTTGATCGCTGCAAGGTGATTGCGAATGTTGTCGTCATAACGTTTCAAGGCATCTTCAGATATTTTAACCTTGCTTCCGCGAGCAATGAGGTGATAATAAAGATAACTCCGCCCCTCAGCATCAAAACCCTCTGCAACATTGCGGGTATCGGATAGCAAGTCTTTGTTGGTCTCGTATCCGAATAGACGATTGAGATAGGCAAGAAGAATCAATCGGTTCTCTAATCTGGTATATTGCTCTGTTCCATTGGCCATATCGGTTTACTCGGTATCAAATATTGTTTCGATAATTTGCTTGAAACGGAGCGGCACGCTCTCAACATCCATCGATTCGAAATGCTCAAGAGCGGCCAGTGGTTTTCCTTTCTTTTCGACTTCAGAATTCGGTATGTTGGCAATTCCTTCAAAATCGGGACAACACATTTCGATTTTCCCAAGAGGGGATTTCACCAACTCACGAATTTGATTGTTGAGATTGTAAGTTTTTTGTTTTTGCTGTTTCGTGTTTTTATCTAATTCCTCTAAAGAGGCCGGTAATGGGTCTTCGTCGTGGACAACCACGTAGGGGAGATCAAATGCGTTTGCAATCTCAATGTACAACGGTAGATTAAATTTTGAGCCACAATTGACAAATGAAATCTCTGGATCATAAACTCCCATTTTTTGTGCAAGAAACGGGAACACCACTTTTTCGGTTTCTCCCTCGACAAATACAACCCTTCTGGCAAAAAACATTTCGGCTCTCTCGGGGTTGATCCAGTTGACCATGTTGAACCTGTTTTTCCTTTCCTTGAGATCTTCTCCTTTGAAAAGTTCCTTTGTGCATTGGCGAACACAACTCCCTTGCTTAACCGATTGTTTTGTAATGATGGCTACTTCTTCCGGGTGATCTAATGTTATGAAATGCGGGGAGTGGGTGCATAAAAATATTTGGTGATAGGGGGAGTCGGTAATCTCGCGTAGAGATTTATATAACTTCCGTTGCGCGTGAGGGTGTAAAAACAATTCCGGCTCTTCAATCGCAAAAATAATCGACTCGGATTGGGAACGCAGCGTTTGAGTGTCTTCACTTCTGGCCCCCTTATCCTGCATGAGCAGATTTGCCCAAGCTCGAAAAAGAGAAAAAATGAATGTGCGCTGTAATCCGTGTCCCTTTCTTGTAGGGTCAGTTTTCACACCATCATCCAAATAAATCTTTGTCCCTAATTCAAACAATTTATCGATTTCCGGGGGCTCCAACTCAATACTTAATTCGATATTCCATAGTCCTCCCATCCCCTCCACGATTAATTTTTCCAGTTGGGCAAAAGCGTTTTTGGATTCACTCCCTTTTGCCCGTTCAATTAGTGATTGAATTGATTGCTTAATATTTTCATAGGCTTGAGTTAGGTTAGTATCATATTCCACCATTTCTCGAAGGGTGCGCACTAACAGACGTCCAAATGCGGTCGTATTCTTAACCTTAGTTTCATCCGATAATTCAACTACTGCGGGAATGAGAAAAAAGTCGGGCAGTATTCCACCTGCCAGATTCTTCTGACCCAACAATGGGGCCGATTCGATTTGTTTTGTAAATTTGAGCTCATTTTTGTGCTCAGTGATAAATTTCTTCTGAGCTTCTTGAATTATCTCAGTTGTTAGACGCCCGCTTTCCGGTACATAACCTAGGAGAGGTGTATCACTTATATTCCTTACTAAGTCTCTGGCTCTATCGGGGTTTAACCAATCCACTTCGGGGATCTCAACATAACCGTTATAGGCAATCTCAATTTTTTCCTCCTTCGATTGAGCCGTTTTTCGAATGCAAATCGTACCATCCGAAAGTAGGTATTTTTCAAAAACCATTCTTTCTTGCTCGGTTAATTCCTGGAATGTCAATTCGACCCAAAGCGTATCATCTCCGCTTTCTCGAAACGCAAAAAAATCCTGCTCGGATGGCCTAAGGGAGGGGGAAAGGCCAAACTCAAGAGCCTTGAGTATGTTGGATTTGCCGTGATTGTTGGGTCCGATTAATGTTGTTAAGGGTGTACAAATGAGTTCGATGTCTTTTATGCTGCGAAAGTTGTGTATTCTCAAAGATCTTAGCCGCATCGTGATCACCCCTTGAGAAACATGCGTTCTTTGAACACCGGGTCTAGAGACTGCGCGCCGGGAACGAAGGAATCCCCGTTGACAAAAATATCATCCGCGTCTGCGTTTAGCTTTTGCCGAAGGATAAAATCTGCGTCACGCTTGTAGTCTTCTTCCCCCCACCCTTGGGTTTCCCGCCAGATGATCACTACTTTCCGTCCGTTGCGTAGCGTGCCACGATAGACCAGATACCGCCGCCCGTTGTCGTCATAAACCCGGCGCGTTTCCACGTCCAAGCCCAGCAGGTAATTGAAGGTCTCGGGCAGGTCCACGGGGCGCTCGTGGGTTTCGCCGTCGCGATAGAGGCGCAGTTTGTACGAAAATGGCGTTTGTAACTTCTCCACGTCCAGGAAGGTTTCGCTTTTGCGCGTCTCCCACTTGAGCATGTAGTGGAGCAGGTAGTCGTCTTTGAAGAATTGCAGAGCTTTTTGACCGCTTTCTTCGTCAAAGGTCAGGTTGTTGAGCGCGTCCTCGTAGGACTCCAGGCGGATGACCTTGACGATGCGCGGGCTGCGTTCGGCTTCTTCGTCAGTGGCCATGCGCTTGGGCTTGCCGTCCTTCCACTCCGGCGTGAAGGTGACCTTCTTGATGCGGGGTAAAAGCACGGTGTCAAAGTGGTGTGCCATCTCGACCAGGATGAACTTGCGCCGCCCGCCGTCCTCGCGGTTGAGGTTGATGACGGCGTGCCCGGTGGTGCCGGAACCGGCAAAAAAGTCAAGAACAATTCCATCTGTGCTAAGGCCAGCATCTAGAAGGGTCTGGTAAAGCGATGATGGATGATTGTATGTAAAGTCCAGCCCTAAACTCTCTATTTCCTTTTTGCCACGCGAGCCGTTTCGAATAACTGAAGACAATGCTTTGTTTTCAGAAAGGTATATTTTTCTCCTTGGCTGCACAGTTTCATCAGGACCAAAGATAATCTCTCCCCTAGCCAATAATTCTGCCATTCGTTGGGGCGATTGTGACCATCCTCTGCTCGGAACAGGGCAGGGTTTACCTGTGATAGGATGAATTAGTGGGGTGAAAAATTCTGCTGGAGGACGATTGGGATTAGGCCAAGCCATTGCTACCGATTGATAAACACGGCCATTATCATCAAGAAATTGGTAAGCCCTTTCCCCTCCAGAGAGTCCCTCTGCATTTTTCACCCAGTGAGTGAATTCTTTCTTTGCTTGTTCTGTAACGCCTCCATGCTTACGCACTATCTCCCGCGCTTTAGCAAGAATGATCTTTATAGTAGATGGTCTTACTACAAATGGACGCGGTTCAGATGAGCAGAACAGGATATATTCATGCTGAATAGCCAATTCTTTGGCTCCCATCAAGGGATTAAGTTTATCCCATACAGCCGTACCTACATATCCAAACATTTGCTCGCACAGGAGCCGCAGACGTTCAAACTCGTTTTCGTCAATATGACAAGTAAAAATGGACGATGGCTGTAGATATCCTGTTGCTTGCTCTATTCGCTCCGCCATCATTGAGAGCCAAGATGAATGTTGATAGTCATTCTTGTAAATAAAACCGCTTGATTCGGTGTTGTAAGGCGGGTCAATATGAATTTGTTGTATTCGCGCATGGTACTTTTTATACAGAAGATTGAGCGCCTGCCAATTCTCGGAATGCACCAGAAGTCCGTCGGTCATCTCGTCCAGGTCCCCGAAACTTGCCAACAGGCGGTCAGTGAAATCAGGCGAAAAATGGCGTGTGTCCAGCGGCAGGGTGGGATAGGCCTGCAAAAAGAAGAGGGGATCGTCAGGTTTCCCGTCCACAAACCCCAATGCCCGCCACTCCTCCCACTGGGCGTCTTTGGTGGCAATTTCCGGGTAAAAGGCTTCGGGGATGTTGCCCACGGTGATGACGTAGAAAGTCTCGGTGACGAACTTTTTCTTCTCCCAGATCATCTTCTGGAAGTCCTCGATCTGCGCCAGAAAGTCAATGATCTGGTTACCGATGCGCTTGATCAGGCGCAGCATCTGGAACCAGCCTTCGGCTAATTGCTCTCCGGCCGCTTCCATCTCTTCCAGGTTAAGCACCTCGTTCTTCAGGTAGAAGTCCAGTTCGCGGGAGAGAAACCCCCGTAGGTCTTTGTGGATGAAGAAATCGCGGGTGTTACGGGCGGTGTACTGCCTCAAATGGTGTTCGAGGTGCGACACAACCGTGCCGTCCTCCTTACGGCGCCGTTCTAAGGTTAATGCTGCCAATGCGTTGGGGTCTTTTATGCGTTTCGGAATCTCTTGAATCGCATTTGCTATGATTGTGTCCTGTTGATTTTTTTGCCCGTAGCGGATGGTTTCCTGCTCGGTTAGCGGACGGAACTGGAAAGGGATGGTAAGGGTTTGCGTTGTTTCTTCCCAAACCATACTATCCAGCACGGGCAAAAAGAAGCGTTTCTCACCTTTGACGTTGTTTTGCTCCACATCCGCCTGCCGGAGTTTGAACTGCACGGTCACGCCGTTGGGGGCTTTGTAGGTGTAGTCGGTGAAGTACTCGCCGGTCTTGACGTAGTACTGGTCATGGTTGGCCCAGTAAAGGTAAACTTCCTCGCCGTTGTAGGGGATGGCGTAGCGTTCTTTCTTGGAGTAGCGGCGTTTAGAGATGAAGTCCCCTTCCTGCCAGTAGCGGGAGAAGAAGGTGTAGAGGTGGTTGTAGATCGTTGCTTCAAGCGCTTCGGTAGAGCGACTGCCTTTGGCGTGTGCCTGGGCTTCCAGGTAGGCTTTGCCAATATTGGTGTCACGGTATTTTTCGGCCAAGTTACCGTTGGCGTCTAAAGCCTCATGCCCTAAAGCTTCCAGCACTCTTTCCCTTGCTTTTTCTAAGGCCTTTTGGGCTAGTATCTGTTCCCCTAATGCCCCACGGTTCAACTCTTCAGAAATGGCTTTTGGTAGATCCTCTTGAATGAATTTTTCAATGACCTTTCGTTTATGATTGAGGATGCGATAAATTCCGAAGTCTAGGTCGGACATATCGAATTCAAATAATTCACGGAGCAGATTTTGAAATTTTTGCAGCGACTCGCTCATCCGTTTCTCCAACATCGAAAGTTTTTAAATGACGCCCTTTTGACGGGCAAAGTGGTCACGGGCGGACGATAAGTCGGTAGCCCCGTTAGCCCGTTTGAGAATTTCGTTCTGGTACGGTTCTGTCAACGGCGTAATGATACCCGATAGAATGTTTTGGTAGAGGTACCAAATCCCATCTTTTTTGTTTTTATAGGTCTTCTGATTAATACTCCCGATAGCCGCTTCGGCTAACACCTCTGCTTTTTTCTCATCGGAAAGATTGGGGTTAAGAATTTCTTCAATGTTCGGTTCGAGCGAGGTGTAGATGACAATTGGAACGCCACAAAAGTTATCCAATGTCTTGATGAGAAGTCCATCTTTCTTTTTCGACTGATTTTCGTGATCATAGATTTCATTCTTCAAGCCAATCTTGTGAATCTCGCGCCGATACAACATGTTTTTGGCTTGTTCTTCCGTGATCGCTGCTTTCAAAACAAGAATTACACCTTTAACAGGACTGCCTACGCCTTCCGGCACGGGAACAAGCGTAGGAGCACCACTTCGAGTCCTGCTTCGTCTGGCATATTCAACGTTAAAAGGGGTGCATATCCCCTCAATCCGATGATCTAAACAACACCTGATTTCGTCACCGGGATCCGTAACCAAAGAACCGTATGCGAGTATGCCGATCATGTCTAGCTCTCAAGCCCGCAGATGTGGTTCATCTTTTTTCTGAAGTTTTTTCGAAGGGACAGGTCATCGCTGTTTTGGGGGTCTTTCAATTTGCTGGTGTAAGCCTCGAGCTCCTGCTTTAGTAGATCATAAAAGGGAGACCAGTAAACGATTAATCCAGTCTTGTATCTTTCAAAAGGTAAATCTGGTTTATTGGGGTTTTTATATCTTATAAGAGACGTATCGTCCGTTTCAGCATGATGAAGAAGCCCGCAACGAACAGTTTCGTAGAATCTTACGGCGTCATTATGATCTTCGAAGAGGTTCTTAAGCACCAAAGATTTAAATGACAAAAAATTTGTATAAACCCCTTTACTGATGCCTTGGCTGCTGGATTCTCCTTCGTAAAACTGCGCCAGGGTTTCAATTAAAAGACATATGAGAGACATAATTGCAAATCCAAAGCGGCGCGTCTTGCTGTTATCATCTTCATTTTTCAGGATTTCTATAGCATCAATAAAACGCCCTTTTATGCGATCCTCAAATATTTGGATAGCCGTTTCCCAATCTTTCTCGTTACCAAAGTCATCACCTTTACCGAGGTTGAGGCTACTCCAATCCATAACAGTCCAATACCCGTATCCCTTTTTAGGTGCGATTCGCATATTTGGGATTTTACCGATCATCTGACCACCCTCCATTGCTAACAATGAACCTGCCCGCGCATTGCGGTCAACTTGCGCGGGCGGCAAAAGTTTGCTATGCTAGATTCTGCCGCAACGCGCCGCGACCGCGTTGCATCTCAGCCTCGCCGAAGCCAGCGGCGGGGCTGAAGTTTTTGTGTTGAGACTGAACTTAAGTATAGCAAATTTTGGTGTTTTCAAACCTAAAAGGAGTGGCAGAATCTCGTCAATTAAGACAATCTCAAAACATTATGGAGGGTATCATGACGCTCAATCGCAACTGCCACTCGACTGCAACCATTGGCGAATTGGTAGACTCCTTTTTACGTGCCAATCAAGGCTTTATCTCTGATCACACCATTGAATGGTATTACTACTATTTGCGACCGTTAAGAGAAGCAATTGGGGATTTCGAGATATCGAAGATCAGCACCGATCAGCTGCTTAGTGTATTTCATATGCTTGATGATGGAGAGCATTCTCGATATACGTTATCGAATTATGTGCGCTCATGGAGAAGATTCTTTCGATGGTGCTTGGATGAGGGTTTTATCCATCATAATCCTGCTCAAAAACTTCGCAAACCACCTCTTCCAAAGAAGTCACCAGCCGGAATATCTGAAGACGACCTTAGCCAGCTCCTTCAGGCGGCGCAGTATTCGACTTTGCCTGAACGGAACACGGCTCTTATTCTGTTTCTTGCTGATACGGGAGCAAGACTTGGTGGAGCCGCTTCTCTAACCCTTGATCATCTTGACTTGGTAAATCGCCGTGCTTTGGTAACCGAAAAGGGGCGAGGTGGAAAAAGGGAACGCATTGTTTTTCTCAGTCCACGTGTCATAAATGCTTTGAAAAAGTGGCTTGTAGTTCGTGGGGAGCAAGCGGACGAGCGCGTTTTTTTACTATCACCCAATGGGATCTATCAAGTGTTGGAACGTTTGGCTAAGAAGGCCGGAGTCAAAGGTAGATGGAATCCACACTCTTTCCGTCATGCCTATGCGCGAAAGTTACTAAGAGAAGGGGTTAGTATAGGGGTGGTAAGTCACTTAATGGGTCATTCGAGCGTTACGGTTACGCTGGATTTCTATGGCCGTTTCTCTGGCGATGAACTCCAGATGATATATGACAAGGTTATGAAAGATTAGTGTAAACCTGCCATCGCCCAAGCAAACGGGGCGATGGTCTTCGAATCCAGAGGTTGCGGGTTCGAGCCCCGCCGGGGGCGCTGATTGGGGGATCATCAATGACGCCTGGCAAAAACTAGTGCCAGGCGTTTATGCTTCCTATTAAATTTTTCCCACTCACCCCGCAAGTCTACGTAAAAAGCGCAGCACCGTTTGGATATAAGTGCGGTAAGCCTCGCGGTGAATACTGTGACCAGCGTCGGGAAAGTGCACTACCTGCACCTGTGGCCATAAGGCTTTGACTTCTTCGGCAACCTCCGGCGTCACCAGCCCGCCGCGCGCGGGATCTGCAGTGAGCAGTAAGCCCGGACAACGCAGTCCGCGTACTACTTCGCGCCAGGGACGACGGGGCTCCATCCATCCGTTCAGGGCTTCGGGGCGGAATTCTTGTTTGGCTTTGGCCCACTGAAAGTATTCGCTCTCATCCCAGGTGGGATGGCGCTCTTTGCACAGCGCCATCAACTCGTCAATGGAACGGTGCTTGTTGGCCAGTAGGTCGGCCTGGAGTTGGGCATAAAGGGGAGAGGTAGGATCCAGGGTATCAAGCGGGAGATTATCCCCCCAAGGCGGATCCTCCAGCACCAAACCGCGCACCAGATCGGGGCGGTTAGCGGCTAGGCGGGCGGCGACGTCGGCGCCCATGGAGTGACCGATGACGATTGGCCTATCTAGATCCAGGGATTGGATCAGGGCTTCAATATCGCGCGCTTGCACCTCAGGGCCAAGGCCTTCTGAGCCGATGCCTGAAGAACCATGACCACGGGCATCGGGGAGGATAACATCAAACTCTTCCTCTAACGCCAGGGGAACGCGGTTCCAGCACAGAGCATTGTCGGTAAACCCGTGGAGCAAAATGACCGGCGGTTTCTCGCCACCCGTGCGGTAGTAGGTCAGGCGGGTCTGCCCCTGGGTAATATGGCCGTAAAACAGGCGCGGCATGGTAACCCTCCAAATTGGATTAGATCTATTTTAGCATATGCGGTTGCCGCCGGTTGAGGGGGAGGTGTCCCAACCCTCTTGACGTGAAAATGATTTTCAATTACATTATAGGCGATGAGCGAGAAAGTCAACGATCTGGTGAATGAATGGTTGGAGCGACTGCAGGCTAACGGTTATCGGCTAACCGAGCCACTGCGTCATATTGTGGAAACCCTGGTGAGCAGTCCGCGCGCTCTGGGGCCGATTGAAATTTATGACCTGGTGCGCACGCGTTATCCTAACCTGGGTTTGGTGACCGTGTACCGTACTTTGGAAAAGTTAGAGGCGTTGGGATTGATCCAACGCGTGCATCAAGATGACGGTTGTCACCGCTACTTGCGCGCGACGCAGGGACATCAGCATCTTCTGGTCTGCACCCGCTGTGGGCGAGTGGTGTACTTTGCCGGCGATGATCTCTCGCCCCTGATTCAACGCACCGAAGCCGAGACCGGCTACACCGTTGAAGATCACTGGCTGCAACTCTACGGCCTTTGCCCGGCGTGCCAACCGTAAGAGCAAGTTTTAGTTTATCCGTTGTTGAAAATGATATTCATTACATAAACAAGAGGTGTGCGATGGTAAAACGTGTGTTGGTTGGGATGGTCTGGATGGCAACCCTGTTGCTTCTAACTTCTTGTGCCGGCTCTATCCAATCCTCACCGACGTTGCAGGAGGGTCAAAAAGTGCGCGTTGTGGCTACCACCACCCTGGTCGGCGATGTGGTCAAGCAGGTCGGCGGTGAATGGATTGATCTGCGTATCCTGCTGCCGGTTGGCGCCGATCCCCATAGTTTTGAACCGGCGCCGCAGGACGCCGCCAAACTGGCTCAGGCTGATCTTGTTTTTGCCAATGGTTTGAATTTGGAGGCTTTTCTACAGCCCTTGATTGAGAGTGCGGGAGTAGCGGAGCGGGTGGTTTATGTGTCGGAAGGGATTGAGCCTCTCTCATTAGCCGAGGAAGAACACGGACATACCGGGGAGGCGCATGCCCATGGTGAGGAGGACCCGCACGTGTGGATGGACCCCAATAACGTTATGGTGTGGGTGGATAATATTGAAAAGGCCCTAAGCGCCCATGATCCGGCCCATGCCGCCGATTATGCGGCGAATGCCCGTACTTATCGCCAGGCACTGCAAGACCTGGATGCCTGGATTCGCGAGCAGGTGGCGCAACTTCCCCCTGAAAATCGTAAAATCGTCACCGATCATTTGGTTTTTGGTTACTTTGCCCACCGTTATGGGTTTGAACAAGTGGGGGCAGTGGTGCCGGGTTTCAGCACCATGGCGTCGCCTTCGGCGCAAGAATTGGCGGCTTTGGAGACACAGATCCGTCAATTGGGTATCAAGGCCGTGTTTGTGGGCACCACTGTTAATCCGGCCCTTGCCCAACGCCTGGCCGAAGACGTTGGTACCAAGGTGGTGACCATTTACACCGGCTCGCTAAGCCCAGCCGATGGACCGGCGGCGACTTACCTCGACTTTATGCGCTATAATGTGCTTGCGCTGGTAGAAAACCTTAAATAAGCCTTACCTCGATAGGAAAATCGGCCAGAAGGGAATAAAGAGATATGGCCCTGATCCGTGAAATTCGACAGGCACGCTGGTCGCTCAACGGCTACCGTGCCGCCCACGATAGCGGTCAGCCCATCGTACGGGCAGTGGACCTGAGCGTGCGGTATGAAAGCGGCTATGCCCTCGACCGGGTGAGTTTTGAGGTCTATAAAGGGGAGCGCCTGGCGGTAGTTGGTCCAAACGGGGCCGGCAAGAGTACTCTCTTCAAGGTGATTGCAGGCATCTTGCCACCCACCGGTGGCCGGATTGAGATTTACGGTGGTGCGCCTGGAGAACATATCTGCGTGGCCTACGTGCCACAGCGTTCAGTGGTGGATTGGCGCTTCCCGGTCACCGTTTATGATGTGGTGATGATGGGGCGCGTGGGGCGCATTGGGCTGCTCCGCCGCCCCCGCCGTGAAGATCACGAGAAAGTGCGTCAGGCCTTGGAACGGGTGGGGTTGAGTGACCTGGCGATGCGACAGATTGCCCAACTTTCAGGAGGGCAGCAACAGCGAATGTTTCTGGCGCGGGCATTGGCTCAAGAAGCCGAGTTAATGCTTCTCGATGAACCCTTTACCGGACTGGATCTCCCAGCCCAAAATGAAATCTTGGCCCTGCTGGAGCAATTGCAGGGTGAAGGGATCACGATCATGGTTTCACTCCATGACCTGAATCTGGCGGCGCAGCAGTTCACCCGTATTTTGTTGCTTAACCGCACGCTTATTGCTTTGGGAACGCCCCAGGATGTTTTGAATACCCAGACGCTATTGGCGGCCTATGGAGGGCATTTGCACATATTGAGCGAACCCTCCGGTAACCTGGTTCTGGGGGATACCTGCTGTGAGGGAGGGGGAGATGTTTGAAGTGTTGTTGCAACCTTTCCAATATGCATTTATGGTGCGAGGGATGCTGGCCGCCGTGTTAGTAGGGATGGTGTGTGCGGTGGTGGGCACCTTTGTGGTCCTGCGCGGCATGGCTTTTTTTGGTGATGCGCTGGCGCATACGATCCTGCCTGGCCTGGCCGTGGGTTACCTAGTAGGGGGCGGATCGCGTGAGGCGCTGTTCTGGTGGGCGCTGGGCACTGCGGTGGTGAGTGCCGTTTCTATTGGCACCGTCAGCCGCAAGTTGCGTCTCAAAGAGGATACGGCGATTGGAATTATCTTCGCCGGGATGTTTGCCTTGGGGGTGGCGTTGATTTCTTCGGTGCGGAGTTATTCGGTGGATCTGGCGCATTTTCTTTTTGGCGATATCCTGGCCGTGCGCGAAAGCGACTTGGTGCGCAGCGCCGTCTTCGGCGGGCTGGTTTTGGTTTTGATTTATGCCTTTTATAAGGAATTCACGTTGCTCTCATTCGACCCCATCCTGGCGGCCACACTGCGTTTGCCGGCCCACCTGTTGGATTTACTGCTGGTCGTTCTGATTGCCATCACCATTGTGGTCTCACTGCAAACGGTGGGGGTGGCGCTCATGGTTGCAATGTTGATTACCCCGGCGGCAACGGCGTCGTTGATCACGCGTCGGTTGCCCCTAATGATGTTTTGGGCGGCGGTGATGGCGGCGCTCTCCGGCATTGTCGGGCTATATCTTTCGTATTATCTCAATATCGCTTCCGGCGCGGCCATCGTGCTGACCTGCACAGTAGGGTTTATGCTTGTCTCGGTGGGGCGCAGTCTGCGCGAGCGGGTTTTTCGGGTTTCGACGGCTTAGAATTTGCCTTTTCCGAGCCCCAAGAATGGCGTCAAGCGGAGAGACGCCCCATGGATGCTTCAACTCTGATCATCGCTTTTTTGTTTTTTCTGGCGGCTTTGCTGTATGCCTCGGTGGGGCATGGGGGGGCGTCGGCTTATCTGGCGGTGATGACATTGCTGGGAGTGTCACCTGCGGTGATGCGTCCTACGGCATTGATCTTAAATATGCTGGTGGCCGGGGTAGGGGCGTATACATACATTCGGGCCGGGCGTTTTTCCTGGCCGATTTTCTGGCCGTTTGCGCTCACGTCGGTGCCCATGGCTTACTTGGGGGGACGCATTCACCTTCCGGCCCACTATTTCGAACTTTTGTTAGGAATAGCTCTGCTCTTTGCCGCGTTGCGCTTATTGGTTAAACCCGGTAGCGCAACCGAACCTCTGCGCCCCTTTAGATTCGGCTGGGCGTTGGGAATCGGGGCAGTGTTGGGTTTCGTTTCTGGGCTGATCGGTATTGGGGGCGGCATTTTTCTCAGCCCGATCTTGATCTTTTTACGTTGGGCCGAGACGCGCCAGGTCTCCGGCATCGCTGCTGCCTTTATCGTGGTCAATTCGGCGTCTGGGTTTCTGGGCTTACTCCAGAGCCATCCCCCTCTGCCTACGGTATTACCCCTGTGGGCAGGGGTGGTTCTGGCCGGCGGCTGGATCGGGGCCGAATTGGGTAACCGCCACCTTACTGCCCCTTGGATTCGGCGTGCATTGGGGGTGGTATTAGTAATTGCCGCCTTGCGAGCACTGATGGTTTAAGGCATGATGGCTTCAGATCCATCATCCCGTTTCGAGCAGGCGGGGCAAGATATGGCGCTCGACCTGCTGATCATTGTGAGGGGTGGGAACCTCGTCAAATAAGTACCAATCTTCAACGTGCTCTAGGCTTGCGCCGGGCGACAAGCGAGTTAGCGGGCTAAGCGTTTCGAGTTCCAAGAAACGATCATTGACGAAGACCTCAACCGTACTACCCCAGTCTGGATAGGTGGCCTCAGGATGATACTCAAATCGCTTCAGGAACAGGTGTCCGCGGCGGGCGTAAGCAGCCCATCCGAACGGTGTGTGCAAGCCAATCTTTTGGGCAGTGGCGCGCAGCGGATCCTGACGGGCCAGGATATAGGAACGTCCCAGGCTCCACCGCGGGTCGCTTAGGTCGGTATAAGCCCAGAGCACCAAAGCGCTCACCGGCAGAAGATGGGTCTCGTGGGGCGCTTTGGGGGGTAGGGGTAAGATAGCGCATCCCCCCGGGGCCATCACACTCAGCGCCCATGCTGCGAGTTCGATTTCCCACATGCCCTGGTTACACAGGCGGTGAATCACCCGCACACGGCTGCCTTCCGGCGCCAAAGCGACTTCGAGGCTCTTCTGAATCCCTGTCAAAGGTTCTACCGGCTGGGTGAGACGCACACCGCCGGGTAAAGACTCATAAGTCACGGGTTGGTTATCCGGCATGTAGGTGCGGGGACGTGTCTCTGGGGCGTGCCACAGACGATGCCCACCGTAGATATGCCACTGGGTGGGATCAAGCGGTTGGGTGGGGTCAAGCAATTCGGCAAACTCGTTTTCGCCTTCGATGAAGCCGTAGCGAATGATACGAGGACCAAAGGCTGTTGTGATCAGCACTTCGACTTGGTCATTGGCCAGGCGGAGACAGGGACCAAAGGGGGGATAATCTATGAGATTCATGATGGAATAAGACCTCGAGTTGGATGAATCTGAATCCGACGATTTATCTTGTATTATTATCCCGATAACCCAGGGGTAACGCAAGGCGTTTAACCTAAAGTTCAGAGAGGATATTGTCCTACGGGAAGTGTCCGAATCGGCCCATTCAAATTCAGCCCGGCCAAGATCGGTATGAGCACTTATCCGTCATCTCCATTGTCCCGTCTAGCGCCTCGACCACCGGCGGGAGCATCCGCCTTCCAGCACCAGTGCTGGGTGCGGGTACTCGGCGGAACCACATCCACCACCTGCCGCCTCGCCATTCGCTCCACCAGGCACTCCGGTTCCACGTACAAACCAACCCCCGCATCTACCACCTCTTGGTCAGTGTATACCGCAGGGTATACCGATGACTCGGCCCCGCACCACGACTCCCTACACAGCCGACGTTAGCGTGGAATGCCAGACTCGGACAGAAGGGAGTGAAACCCGCCGTCCGAACCTTAGAAGTGCGTCATACGCGGGCTGGGAAACGCTAACCCCCTGCCGATCGCACGACCACTGGGAGGCTTGCAGTGGGTTGTTCTCGCACGCTACAATCGTGCCTGTGGTAGCCGTTGCGACCCGCCGGTTCGACCGTGAGCGTGGGAATCACACAGTTCACGGAGCGCCCTGTCGGTTATATAGGCTACCCGTGAGTCCTTAGGAGCCTCATTTATTCCCAATTCCGACCCTTTCTGATGTGTACGCTTCGGATACGCCGGCAAATCCACTTTGCGGCGTGCCTTTCCTTTTGAGGCTTCAAAAATTTGAAATCCTAGGCGGGACTTGCCAGGGGTAGGTCAATACCCCTGGCATATCCCGGTTTAAGAACAAAGCCCGTCAACCGGCGTCTTGACGGGTTTAGAATTAGCGGGTTGATAAGGTTCGAATTGGAAGGTGACTCACCGGGGACTCGAACCCCGAACCCGCTGATTAAGAGTCAGCTGCTCTACCTATTGAGCTAGTGAGCCGTTGTGCCTCTTTCGGCATCCTTTATTATACCGATTCTGGGCAGCATGTCAATGCAGGCCGCCCATCGAGCGGCTGGACAAGGGTAAAAAATGCCCGATTCCAAGGGGCTGGAGAAGCCGCCGGCCCCCGAGGGTGCCACTCCGTAGCGCTACGGCGATCATCTGTGGGGATGAGTCACCATAAAGGCCAAGAGGGGCGTGGAAAAGCCTCTGGCGGTGACGCACTCATGCAAGACCAGCCAGGGTGTTTTTCCCACCGCAATGCCCTCCCCGAAGCCCTGAAACAGCGTGAAAACCTGCGCCCAGCCTAATCCAATAGCAGACGCGCGCGTTGGAAGCGCCGGAAACACACCCCCAATACCCCCACATCCAGCACCAACAACACCCCGCCCAGTGCCAGCATCATCCCCCGCCAATCCAGGCGCAGCAGGGCTTCCAGGATGCGCGCCCGCAGGTCGGCGGGGAGGAACTGGATCATGAACGGCAGGAAGTAAAACACCAGCAGGATCAGGCTCAAGCGCTGGTAAGCCTGGCGGGCTGTCGCCGCGCGCAGCGAAGCCAGCACCCCCAGCGCCGCGAACAGCACCGTGCTGAGCAGGCTGAATCCCAACGCCGCGGCGAAAAATTCGGGCGCATAAAAGTATGGGCCGCCTTTCAGGCTGAGGTTAAGGGTCAGCGCCGCCACCAGCAGGCTGATCACCGCGATCCCCCAGCCGTAGAGCACGGCAGCCAGGATCTTGCCCAGCAGGATGGCCGTATCGGGCAGGCGGGTCGCCAGCAGGGTTTCCAGCGTATGGCGCTCGCGCTCACCGGCGAACGAATCGGTGACCATGCCTAAGGTCAGAAAAATGGGCATCCAGGCCCATACCACCACGGTAATAGGTTGGGTGAACCAGTCGGCGCCTGATTGTAAGGGCATGAAGACGCCCAGGACGAAAAGGATGACCAGGGTAGAGAGCAGGGTGCCCCGCCCGGCACTGCGGGAGGTAAAAAGCTCCTTCCATTCTTTCCACATCATGGTGTACAGATCATGCCACATGGTTGTTCTCCTGAACCAGGCTCAAGAAGACCTCTTCTAAACTGGCGCGTTCGCGCTGAACCTCTTCCACGGCCACCCCATGTTGCACCAGGTAGGTGACCAGCGGGGCAACGGACGTCTGCGCGCCCAGGTTGAGCACCAGGTGCCCGTTTTCAGGGGCGGCTTGGAGCACCTCGACGCCAAAGGTGGTGCGCAAGCCGTCCAGCACGGCCTCGGAAAGCCCGCCGGCCACCAGGCGCACCTGCTCCCCGCGGCGGCGCTGGAGATCGTGCGGACTACCTACCGCCAGCAGGCGCCCGGCGCGGATGACGGCCACCTGCTGACAGAGTTTTTCGGCTTCG
>CAYRUO010000021.1:0-17467 GCA_964427505.1 uncultured Thermanaerothrix sp.
CGATCCGCGAAGGTGGCTTGACCGTGGGTGCCGGCGTCATCACCAAGATTTTGGACTAACGGTAACGATTTGCCCGCAAGGGCTGAACGAGGTGAGAAGGTATGGCATCTAAGAAGAAAGATATCCGCCTGGTGATCACGCTGGCGTGCACCGATTGCAAGGAGCGTAATTACACCACCGAGAAGAACCGCCGCAACGATCCCGGGCGTCTGGAGATCAAGAAATACTGTCCGCGTTGCCGCAAGCACACCTTGCATCGCGAGACCAAGTAGGATTCGGGCGCGTTATAACTCGTTTTTTGAGTTATAATAATGTAACGCAATGCAGGCCAGTAGCTCAATTTGGCAGAGCGCCTGTCTCCAAAACAGGAGGTTGTGGGTTCGAGTCCTGCCTGGCCTGCCTCAATGAAGGGGACGCCGTCGGTAAGGGGACGGCGTCTGCCCTGAAAACAAGGAGTATGGTGTGGCGAAGCAAACGGTGAAATCCAAGCCCAATACCAAACCTCAGGCTGCGGTGGCTGAAAAGCCCAAGGCGGTCGAAAAGGCGAAGCCGGTGGAGAAACCTAAGGCGGTGGAAAAGCCAAAGACGCCGGAGAAGGCGCGGCCAGCCGAGAAGGCCAAACAGCCTAATGCTATTGTGCGCTGGTGGCGCGAGACGCTGGGCGAACTGCGCAAGGTGACCTGGCCCACGCCCGAGGAAGCCTGGCGGTTGACCAAGATTGTGCTGGTAACCATGTTTGCCATGAGTGTGGTGTTGGGTTTGTTGGATTTCCTGTTCTCGTGGTTGATTCGGTTGATCCTGAGTTGAGGTTTTATCGGGTGAGAGTGTAAGCAATGATGGTGCCAGAAGGCGAGATGAGCGAGAAGAAGCGAAAAACGTCGCGACGCAAGGCGCAGGAAAGCGCGCCTGAGGTTGCTTCCGGCGCCGCGGCGAAGATGGAAGCGAGCAGCGCATCCACGGCGGAGGGGTATGAACCCCTAGAACAAACCAATAAAGAGCGCGCGTGGTATGTGATTCACTGCTACTCGGGCTACGAAAACAAGGTGCGCCACAACTTAGAACAGCGCATCGAGACGATGGGGATGAAGGATAAGATCTTTGAGGTCATCGTCCCCACCCAGGAAGAAATCGAGGTCAAGGACGGCAAGCGCCGCGTGGTGGAGCGCCATGTATTTCCGGGCTATGTCCTGGTCAACATGATCCTGGACGATGAATCCTGGTTTGTGGTGCGCAATACCCCCGGTGTGACCGGTTTTGTGGGCATGGGTAACCAGCCGACGCCACTGCGTCCGGAAGAAGTGGCGCAGATCCTCAAACGCATGGAAGCCGAGGCGCCGCGGGTCAAGGTGACCTTCAAGGTGGGCGAACGGGTGCGTATCATTGATGGACCGTTCAACGACTTCCGGGGCACGGTGGCCGATATTGACCAGGAACGCAATAAGGTGCGGGTGATGGTCAATTTCTTCGGGCGTGAGACGCCGGTGGAGTTGGACTTTTTGCAGGTGGAGAAAGCGTAAACAACGGGCGCCAGCCCGTTTTTAGTGGGAGGGTGATCCCCAAAACACCCGCTAAAACCACGAAAGGAGTAGGTAAAAGTGGCGAAGAAACTCAAAGCAGTCGTAAGGTTGCAGTTGGTGGCGGGAAAAGCCAATCCGGCCCCGCCGGTCGGCCCTGCCCTGGCCGGGCATGGGATCAACATTATGGCGTTCTGCAAGGAATACAACGCGCGCACGCAGAATCGTGCCGGTGAGGTCATTCCGGCAGAAATCAGCATCTACACCGATGGGTCATTCACCTTTGTGCTCAAATCGCCGCCGGCCTCGGTGTTGTTGAAGAAAGCCGCCGGTATTGAAAAGGGTTCACCGGCCCCCAATCGTCAGAAGGTGGGCAAGGTCACCCGCGCGCAGATCCGCGAGATCGCCGAAATTAAGATGAAAGATATGAATGCCGTAGATCTGGAAGATGCGATGCGCCAGATCGAAGGCACTGCCCGCAACATGGGCATTGTCGTCGTTGACTAATCTTAGGTGGGAGGGCGTTTGCCCGTCAGGACCACGAGGAGAGACTATGGCAAAGCACGGAAAGAAATACCTAGCCGCAAAAGCAAAAGTAGATGCCGGACGCGCCTATTCCCCGGAAGAGGCGCTGAAACTGGCCAAAGAAACTTCGATTACGAACTTTGATGGTACGGTGGAAGTGCACCTGCGCATGGGGCTGGATCCGCGCCAGGCCGATCAGCAGGTGCGCGATGTGGTCGTTCTGCCCCACGGCTTGGGCAAGACGGTGCGTGTGCTGGTCTTTGCCCAGGGTGAAGCGGCGGCCATTGCGCAACAGGCCGGCGCCGATTACGTGGCTGATAGCGATGAGTGGATCAGCAAGATCCAAGGTGGCTGGACGGATTTCGATGTTGCCATTGCCACCCCGGACATGATGAGCAAAGTCGGGCGCTTGGGGCGTGTGCTCGGTCCACGCGGTTTGATGCCCAACCCCAAGGCGGGGACGGTGGTACCGGCGGATGACCTGCCGCGCGTGATCCGCGAGGCTAAGGCGGGGCGTGTGGAATTCCGCATGGACAAGACCGCCAACATCCATGTCCCGATCGGCAAGGTGTCGTTTGACGTGGATAAACTCTACGCCAACATGGCCGCACTGATGGACGCGATCAAGAAAGCCAAGCCCGCCGCGGCCAAGGGTACGTACATCAAGCGCGTTACCGTGACGACGACCATGGGGCCCGGCATCCGGGTAGACCCGGTGCAGGCACAATCTATGGTGGTCAAGGAGTGAGGTTAAGGCACACGAACGAGAGATTAATCGTCGTTCTGTGATTAACAAATGAGCAATTTGCTTCACCGTAGAAAGCAGGTGCCCCGTAGGGGCTTAATATCCCGCCGAGGTGAAGACCAAGAGAAGCAAAACTACCTCCAAAGGTAGATTCGAGGTCTTTGCCCGGCGCCTGCAGGCAAAGACCTTATTTTTTTGTGGAAAGGAGGTGACATTCATTGGCCTTTACAAGGAAAGAAAAGACCCAAATGGTGGCGCGCTACGTCGAGTGGATCAAGGCCAGCCAGGGGATGATCGTCCTTTCGTTCACCAAGATGAACATGAAGGAGATTGACGCCCTGCGGGCTAAAGTGCGCGAGGCCGGCGGCGAGTTGCATGTGGTCAAAAACACCCTGGTCAAACTGGCGCTTCAGGAAGTGGGCTATCCCACCGACGGCCTGTTTGAAGGCTCATCGCTGGTTGGCTTCGCCTTCCAGGATGCGCCGGCGCTGGCGAAGGTGTTGAACGAAGCCACGCGCAACTCCGAGATCTTCGCCCTCAAGGGCGGTTACCTGGGCCCGCGGCGCATCACCGCCGAGCAGGTCAAAGCGCTGGCCGATCTACCGCCGCTACCGGTTATGCGGGCGCAATTGCTGGGCGTTATCTCAGCCCCGGCGGCGCGCCTGGTGCGCACCCTGGCCGAGCCAGCGCGTGCTTTGGCCTCTGTGGTCAAGGCCTACTCCGAAAAGGAAGCCCAACCCGCAGCGGCTTAATCGTGTCGTCACATCCGGGAATCCTCTCGTTCACCATGACGGAGACCTGGCCCGGAATAGCGGATGTCAACTAACCTGATGACGTTTTAGGGTGTCATAATCTTAAAACAACTAGAAACTAAAGGAGATGATTAACCATGGCTGATCTGGAAAAACTGGTTGAAGAACTGAGCCAACTGACCGTCCTCGAGGCAGCCGAACTGGTCAAGAAACTGGAAGAGAAGTGGGGCGTTTCCGCCGCCGCACCGGTTGCCGCCGTTGCGGCCATGCCGGCTGCGGGTGCTGCAGCCGCCGCCGAACCGGTTGAGGAAAAGACCGAGTTCGATGTGGTGATCAAGGACGCCGGCCCCAAGAAGATCGAGACGATCAAGGTCATCCGCCAATTGACCAACCTGGGTCTGGTGGAAGCCAAGCAGATGGCCGAGACCGCGGGCGCCAAAGTGCTCACCGGTGTGAGCAAAGAGGTCGCGCAGGACGCCAAGGCCAAACTCGAGGCCGCCGGCGCGGTGGTCGAGATCGTCTAAGCCTTTCTGAGACCCTCGGTCAAACCGAAAAGCGGGCAACCATCTTAGGTGGGATGCCCGCTTTGCATTAAAGGGGAAAATGGATCAGGCGGCCAAATCACTCAGGATAAGGCGCGCCGCCTGTCGTGCGATTTGCACCGCATAGTTTGTGCCGCGATCCCAGGGGTATACCTGGCTCATGCTGGCGAAATACAGGCCGCGCAGGGGGGTGCGGATGGCGGGGATGTTGCGGCTGTGGTTGATCAAGGGGATGGGCTGGGCGTAGGGAGTGCGGAACAGCCAGGCCTCACGCACCCAATCGGGCGAGAATTTGGGGTTAAAGCGGGTGAGCGCCGGTAGGAAGCGCGCCAGCAAGTCCTCTTTGCTTAGGTGGAAGTATTCGTGGTCTGGGTCAAGGTAATCACCGCAGTAGACGATGTGATCGCCGCCGAAATGCTCCGGAGAAACAAAGTTGGTGTGCTCTACCAGCGCCAGAAAGGGAAAACCGGCGCTTTTCGGCAGGTTGAACCAGTAGTAGCCCTCTTCTGAAAGGCGGTGGCGCAGCGCCAATACCAAAGCCACCGCGCCCATGCTCTTCAGGCGCAGTAAGCCCTCTAAGTAGTTGCCCGGTAAATCGGGCGCCAGGCGGGCTAAGAGTGTGGGGCTGGTGGTAACCAGACAGGCGGTGACGTCTTCCGAAGCGCCGCCGGGCAAGGTGAGGGTGACCCCTCCCTCGGCACGAGGGCGGATCTGTTCCACCGGTGTGTTCAGGCGAATGACCACGCCGCGTTCTTGCAGATAAGCGGCAAAAGCATCGGCAAAGGCCTGAAAACCTCCCTCAAACGTGCCCAGGCGGGTAGTACGGGCTTTGAGACGCGCCCAGAACCAGGCCATGTTGACCTCAGCGTAATGCGGGCCGAATTTACCCACCAAAAGCGGCTTGTAGAGAATGCCGTAGAGCCGCGCGCCATAGGCTTTACGCAGCCAGGCATCGGCGGTATGCTTTTCCAACGGCTGCCAGGGGGCCAGGTAGCGCAGGTAAGCGGTGACCAAGCCGAAACGCGCCTTATCCAGCAGGGTGAAGCCGGGGAAGAGCAACGCCGCCAGTGGGGAATCCAACGGGTAGAAACGTTCATTATAGAAAACAACGGTTTTAGGGCGGGGGAAGATCACTTTGTCCTGCCAGCCCAATTCGCGGATTAGGCCCAGCATGTCGCGGTCGCTTTGGAACCAGTGGTGGTAAAAGCGCTCCACCGACCAAGACCAGTGTGGGGCTTTGAATCCCGCCGAAAGCCCGCCCACGTAGTCAGCGGCTTCGAAGATAGTCACCTCGTGGCCGGCGTTGCGCAGGTCGTAGGCGGCGGCCAGCCCACCAAAGCCTGCTCCGATGATGGCAATTTTCATCCTGAACTCCCTCGCTGGTGTAATTCTTAAGTCACGGTTGGGGCTTCGCGGCGCATCTGTTCCACCTCTTTGCCCCAACGCAGGGGTTGACGCAGATAGTAATAAAAACCTAACGCAGTTATCGGCAACCAGAGGGCAGCGTGCAGTACCAGGGTATATCCGGCGGCCACCTCGCCCGGCACGCCGTAAGCGATCAGCAGGGCAATGCCGGGGGCATCAAAGGTGCCCACATAGCCAGGGGCGGAAGGTAGCGTTGTGGCCAGGTTAACGATGCCGTTCATGAGCATCAGGGCAAAGAACGAGACCTCGAATGAAAATGCGTGCATGACAAACCAGTATTTACCGGTTTCCAGTAACCAGATGATCACGGTGGTGACGAAAATCATCAGCGCTTCGAGCGGCGAGCGCAGAGCCTCCAGCCCGCTGAGGAAGCGCAGGGCCAGGTCTAATACCCGTTCGCGCAGGCGGGCGGGGAGCAGGTGCTGTACCAGCCAGGTGATCAGGCGTTCCGCCGGGCGCGGGAACATCGCCGCCAGCAAAAAAGCCAGCAGGGCTCCGACGAAAATCGCCGTACCCCAGAGTGCCACATCACGGATGCTCAGGTTGCCCACCACGCCCGAGCCGTGGGTCAGGCGCGCCAGTTCCCCTAGGTTGAGGAACACAAACGCCAGCATGACCACGCCGTCATAGATGCGCTCTACGATGATGGTAGCCAGCGACGCCGAGATGGAGACCCCTTCACGTTGTTTAAGCACCGCGGCACGCAGGACTTCACCGGCGCGGGCGGGATAAATGTTATTCCCCATATAGCCGATGGCAACGATGGGAAACATGACGCGGGTGGGGATGGGTTTAAGTGGGCGTAAGAGGTAGTGCCAACGCCAGGCACGTACCCACACCCCCAAAAAATAGACTGCCACGCCCGGCAATATCCACACGTATTGGGCGTCTTTCATCGCCTCCCACACCAAGGGCAGGTGCAAGTTGCGCAGAGCCAAGGTTAAGAAGACCAGGCTGATGACCAGCCCGAGCCAGAATTGCCAGCGTTTGAGAAATGACATGGTGAGAATGCCCCTGAATGGTGTGAGGTGCGGCTTTTGGGCTTACTTGCTTTCAGAACTGCACCACGGCGGTAATGATCATCGCCAAGATAATCATCACGGCCAGGGCGGCGAAGATATACTGCTGGATGCGCTGTCGGCGCTGTTCGGCTTCTTTACGGGTGAGTTTACCCGAGCGCGATTTCGATGCCATGGATCGTTTCCTCCAACCGCAGATGATTTTACCCTAAAAGCGGGCCCTATGTCAGGGAATGAAAAGCCCGGGATGACCCGGGCAAGGTTGAAAGATAGCGATGACGTGAGAAGTTAAGGCAGAAAACAAATTAATCGGTGCTGTTGGCGCTGCTGGTCTTGTTCCCTTCGGATGTGCTCTCACTGCTCTTGCTCTCGCTGTGGTGCGAGGACGAGCGGCTGGCCCCGGAGGGCGAACGATGATCGGTGGCGTAGAAGCCCGAGCCCTTGAAGATGATGCCCACCGGCGCATACACCTTGTGCAGGGATTTTTTCCCGCACTCCGGGCACCACGTCAAGGGCGGATCAGAAAAGCGTTGATTGCGTTCGAATTGGACGCCGCAGTTATCGCACCGATAGGTATAGACCGGCATACGCTCACCTCCTTAAAAGCACACCCAAAAACCCTAACACAGGGCTAAATTGTAAGACGTTTGCGCCAGATTGACAAGGTTTTTAACATTGCAGTTGCTTTACAGTGGAAACAAAAACGTCCTACGATGCGTCTATAATTTTAGATAAATATACTCCAATATGCTGTGTTTGGAGGTGGATGATGTCTCGGTTGTGGCTTGGATTATCCTTGATCGGTGTATTGGCATTGGTCAATGCGTGTGTCCCGGCGGAGCCAACCCTTCAACCTGCGTTGTCCTCGCCTGAGGTTGAAACCCCTGCGATGATGGAGGCTCCACCGGTGCCTACGGCAACACCTACCGCAGTGACCGCGGTGTGGCCAATAACGCCTTCGGTGAGCATAGTTTACGACACAGCGCGTTGGAAGTATGATGAAGCATACAATCACTTGGTATGGCAGGGGTCGCCGGAATGCATCTTGGCTCAAAACATCGGTCGCGGTGTGCCCGAGGATTGGCGGATTGCGGAGGCGACGGTGATGCTGGGCGAACGCCAAGCGCTACGCCGAATATTCACCGATGCGGCAGGGCAGGTGCAGTTCCTGGTATATCAACTGAAAGGGCTAGAATATCTCGAAAGTGAAGGTGTTTTGCTCTTCGTGCCCTCGGCGGATTGGGAAGCCTGTGCGGCAGAGGCTGAGAGTCTGCTGGCCCAGGTGCGTGGGACACCGTGAAAAGGGCAATGTTTTCGCAACGCTTTCGTTAGACCTTCTAAAGGGGATAATTGCGATTCGGGTCCTGGGGTAGCCGAATGCCACTCATATGGATCTACGGCTCTCGCCAGCGAATTAACAGACGAGAGCGCCGACGATGTGAGAACGGCTTGTTGTCCGGAGATCACGCTTGAAAGATCGGTTACTTGCGGCAATGTCATCAGGCAATTGAAGGTAAAAGCATTCAAACTTAACCTTGGAATTCTCCATCTGCTTGGGTCTATAATAAATAAAATTGCATTCCGTTTGTGCGAAATCTTTTACCACTCTTGAGCGGATAGATCCTGGGATCAATTCATGGGAGAATCTACCATGCGAATGGCAAAGGTAGAAGCGGCAACACGCTTGGTGCTGGCTTTTAACGAAGCCTTCAATCGCCACGATGTGAATGCGATGATGGAATTGATGAGTGAAGATGTGGTGTTTGAGAACACCAGCCCGGCTCCCGATGGCACGATTTATCGCGGCAAAGAGGCCGTTACCCGTTTTTGGGAAGATTTTTTCCGCCAATCTCCTCATGCCCACATTGAGATCGAAGAAATCTTTGGCTTGGGGTTTCGCTGTGTGATGCGTTGGCGCTACACGTGGGTGGATGCGGAGGGTAAGCCGGGACATGTGCGTGGCGTGGATATCTACCGCATCAAAGAGGGGCGCATCTGCGAAAAACTCTCTTACGTCAAAGGTTAGGGGGCTTCCCACTCCACGCGGTTGCGTCCGTTGTTCTTGGCGCGATAGAGGGCCAGGTCGGCGCGCTTGATCAGGCTGACCAGGGTATCTTGCTCGCAACTCAGGGTGACCCCGAACGAGGCCGTCACCGGGATGCCTGCGGAGAATTCGGCTGCCGCAACCATTTCTTGCAGGCGTTGTGCCAGTTGCAGGGCGCTTTGGGCGTCCTCTTCGGCGGCCAGGATCAGGAATTCCTCGCCGCCCCAGCGTCCGATGGTATCTCCAGTCCGAATCTGGCGCTGGAGGCATGCCCCCACTTCGCGCAAGATAGTATCTCCGGTCTCGTGACCAAAGGTATCATTGATCAACTTAAACCGATCAATATCTGCCAGGATGAGCGCAAAACGCTTGCGGCGTGCCAGATACGCTTCGAGCAGTTGGGTTATCCCGCGGCGGTTGGGTAGATGGGTCAAACTATCGGTATGGGCCATCTGGTGCATCTGGTTGGCGGCGGCCAGGGTGCGGCTGAAGTCATCCTTGGTGCGGGCAAGGACAAACAGCAGGAACGATATAGCCGCCAAGCGCACTTCGAGGCGGATAAATTCCACCCCCAAGTTGGCCGGGCCGGGCCAGAAGCGCCAGGCACCCAAAAGGGTGGTAACCAGCAACAGCGCCGTGCTGAACCCCAGTGCGGCACGGCGTTCAAGGGCAATGTAGCCAATGATAAATAAGATGGCAATAACCCAATAGACGGCTTCGACTTCATCCCAGGAACGGGCCGGATCGGGCACACCAAACCACAGGTAGAGCAGTTTGCTCAGGAACAGCAGGCTGACCGCTACCAGGACAAATCGCTCAATCCAGACCAGAGAGACGCGTTTCCAGAGCAGTGCGGCGCTCCAGAAGATGCCGGCCAGAATCAAAAACGGATAGGTGACGGCAATAAACGGATTATCCGCGCGGTGCTGTAACCAGACGGCCAAAATGGAGGGCAGGCTGGCCAGACTGGCAATCAGATAGAAATGACGCCGCCGCCGTTCCCAGCGCTGGGTAATTTCAAGCGGAGATTCGGGGGGAGCATAAGACGGGATGGGTGTTTCGGAGGGCACAACGGGTTTTGCACCTTGATTTCAAGGATGATGGTGCTATTATCGCATAAGCGGGTAGGATTGCACAAGCCAATCGTAGAATTTTGGTCAATGTTATCTGATCATTTGAGGGTACATTGCAAAACTGTAAGGTTTACCCGCAGGGAAGCGCTTGCTCTAGAATTCGAAGGCGACTAAAATCAGAGGCATGAACATCCCTTACGGCCCGATTCTGATCGTTGAAGATAATCCCAATGTGCGGGAACTGCTTGAGGTCACCTTGCACTTCAAGGGTTACCCGGTGGTGACGGTGTCCAACGGCCAGGAAGCGCTGGATTTTCTGGCCCGCGAGCACCCGGCGCTGATTGTGACCGACATCTTGATGCCGAAGATGGATGGGTTCGCGCTGGTGCACGCCTTGCGCAAAGACCCGCGCACCACCCATATCCCGGTTATCTTTATCTCGGCGACGTATATTACCCCTGAAGACAAAGCCTTTGCCATGAGCCTGGGGGCGGTGCGGTTTATTGAGAAACCCATTGACACCGAAGATTTTCTGCTCACCGTAGCCGAGGTCTTGACCCAGGATCTGGCCGCTGTGCCACCGCCATTGGATGATCTGGATTTCTACCGCGGTTACCGTGAGCGTTTGGAGTACAAATTACGTCATAAGCAAATGCAAATTGCGCGGATCGAGCGCTTGTTGCAAACCTTGCCGGAAGAACAGCGGGCCGCCTTTGAACTCTTGAAAGCGCGCACTATGGAAGACCGCGAGCAAATCCAGCGTGAATTGGAACAACTTCATCGTATCTTGGATGAGCAGGCCCGTCTCTCCGGCGCCGGTTCATCTTAATCTCAACCCGTTAGAGGTGGATTATGTCGAGGCTTCCGAACGTGGAAGAGGTCATCGCCTGGGCGCGCGAAGCCGGGCATCTTTTAATGCAAGGATTGGGACGCGCTCATGATATTCGCTACAAGAGCCTTACCGATCCCGTGACCGAAATGGATCGCGCCTCTGAGGCGTTATTGATTCAGCGCATTCGTGCCGCGTTTCCCGATCACACCATCATTACCGAAGAAAGCGGTACCCTTGGCCAGGGAGATGCTGCCTGCTGGTATATTGATCCTCTGGATGGCACGGTCAACTATGCCCATGGCCTGCCGATTTTCGCCGTCTCGGTGGCGTTTGTGCAGGATGGGATTCCCCAGGTTGGGGTGGTGTATGACCCCAGCCGGGAGGAGTGCTTTTACGCCGTGCGGGGCGCGGGGGCTTACTTAAACGGTAAGCCCATTTATCCCTCGACGACGGCGGAACTCATTCGCAGTTTACTGGTGACCGGCTTTCCCTACGATATGAGTGGGCGCGAGCCGGATAACCTGGATCTCTATGCCCATTTTGCCCGCCGCAGTCAGGGCGTTCGCCGCTTGGGTTCGGCGGCATTGGATTTATGTTATGTGGCGGCGGGTCGGCTGGATGGGTATTGGGAGATGGGGGTTGCCCCTTGGGATATCGCCGCTGCGCTGGTTATTGCCGCGGAAGCCGGGGTGGTGGTGACCCGTCTGACGGGCGAGCCGGACCCACTGCGCTTACCGTGCAGTTTGCTGGCGGCTAACCCGGCGCTTTATCCACACCTGCTGGCCGAGGTGCGGGCAGTTATAGGAGCAGATGGCGTGCCCACGATCAGTGTTTGCGGCGACGATGGCCGCGGCGCGCACGCAGCCAAACCCACAGCGTGATCAGCGGCCAGACCCAGGCTAAGTCACCCGGGCCGTTGGCACCGGTGCGAGGGGCGACGCGGCGCAGGCGAACAACACGGTAGTCGGCGGTGCGCTGGCGCAGGATGTTTTCATCCAGGCGCGGGCTGACTCCAAAGAGCGATGCCGCCGGGCCGCTGGAAGCCAGGACGGCTTTGAGCGCTTCCCAACGCAGTTCGGGTTCCAGAATCTCTTCGGCTACTCCAACCCACCAGCCGTCCGGCAGCCATAGTTCTACCTGTGGGTTGGCTAAGAGGTTGCGATACCAATCGCAGGTTGGACCAAAACCGGCGACGCAGTAGATTTCGCCGTTGCGCAGGGCGTAGTTGAGCGGGGTGTAATAGCGTTTCCCGCTTCGACGACCGCTGTGGACCAGGACGAAGATGCGTCCGGTCAGAGCCGGCCAGAAATTGAGCCATGGGCCTAGCCCCAACCGCCACACCAGGACCATAAACCGATTGAAGTAGCGAAACAGACGCGCGAGGGTCTGCGCGGTGAGAGGAGCATGAGGTTGATCGGACATAACGGCCTCCATAAGTAATTGTACCCATCTCTGTATTTTCTCTTAACAGTTTTGTCATTAATCTTTGACATTCTGCCCAGGCAAGGCTAAAATCAGGCATGAAGGCGGTCGGAAGAGGGGGGCCGTGGTCTTGGGACGCGAAGCAGAGGTGTGAACGACCGCAATGTTCCTGGGAGGTTAGGGGTAAGCCGTGAGTCAGTGGCCGGGTAAGTATGTGATTGGATTGACCGGTAATATTGCCACCGGGAAGAGCGTGGTGCGGCGGATGCTGGAGCACTTGGGGGCTTACGGTATTGATGCCGATGCGTTGGCACACCGTGCGATTGCGCGTGGCGCACCGGGCTACCAGCCGGTGGTGGATCTTTTTGGCCGCTACATCCTCGGCCCGGATGGGGAGATTGACCGCCGCCGCCTGGGCAAGATCGTCTTCAATGATCCGGTGGCGTTGGCGAACTTGGAGCGCATTGTCCATCCGCTGGTGGCGCAGGCGATTGACTTCTTGGTACGCCGCGCCGGCCAACCCGTGGTGGTGATTGAAGCGATCAAATTGGTGGAGGCGAACCTGCACCGCGCCTGCGATAGTTTGTGGGTGGTCTATGCCCCGGCAGAAGTGCAACTGGCCCGCCTGATGCGCACCCGCGGCTTGACCGAAGCCGAAGCGCGTCAGCGAATGGCGGCACAGCCCCCACAGGAGCAGAAGATGGCCTTGGCGGATGTGATCATCCGCAATGCCGGCACCTTCGAAGAGACCTGGAAACAGGTGGTAACGGCGTGGCGGCGCTTGGTGCCGGTGGCCGAGGCGGGGACGCCGGCGGTGGAGGCGGCGGGTGGTGAACGGCTGGCGCTGAATGTCGTGCGCGGGCGGCCTCGAGATGCGGCTCAGATTGCGGCACTGATCAATCGGTTGCGCCCACAAACGCCCCCACTCACTGCGGATGACATTATGGCCGCCTTCGGTGAGAAAGCGTTTCTGCTGTTGCGCCATCATACGACGCTGCAGGGCGTAATCGGCTGGCAGGTGGAAAACCTGGTGGCGCGCACCACCGATATCCTGCTTGAGCCCACCCTGCCCCTGAAATCGGCGCTCACCCTGCTCATCCAAGAGATGGAACGCGCTTCAAAGGATTTGCAGTGTGAGGCTTCGCTGGTCTTTGTGCCGCCGGAACTGGCGCGGCAGGAACTCATCTGGCGCGAGTTGGGGTATGCACTCACCACGCCCGAGCGGCTGGAAGCCCTGGCCTGGCAGGAAGCCGCGCGTGAGTCCATGCCGCCGGGGACGGTGATGTTGTTTAAGAAGTTGCGTCAGGAGCGCATTCTGCGCCCAATCTGACGTTGGTATGATCCTGATGGGCAAGGAAAAAGGTTACCGTGCCGGATATTTTGGGTGAACTGCTCTTTATCTTCCAGCGCTTTAACTGGTTGAGCGCACTCGACCTGTTTCTGGTGACCCTGGTGTTCTTCGGGATCCTGATGCTGTTGCGCGATACCCAGGCGTTGGTGCTACTGCGGGGTATCCTCTTGCTCATCGTATCGCTCAGTCTGGTGACCAGTCTGATTGATCTGCCGGCGTTTTCGTGGCTTATTCGCACGGCGTTGCCCACGCTGGTATTGGCGATTCCGGTGATCTTTGCGCCGGAGATTCGGCGTGGGCTGGAGCGGCTAGGGCGTGCCGGCAGTGCGCAGGGTTGGCTGTGGCGGGCGCCGAGCACGACTGAGGCCGTTCAGCGTACCATTCGCGCGGTGGTGAGTGCCTGCGCACGGCTCTCGGCGCGGCAACATGGGGCATTGATCATCTTCCAGCGTGGGGATAGCCTGGAAGAGTATGCGCGCACCGGCGTGCCCCTCAATGCCGAGGTCACGGCAGAGTTGCTGTTGCAGATTTTTTACCCTAACACCCCGTTACATGATGGGGCGGTCATCATTGCCGATCAGCGCATTGTGGCGGCGGCATGTGTGATGCCCCTTTCATCCAGCGGCATTCTCAACCATTCGCCGGAACGACAGATGGGCTTGCGTCATCGCGCGGCGTTAGGGACATCTGAAGCGACCGATGCGGTGGCGGTGGTGGTCTCCGAGGAAACCGGGGCGATTTCGGTCGCCCACGGCGGGCGGATCATCCGCCGCCTGGATGCAGAACGGCTGGAAAACATTTTGCTTGCTTTCTACCAACCGCCGGCGCAGACCTCGCGCAGTTTGCTGGATTTGATCCGTGCGGCGCGGCAACCCACTCCCACGCGGCCCAAAAAGGAGGATTGAGAGATGATTTGGGGCTGGTTACGACGTGCCTGGCGGATGGTTCCGGCGTTTGTGACCGCCTTTCTGCTGGCGCTGGCGGTGTGGGTCTCAGCGGTTACGGCGAATGATCCTAATGAGGAAGCCGTTTACCCCCGTCCTATTCCGATTACCGTGGTGGGCAAAGATCCAAATCTGATCCTGAGCCCGGAGGACTTGAACAGCGTGACCCTAACCCTGCGCGCGCCGCGTTCGCTGTGGAATTCTCTGATCAACGAACCCGATGCCGTGCGTGCGGTGGTGGATTTGACCGGGCTGGCGCCGGGCACTTACGCCGTGCCGGTGCAAATTCAGATCAGTCTGCGCCCGGTACGCGTGGTTTCGTATACCCCAAAGACGGTAACTATCAACCTGGAACGGCTGGAGAGCCGCGAGATGCCGATTAAGTTGGTGGTGAACGGCACGCCGGCTGCCGGCTATAACGCCGATCCCCCACAGTTGAACCGGTCCACCGTGGTCGTCAGCGGCCCACAATCTCAGGTTCAAAAAGTGGCCGAGGTGCAGGCCGTGCTGGATATCAGCGGCGCCAGCGAGAGCCTGACGCGCACGCTGGCGCTACAAGCGCTGGATGCCAATGGCAATCCGGTCAGCGGATTGACGTTGGTGCCGGACCGAATCACGGCCTCGGTCTCAATTCGCCAACGCTTTGGCTATCGCAATGTGGTGGTCAAGGTGGTGTTGCAGGGGCAGGTGGCCAGTGGTTATCGCCTGACCAACATTGCCGTCTTTCCTCCGGTGATTACGGTTTTCTCAGAGGATCCCCAAAGCGTGACCGACCTGCCCGGTTATATCGAAACCGTCCCGGTGAATATTGCCAATGCCAAAGACGACCTGGACGTCCTGGTACCGCTCAATCTGCCGCCGGGGATTTCGGTGGTGGGGGATCAGACCCAAGTGCTGGTGCGGGTGGGCGTGGCCGCCATCGAAAGCAGTGTAACCCTGCCTAATTTGCGGGTGGAGGTCAGCGGCCTGGCGCCGGGTTATGCGGCCACGGTCTCCCCGGAGGCATTGACGGTGATCCTCAGTGGACCGGTGGCACTGCTGGATCGGTTACAGCCGGGGGATGTCCGTGTGATTGTCAACGTGCAAGATTTGCCGCCGGGGACGCACCAGGTTACGCCCATGGTGGAGATTTTATTGAGCGATCTTCGGGTAGAATCCATCCAGCCGGAGACGGTGGAGGTGGTGATCACGCGTTCTACTGCCGCCACCCCGACCCGCAGACCCTGATGCAAGGAAGGTTGTATGTCCAAACCCCTGGTTGCTCTGGTTGGTCGCCCCAACGTGGGTAAAAGCACGCTCTTCAACCGCTTGGTGGGCGAGCCGTTGGCGATTGTGGATGGTACGCCCGGCACCACCCGCGATCGTTTGATCGCCGAAGCCGAGTGGACCGGCCATGCCTTCCTGGTGGTGGATACAGGCGGGATTGACCCTCGGGTGGGTGGGGAGCGCCCGCTCTCGGTGGGGTCGGCAGAATACATTGATCAGATCCGCGCGCAGGCTGAAATGGCCATTGAGGATGCGGATGTGGTGCTCTTTCTGGTGGATGCTAACGACGGCGTAACCCCGGCGGACCAAGAGGTGGCTAACCTGATTCGCCGCAAACAGCGGATGGTGGGTGGTCAGCCCCAGCCGCCGGTGCTGTTGGTGGTGAACAAAGCCGATAACGAAAGTCTGCGGCAGCAGGCGGCGCAGTTCTACGAATTGGGTCTGGGTGAACCGTACGCCGTCTCGGCGCTGCACGGCCTGGGTATTGGCGATTTGCTGGATGAGGTGGTGGCGCGCTTCCCACCGGCAGTGGAAGCCGAGGAAGAGGAAGCGGTTAAGATTGCCATCGTTGGCCGGCCTAACGTGGGCAAATCCAGCCTGCTCAACCGCCTGGTGGGCGAGGAACGGGCCATTGTCAGCCCGATTGCCGGCACGACCCGCGACGCGATTGACACGCCCATCGAGTATCAAGGGATACCGATTGTGCTGATTGATACTGCCGGCATCCGCCGCCGCGGACGCATCGAGCCGGGGGTGGAGAAGTACAGCGTCCTGCGCACCCTGCGCGCGATTGAACGCTGTGACGTGGCTTTGCTCATGATTGATGCCACGGCCGGCGTCACCGCGCAAGATGCCCACATTGCCGGTTACATCCTGGATGCCAACAAGAGCGTGGTGGTGCTGGTCAATAAGTGGGACGCAGTGACCAAGGACTCCCAGACGATGCAGGAATACACCCAGCGCATCCGCCAGGAACTGAACTTCATGGATTACGTGCCCATCCTGTTTATCTCGGCCAAGACCGGCCAGCGGGTGGATCAGGTGCTCCCGCTGGCGCTCAAAGTGCAGGAAGAACGCCTGGCGCGCCTGCCCACAGCGCACCTCAACCGCATTTTGCAGGCGGCGCAAGACGCGCATACGCCGACCTCGCGCACGGGCAAGAGTTTGCGTATTTATTACGGCACGCAGGTGCGCACCGACCCGCCGACCTTCCTGATCTACGTCAACGATCCCAAATTAGCGCACTTTACCTATCTGCGCTACCTCGAAAACTGCATCCGGCGCGAATATCCCTTTACCGGGACGCCGATCCGCCTGGTGCTGAAGCCGCGCCGCTAGCCGGCAATGCCCACACCGATCAGCCGCCCGATGCCAAAAGTGACCGCGGCGGCGAGCAGGCCAAAGATGACCATGCGCAGGCCGGAATAGAGCACGCTGCGCCCGGTGAAGAGGGTGATCACAGCGCCCAGGCCGAAGAGCGCCAGGATGCTGAAGAGGATGCTGGCGATAACGGCGCTGAAACCGCTGAAGAAGGCAAAAGGCAGGACGGGGAAGATGGCGCCGAGGGCAAACAGGACAAACGACGTGAGCGCCGCTTCCCAAGCTGAGCCTCCCAACTCTTCGGGGTCAACGCCGAGTTCCTCGCGCGCCAGGGTGTCGAGCGCGTTTTGCGGGTCGGCCAGGATTTGTGCCGCCAGCGTCTGCGCCTGATCGGGAGGAAGCCCGCGTGCTTCGTAGATCAGCGCTAACTCTTCTGCTTCTTCTTCCGGGGCTTGTTCGATTTCCCCGGCTTCGATCTTGATCTGGTGGCCGTAGAGTTCCCGCGCGCTTTGCACCGAGAGCCACTCGCCCAGCGCCATGGAGATGGCGCCGGCGAGCAGCCCGGCCAAGCCGGTGATGAGCACGGTGCGGTTATCCAGGGCGGCGCCGGCCACCCCCATGACCAGACTGAGATTGGAGACCAAGCCGTCGTTGGCGCCGAGGACGGCGGCGCGCAGGGCGTTGCCGCCGGTG
>CAYRUO010000022.1:0-17024 GCA_964427505.1 uncultured Thermanaerothrix sp.
CGACCACGGCGGCAACCGTGCCGGTTGAACCCACGGCCCCCCCTGCTGTTTCGCCCACCCCGGCGGCGCCGACCGAACTGCGCCTGATGACCCACGACTCGTTTGCCGCCAGCGAGGAGGTCATCGCCGAGTTTGAGCGCCAGTACAATGTCAAACTGGTCATTTTGCCCAGCGGCGATACCGGCGCCATGCTCAGCCAGGCCATCCTGACCAAAAACGCACCCCTGGCGGATGTGCTTTACGGGGTGGATAACACCTTCCTCTCGCGGGCGCTGAAAGAAGACCTCTTTGAGCCTTACCGCTCGCCCTTGCTGGAGAACATTCCCCCCGAGTTCATCCTCGATCCCGAATACCGCGTCCTGCCGGTGGATTACGGCGATGTGTGCATCAACTACGATAAGCGCTATTTCGCCGAGCGTAACCTGCCGGTGCCGCAGTCGCTGGAAGACCTGCTCAAACCCGAGTATAAGGGCTTACTCGTGGTCGAGAACCCGGCCACGTCCTCGCCCGGCCTGGCGTTCCTGATGGCGACCATCGCCCATTTCGGCGATCCGGGCTACCTGGATTTCTGGAAGGGCCTGCGCGAGAACGGCGTGGTCGTGGTCAACGATTGGGAGACGGCTTACTACACCAATTTCAGCGCTTCCTCGGGCAAAGGACCCCAGCCGATGGTGGTCTCGTACGGCTCCAGCCCGCCTGCCGAGGTGATTTTCGCCGAACAGCCGCTGGATGAGGCACCTACGGCGTCCATCGTCGCGCCGGATACCTGCTTCCGCCAGATCGAGTTTGTGGGCATCCTCAAAGGCACCTCACGGCGCGCCCTGGCCGAGAAGTGGGTGGACTACATGCTGGATCGCCGCTTCCAGGAAGATATGCCGTTGCAGATGTTCGTCTTCCCGGTCAATCGCCAGGCGCAACTGCCCGAAGCCTTCGTGAAGTACGCTCAGATCCCGGAGAAGCCGGCGACGCTTGACCCGAATCTGATCGCCGAAAAGCGGGAGGCCTGGATTGAAGCCTGGACGGAGACGGTGCTGCGGTGAGCGGGAGCGCGCTCTCCCCGGCAATGTCAACTGCCCGCCGGAGGGCGTTCCTGCCCACTCTGGTGCTGTGGCTGCCGCCCCTGCTGTTCCTGCTGATCTTTTACTTCACCCCTTTGTTCAGCATCCTGGGCCTGGCCGGTGAGGCCCTACTCCGCGAGGGCCTTGCCGCCGGGCTGGGGGCGCGTCTGTGGCGCCCGCTCCGCTTCACGCTCTGGCAGGCCGGCCTTTCCACCGTGCTGACATTGCTGGTCGGCCTGCCGGGGGCGTATCTTTTCGGACGCTTCACCTTTCCCGGCAAGGGTTGGCTGCGCGTTTTGACCACTTTGCCGTTCATTCTACCCACAGTGGTCGTGGCCGCCGGTTTCAACGCGCTGATCGGCCCGCGCGGTTGGCTTAACGTCGGGCTGATGCAGGCGTTGGGGCTGAGCGAACCCCCGATCCGCTTGATGCACTCGTTGGGGGCGATCTTGCTGGCGCATGTCTTCTACAATACCACCATTGTCCTGCGGGTGGTGGGGAGCGCCTGGGGGCAACTCGACCCGCGCCTGGAGCAGGCGGCGCGGGTGTTGGGCGCTTCGCCTTGGCGCGCGCTGTGGGAGATCACCCTGCCCTTGCTCCGTCCGGCGATCCTGGCGGCGACATTGCTGGTGTTTTTGTTCGATTTCACCAGTTTTGGCGTCATTTTACTATTGGGCGGGCCGCGCTTCGCCACTTTAGAAGTGGAGATTTACCTGCAAGCCCTGCAGATGCTCAATTTGCCCCTGGCCGGTTTGCTCTCGGTAGTGCAACTGGCCTGCACGCTGGTCTTTCTACTGCTTTATCAGCGTGTGGCGGCTCAGGTCAACGTCCCGGTAACTCCGCGGGTGCGGGGGGAGGGTTTACGCGCGCCGCACACGCCGGGCGAACGTGCCTTTGTGGTCGGGATGGTGGGGGTGCTGTTTGTGCTACTGCTCTTGCCCATGGCGGCACTGCCGCTGCGTTCGGTCGCCCGCCTGGAGGCCGCGCGGGGTGAACGCGGCACGGTGACTCCCGGCCTGACGTTGGACTATTACCGTGAACTTTTCATCAACCGCCGTGGTTCCTATTTTTACGTGCCCCCGATTCAGGCTGCGCGCAACTCTCTGCTTTATGCCGGGGCGACGATGGCGCTGGCGCTCAGCCTGGGTGGGCTGACCACCGCGGCGATGACCCGCTTACGCCGTCCACCGCGCTGGCTGGATCCGCTGCTTATGCTCCCGCTGGGCACCTCGGCGGTAACCCTGGGGCTGGGCTTTATCGTGGTCTTCAACCGTCCGCCTTTGGTGGCGCGGGATTTTCCGCTCATGATTCCCATTGCCCATACCCTGGTGGCGCTGCCTTTCGTGGTGCGCACCTTACAGCCGGCGCTGGCCGCCATCCCGATCCATCTGCGCCAGGCCGCGGCGGTTTTGGGGGCTTCACCCTGGCGGGTGTGGTGGGAGGTGGATTTTCCGATCGTCCTGCGCGCGGTGATCGTGGCAGCGGTCTTTGCGTTCACCGCCTCGTTGGGCGAGTTCGGTGCGACCATGTTCCTGGTGCGTCCGGAATACCCGACCGTGCCGGTCGCGATTTATCGCTTCATCTCCCAGCCGGGTGCGTTGAACTACGGCCAGGCACTCGCCATGTCCACGATCCTCATGGTGTTATGCGGGTTGGGCGTGGCGGTGATCGAACGCCTGCGTCTGCCGGGCTGGCCGCAGACCTGGTGAGGTTCAGGCCGCGCGCACCAGCAAACTGATGCTCTTCAGTTGAGCGCCTTGCCAGCGTAAATTCTCGCTGTTCCATAAGATGCTATAATTTGAAATATATCCCCATGCCTCGATAAACATGAAACCATCTTGGCTTTCAAGAACTTCAATTGCCACGCTGACCAAAGCGCAGGTGGTTATGATGGGAGTGCTAGCAACGCTAGCGTTGACAGCATTATTTGCCGTCTTTCCCCTGCCCGGCGGCGATGATTGGGAGGTCTTTCGCACCGCAGTTCAGCGGATGGTTCATGGGCAAGCTATTTATGGGGTTAGATTGGGGACCTTACAGACACATTATTACTATCCACCCTGGGTCTTGGTTTTGCTTATCATCCCTGGGTTACTACCATTCAATTGGGGTTTTGCACTCATCCGTGCGCTCAGTTTTATCCTGGCTCTTGTAATCGCGTGGCGCTTTCGGCTTAGCCTAGTTAAACAGGTGCTCATCCTGCTTTCTCCACCTATGCTGTATATCTTATTGCACGGGCAGGTAGATGTTCTGGTTTTAGCCGGAATCATTTTTTTACCCCCTTCGTGGTGGTTAATTGGCAGTATTACCAAGCCTCAGGTTACCTTGGCTTTTCTATTTGGCATCCCGCGCAAGGAATGGCCACGTGCAATACTGATCACTGCAATGATTGGACTTGTTTCTCTCATTCTTTTTGGCCTGTGGCCATTGGCACTGCTAAATCAACCAAAGGATATCCTTCATTTGGGGCATAATATCTGGGGTGGACTGTGGCCTTATACTTTGCCTGTTGGGTTGGCATTAGTATTCTTCGCTATGCAACAACAAGATCTCCGTTTCATTATGTCGGCCTCACCTTTCTTTATGCCCTATGCTGCTATGTCCAGTTTGATCGGCCCGTGGATCACTCTTAGCAGCCTATTAAAAGATTGGCAAGCAGCAGTAGTTTTGGGAGTCTGGTGGGCGGTTACCTTCTACCGCTTTCTATGAAAATCTTTCTCTCTTGCTGTTTATTGCTGCTTTAACTCATAACACGTGTCTGACTATATCATAGATGGGGCTAGTAACTGTAATTTCAGCAGTTCTGTAACATAATCTGGTGGCTTGGGTTTCACTGAATGGTTTTTCCTAATGTGTCCTGCACGCAATTATTGGGAAACTTAGGTTTGTTTTGGCAGTTCCAGCAAACTGATGCTCTCGATGTGATAGGTTTGGGGGAAGAGGTCAAACGGGGTGATGTGGAGCAACCGATACCCCGCGCCAAGCAGGTGCTTCAGATCGCGCGCCAGGGTGGCCGGGTCGCACGAGACGTAGGCCAGATAGGTCGGCCCCAGGCGGATCAGGGCTTCTAGGGCGTCGGGTGCCATGCCGGCGCGTGGGGGATCTACTACTACGACGTCCGGGCGCACGTCCAGCCAGGGTAGGATCTCTTCGGCGGCGCCCTGGTAAAGCGCCACGTGGTCAAATTCATCCAGGTTGACCGCAAAATCCTCGCAGGCGCTGGGGGAGACCTCAACGCCCAAGCAACGCCCTACCCGCGGGGCAAGAAAAGCGGTGAACAGCCCTACCCCGCAATAGACATCCAGCAGGGTGGATTGGGGCGTCAGGGGCAGGATGTCCAGCAGGTGCTGCACCATGGCCGCCGCTTGAGCGGTGTTGACCTGAAAGAACGACGGTGCAGAGACCTTGAAGGGACGTCCCAGTATCTCCATCACCAGATAATCCTCGCCGGCCAGCACAATCGTCCCGGCAGGGCTGAGGTGCACGGCAGAAAGGGGAAAATCCACACTGAACTCCGGTGGCTGTGGATCCTGGCTTTCCAGGATCAAGAGCACCTCTTCGCCGCTGCCGGCGCGCAGTTCCACCCGCTCCAAGCCCAGCCGGGGCTCGAACTCCAACTGCGGCCAGACCTGGTTGAGCACCGGCTCGGGCAGGTGGCATTCCCGAATCGCCACTACCTGGTGTGAATCGGCACGGTGATACCCCAGGCGTCCCTGGGGGTCGAGATGGAACTGCACCGTGTTGCGGTAGTTCCAGGGTTGGGGAGATGGCACGATGGGACGCAGCGGCGGCTCGACGATACCGGCCAGGCGCTGTAACTGCTCGCGCAGGGTGGCCGCTTTGAGCGCGCACTGGGTGGCGTAATCGGTGTGTTGATAGTGACATCCGCCGCAGAGGCCGTAATGCGGACAGCGCGGCGCGATGCGCTGAGGGGCGGGCTGCAGTACCTCGAGCAATTCGGCGCGGGCGAAAGTGCGCTTGCTCTCGACCAGGCGCACCCGCACCCGCTCGCCGGGCAGGGCAAACGGCACAAACACCGCGCGCCCGTCCGGCAGGCGGCCTAGACACACGCCGCCATGGGCCGGGGCGAGCAGATCCACCTCATAAACGGCGTGGTTTAGATCATGTTGACCCAAATGTAGTCTTCCAGGCTCTTGATTTCGGCGTCTTTCTCCACCAGTAAGCGCTTGACCACATCCCCAATCGAGATGATCCCGATCAACTGCTCCCCTTCCAGCACCGGTAAGTGGCGAAAGCGGTGTTGGGTCATCAGCGCCATGCAGTCCTCAACCGTTTGATCCGGTGTGACGTAATAGACCGGCGAGACCATGATCTCGCGCACCGGGGTATGCATGGTGATGCGCCCACTGATCGCCTGACGCGCAAAATCGCGCTCGGAGAAGATGCCGACAATCTTGCCCCCTTCAACCACCACCACTGCGCCGATGCGCTTTTCAGCCATCAACTTGAGCGCTTCCTGAACGCTCGACGAGGGCGTGACATACCACACCTGGCAGGCTTTCCCTTCGAGCAACTGGCGAACCGAGGTCATAATCGCCACCCCTAGATCGTGTGCGTGCGACCGCGAATGTAGTTTTCCAAACTCTGGATGGTGATCTCTTTTTCTTCCAGCAACTGCTTGACCACGTCGCCGATGGAAATCACGCCGACCAATTGATCGCCTTCCAGCACCGGCAGGTGACGAATGTGCTTGGCCGTCATCAGCGCCATGCATTCTTCCACGGTGTGCTGGGGGCTGACGTAATACACCGAGCGGGTCATAAAGTTACCCACCGGTTCATCCAGCAAAAGCGACTCCCGGCTGGCGGCATAGCGCGCATAATCGCGTTCAGAGAAAATGCCCACGATTTTGCCCTCGTCCAGCACCAGCACGGCACCGATGTTCTTCTCGGCCATCAGTTTCAGCGTCTCGCGCAAGGGGGTTTGTGGCGTCACCGACCAGACCTGCCGGCCTTTGTTATCGAGCAAATTCTTGACAATCGCCATCGCTGTGTTCCTCCATCGCGTGGGGTCGAGCCAACGTTATATTGATTATCAACGAAAGCGGCGCTTTGTCAAGTTTTATGGCGAACCCAATGAAAATTATCTATTTTGTCTTTTATTCGAGTCCGTCCAGGGCCTGGCGCAGGTCGGCGATCAGGTCTTCGGCATCTTCCAGCCCCAGCGAGAGGCGCACCAGGTTATCGCGGATGCCCAGGCGGCGGCGCTGCTCGGGCGGCACATCGTAATAGGACATCAGGGCTGGCTGGATGACCAGGCTCTCCGTGCCCCCCAGCGAGGGCGAGATATAAGGGATTTGCAGGCGGTCAATGAAGCGCGCCGTGCGCCAGAGGTCGCCCCGCACGGTGAACGAGACCACGCCGCCGAAGCCCTTCATCTGGGCTTGGGCCACGGCGTAATCGGGGTGCGAGGGCAACCCGGGATACCACACCTGCTCGACTTCGGGGTGTCCGGCCAAGAACTCGGCCACGCGCTGGCCGTTTTCGTTGTGACGTGCAACGCGCAGGCTGAGCGTCTTCAGGCCGCGCAGCAGTAGGTAGGCGTTGTGGGGGTCGGGGGTGGCACCGAGGATGTTGTGCAGGTCGCGCACCGGGGTCACCCAGTCGGCGCGACCGACCACAAACCCGGCCAGCAGGTCGTTGTGCCCACCTAGGTATTTGGTGGCGGAGTGAATCACCAGATCTATGCCCCAATCCAGGGGGCGCAGGTTGAAAGGCGTGGCGAAGGTGCTATCCACCACGCTGATCAGCCCATGGCGGCGGGCAATCTCGGCAAAGCGCTCGACATCCAGGATGCGCAGGTAAGGGTTGGTGGGGGTTTCGGAGAGCAGTAGCCGGGTATTGGGCTGGATGGCAGATTCAAGCGCCGTGTAATCCCCCAGGGGCACAACCGTGGTGGTAATGCCCAACCGCGGTAGCACCTCTAAACAGAACTGGCGGGTGCGGCGGTAGCAGTCATCGGTCATGATGAGGTGATCCCCCTGGCACAAGAGGGCCAGCAGGGTGGTGGTGATGGCCGCCATCCCCGAGGCGAATTGTATCGCGGCGTCGGCGTGCTCCAAGGCGGCCATGCGCGCTTCGCAGGCGGCTACGGTGGGGTTGCCGTAGCGTCCGTATTCCAGGCGGTCGGTGGGCAGGCCGCGTGCATGGGCTTCCTGATAAGCCACCACTTCCTGGCTGTTGCGGAAGGTGTAAGTCGCCGTTTGCACCAACGGTTCGATCAACGCATGATAGGGCTTACAGCGCTCGCTCCCGGCATGGATGGCACAGGTGGATTCGCCCCATTCTGAAGCCGTGGGGGCATCTTCCAGGGTGGAGACGGCAGTTGGGGATGTGGAAACTTGGGTCATTGGATCACCTCCAGAGAGTTAGGGATAAACGAAACGGGCTGCCTGCGTTGGCAGGCAGCCCGTTGGTTGACTCCACTTGCGTTTCAGGGATAAGGTGTTAGATCACTTTTCCCTCCGCAAGCGCTGCCTGCCGGGAAAAGCGGCGCATGACCATCGCCATCATCCCCATGGCCATTACGAGAAACAAAGCAGCGCTTGCGAATTGGATACCCATGGTCTTAATCGTGACCTCTTGCGCCTGATTATAGGCAGAATGCAGGAAATGTCAATAGTTTGGCGGCGTTCTCACCCTAAACCGCGATTGCGCGCCGTCGTTGAACGGCCTTATAAATCTCCATGACCCACAGCACGATGGAAGCAAGGACGGCCATCACCAACCACTCAACCGGCGCGATGGGTTGCAAGCGCAAGAGGGACTGCATGAAGGGCACTTCGGTGGCAAGGATGTGGAGTCCCAGCGCTACCAACATGCCGATAGCCAGCACCGGGTTGCGTCGCCACGGCACGCGGAAGGCCGATTCCTCTTCGGAACGACAGTTGAGGACGTGGTAAAACTGCATCAGCACCAACAGAGTGAGCAGCATGGCGCGCTTGGTTTCGATATCCACATCCTGACGGATCAGCCAGACCCATGCCGCGAAACACCCGATTGCCATGGTCAAGCCGCTCAGTAATACCAGTTCGATCATCTTGCGGTTGAAGATACCCTCTTTGGGATCCCGCGGTTTTTGCTTCATCACCCCCGGCTCACCGCCCTCAAAGGCCAGGGCGACATCTTGGATGCCGTTGGTTACCAGGTTGAGCCACAGGATTTGCACCGCGATCAGCGGCAGAGGCAGGTTGAGCAAAATGGCGGCGCCTAAGAGGATCAATTCTGCCGCACCGGTAGAGATCAACAGCAGGGTCACCTTGCGCACATTAGCATAAGCGTAACGCCCTTCTTCAATCCCGGCCACGATAGAGGCAAAGTTGTCGTCGGTGACGATGATGGTCGCGGTGTCTTTGGCGATATCGGTGCCTGACCCCATGGCTACGCCGATGTTGGCCTTCTTAAGCGCCGGGGCGTCGTTGACGCCATCGCCGGTGACGGCGACGAACTCGCCCAGACGGATGAAGCCGTCCACAATTTGTAGTTTCTGCTCCGGGGTGACGCGCGCGAAGACGGTTTTGTGGCGGATGGCCTCGTAGAACTCGGGCACTTCTGGTGTGCCGATCGTCTCCAAGTCTTTGCCGGTAATTACATCCTCGGGGTTTTCGGCAATGCCTAACTCGCGGGCAATCGCCAGCGCGGTGGCGGGGTGGTCGCCGGTGATCATCACCACTTTGACCCCGGCGCGGTGGGCGGTCTCCACGGCCTCTTTGGCTTCCGGGCGCAGAGGATCTATGAAGCACAGCAATCCCTCGAACACCATCCCCCGCAAATCGGCTTCGGTCAGGGTGGGTGAGCCGGGATCGGCCAGATCCTTAGCGGCCAGAGCCAGCACGCGGTAGCCTTCACCGGCTTTCTGCATCGCCACTTGGGTGATCCGCTCGGCGTCGAGGGGGTATTCCCCCTGGGACGTGCGCATGCGCTCGCAGAAACCCAGAACGGTCTCTACCGCACCCTTGGTGACCAAACGTTGGCCTTGCGGGGTCGCGAAGCGCACCGCAGCGTAGCGCTTTTCCGATTCGAAGGGGATTTCCGCCTGTTTGGGGTAAGTTTGACGCACATCTTGGCTTGCCAGCCCCAGTTTAGCGGCCAGCGCCAGCAGGGCAACATCCATAGAGTCCCCGGTATGCGTCCACCGGCCGTCTTGTTTGACCAGGGTGGCTTCATTGCATAACACAACGTCTATGGCTATGGCTTTTAGCCACGCCTGATAGGTCTCACTCAGCGGACTACCGTCTTTCAGAGAGGCCTCGCCTTCATCGTTGTACCCCTGGCCGCTGATTGCAATTTCAGTGCCATCGGGCAAGATAATCTCTTTAACCGTCTGCTGGTTGACGGTAAGCGTGCCGGTTTTATCGCTGGCAATCAAGGTGCAACTGCCCAGGCTCTCCACCGCCGACAGTTTGCGCACGATGACATGGCGTTTGGCCATGCGGCGGGTGGCCAGCGAAAGTGCCACCGTCATGGCCACAGGGAGACCTTCGGGGATGGCTGAAACGGCCAGCGCCACAACCAAAATGAAGACCTCATTCAGCGGCTCACCACGGGCAAAGGAAATCACTCCCAGCAGGCCGGCAAATCCCAGCACGATCAGGCTGATTTGGCGGGCAAAGCGCTCCATGCGGATCACTAGTGGTGCCTTGGCACCCTCTTCCTCTTTGATGACGCGGGCAATCTTACCGACCTCGGTGTAAGCCCCGGTGGCTACTACCACCCCTACCCCGCGCCCGGTGAGCACGGTCGAACCGGCGTAGGCCATATTGACCCGTTCGCTGAGCGGGGTGTCTTCGGCGATGGGCGCCGCCCGTTTGACCACCCCGTGCGATTCGCCGGTCAGAAATGCTTCATCTAGGGTCAGATTGTTGACCTGGAGCAAGCGCATGTCGGCGGGCACGCGATCGCCGGATTCGAGCAGGACAATGTCGCCCGGTACGACTTCTTCACTGTCAACCAGCATCTGGTGACCGGCGCGCCGCACGCGCGCTTTGACTTTGATCATGGTCTGTAAGGCGTGGGCGCTCTGCTCGGCTTGCCATTCCTGCACCGTCCCGATGACTGCGTTCAGGATGACGACGGCAAAAATGAAGACGGCGTCCTTGTAGTCTTGCATCAACAGGGCGATTATGCCCGCAATCAGCAAGATATAAATCAGCGGGCTGGCAAACTGGTGCAGAAAGACCTGTAAGAGCGTGGGGGGAACGCGCGCCGGTAGGACATTGCGCCCGAATTCGCGCAGGCGTTCTTCTACCTGCTCCGGCGTCAGGCCGTCCAGGCGCGTTTGGAGTTTGCGCAGCAGGGTGGTGTCGTCAAGCGTGTGCCAGGGAATAACTCGCCCTAAGGGTTCGTGGAATTGAACCCGCTCAACCAATGTATCTTTGCTCATCGCTCTTCTCCTTTCTGACAACCGTTGCTACTAATAACAACGGTGCGCGGGTGCGCGCGTCCCCGACCCTTGAGACTATTATATAAAAAACCGGCCTTGGACAAAAACCAAGGCCAGGGCAAACGCTCTACACCATACGAACGACCTTGGGGCAAGGTTACCTCAGGGAGAGGTATCGCCGGCTAGCCAAGAGAGTACTTCTTGTGGGGTTTGGGCGGCCAGCAGGCGGGGGACAAAATCTGGTTGTCCCAGACGTTCGGCCAGGGCGCGCAGGCTTTCTAGGTGGGTCGAGGCATCCGGTGCGCAGAAAGCGATGACCACCTGTACCGGGTCGTTATCGGGGTTGCCGAAATTGATCGGTTGCGCCAGGGTGACCAGCGCATATCCCTCGCGCAGGGCGCCCTCTTCCGGACGGGCGTGGGGCAGGGCGATGCCGGGTGCAATGACAATGTACGGGCCGAGTTCGCGCACGGTGCGGATCATTCCGTCAATATACCTCGGTTCGGCAGCGCCGCTTGCGACCAGTAACCGACCGGCGGCACGTACAGCCTCTTCCCAATCTGTCGCCGGCACGCGTAGGGCAATCGTTTCAGGGGTGAACATCGGCCTCTCTCCCTAGAACGTCTTACGGCGGCTGGGGAACTTGGCGATCCACTGCTGATTGTAGCGGTCGCCCTCGGGCACGTTGGCCGACATCCACACCGGCGGTGGAGTGCCTTGCGTCTGATACCAGCGCAGTGCCACCTCGGCCACCAGGGCTTGCAGGATGGCGGCGCCCACCACGGTGGAGAGCGGCGAAACTTTGGGTAAGCCGGGGGCAATCTCGACCGCGGCATCGCCGGGTGGGGTGTGGGTGTCAATGACGAAATCGGCGATCTCGAAAACGCGTTTGCCGCTGGAATGGCGGCTGGCCTGGGCGCGTGACTGGGTCAGCGACGTGATGGCGACCACGGTCAGCCCCTTCTCTTTGCCGTAAAGCGCCACTTCGACCGGGCCGGGGTTGATCCCCGATTGGGAGAACACGATCAGCACTTCCCCCGGGCGCAGGTCATAGCCGTCCATCAACGTGCGGGCATACCCCTCCAGGCGTTCCAGCGCCGTGGTGCGTGAGGGTGGATTTGCCATCAGCGTGTAGCCGATGTCCAGAATAGGGTTGACCGGCACCAGCCCACCGGCGCGGTAACTGATTTCCTCCGCCAGCAGGTGGGCATGGCCGGCGCCAAAGATATGGAGTACCCCACCTTGCGCCAGTGAGGCGGTGATTCGTTCGGCCACCTGCGTCAGCGTCGCGGCTTCGGCCTGGCGGACCGTCTCTAAGGTGCGAAAAACGGTCTCAAAATAACGTTCAATCCCCGAAGAGCCATCCATAAACGGCTTTCCTCCTCAAAAGTTAGGGGGCGGTCGGGTTTTGCGTCACCCGACCGCCGGTCAAGTTGCTTCCAATTAGCCGCCGAAGAGCGGCAGGATCAGCGAGAGCAAGGGCTTGAAGACCCAGATGATGATGTACCAGTCGGGGTCGGCCAGTTGGGCCAATTGCGGCGCGGTGGTGCTCAACATGGGCATGGTGATGGCCTGACCAACGGCCAAGAACAGGCCGTTGATAGCGCCGCCCAGGATGGCGCCGCGCACACCGCCGGTGGAGTTACCGAAGACACCGCAGGTACCGCCGGGGAAGAAGAGCATAATCATCGGCGGCACGATTACCGCCCAGCCCAGGGCACCAAAGATGACCATCAGGACGATGAACACGACGAAGGCCGAGAGGAAGCCGAAGAGCACCGCGGTGGGCGCATAATCGAAGACGATGGGGCAGTCCAGCGCGGGCTTGGCATTGGGGACGATGCGCAGGGCGATACCGCGGAAGGCGGGGATGATCTCACCCAGCACCATGCGCACACCTACCAGCAACACGGTGATACCGACGGCGAAGACCAGACCCTGCAGGACGGCGTACACGATGTAGTTCAGCCCACCCGCCTTATCGGCAACGGCAGCCGGGCCGGCGGCCAATGCGGCGATGACCACGACGATGGCGATGACCACGCCGGTAGCGACCGTCACATCGCGGAAGAAGGTCAGCCACTTGGGCAGAGTCAGTTTCTCGGTGCTGTCTTCAGGTTTGCCCACGTATTTGCCCAGCACCGCAGAGAGGAAGGCGCCGCTGGATGAGGTGTGGCCGAGCGCCAGTTCATCCGTGCCGGTGACCTTGCGCATCCAGGGCTGGATGTAAGCCGGCTGGAAGGTCCAGTAGAGGGCGATGATGACCGACCCCACAGCCACCATGGTGAACATGGAGATATTGGGGTTGATCTCCAGCATGACCGCCACCAGCACCAGTGCGATCCAGAACATCAGGTGGCCGGTCAGGTAGATGTATTTGAATTTGGTGAAACGTGCCAACAGGACGTGAATGATGAACCCAAAGGCCATGATCAGGCTGGCCGCACCGCCGTAGGTGGCGATAAGTTTATCCAAGCCCATGCCGCCCAGTTCCACTTGGGGCAGGCCGAAAGCGCTCTGAAGAATCGGGGTGAAATTATTCAGCGCTTCGACCACAATGCCCGCGCCGCGCGACATGATCAGGAAGCCCACGGCGGTCTTGATCGTGCCGGTGACCACATCGCTGAAGGGTTTCTTTTGCACCAGCAAGCCGATCATGGCGATTAAACCGACCAGAATCGCCGGCTGGCTGAAGATGTTATCGGCAATAAATTGGGCTATTGCAATCAGGGTATCCATAGGAAACCTCCTCCCGAAAGGACGATGATGAATGGGAAATGAACCACAACCATGAGCCCCCTTATCGCACGATGGACTTTTTACCTGCCTGCTCTGCCGATAAAATCACCTCCTTTCTGCCATGGCCGTGCTGTCTATCTAGATCAGCCCCTTTTCTTTGAGAAATTCGGTCAGCACGGCGCGAATCTCCTCTTTGTTGACGAACGATTTAATCGCCCGCACCGGTGCGTGCCCACCCGAGCAGACCGGCACCAGCGCCGGCGAGGTCAGGATCAGATCCACGCGCGCCCCGCGGGCCTGGGTGGCATCCGAGGCCTGCACCTGGGCTTCTACCCCCAGTTCTTTGAGCACATCTTCCGTATACATGCGGAGAAGCAGGCTGCTTCCCATACCAACGCCGCAAACGGTCAGAATTGTAAGCATGATTGGCCCTCCCCAAGGTTAAGGATTATGCCCGCAGATGGGCGTAGAACTTGTAGCGATCACCGCGATAAACCGACTCCACATATTCAATGACGACATTTTGTGGGGTGCGGGTGACCCGCTCCATGCGCAGGACGGCGGCCGGCGGGTGCAGTTCCAACAGCCGCGCTTCTTCCACGTTGGCCAAGGCCGCTTCAACCACCTGGATCGCCGAGGCCGGCACCAGGCCGTAATCCTCGCGCAGGACGGCGTAGAGCGATTCGCGCGAGAAATCGTGTTGCAGTAAATCCGGGCACAGATTCTGCGGCAGGTAAGCGGTTTCAATGGCAACCGGTTTGTCGTTGGCCAGACGCAGTCGCTTGAGCAAGATGACCCCACTGTGGGCGGGAATTTCCAATTTGCCGGCGATATAGGGCGTGGCGGGGATGATCGTGGCTTCCAAGACGCGGCTCGCGGCCTGCAGGCTGGCGCGCTGCATCTGCTCGGTGAAGCCGGTCAGCGCATGATCCTGTTCGAAAAGCACCTCGCTGACATACGTGCCCTTGCCGGCGGCGGTGTAAAGCACCCCTTCCTTGACCAGTAATTGCAGGGCCTGGCGCACCGTCATGCGGCTGATGCCGTAGCGCTCGCTGAGTTCACGCTCAGAGGGCAGGCGGTCATGGGGGTGCAGTTCGCCGCGCCGGATCTGGCGCACCAGCAGTTCTTTCAACTGGATATAGAGAGGAATGGGGCTTTTAGTGTTGATGTCCATGCTGGTCATGCCTGGTCTATACCACTATATACTATACAGAAATTTTGCCCCGCTGTCAAAGTTTTTTAAGGTTTAAGCCTTAAGCCATAAGGGTTAAGAACCCGACGTGTGGTTTGCAAATCCCCCTTCTCTCGGGTAATATATGAGATGGAGAGCGTTTTTCCGGGCTTAACCCAGTTTGTTTTGGAGGTGTGCCATGAGTCTAACGCTTACCTGGTACGGTCACGCCACGTTGGGTCTGAAAATCGGTGATTATGACGTTCTGGTAGATCCGTTTTTCAGCGGCAACCCTGCCGCCAGTACCACTGCCGATAAGGTCAAAGCCCAGTTCATCCTGGTCAGCCATGGGCACGGGGATCACGTTGGCGACACGGTGGCGATTGCCAAGCGCACCGGCGCGCTGGTCATCAGCAATTTTGAGATCTGCAACTGGCTGGCGGCCAAAGGCGTCAAGACCCACGCTCAACACATTGGCGGGGGACACCGCCACCCCTTTGGCTATCTCAAACTGACCCAAGCACTCCACGGCTCGGCCTTACCCGATGGTTCCTATGGCGGCAACCCGGCCGGTTTCTTACTCACCACCCCCGAAGGGAAGAAGGTGTATATCGCCGGCGATACCGGGCTCTTTGGAGATATGCGCCTGATCGGCGAAGAGGGCCTCGACCTGGCCGTCTTGCCCATCGGTGATAACTATACCATGGGGCCCGAAGATGCCCTGCGTGCGGTCAAACTGCTCCAGCCCAAGCATGTCATCCCGATTCACTATGATACGTTCAACCTGATTGCCCAGGATGCGCGGGCATGGGCACAGCGGGTGGAGCAGGAAACCACGGCGAAGGTGCACCTACTGCGCCCCGGCGAGCAGTTTACCCTGCCCTGAGTTCAGCGCCCGGTGAGGTTGTAGAAGTTGTAGACGGCCTGGCTCAGGTTGGCAATGAGCAGGTTGGCCGGGTCAAACAGCAACTGCACCGGGTGATAAAGGAAGATCACCAGCACATAGTTGCCGCCCGGCGTATAGACGATGCCGGCATCGCTGATGGTGTGGATCAGCCCATCGCGCGGGTCGGTGACCCAGCCGTGCTTGTGGGCGATTTGGGTGCCCTCGGGCAAACCGGCTTCGATCAGGACGGCGATGCGGTTGCGTGCCAGGTAGTTGATCATCAGGCGGCATTCGCTCTGGGTGATTTGGCCGGGGAAGGCGACCGCAAACGTGCCCCCGCCGGTTTGGGCGCACTGGTAGATATCGCCCAGCAGGGTGCCGGCATCCATGGCCGTGGTTTGGTTGTAGGGGTCGGGGTCAGTGGAGACGTCGGTGCGCTGGTTGGCGGGGGTTTGGATGCGCTGCAACAGGGGTGCGCCGGGGTAAAAGAAGCCGGCCAAGAAGGTGTTCTCCAGCCCCAGGGTGCGGATGTCTTCGGTAACCATCAACGGCCCTAGGTTGCGGTCCATCACCTGCTCCATCAGGCGATCCGCCGGGTCATTCTCGGAGAACTCGATCATGGCTTCCATCAGGCTGGTGATCTCGGTGGGGAGTGGTTCGTCCAGGCGGCGGAAAACGGAGACCATGATCGGGATTTTCATCGTGCTGGCGGCGGTGAAGGCAATGCCCGGCGCCACTTTTTGGCCAGAGGCATAGGCCAGGTCTAACTCTTGTCCGTTTTGCAGGTCCAGCAGGTAGATTTCGGCGACGCCGTCGAAGTTATTCGTGGTCAAGACCTGGCGTAACATGACCTCCAGGTTTTGGAGCGAGGGCCGCGGCGGGGCGGTTTGGGTGAAGACAATGTTCACCGTGCGGCGAGTGGGGTTGCGTAGGGCCGCCTCTACCAGGGTCAGTGTGCGATCTACGTCCATCACCGTGCCCGGCTTGCCCGGGTTGAAGGTGGTACTGCCCGGGACCGGTTCGGCGGGGGTAGGGGGTTGATCGTAGCGGGCGGCCACCTCATTTTCGAGGAACGCACGCAGGCGTGCCTGCGAGTAGGTCGCGCGCAGGGGTATCTCAATGGCACGGGGCTGGCGCCCCCAGAGAAAGTCCCAGAAGGCTGCCCAGAAGGACTGTTCGGTCTGGCGCTGTTGTTCTGCCGCGGCCAGCATACCCTCAAGGTCGAGGCGAAAATCCACCTGTGAGGGGCGGAGTTGAATAACCGCATCCCCGTAGCGTAACTCCACCGGCAGGCCGTAAACTTGGGTCAGGCGCTGGGCGGCTTGCTGGCGATCCAGTCCCCCCACGGGGACACCGGCAATGCGCGTTCCGGCGGGAAAGGTTTCGCGCAGGCGGCTGAAGCGCACCAGTTGAATGACCGTGAGCAGCACGGCCAGCAGGATGAGCACCACCGAGACCCAGCGCAGGATGATCGGACTGGTATTTCTTCGCAATGCGGATGCCTCCAATAATTTAAGCCGCAGCAATTTTACCAGAGAAGTCAGGGGGTGATCCCACGTTGATAGAGCAGCCACAACCCGGCTAGGTAGATCGCACCGATCAGCAGGGCATCGGCCTCGAGCATCCCCCAACGCCGTTCCAGCCGAATCAGATTGCCGACCAGGGCTAACGCGGTCAGGATTAATCCCAACATTCCCACCAGCACAAAGGCGGGGTCAATCACGGCCAGGAAGCGCCCTGAGGTGTAAAACACATCGCTCAGCCCTAAGGC
>CAYRUO010000023.1:0-16298 GCA_964427505.1 uncultured Thermanaerothrix sp.
GTGCCAGGGCTTGTTGGGCTTGGGTGCGCCAGGCGGCGGGTACGGCATCGTCCGGCAGGGCAAGCAGGCGCTGCCAGTCGGCATAGGCGGCGCGCGGATCCAAGGGTTCCACGGCCTGGGCACGCCAATAGTACACGGCGGCCTTATCGGCCTCATTCCGCGCCAGTCCCTCGGCCTTGCTCAGTTGCATGTAGGCATCACCGTAGGCTTCCAGGCCCAACAGCGCCCGCCCGCGCCCCAGGCTGGCTGTAAACGAGCGCGGGTTGAGGTTGAGCGCCTGCTTGAAATCGTCCAATGCGGCTTCATAGTCTTTGGCCTGCAGGTTGACCTCGCCGCGCTGTAACCACAGCGCCAGGTTCAGGCGGTCGGCGGCCAGGGCGCGGTCTAACATTGCCAGGGCTTGCTCGGCGCGGCCTTGGCGGGCATAGGCCTGCGCCAGCCAACCCAGCACCTCGGTATCGGAAGCGGCCGGCCCATAGGTCAAGTACACTTCCAGGGGTGGAATGGCCTGCGCGGGCCGGTCCTGTAAAAGGTAAATCTGCCCCAGCAGGCGGTAGGCCGGCAGGAGGGTCACGTCGCGCCGCAAGGCTTCCTGCGCCTGGGCTAACGCGGTCTCCAGGTCGTTTTGGCGCAGGGCGATCCAGGCGCGGTAATAAGCCACCAGGGGCGATTCGGGCAGCAGGCCGGCGGCCTGTTCGAGGTGGTCAGCCGCCGCCGTGTCATCCCCTTGCGTGGCGGCCAGGGCGGCCAGTTCCAGATGAGCCTCGGCCAGGTTGGGATCGAGGCGTAGGGCTTCTTGCAGGTTGCGCGCGGCCTCGGCTGCCTGCTCGGGATTGGCACCGAGAAGGGCGCGTGCCCGTCCCAGGTAAGCCGGGGCGTAGTTTTTATCCGCTTTGAGCGCCGCATTAAAGGCTTCCAGTGCCTGGGTGTAAGCGCCCTGTTGCAGGTAAATTTGCCCGATTAGGGTGTAGATGTCGGCGGCGGGCTGGATTTGCGCCGCCTGATCCAGGTATTGGATGGCGCGGTTGAAATCGCCGCGTTCAAAGGCGCGCACGCCCAGGCTGTACGCCTCGATGATCGGGTGGGGGGTGCGTCCATAGGCGGGGGTGGGGGTATAGGTGGCTTCCAGCGCCGCCCAGGGCGGTGTGATGGTCGGGGTGAAGGCAGGGTTGGGGGTAGCGGCCGTTTGCACTTGTGGCATGGGCGTGGCGGTGGGAAGGGGTTGGAAGGAAATCACGGCGCGGGTGGGTTGAGCGCGCTGGCGCAGGCGGTTCACGCTGAAAATCCCCGCGGTCACCAGTGCCACCACCAGCACCACCAGTCCGCCGTAAAGGGCAATGCGCCGCCACAGGTGACGCGTGGCTTCATCGCGCGGTTTTTCTAAGTCCACCTGCCAAGCGCGGCGCTGTAAAGCGGCCGGGATGACCAGGCGCTCATCACGTGGGAGTGCACCCATCAAGATTAAGCCGCGCCGCGCATCTATGTTGTCAGGGTCGAGGCGCAGGACTTCACGCAGGCAGTAAAGGCGCTCTTTGGGCGTCTCTACCGCGGCGCTCATCCACAGCCAGTACTCGGGTTGGTTGGGATCGCGGCGCAGTAACCGCGTCAGCAGGTCACGGGCGCGGGCACGCTGTCCCTGCGCCAAGGCGTTGCGCACTTCGGTTAAAATCTGCTCATCCACCATCCTGGTGAAAAGTGTAGCACAGCCTGCCAGAGCGGGCAAGGAAGGCAAGCGCGGGAAATGCAATGCCCCCGGTCGTGCGCTGGACGCGTTGGCCAGCCGCCCTCACGTTCATGCCGATGGAGCGGGCTGAGTAGGGGCTTTGTCTGGCAAGAGGTCAATCCGCCCGGTGGTGCCGTCCAGGCGTACGCGCTGTCCGTTGTGCAAGCGCTGGGTGGCACGATCCACACCCACCACCGCCGGCAGGCCGTATTCCCGCGCTACCACCGCGCCGTGTGTCATCATACCCCCCACTTCCATGATCAACCCGGCGGCAGAGAGGAAAAGCGGCGTCCAAGAGGGATCGGTGCCGGGGCAGACCAGGATCTCACCCGGCTGGAGATCGGCTTGGCGTGGGTCAAAGACGATGCGCACCCGCCCCTCGGCGACCCCCGGCGAGACCGGACTGCCCCACAGGGTGGTCTCGCTTTCCTCTTCTGTGCTCATCCCGGCATAAAACACACGCCCATCGCTGAGCAGCAAACGCGGCACCTGGCGCCGCCGCATTTCGCGTTCATAGGCTTGCCGCCGCTGGGTGATGCGCTCGTGCCAAACGGCATTGCCGGGGTCGTGGGCAAAAGCGCACAGTTCATCCAAGCTCAGGAAAACGAGGTCATCAGGTTGACTCAACATCCCCTGGGCACACAGTTCGCGGCCTGCGGCGAGCAAGACCTCGCGGATCGCACCCATCACGCGCACCAGGAAAAATTTAGGGTATTCGCGCAGTCCTAATAGCGCCCGCACGCGGTGGGCGAGAAAGCGCACGAGATGGACTTTAAGCCATCCCAGCGGCGCGCGGCGGATACCGGATTCTAGAAGTGTCAGGGCGTGATGAGCACGGGCTTCGCCTTGAGCAACGACTTGGTCGGGGGCAACGTGCTCATTCGGGCTCAAATACGTTTGGAGGATGGCAAAGATCGGGGTAGGGTCTTCGTTCCAGCGGGGGCGTCCGAGGTCAAATTCGGCTAAGCCGCGGCGACCGTAACGGGCTAAAAATGCACTTACCTGCCGCCGGGTCTCCGGGGTCAGGTGGCCGGCCTGATAGGCCGCCGCCAGGGCTGTCGGCGAAAGCGTGGTGAGTTCCTCCCGTGCGGCTTGATGTTGGCGCAGGGTTTGAGCGATCTCCCACAACGCCAAATCCATGGTGGTGGTCGGATTAAAGGGGAGCGAACGCGTCAATTCCAGTACCAGCGTCTCCCATTCCTGTCGTGATCGTCCTAGCGTGCCGGGGGGAATTTGAGCCGCCAGCAAGCGCAACAAATTCAGGCTACCGACCCCGGTGGCGACGGTGGCGATGAGCAGGCGCACCTTGCCGGGCAGGGCGCGGAACACGTGGGGAATGGTTTGGCTCAGCGCCTCCAACCTGGCCAGCGGGTCAGCCGGGAGATGCCGCAAGTCGGCTTCCAGGGCGGTGAGGAAGGCTTCAAAGCGGGCTATGAGCGCTTCTCGGCGATGATCTGGAGCAAGAAGGTTAAGGAATACATTACCCAACAGCGGCAGGGCAAAGCGCACCAGGCGCAAACGGGTGCTGAAGCGAACCGGGGCATCCCATCCGATCTGTGGATCCTCGAGCAGGTGCTGCACCACCTGCCGGGTGGAAGGTTCCACCAAGCCCAGCATCATAGGGACGAAGTGCCGCCCCACCCGCGTATGCAGAAGTGGGGTCAGGTTGACCCACAAGCGTTCACCGGCTACCCATATGGCGCGCTGGGTGGCCGGGGTGAGGTGGTAGCCCAATAGCCGTCCCCCGGCGACAAAAAGGTGCAGGATGATCTCCCGTCCCAGCGGGGTGATGGGGTCTAACATGCCCTGCACCGCACCCATGGAAAAGAGCACGTGCACGGGCTGTGCAGGTAGGCCTTCAGGTAAGGGATACAGCGCGGTGATCGGACGGGATTGAAGGATATAAAATGCCCCGTCCACCCATGCCCATTCGATATCCTGGGGAAACGCATATAAGGTTTCAATGCGCTTGCCCAGTTGCGCCAGGGTTAGGATGGCCTCATCTGCCAACGCTTGGGCCGAGGTCATCTCCACAGGCGTCCAGGGAGGCGACACCGACGCGAGGGGCACTTTGCGTCCCAGCGTTTTCCTGAGGACGCGTTGCGCGCGGATGTCCACCACATACTCATCGGGCTCCACCTGTCCCGAGACCAGCGCTTCGCCTAGGCCAAAGGCGGCATTGATCACGACTTCGTTGCGCTGGCCGGTGAGGGGGTTGGCGGTGAACATGACCCCCGCCACCTGGCTGGGCACCATCACCTGCAAAATGACCGCCAGTGCCAGGTCGTGCTGGGGGACGCGATGATACAGGCGGTAGCCGATAGCGCGCGCCGTCCACAAACTGCTCCAACAGCGCACCACGGCTTGGAGCAGAGCATCCTCGCCTCGAATGTTGAGAAAAGTGTCCTGCTGGCCGGCAAATGAAAGACCGGGTAGATCTTCGGTGGTGGCAGAGGAACGCACGGCCAGCACAGGGTTCCCGGTCTGCCGATACCACTCCCGGATGGCGGTGGCGATTTCAGTTGGGATCGGGGCGGCATGGAAGGCCTGACGAATGGTTGCGGAGAGGGTTTCTAAGTCGGTGGGGGTCGTGTCGGGTTCGGCCTGGCAGGCCGGGGCAAGCACCGCTTCGAGGTGGTTGGCGCGCACAAATTCGCGGTAGGCAGAGGTGCTCAGCACCACCCCATCCGGTACGGGCAACCCGGCTTGGATAAGGCGTGCCAGGTTTGCCCCTTTGCCACCACTCAGGTTCAAATCCAAGGCTGCAGCGGAGGTCAGTGGGAGCAGATAGGATGTGGGCATGTGATCTACAAAACGTAAAGGGGATAGTTACATTATACGTGAAGAATCTAGGAAATAGGTCGAGGCGCACCTGTGGTTTTCAAGGTGGGATGTGTGGATACCCGTAATGCCGGCATGGGTGGCGCCGGCTACTGGCGCCCGTTATTCGCCCGAATTTGAGAGATGGTTGAAAAGATACAGGACATTCGATCACACTTTCGGTTCATTCAAAAAGCCTTGTTTAAGCGTTCCCTAGGGACTACAAAACTGGACGAATCTCAAAATTTTATGTTATACTTGGACGGCTATCCGCCCAGGATAGCCCAGCATCTCTCACGCGGTCAGACCGTTCCTGGCGTGCCCCAATCGGGGTGAGGGAACGGGAGGAAGCCGCGGAGGAATAACGCCAAACCGAAAGGAGTTTTTGCAATGGCTAACGTAATTTCTATGAAGGCGCTTCTTGAAAGTGGGGTGCATTTTGGTCACCGCACCAATAAATGGCATCCGGCGATGCGCCCCTACATCTTCACCGAGCGCAACGGCATCCACATCATTGATCTGCAGCAGACCGTCAAAGCCCTCAACGAGGCCTACAAAGTAGTCGTGGATACGGTAGCCAAAGGTGGGACGGTGCTCTTTGTGGGCACCAAGCGCCAGGCTCAGGATACCATCCGCGAGGAAGCCCAGCGCTGTGGCATGCCCTACGTGGTCGAGCGCTGGCTGCCCGGCACTCTGACCAACTGGATCACCATCTATCAGCGCATCCTGGAACTGGATCGCTTGGAGAAGATGCGCGATAGCGGCGAACTCCAAGCCCGCACGAAGAAAGAACGCCTGCTGATCGAGCGCGAGATCGTCCGCCTAGAAACCCGCCTCAGTGGTCTGCGCACCATGAAGCGCCTGCCCGACCTGCTCTTTGTAGTGGATGTGTGCCGCGAGGCCACCGCCGTACACGAGGCCAACCTCAAGAACATCCCGGTCATCGCCCTGGTGGATACCAACTGCGACCCTACCGGTGTGGACTACGTGATCCCCTCCAACGATGACGCCATCCGCGCCATCAAACTGCTGGTGGGTAAGATCGCCGATGCCGTTCTCGAAGGCAAGGCTCTGCGCAAGGAAGAGGTGATCGAAGAGGAAGTCGAGCCCACCCTGCCTGTTGCGCCCACCGCCGTCCGTTACACGATGCTGGATGAAGAAGAAATTGGCGATGAGGATTTGCTCGGGGATGCCACGCTGGCCAAACTGAGCGGCCGCCCTGCGCGCAAGCCGGTTGAGGACGAAGAAGAGGAAGAAGAGATTGAGGAGCTTGAGGCTGAGGACGAGGAAGAAGCCTAAGCCGATTACGCATCATCATTTGCATATCTTTGGGTGAGAGGATTAGATCGTATGGCAACCATTACCACGGACATGATCAAGCAACTGCGCGAGGCGACCAACGCCGGCATTTTGGACTGCCGCAAAGCCCTGGAACAGGCTGAAGGCGATTTCAAGAAAGCGGTAGATATCTTGCGCGAGAAGGGGCTGGCTTCTGCCGCCAAGCGCGCCGACCGTAAAGCGTCTGAAGGCGTCATTGAACTGTACTCCCACGGCAACGGGCGCGTGGGCGTGATGGTCGAGGTCAACTGCGAGACCGATTTCGTCGGCAAGAGCGAGAAGTTCCGCCACTTTGCCCACGAACTGGCGCTTCAGATTGCCGCCAGCGCCCCGCTTTACATCCGCGAGGAAGACATTCCACAAGAGGTGCTCGATCACGAGGCACAAATCGCCGCGGCTAAAGCGCGCGAAGAAGGTAAGCCCGAGCACATTATCCCCCGCATTGTTGAGGGCGCGCTGAACAAATTCAAGGATGAGGTGGTGCTTTTGCGCCAGCGCTACATCCGCGATGAGAGCATGACCGTTCAAGACTTGCTCAACGATGTGCGTGTTGCCTTGGGTGAAAACATTGTCATCCGGCGTTTCGTCCGTTGGGCGCTGGGCGAAACGACCGAAGAGGCGTAATGCCATCTCAGAGGCCAACCCTTGCGGTTGGCCTCTTTTTTTGAACTGGAGGTGTCTGCGCGATGGAAGGACTGAAATACCGCCGTATTCTGCTCAAACTGAGTGGAGAAGCCCTGGCCGGGCCACAGGAATATGGCATTGATCCCAAGGCCGCCGATGATATTGCCCAGCGCATCCGCGAGGTGCGCGAGATGGGGGTGGATGTGGCGATTGTTATCGGTGCCGGCAACCTGTGGCGCGGGCGGGTTGGGCTGGAGGCCGGGATGGATCGGGCGACCGCCGATTACATGGGTATGCTCGCTACCGTCATGAACGCCCTGGCGCTGATGGATGCCTTGGAGCGCCTGGGGGTGGTGGTGCGCGTGCAGTCGGCGATTGAGATGCACGCCGTAGCCGAACCGTACATCCGCCGCCGTGCCATCCGCCATCTGGAAAAGGGGCGCGTGGTCATCTTCGGCGGCGGCACCGGCAACCCTTACTTCTCCACCGATACCGCTGCCGCCCTGCGCGCGATGGAGATCAACGCCGATGTGTTGATCAAAGCCACCAAGGTAGATGGCGTTTACGACAGCGACCCCAAGCGCAATCCCAACGCGGTGAAATTTGACCGCTTGACCTACATCGAGACGCTCAATCGCCGTCTGGAGGTGATGGACAGCACCGCCATCAGCCTGTGCATGGAGAACAAATTGCCCATCTTGGTGCTCAACCTGTGGGATCCGGACGCCCTGCGCCTCTCGTTGTTGGGTGAGATTCGCGGCACCCTGGTGCACGCCGGCTGAGCCCCTCAACGTGCGTGGCCCGAAGCCTCTCGTCCCTTCCCGCGTGGGGCGGTGTCGGGTACAATCCAACAAATCGTTGTACCGATTCAGGGAGATGCCATGGACGCCCTGCCTAAAATCCGCACCCTTGCCGTAATGACCGCCGGTGGCGATGCCCCGGGGATGAATCCCTGCATTCGCGCCGTGGTTCGCACCGCACTAAACTACGAGATGAAGGTCTTGGGGGTGATCGGGGGCTTCGATGGTTTGATTCGAGGAAACTTTACCCCCTTAGGGGCGCGCGATGTGGGGGGGATTTTACAGCGCGGCGGCACCATCTTACAAACCGCACGGAGCAAGACTTTCTTGGAACCCGCAGCTCAGCAAGAGGCCCTGCGCCAATTGAACGCCGCCGGTGTGGATGCCTTGGTCGTCATCGGCGGCGGGGGCAGTCAGCGGGGTGCCCTGGCGTTGCACCAGCGCGGGGTGCCGGTGGTGGGCGTGCCGGCCAGCATTGATAATGACATCTACGGCACCGATATCTGCATCGGTGTGGATACTGCGCTCAACACCATTGTGGACGCTATTGACAAGTTGCGCGATACGGCGTCATCCCATAACCGCGCTTTTCTGGTAGAAACCATGGGGCACGAATCGGGTTACCTCGCCTTGCAGGCCGGGATCATCAGTGGGGCCGAACTGGTGCTCATTCCCGAAATTGAAACCTCGGTGGAGACAGTAGCCCAGGCCATCCAGGATGCTTACCGTCGCGGCAAGACCCACGCCATCATTGTGGCGGCAGAAGGCGCCCGCCCCTCGGTGACCCAACTGGCAAGCCAAATTGATGAGATGGAAGTGGGCTTTACCATGCGGGTGACCATTTTAGGGCATATTCAGCGTGGGGGTAAGCCCAGCGCCTTTGACCGCTTGCTGGCATCGCGTTTCGGCACCAAAGCAGTGGAGTTCCTGCACCAGGGGCGGCGCGGCGTGATGGTCGGATTAAGTGGCCGCGAAGTGGTAGCAGTGGATCTAACCGAGGTGGCCAGCCGCAAGCGCGAGTTGCCCATGGAGTATTACCAAATGGCCATCACGCTGGCGCGCTAACCTAAGATATAGCCCCATATCGGGGCTTTGTGCGTTTAAAAGGTTTTCATCGTTCCTGCCCGCAACCTGCCGATTGAAAGAGGGTTTTTGTCATTTTAAAAAGGATTAAGCAAGCATTAAAGCGGGGACGCATAGAAAGTGCAGGTGTGCGGTGAGTTTTCCCTTGGATACCTTAACCGGTGTTTATTCCCGCGCCGCGCTAATGCCGCTGTTGCAGGCTGCGTTGGCACGGGTAAGTTCATGCGAGCAGTCTCTGGCGTTATTTTTTCTAGATCTGGATGATTTTAAATCCATCAATGACGCCTTTGGCCATGCCCGTGGTGACGCTATCTTGACACAGTTGGGATTGCGCCTGCGCACCTTAGTAGGCGAGGGGGGACAGGTGGTGCGTTACGGCGGTGATGAGTTCCTAATCATTTTGCCAACCGTGGATGCCGGAATCGCGGTTGCCGTGGGGGAGACCCTGGTTACCGCCATTCAAGAACATGAATTTACCGGTGACCCTCCACTGCGCCTGCGGTTAAGCCTGGGTATCGCGTTATATCCTCAGGATGGTACCGATGTGGAAACCCTGTTAGGGGTGGCCGACCGCCGCCACTATCAGGCGAAGCGCAGCGGCAAGGGCCACATGGTGGGGCCGAACAGCCCACTAGCAGAATGGCGCCGTCATCCTCTGGTGCCGCCGCGACTGATCGAGCGTGAGGTGGCATTGGAGGCATTGCGAACCTGGTTCAATGACTTAGATGTTCATCATCATGGAGTTCTCCGAGTCGAAGCGCCCCCTCAAGGCGGTGAAACGCGTTTTTTGGAAGAGGTTCAGCGCCTGGCGCGATTGCGCGGCCTGGCCGTACTGGCCTTGAAGGGAAATCCGGCCCGCTCCCGCCGTTACTTAGGAGCACTGAGCGAAGCCGCCCGCACCTGGCCGTTAGAGGTGCTTCCCACCCAGGGGCTGGCTCCGTTTTTTACCGCTCTCTTCCGTGAGGTCGCCCGGCAAAATGCGCGGGGGTTGTTGGTGACTTTGGATAACCCGGCCTGGATAGATGCGGCTTCACTGCAAGCCGTCCGGGTGTTGCTGGGCGAGGTTACTCCCTGGCCGTTGGGGATTGCTTACACCACATCGGGCATGGCCGGCGATTTTCGCGCGCCGCTTTACCGCGTGGTGCAATTACAGCCGCTTTCGGCCTACGGCACGCGCTTGTGGGTGCGCCAGGTGCTGCAAATGGAACCCGAAGCAGACTTCCTAACCTGGTTGCATGCGGCGAGCGGCGGTTTGCCCGGTGCACTCGAGGATTTGATCGAGGGGTTGATTGCCCATCAAGTGCTGCTGCCCACGGCGAACGGATGGCAGTTCCAGGCTTCGCCGTCCTGGTCAGGGTTCGACCCGGCTCAGTTGCGCCCGGTGCGTTCATCCCACAATCTGCCCGAGCCTTTGCTTTGGTCGCCCATTGTAGGACGCGAGGAAGAAATATGGGCTTTGGAACGCTTGCTTTTTCAACGCCGTCTGGTGGTGGTTGTCGGTCCGGGTGGGGTGGGAAAATCGCGCCTGGCAATGCAGGTGGCTTGGGAACACCTGGAAGATTATCCGGATGGGGTCTTTCGCTATTCGGTGGCGGGAGATCGTTCCTTGGATGAGGTGGCCATCGGCTTAGGTGAGGTGCTGGGCCTGACATTTCATACACCCTCTATTTCTCCCTGGGAGCAGTTGCTAGAATTCCTGCGCCCACGCCATATATTGCTCCTGTTGGAAGATGTCGAACAGCATCCTGAACTGCGCACTTTTTTGTGGCAGTGCCTGGATGGGGCGCCGCGCGTACACCTGCTGGTGACCAGTCGCGATGCGCTGCACCTTCCGGCGGAGTGGCTTTACCCTCTGCGTGGCTTGGCCTGCCCGCCCTCACCGGAGGTTGAAGGCTTGGAAGCCTATCCGGCAGTGCAGTTATTCCTGCAACGGGCCCAGCAATTACAACCTGCTTTTAGTATGGCTGCAGACGACCGCCAACATGTGGTTGAACTCTGCCAAATGAGCGGAGGGCTACCGCTGGCAATCCAAATCGTAGCCTCATGGGCGGCCTCGCTCGGGTTGACCGAAGCGGTGCGCCTGATCCGTCAGCGCCCGCCCTGGGTAGAACAGGTGGGAGGGGATCACAGTAGCGAGCAGCGCTTACAGGATGTTTTGGATTCGTTTTGGAATCTCTTCTCCGCCGAGGAACAGCGCGTTCTCTTACGGCTCAGCATCTTCCGCGGGGGATTCACCGCCGAGGCCGCTCGAGCCGTCGCGGATGCCTCGATTTTCTTTCTGGACGGTTTGGTGAATAAGGCTTACCTCAACCTGGGACCTGAGGGGCGGTATCGCGCCCATCCTTTGTTGCATCAGTACGCCGAGGAACGCCTGCGCGCCTTCCCTGCTCTGGCCGAGGAAACCCGCCGTCGTCATGCGGAGTGGATGCTGTGGCGAGTGGCTCAGATTGGTCATGCCTTGTATGGGGCCGACCAAGCCTGGGCACTTCAGGTGTTGGAGCACGATTATCCCAACCTGCGCCATGCCTGGAAATGGGCTTTGGATCACCAGCGGTTTGATTTGCTTCTGCCAGTGCTGGATACGCTTAGCAGTATGCTGGGCACACGAGGGCGTTTTATGGAGGCGGCGCATTGGTTGAATGAGACTCTTCAAGCCCTAAGTGGGATGGATACCGCTCACGAAGGTGAGATGCGGCGCTTCTTAGGACGGGTATTGGTGCGGCGAGGCGAATTTGCCTATCACTTGGGAGATTATCCGGAGAGTCTGAAGATGCTGGAGAAAGCTCTGGATCTGCTCCAAATGGAAGCGGAAACCCAAGCCTACGCCACTGCCCTGGACAGCCTCGCCAGCACTCTGCGCGCGGTAGGACGGCTGGATGAAGCCCAAGAACGGTTACAGCAGGCGTTGCAGTTTTTCCGCCGCATCGGCGATCTGCGTGCAGTATGCGAGGTGATCAATCACCTGGGAGTGGTGGCCTATCAACGCGGGGATAACACCCTGGCCGCCCATTACTTCCGCCAGGCGTTGGAAGTGGGGCGTACTCTGCATTATGAGGGGCAGGTTGCGCGGGCGCTGAATAACCTGGCCAATGTCGCATTAGAGAACGGGGACTATGCACGAGCCCATGCGTTGCTCAACGAGAGTTTGGAGATGGCACAACGGTTGGGGTCAACTGCCCTGCGTGCGGCGGTGTTGGATTCCTTAGGCAAGGTAGCGCTTGGACTGGGGGAAATGGAAGCCGCCATCCATGCTTTTGGGCGTGGGCTGATGGTGGCTCTTGAGAGCCAGGCTTGGCCGCTGTTATTGGAGATTTTGACCAATCTGGCCGGGGTGTGGGCTCAGCAGGGGCAGGTAGCGTTGGCACTGGCGCTACTTGAGCGGGTGCAGAACCATCATCAGGCGGTCTACGAGATTCGCCGCCGAGCCGAGGCTTTGAACCAGCGCCTGGCCGCCCTGCCGGTGAGCGAGGACGATCTGGTGGCGGCATGTGCCGACTGGGAGGGGCTCTCGGTCGAGGGGATGACGCGACGCGCCTTATACCTAATTTCGGGGGCTAGACCTTAAATTTTTGCCTCTCGGCGTGCCAACCAACCCTTTTGCGGTTAAACTAGAGCCGTTCGCTTCAATACCTCAAGCATGGGAGAATGCGGTATGGCAACGGCTACAGTGGAATGGATCGGTGGCAAGCGGTTCGTAGGCATAGATTCAACCCAGCACAGCGTTGTGCTCTCGACCCCTGACGAAGGGGTGGGGATGAAGCCCTCAGAGTTGCTGTTAGTCGCCTTGGCGGCCTGCACGGCGGTGGATGTGGTGGAGATTTTGCGCAAGAAGCGCCAGGACTTACAGGGGTTGCGCATCACGGTCAGTGGCGAGCAGGATGCCGACCCGCCCTGGACGTTTCGCCGCATTCATATTCACTATGCCTTGCGGGGAGCAGGGCTGACCTCTGAAGGGGTGGAACAGGCCATCCGTCTCTCGGAGGAGAAGTACTGCTCGGTTGCCGCCACCCTGCGCGGCGTAGCCGAGATCACGTACGGTTTTGAGATTGCGGGGGAGTGAAGGGACTCGAGGATACCTCTCTAAACAAATCGGAAAAGGATTTTATCTTGAAAAAAAGCCCGCTAAAAACGGGTATTGACTTTCGTTTTAATTTCACTATACTAGTAAATAACCTGGGTTTCACAATGTAAAGAATTGTTTCAAAAAATGAAACACTCTCATACGCTGTTCAACCAATCAGTTCAAAGAGCCATAGCCATTCTCGAACACCTTGCGGCAGCGGATGGACCACAAGATTTATCAACTATAAGTCGTTCCTTAAAGATGAACAAGACCACCGTTTTTCGCTTTTTGTCTACCCTTGAAGAGCAAAGGTATGTGACCAAGGACGAAAACGGCAAATATACACTTGGCTATAAGGTCACGTGGTTAGCATCTAAATACCTGGAAAAGAATGAGATCCGCAAAGTTGCGCATCCTTTTTTGTGTGAATTGAGCCGCCAAACCGGTGAAACGGTACACCTTGCCACATTGGATATAGACGCAGGAAAAGTGATTTACATTGACAAAGTGGATGGCAACAGTGCTGTGCTTATGGCTTCCCAGATTGGCGGACGAATGCCGATCCACTCAACGGCTTTGGGAAAGGCCTTGTTCTCTTACCGCTCTGAAGAGGAATGGGAAGAGTATGTGAAGAAATATGGTCTCACCCCTCGCGCGGAAAACACCATTACTGACCCCGAGGTGTTTTTTAAGGAATTACGAAAAGTCAGAGAGCAAGGATACGCCATAGATAATATTGAAAACGAAAATGGCATCCGTTGTGTCGCGGCACCGATTTTCAACGCTGCCGGGGTGCCGGTTGCCGCTTTAAGTATTAGTGGTTGGATCATCACGATGACCTTAGAGAGAACTTTAGCACTGGTTGATCCGGTCAAAGCAACCGCGGATGAAATTTCGGCACGACTGGGCAGAATTGCCCTATAAGTAGTAGATACGTTACCCTGTTTTTCAACCCCCAATATTCTCTAATCCAGGAGGAGGAAGATGTTCCACAAAATCACATTCAAATGGTTCGGCGTGTTAATAGCATTAACGTTGCTCTTAGCTTCCTGTGCCCCTGCTGCCACGCCTACTCCCACCGCGGTCCCAACCCAACCGCCAACTGCGACTGTTGCCCAGCCGACCCAACCTGAGCCAACTGCCACGGTTCAGGAACCTACCGCTCCCCCGGAACTGGTCTTGGTAAACGCTGGTTGGGTCGCGGCAATTGACCAAATTGGTCTACCCATTGCCCTCGAAAAAGGCTTCTTCGAGGAAGAGGGGTTGGATGTCAAACTACTTGGGCCATATCCAACCGGGGTGGATCAGCTCAACGCCTTGCAGGCCGGAGAGATCAATATTGGGCAAGTTGGCGTTCCGGCCATCGGCGCCATTCTTAAGGGGATGGACCTTGTTTTGCTGGGTAACTACACTGGTTCATCTGTCTACCGGGGCATTGATGAGACCATGGCAATGATTGCACGAAAGGATTCAGGGATTGATGGGAAAGATCTTACTACCCTAAAAGGCAAAAAGATCGCCGTTTCCATCGGCTCGATTAGCCATCTCTATGCCCTGGGAGTGCTAGAAAAAGCAGGCCTCACCGAGAAGGATGTTGAATTAGTTAATACCAAGCCCGCTGATATGGCGGTTGCCCTGCAAACGGGCGGTGTGGACGCCATGATCACCTGGGATCCGTGGCCCATTGTGGCCCTCTTTGATGTTCCTGGCTCTTATGAGGTACTACGGGGTGGTGGGTTTATTTCCTTCATCGGATACATCGTCGGTGAACGGAATTGGGTTGCACAGCATCCGGACATTGTGGTCAAGTTCTTGACCGCACGCGCGAAAGCCGATAAATGGATGCGCGAGAATCCCGATCAAGCGGCGGAAATTGCCGTGCGTTGGTTACCCGGCTTGAAGCCGGAGGTTGCAAAAGAGGCCATGAAATACAATATCAAGCAGTTGGATCCCCGCTTCTCCGCCTGCAACTATCTGGCACTAGAAAACGATCAACAATTGTTGAATAAAGTGGGAGCGATCAGCGGTACCATTGATGTGAGTAAGGTGTTCGAGCCCAAGTATATCCTTCAGGTCATGCAAGAGCATCCTGAGCTCTTTGAAGGGCTTGAACCAATCCCTCAAGGGGCTGAAATTACACCCGGTTTTGTCTTCGACGCCAACAAAGCGGCTGAGGTTTGTAAATAACCCCGGGTTTAGTTGGGGGATAACGTGGACAATTAATGTTGGGGCTGGCTGTTAATGTCACCGCCCAACACAGCCAGCCCTATTATCAATACTACGACATTTTAGCATCGTTGAAATCTTAAAGTGCGAGTGAACGAATTCCATCCTTTCGGTGTTTTTATGGATCGAGCACAGAGTCGGATCGGCAAAACAGTAAGTGATACTGTCTGGTTCTTACTTCCTTTCCTGACCCTCATTCTGGTCTGGAAGCTCAGCCTGCAATATTCTCAAGTACCCGAACGGATATTTCCTTCCATTGAAAGCGTTTGGGCTGTTTTTATCAAGATGTCTGCAGATGGTTCGTTGTGGAAGCATGTTTTGGCGAGCCTCCAACGTGTTTTAATTGGCACCTTAATCGCAGTTATGACAGCCATTCCTTTCGGCATTTTGATGGGCATAAATCGCTATGCCTTCAATTTCTTTACCCCTATCCTCCGTTTCTCGGTTTCGCTGGCTGGTATTGCCTGGATTCCTTTGGCGACTTTGTGGTTCGGGTATGGCAATCCTACCGTGATCTTTATTATCTTCAATGCGGTATTCTTTTCGCTGGTATATAACACCATGATGGGAGTGGGCTCTATTCCGAACGATTTATATCGTGCGGCCCAATCCCTTGGTGCAAATAGACTTCAGGTGATCTTGGAAGTTGTATTGCCGGGAGCATTCCCTCAGATTGTCACCGGTTTACGGGTCGGGATGGGTTTTGCTTGGCGTGGTCTCTTCGCCGCTGAGATGATTGCCACAAACCTGGGGTTGGGTTATCTTCTCTTTTTATCTCGGGAATTTTATGAGACGAATAAGATCATTATGTCCATGATTTTAATCGGTATCTTTTGGTTGATTATGGATCGCCTTATCCTAAGCCCACTCGAACGCCACACCATCGTGCGCTGGGGCTTAAAGCGGGGTGAGGAGACATTATGAATGCCGCTCACTTGCAGCAAAACCGCCTGACGATCTTGATGCTAAAACTTCTGTCATCCCTGGCTTCGAGTTCGCTGGTTAAGAATTTGGGGCCGTTTATTCCTATTATCCTGGTGTGGTGGGGATTGGTGCAGTTTAATCTGGTTCCCACCACATTTATTACTGGTCCCGATGTGGTAGTACGCGCCTTTGGAGACCTGGTTTACAAGGGAATTCTTCCGGGATACCTGAACGATTCAGTGATTAGGCTTCTAACCGGGGTCAGTTACAGCCTTCTGGTGGGTTTACCACTGGGTTTCCTGGTGGGTCTAAATCGTTGGGTTAGAAAATTTATGTGGCCTCTGCTCTTGTTTTTCCAGGCTATCGGTGATATTGCGTGGCTACCGATATTAATTGTGTGGTTTGGCTTTAGCCTTACTACGGTCACCCTTGTCATCGTCTATACGGTCATTTTCCCTCTCATGGTGAACATCGTGGCAGCAATAGACGGCGTACCTGAAGATCTCATTCGTGCTGCCAAGTGCTTGGGAGCCAAACCACTCCAAATTGTGTTCGAAGTCATCGTGCCAGGGGCGATGCCCGGCGTAGTAACAGGTATCCGCACTGGATTGGGATATGGTTGGCGTGCTTTAGTGGCGGCGGAGATGATCGTGGGGACGAGCGGAATCGGCTTCATGATGTTTGATGCCCGCAGATC
>CAYRUO010000024.1:0-15652 GCA_964427505.1 uncultured Thermanaerothrix sp.
CCACCCCTTGCGGTTGGAGACCGCCCTGGGCGTGCTAGACCCGGCGCCTGAGGCTGCCTCTATCCCCTGGCAGGTGGGTCAGCGCGTCACGGCATTGGTGCGCCCGAACGCCGCCCGCCGCCTTGAACCAGGGCAGGCGGCGGCCAACCGCATTCAGGGGGTGGTGGAAGATCTGCTCTTCCGCGGAGAGGGTTACCGCTTGGTCCTGCGGGCACAGGATGGGGTGCGTTTGAGTTTCAACGTGGATGAACCCCTGCCCCTGGGGGCGAACGTGACGTTCAGCCTGGATGCGGCAGGCATCCTGATCTTGGAGGCCGAGGCATGAGCGCTGATCAATGGGTCTGGGTGATCAAAAAGGACGTGACCGGGCGCGAGGTATGGCGCTACCGCGGGCAAGTGGTGGCGCGCTATCCTCAAGGGGTGCTGGTGGAAGCCTTTTTCGACCGCGAAGAGATGCCCTTTTTCGGCATTGTCCTGCGCCCGGGGGATCGCTTTCTCGAGGCTTATTTCAGCGACCGTTGGTACAACCTCTTTGAAATCCATGACCGCGATACCGATGCGCTCAAAGCCTGGTACGCCAACATTACCCGCCCGGCCGAGATCCATGCCCAGGCGATCACCTACACCGACCTGGCGTTAGATGTGCTGATCTACCCTGATGGACGGCAAAAGGTATTGGACGAGGACGAATTTGCCCGCCTGCCGTTGAGCACCGAAGAGCGCCTGCACGCCCTGGCCGCGCTGGAAGAACTGCAAGCCCTGAGCGCCCGACCTGAGGCCTTGGCTCGGTTGCAAGGGTTGCGGGGGTTGTTCACCTCTAAATAGGACGGTGTTTGTCTGGTTTTATGATTAACTTGACGCCCCCCTAAACCCTATGCTATACTTTTTTTGCCCATATGGGCAGGTCGTAAGGCTGGAGAGGCCGTTAGTGACTGGCAACCACCGGCTCGTTACCCCAATAATGCAGGGTTGGAACCGGGTGGCTGTCGAGAGGGCAGTCGAAGGCTTCCCCACGCCATTTTTTAAATCCCCAACATCTAGATAAAAGAGGAGGAGAAATATGAAGCGTCACCTACTGTTCGTGTTCAGTCTATTGTTGATCGCGAGCATGGTGCTGGCTGCGTGCGCTCAGGCCACGCCGACCCAACCCCCGGCCCAAGCCACGCAACCTCCGGCGCAGGAGCAACCTACTCAACCCCCGGCAGAACAGCCGACTCAGCCTACCACCGAGCGCGCGCCGGTCATTCGCTTTGCTACCCTCGAAGACATGACCACCACCAACGTCTGGGCGCTCTTCGATGACGTGGGCGCCTCGTATTGGAACTACGTGGTGCAAATCTATCACTGGCCGACGCTGTTCACCCTCTCGGATCAGCGTTATGACTTTATCCCTGCCGTAGCAGCCGACTTCCCCAGCGAGTTCACCCAGGAAGGTGACCTCTATGTGGCTACGGTCAAACTCAAGGACGGCCTGGTGTGGAGCGATGGCAGCCCGGTCACGGCAGAGGATGTGGCTTTCACTGCCAATACCGTCCTCAAGTTCAAACTCGGTCTTAACTGGCAGTCCGGTTACAACCCCGACTACCTGGTCAAGGTCGAAGCGGTGGACCCGCTGACGGTGAAGTACTATTACAACACCATCCCCGGCCTCTCGCTGTGGCAGTACGGTGCTCTGCAGTCGCCCTTCGTCAATAAGGCTTACTGGGAGCCCAAGATAGCCGATGCACTGGCCATCGTGAACAGCGACGAGTACAAAGCGCTTGAGCAGCAGGTGGCCGACCTGGAGAAAGCGGTCAAGGAAGGCACCGCAACCCAGGAAGAACTGGATGCCAAGAAGGGCGAATTGGACGCCAAACTCAAAGAGGCGGTGGATATCCTGCACAAACTGGATAACGAGGGCGAACCCACCTTCGGCGCCTGGCGCTTGGAGAAGTGGGAAGTGGGCGCCTTTGCCGAGAACCGCGTCAACGAGAAGAACTTCTTCATCGGCACCGTGGTTGAGGAATACGCCAACGGCGCTTATCGCGAGTATAAGGAAGACGGCTCTTACGAGTTCACCGCCTACGGCACGCCCGAAGGTGAGAAGGTGCTCGCATACAAGAGCGGTCCTTACTTCGACAGCGCGCTCTACACCCTCTACGGTAACCCGGATGCGGCCGTGTTGGCTCTGCGCAACAACGACGTGGACTTCCTGCTCAACCCCAGCGGCCTGCAGCAAGGCTTTGTGGACCAGTTGAAGGAAGATCCTAACATCACCATCGTGGAGAATAAGCAGAACGGCTTCCGCTACCTGGCGTTCAACCAGAATCGGGAGTACTTCAAGGGCGAGGCCGGAAAAGCCCTGCGCCAGGCGATTGCCTGTATGATTGACCTGGACTTCCTGACCGAGCGTGTCCTCCAGGGTGCGGTACTGCCGGTCTACACGTTGGTGCCCGAGGGCAACGGCTTCTGGCACAATCCGAATGTGACGAAGTGGTGCGCCGGCGATGATACCAAGACTCGCATGGAGAAGGCGGTGCAGATTCTGAAAGATGCCGGCTTCACCTGGGAGAAAGAACCCACCTGGAATGAAGCCCGCGGTGGGTCGGTGGAGTACGGCCAGGGCCTGAAACTGCCCAACGGCCAGAAGTTCCCCGAGGTGAAACTGTTGGCGCCTTCGGCGGGTTACGATCCTCTGCGTGCAACCGCGGGTGTTTACATCGAGCAGTGGATGCGCCAGTTGGGCATCCCGGCCACGGCCGAGTTGACCAACTTCAACAACATCCTCACCGCGGTCTATGACACCGGCGATTACGACATGTTCATCCTCGGTTGGGGCTTGACCATCTATCCGGATTACATCTGCACCTTCTTCGACAGCGGCGTGCCCACCAACCCCTACGGGTATGAGAGCGCGGCGTTGAAAGAGAAGTGCGATGCCTTCCTGCTCGAAACCGATATCAACAAGGCGAAAGAACTGGCGTTTGAGATCCAGAACATCCTGGCGACTGAACTGCCCTACATCACGCTCTTCACCAACCCGATCTATGATGCCTTCCGCAACCTCGAATATCCTTACACCGAGGTGCTGGACGGCATCGGCTCTGGGCTCTACGGTGCGCCCACCCTGGCCAAGCCGGCGGCTCAGTAAGGGGTGTGTAACGAATGAGAGGTTGAGGGGTACACCCTCAACCTCTCATTTTGTCTCTTTGATGTAAGAAGGGGTGCTTAAGCGGGTCAAAAGTCATCTTAATTATTGGATATTTGTTACCTTTTCCCGGCTGACACTTCTTAAAAATTATGATAAGATACTCCAATCCTTCCCTACCTTAAAATACTTTTGAGGAGTTGGGATGCTCAAATATATCGCCAACCGCCTGTTGCAGATTATCGTTACCCTGTTTATCTTTTTCGCCTTAACCTACTTCATCCTGGATGCACAGCCCGGCGACATCACTCTCCAATATGTCAACAATCCCAAATTCACCAAGGAACAGCGTGAAGCCCTGCGCCGCCGCTTAGGTCTGGACAAGCCGGCCTATGTGCGCTTTTTCCAGTGGATGGGCAACACCCTGCGCGGTGATTTGGGCGAATCTTACCAATACCGCAAGCCGGTCATGGACGTACTGCTGGAACGTGCCCCGCGCACCATCTTTCTCTTCCTCACCGCGACCCTGATCGAATTCTTTGTGGGGTACTGGTTGGGCCGGGTGCTGGCCTGGCAACGCGGCACCGGATTGGAATACGGAATCACGGTGGTGGGGGCGTTTTTCTATACCGTCTTCACCCCGTGGTTTGCCCTGATGATGATTTACCTGTTCGGTTTTACGCTTAAGTGGTTTCCAATTGGCAAGTTCCTGGATGTGAACCTATGGCGCACGGCGCCCAAAGGGCTGACGGCAAACGATATTTTTGTCAATTTACTGCTGACGATGACGATCCTAGGGGCGGCGTTGGTGGTGGTCTATTATCTCACCCGCCGCATGAACCCTTACCGTGCGTCACTGATCCGCTGGAGCGCATTAATTGGCGGCGCGGCGATCACGGTGGGGTTCTGGGCATCCTCGCCGGTGGCGAAATATGCGGGCGATATCCTCTATCACATGGCACTGCCGATTATCGTACTCACCCTGATCAACTTCTCCGGCACGATGTTGCTTACCCGCACCACCATGCTGGAGACCCTGCGCGAGGATTACATTATGGCGGCGCGGGCCAAGGGGCTGCCGGAGCGGGTGGTGCGCGATAAGCACGCCGCGCGCAACGCCGTTTTGCCGGTCTTCACCAGCCTGATCATCTCCCTGCCCTTCATCTTGGGCGGCGGTATCATCACCGAGACCGTCTTCTCGTGGGAAGGGCTGGGTTTGACCCTGCTCACGGCGTCAACCACGGGCGATATTCCGCTGGTGATGGGGTCGTTCCTGTTCATCGGCACGCTGGCGTTGCTGGCCCACCTGGTGGCCGATATCGCCTATGCCTTCTTGGATCCGCGCATTCGCTACGCCTGAGGGAGTTGAACCATGACCACGGCACCTGCTGATACGGCTTTTCAGATCCAAGAACCGCTGTGGAAAATCCGCCTGCGTATTGCCTGGAAAGGGCTCAAACAGAATTGGGCGCTCTTCACCGAGAATAAAATCGGCTTGGTGGGATTGGGGATCATCCTCTTCTTCGGCTTGATGGCGCTTGCGCATCCCATTCTAATGCACACGGTGTGGGAGCCCAACATTTATGACCCCTTCATCGGCAACGATCCCACCATTTTGCGCCACCCTTCGCCGCCTTCGCCGCGTCATTTGCTGGGCACCGACCCGGTAGGGCGCGATGTGCTAAGCCAATTGATGTACAGCACGCAATCCGAGTTCATCTTGGGGCTTTTGGCGGCGGTGGTGACTGTGACCATTGCCACCTCGGTCGGGGCGATTTCGGCCTACTTTGGCGGCGCGTTGGATGCGTTCTTCATGCGCTTGGCCGACCTGATCAACATCTTGCCCTTTATTGCTTTGCTGGTAGTGCTGACGGCGTTCTTCGATTTCGGCATGATCGAACTGGCACTGCTCATCGGTGTTCTCTCCGGCTTTGGTGGTACCACCATCATCTTCAAAGCCCAGGCGTTGACCATCAAGGTCAAGCCGTATATTGAAGCCGCCAAGGTGGCCGGGGGGAGCGATTTGCACATCATCTTCCGCCACATCGTGCCCAATTTGATGCCGCTGGCTTTTTTGAACATGATGTTCACCGTCACCGGGGCGATTTTCTCCGAGGCGGCGCTCTCGTTCTTCGGCCTGCTCAACCTGCGCATGTCCTGGGGTATTATGATCAACACCACCCAGGCGGCGGGCTACCTTTTGGGCGGCTGGAAATACTGGTATCTGATCGTACCGCCGGGCCTGGCGATCACCCTTTTGTGCAGTGCCTTTTACCTGGTGGGACGTGCACTGGACGAAGTGGTTAATCCGCGCCTGCGCCGGCGCTAAGCGAGGATAAACCTATGGCAGAGAAACCCTTGCTTTCGGTTCGTGACCTCTCCATGATTTATAAGACGCGCAAAGGCGCGGTCTCTGCGATTGACCATGTGTCCTTTGATCTCCGGCGCGGCGAATCCCTGGGGTTGGTGGGGGAGTCGGGGTGCGGCAAGACTTCGGTGGCCATGGCGCTGCTGCGCCTCTTGCCCGATAATGCCCAGATCACCGGGGGGCAAATTCTGCTCGATGGGGTGGATTTGATCCAACTCAGCGAAGAAGAGATGCAGAACATCCGCTGGAAGCGCATCTCCATGGTCTTCCAGGCGGCAATGAACGCGCTTGACCCGGTGTATAAGGTGGGAGATCAAATCGTCGAGGCGATTGAACGCCACGAGCGGGATATTGATCCGGCCGAGGCGCGCAAACGGGTCGAAGCCCTGTTCAAACTGGTCGGCATTGATCCCAAGATGGCGGATCGCTATCCGCACGAGTTCAGCGGTGGGATGCGCCAGCGGGCGATCATTGCCATGGCGCTGGCCTGCAACCCGGATCTGATCATTGCCGATGAGCCGACCACGGCACTGGATGTGATTGTCCAGGATCAGGTACTGCGCGAACTGCGCCAGGTGCAGAAGCAAATGGGGATGAGCATGATTTACATCTCCCATGATATTGCCGTGATCGCCGAGGTGGCCGAGCGCATTGCCATCATGTATGCCGGGCGCATGTGTGAACTGGCCAGTGCGGTGGAGATTTTCAAACGTCCACGCCACCCCTATACGGTGGCATTGATGTCGGCGTTTCCCAGCATTGTTGGCGAGAAGCGCCCGCTGGTTGCCCTGGGTGGTGAGCCGCCGGATTTACTCTTCCCGCCGCCGGGGTGCCGCTTCCACCCGCGCTGTCCGCGCGCCCTGGATATTTGCAAACAACAACAGCCCCCCTTTGAGGACATCGGGGGCGGCCATTATCTGGCCTGCTGGAATCCTGCTCCGGTGGTGGAGGTGCAGTCATGACCCCGAACGGCATTCCTCTGGTGCAGGTCGTCGGTCTTAAGAAGTATTACCCAATTGGGGGGAATATCTTCAGCCCCGGAAAACTCAAAGTGCATGCGGTGGATGATGTTTCCTTCACTATTCCCGCCGGCAAATCGCTGGGGCTGGTGGGTGAATCGGGGTGTGGCAAGACCACAACCGGCAAACTGCTCACCCGTTTGATTGATCCAACTGCGGGCAAGATCCTGATCGCCGATGAGAAGAACAACCTGGTGGACTTAGCGGCGCTCAAGGGTGCTGAGTTGAAGCGCTTCCGCCGTCGTGTGCAGATGATCTTTCAGGATCCTTATGAATCGCTCAACCCTCGTTTGACGATTTTTGACATCGTCGCCGAGCCGCTGGCGGTGCAGGGAATTGGCACGGTCTTAGATCGTGAGGTCATGGTGGCCAAAATGCTGGAGCAGGTGGGGTTGACGCCGGCGACGTCGTTCATGTTCCGTTACCCGCACGAACTCTCGGGGGGACAGCGCCAGCGTGTGGCGATTGCACGCGCGCTGGTGATCAACCCCAGTTTCGTCGTCGCCGATGAGCCGACCTCGATGCTGGATGTTTCCATCCGCACCGGGGTGATGAACCTGATGATGGACCTGGCGCAGAAATTAGAGGTGAGTTACCTCTATATCACCCACGATCTGGCGGTGGCGCGCTATACCAGCGATGACCTGGCGGTCATGTACATGGGCAAGATTGTGGAATACGGCCCGACCGAAGAGGTGTTGCACCACCCCTTGCATCCTTATACCCGTGCCTTGATCTCGGCGGTGCCGGTGCCGGATCCGACCTTTAAGCGCGGCGCCCCTGAGATCAAAGGGAGCATCAGCAAGCCGATCAACCCGCTCCCGCGCTGCCGCTTTTATGAGCGCTGTCCGATTGCCGCCAAGGTCTGCGAGGATAATGATCACCCGCCGCTAGAAGATAAGGGCGGAGGGCATCAGGTGGCGTGCTATCGGGTGTAGGTTAGGGGAGAGCGAGTTAGATCGTGGCATCAACCGCCGGGTGCGAGAACCCGGCGGTTTTCTTAAAATTTCTTGACTCTGTATACCGTTTGTTGTATAGTGATTATAGTTTGAAACATAATTTTATGTTTCAATAGGCGTATTTGTGATCAATATCACGATAATATGCCACCTATATCGGCTGTAATTTCCTTTATCAACTATATTTTTATGCTTCATAACAGATTTTATGATTAACACTGAGGTTTTCCCCATGTCTCCTAATCAAAAACGTTTATTAATTGTGGATGCCAACGAATCCCTAACCGAAGCCGAACAAAAATTGAAGAGCCTTGCTTCCGAACAACGGCTGCGAATTCTTCAGTTTTTAGGCAATCGCGTCTGTAGCATTAACGAAATTGCCAAAGCGCTCAACATTCCCAATTCTACGGTAGCCATACACGTTAATGCGTTGGAAGAAGCCGGCCTGATCAAGACCGAACTAACCCCGGCCAACCGTGGTTTGCAAAAAGTATGCTCGCGGTTATATGATCGTGTGATCATTGAGCTACCCCATGCAGTGGAGCCTGCGGAGCGTTTGATTGAAATCTCCATGCCCATTGGGCATTACATGGATTGTCAGGTGGCCCCTACCTGCGGTTTGGCAAGCGAAACCGGCATTATCGGGCTGTTGGATGACCCGGCATCTTTCTATGAGCCGGCTCATGTTAATGCACAGTTGATTTGGTTCCGAAAAGGATATATCGAATATCGGTTCCCTAACCGATTACCTCCCCGTGCTACTTTGGACAGCCTTCAACTTAGTATGGAAATTTGTTCTGAAGCTCCCCTTCATCATGATGATTGGCCTTCGGATATCACGGTATGGATTAATGGGATCGAGATCGGCACCTGGACCAGTCCGGCGGATTTCGGTGGACAACGAGGTAGTTTAACCCCTGATTGGTGGGAGACATGGAATTCCCAGTATGGGCTATTGAAAGTATGGCAGGTGACTCGGGAGCACACCTATATAGATGGCATCAAGATTTCAGATGTGTCCCTGGCTGACTTGCAGGTTGAGCAACATCAATTTATTACGGTTCGGATTGGCGTCAAAGAAGATGCGAAGCACGTAGGAGGACTAAATCTCTTTGGGGCAAAATTTGGCAACTATCCTCAGGACATCCTCCTGCGTTTGGCTTATACCGACTAATAGAGAGGAGGTGCCGCATCGAATCTGTAGACCCACGTAATTTCTTTTGATCTGGTCCTGTAACCCTAGATTACCCCAGGAGGAATTTCGAGATGAAGTCAGTGTTCCGATCGATCTTTTTGTTGTTGGTCGTTTTCACGCTGGTGTTGACGGCATGTGCCAGTCCGGCTGCAACAACGGAACCCGCCCCTGTTCCCACGAATCCACCGACGGAGTCTCAACCCACTACTGAGCAACCCGAGCAGGTAGCAGGAGGGTGTCCGTCCATTGCGCAAGGGCAAACGATCGAAATGTGGAGCCCGCTCACCGGTCCCGATGGTGATGAGATGAGCGCATTAGCCAAGCGCTTCAGCGATGAGAACCCATGGAAGGTTACAGTTAAGCACGTTGCACAGCCGGAATACATCCAGAAATTGAATGCTGCTGCGGCGGCTAAACAATTGCCAGCCATGACCGTGGTGCGCGCAATCAACATTGGCGAACTGGTAGAACGCAACGTTTTGAAACCTATCAGTCCTGATTTATTGGCGGTGTTAGGCGAGGATATTGCCAGTGATTTCCCGGCCCTAGCGTGGAATGCGGGAGAATACGAAGGACAGCGTTACACTATTCCATTGGATATCCACCCGCTAGTTATGTACTATAACAAGGATATGTTCCAAAAGGCGGGGGTGCCCGAGCCCGGAAAGAAGCCCTGGACGAAGGATGAATTTGAGTCGGCCCTTGAGAAACTGGCAGCCTCCGGTGTACAACCCATCGCTATTGGTACGGCATTCCAAGGTGCGACTCTCTTCCAGTCTTTCATCCGTCAGTTCGGTGGCAGTCTGGTCAACGAAGATGGCACCAAGGTCACCTATAACTCTGATGCCGGCGTGCAAGCCTTGACCTACGTAAAGGAACTGAAAGACAAATATTCACCTGAGATCAGCGGTGCCGGTGATCCAGAAGTTGCCGTTTTTAAGCAGGGCAAGGCAGCAATTGTGATCCACGGTCCCTGGCACATCAGCGACCTTCAGAAACTGCCGTTCGTCGGTTTTGCACCGATTCCGCAGGTGGGTAGCCAACCCTCGGTTTGGGCCGGTTCACATCAACTTGGTCTGACATCCGATGATCCAGCTCAGCAGGCGGCGGCAGTATGTTGGATTGACTGGCTCTCTCGCAATTCGTTAGAATGGGCGAAAGCCGGTCAGATTCCGGCTCGTATCTCGGTATTCAATGATCCCAAACTGGTTGAGGTGGCGGGGCCGGTCGCGGCGTTTGCTGATCAGGCCCATTATGCCTATATCCTTCCGCCAGTAGCAGAACTCGAGGGCGCCCTGTGGGGTGAGTTTGGAGCAGTGGTTGATGGCGTGCTAATGGGAGAGATTACCGATGTCAAGGCCGCACTCGATCAGGCGGCAGCCAAATCCCAGCAAATTGTAGACCAGAACGCCGAGAAGTATAAATAGTGCGACTCGAAACGGGGTAGAGAGGAAAAAGCCTCTCTACCCCGAGTTTTAGAGACCGTCTCTTGGATGGCAACTGATGGTGGTAAAAGACCGTATTCAACCCCCTTTTCTCATGCGTCGCAAAGGCCGTATCCATTGGGTACCTTATCTTTTCATTCTTCCTCACACACTTTTCTTTTTAGCCTTTCTTGCTTACCCCTTTTTCTATGGCATTTATATCAGTCTGTTCGAATTTGATTTTCTGCGACCTGAACGGCGTCCCTTTGTGGGTTTAAAGAATTACCTAAACCTCTTTAATCCTGGCAGCATTCAATTTGCCGATTTTTGGCGGGCAATGGGCAATACAGGGGAGTTTATTCTCTGGAGTGTTCCGCCTCTGGTTGGGTTGGCGCTTATACTGGCTGTTTTGCTCAATGGGCGGTACCCTGGCCGTAATGTTTTCCGCGCTATCTATTTTGCTCCCTATACTCTTTCCGTCACGGTGGCTTCGGTGTTATGGTGGTGGATCTTCCAGCCTCAAGGGGGGCTGCTCAATCATATCCTTGAACAATTGGGTTTGCCTACTTTCTCGTGGCTGAGCAGTATGCCGGAAGCATGGTTTTCCATTACTGTGGCAACAGTATGGTGGACAATAGGGTTCAACACAATCATCTTCCTGGCGGCACTTCAGCAAATTCCAACGAGCCTGTATGAGGCGGCAGCCATAGATGGGGCGAATCCGCTTCAGCAATTTCGTTATGTCACCTTGCCAATGTTACGGCCAGTTCTTGTCTTTGTTACCACCATTACGATGATTGCTTCAGCAAATCTGTTTGGTCAACCTTATATTATGACCGGGGGAGGCCCGATCAAGGAGACCGAGACAATAATCTTCCGCATCTATATTGAAGGTATTACCCGTAATCAGATGGGTAGTGCTGCGGCTATGTCGGTATTTGTCGCCTTTTTGTTATTAACTTTGACGGCATTGAATTTTAAATTCTTCGGAAAATATGAAATTCAGTAAGTTGTCTTGAGGAGGCAGGTTAATCGTGAATACAGAATCGGATAAGGTTGAAAAAGGTATGGGATTTGGAATTGGGGGTGGTCTACTTTATCGGATCATGATGTATGTGCTTTTGATCCTATTTGCGTTATTTTTCCTATTACCTTTAGTTTGGATGGTTGTAACGGCTATTAAGCCCTTCGAAGAATGGTTGATGCCTAATTGGATCCCGATCCACCCTACCCTGGATAATTTTCGCTCTATTCTGGATGATCCAACCTTGCCAGTAGGGCGTTGGTTTTTGAACAGTCTAATCATTGCCGTTATTTTCACTGTTTCCATCCTTATCATTGATTCGTTGGCAGGTTATGCCTATGCCCGGTTGGAATTCAAAGGGCGCAATTTATTGTTTGGGTTGTTGCTGGCCACACTTGTCATGCCGGGAATTATGTTCCTGATTCCGAACTTCATTACCATTGCACGCTTAGGGTGGATTGGGACGTTTCAAGGGGTTATTGTGCCAGGACTCTCAGGGGTTTTTGGGGTTTTCTTCATGCGTCAGTTTTTTCTGAGCATCCCTAAAGAGTTGGAGGAAGCGGCTTACATTGAAGGGGCAAGCGAATTTCGGGCTTTTATTTCTATTGTACTGCCCCTCTCGCAAGGGGCTCTGGCTACTCTGGCCATTATTACTTTCTTGGATTCCTGGAATAGTTTTCTGTGGCCTCTCTTAGTCGTAGGAAACGTACGCGAAATGCAGACCCTGCCGGTGGGTTTGGCTACATTGCAAGGGCAATATACTTTTGATTACGGCAAATTGATGGCAGGGGCGGTGATAATGACGTTACCGGTCATGGTGCTTTTCTTGTTGTTGCAACGCTACATCATCCAAAGTATTGCCATGACAGGTTTGAAAGGGTAAACCTGATGATGTTCAGAAAAACCATTTCTTTATTGTGGATTGTGGTTTCTATTTCGGCAGGGATTCTCTTGGCCTGTCAACCTCTACCGGCTAATCCCTTGCCCACTCCCACGCTTGGATCTACTCTTGAGCCCGTACCAACATTTTTGCCCACTTCTACGCCTACACTTATTCCGGGCACCTATTATGTCAACCCCGTTTATGCAGAGGACTTTCCCGATCCTCATATCCTGCGAGTTGGGGATACCTACTACGGATATGCTACCAATGCCTACGGGGCTAACATCCAATTGATCGAATCAAAAAACCTGGCGGATTGGAAGCGTATTGGTGATGCTCTGCCGGTTTTGCCTGATTGGGCAGCCGTAGGTGAGGGCTTGACATGGGCGCCTGGGGCGATTGAAGTAGAAGATAACTTCGTTCTCTACTATGCCGCGCGGTATAAAGCCATCGGGAAACAGTGTATTTCTCGCGCGGTCAGCCAGTCTCCTTTGGGCCCCTTTCAGGACGATTCTAAGGCTCCCTTTGTATGTCAGGAAGATTTAGGTGGTTCGATTGACCCTTACCCCTTTCGTGATCAAAACGGTCAACTTTACTTGTTATGGAAAAACGACGGCAATTGTTGTGGCTTAGAGGTTGCCCTATGGGTGGCACCACTCACGCCGGATGGATTATCCTTAGCGGGAGATCCAGTTAAACTTCTTGTTCACGATCAGGCATGGGAGCGTCCGCTGATCGAGAATCCGGCTTTAGTTTATGCTGATGGCCGTTACTATCTTTTCTATTCCGGAAACTGGTGGTCTAGTCATGAATATGCAGTGGGTTACGCTGTTTGCGAGTCGATAACCGGCCCTTGTGTTAAACCCCTCAATGAACCAATTTTCAAGTGGGCAGGGATGGTTATGGGACCCGGGGGCGAATCGTTTTTCACTGACACCAAAGGCAACTTGTGGATGGCTTATCATGCCTGGACCGGAATTGATATTGGTTACCCCGGCGGAGAACGCAGCCTGCGTATTGATCGGATTGAATTTGCGGCTGGTAAACCTCTTATCCACGGCCCAACCACAGATCCACAACCCCTACCATAGTCATTTCATTAAGGAGGATACATGAACAACGTTCGTTATGGCAAAACACCCCTGGAATACGTGCGCACTGACGAGTTTAAGGTTTATCTAAGCGTTGATCCCACACAACAGGGGGTAAAAGTTCCCCCCACAGTTTTAGGTAATTTTCTAGAACACTTAGGATATTCGATCCAAGGTGGTTTGTGGGCGCAGTTGCTTTCTAATCCAACCTTTGCGCGTGATGTCAACCTCACACCCCGGCATATTCAGGAGTTATTGCGGGCAGGTAGGTATCTCACCGAATATTTCAAAAGTGGATATGATTCGCGCGTCCTACCTAAAAACTGGGCGCCTGGTCTGGACGCGACTGGTTTCGGTGTGGCGGCTTTTGATGATGCAACCTCAAAGGGCATTCCATTCCCTTGGGCACCACTGGGCGTGGAGGGGAGTGTCAATGCCTCAGTAGGTCGCCTGGGAGGAGCGGTGCGATTGCGCGGAACCTGGCAAGGTGAGACTTTTCCGGTGGGAGTTGTTCGAGATGACGGGCCTAGTGGTATTTACCAGGGTCTCATTCTGCCCGTTCGTCGCTGTGTGTCTTTCAATGGGAATGTGTGGGTGCGTATGACCACACTGGATGAATCGGCACAGGGGCAGATTGAAGTGGGGTTTCGGCGGCGCATAGGTCGCCGCGGAACATCAGCGGGTGAAATCCTAAATCGCGAGATTCTCTGGGTCAAGGGAGTAGAATGGCAGAAACTTACTTTCCGTCTCTCTGCCGATCAGGTACAACCTGGTGAACCGATTGATTTCTTCATTCGTTGGTTACCTGCCTTGGGCACCAATATTGATTTGCTGGTGGACAGTGCTTTTCTTTTCCCGGATGATGCTATTGAAGGATTGGATCCCGATGTAGTGGCGTTGGCGAAAAAATGGCCGGTACCCCTCTTGCGTTGGCCAGGCGGGAACTTTGTCAGTTACTATCACTGGCGCGATGGTGTTGGTCCAATAGATCTGCGGCCCACTCGTCCAAACTATGCCTGGCATGGACTTGAGTATAACTTTTTTGGTACTCGTGAATTCATACGTTTTTGTCATCTGATCGGTGCCGAACCCCATATTACTGTTAACACCGGCACCGGCACCCCTGAAGAAGCCGCGGCATGGGTGGAATTTTGCAACGGTGATCCATCTACTCCGATGGGACGATTGCGCGCTGAGATGGGTGATGTTGAGCCTTATCATGTGCACTACTGGGAAGTGGGCAATGAGATCTATGGCCACTGGCAGGGTGGCTATCATGGTGCAGAAGAAAATGCCCGCCAATTTGTTGCGTTTGCCCAGGCCATGCGGGCGGTGGATCCCACAATTGAATTAATTGCCACCGGAAATAGTTTCGATTTTGCCATCCCTGGTCCTGGTTATGATCATACCCATGCCGATCAGCGTTGGCATACTAAATTAATAGAGGCAGGACGGGAACAGATCGACTACATTAGTCTCCATTGTTTACCGGTCAATGATCTCTTCTTAGAGCGCTTGAGTAACGAAGAAGCGTATTACACCCTTATGGCACAGCCAGCCACTTGGGAACGTAAGTTCCTGCCCGCCTTGCTCCAGAAGTGTGATGTTCTTCTCCACGATTTACATCAGATCAAGCTGGCGATTACAGAGTGGGGGATTCTGGGTACTCGGCAAGATCGTCCCATTGTAGAGAACTATGGCGAGGCGGTTTACGCCGGATTATTCCTCAATATGATGATCCGCAATGCCGAACGTATCTCAATTGCCAATGCTACGGCGCTGCTGCATGGTGGGTGTATCCGAAAGGTGGCTGAGATGGTTTTTGCTGATCCTCAATATTGGGTTATTCATCATTATGCCCCTATGATTGGAGCGCGTCCGTTGGCATGTCTGTTGTGGGCGCCGGGTTATGATGTGGCGCAAGGAACGGACTTGGGAGCCCCAGAGACAGATGTGCCTTATGTGGATGCCGTTGTCTGTTGGGCGGATTCCAAAAAAACAACTGAACCAGGGCTCTACCTAGCCATAGTCAATATTCACCTAGAGCAAAGCATACCGTTCTACTTTACCTTGCCTGCCCTTCCGATCCAGAACCGGGGTCATAGTACAACGATAGCAGGTTCTGATCCCACCGCCAGGGCGACCCTGGATAACCCAGAACCCTTTACGCTCACCGAGCGCGAAGTGGAGGCAATAGACGGTGTACTAACTCTTGAATTGCCCCCTTGTTCTGTCACTTGGATTCACCTTCCTAAACGATAAATGAGCCGGCGCTGCGCAGAAACTTAAAAGCCCTCTGTGCCGATTTCCTTTTGCAACAGCCCCCAGTATCTTCCTCCCTGGCGGGCTGTTGTATTCAAGCCAATATTGAACGGCGAGCAGGCTGGCTTAAAAGATGATCTGCTCTCATAAATAGCTGTGAATCGATCAACAGTCGCAATCCATAAGGCTATAGAGTATGCTGGCCTTCATGATTAAAGAGTGGTTTGATATCCCCCCACCCATACCCGATTTCACGGAGTGAAGTGCCGCCGATGGTGATCATTTGCTCGCGCACCGGCT
>CAYRUO010000025.1:0-15405 GCA_964427505.1 uncultured Thermanaerothrix sp.
CCAAACCCCGCCTCCCGCCGCAACGGCTACACCGGCAGCCAGCCCCACGCCCGCCCCCACCGCCACGGCGCCCTATCCGCCGGAGGGCTATGGGCCGACCAATTTTCCGGCCAATGTCAACCCCCTCACCGGACTGCCGGTGAGCGACCCCGCCTTGCTCAACCGCCGCCCCATTCTGATCAAGGTGCAGAACCTGCCGCGCAGTGACCGCCCTCAATCCGGCCTCTCACGCGCCGATATCGTTTATGAACTCTACACCGAATACGGCTCCACGCGTTATGCCGCACTGTTCTACGGGCAGGATGCCGAGCGCGTCATGCCCATCCGTTCGGCGCGCTACCCGGATATCAATCTGATCCGCATGTATAAGGCCGTCTTCGTCTTCGGTAGTGCCTACGAGCCGGTCTTCCGCCGCCTCGCTAATTCCGAGTTCGGAGACCGCTTGATCCTGGAAGGCAGTGACACCTGCCCTGCCATGTGCCGCTTTGACCCCAACGGGCGTAATTACCTTGCCGCTAACACCCAAGCCTTGCAAGCCCTGCTGGCAAAACGCGGGATTGATAACTCCCGCCCCAACCTGGACGGCATGGCTTTCAACCTCACCCCGCCCGCCGGCGGCCAGCCCGCCGAACGCATCTTCGCCCGCTTCTCCGGCGCCATCTACAACCGTTGGGACTACGACCCCGCCAGTGGGCGCTACCAGCGCTACGTAGATAAAGAAAATGACGTGGATCAGCGCAACGAGGTCTATGAACAACTGACCGACGCGCTGACCAACCAGCCCATCCAGGCCGACAACGTGGTCATCCTCTTCGTGCGTTACGAAGAGGTGGACCCCCGCCCGGAGGTTGAGGTGTTGGACTTCAAACTTCTCGGCACGGGCACGGCCTATCTGGCCCGTGATGGGCAAATCTATAAGGTCAACTGGCAGCGCCTACGCGAAGAGGATGTGCTAACCCTGGTGGATGATGCCGGCCAGGTGGTGCCTTTTAAGCCCGGTCAGACCTGGTTTGAAGTGATGGGGCTGACCACCCGCGTCCAGAACGAGGGGACTACCTGGCGCTTCACCTTTGGCCGCGATTGGTAACCTTGTCTAACCCCAGGCGACCAACGGCTTGACAGCCCCCCGCTTTTATGGGATACTGACGCTAACGCAGGGCTTGCCCTGCGTCCGGAAATGCCATCCCAAACGAGAGGAGGTGATGTCGAGCAATGGACAGTAGTCGTCAACCTAGGGCTGCGGCATCCCTCCTCGTGATCGTTTAAGGGAGCCGCAGCCCGCCCCCCGGCAGACCGCCCACCATGGGCGGTTTGCCTCTTAAAGGCGGCGTACCGCCTCTACTGCCAGCCAGAACAGCCGTTCTCGGTCACTGCCGCGCCGGTACCATTCGCGTTCATCCCAGCCCTCCGGGATGACCAGGTCACCCCCGTAGAGCACCTGACCCAAGGGCACACCGCGAAAACGCGCCACCGCCATCAGCGCCGCGGCTTCCATTTCCACCACCACACAGCCCTCGGCCACCCGCCGCGCCCGCCGCGTCACCGTCTCCCGATACAGCCCATCGGTCGTCCAGGTTTTGCCCAGACGGTAGGGCACCTTGTGGTATTCCAGCGCTGCCACCAGCGCCGCCACCGCCTGGGGATCGGCCACCACCTCGCGCGCCGGGGGTAAATAGTGATACGACGTGCCCTCATCCCGCACCGCCGCCGTCACGACGATCACGTGCCCGGCGGTGATCTCCGGGGTGAGCGCACCACAGCCGCCGCACACCATCACCTTACGCACCCCCAGGGCAAGGATCTCTTCCAGAAAGCCCGCTGCCAGCGGTGCACCTACGCCGGGATGCAGTACCAGCACCGGCTCGCTGCCTTCTTCTTCGAGCAGGTAAAGAGGGTTCGGGCCGATCTCGGATTTCAATTGACCGATGACGCGCAACCGCCCCCGTGCGCGCAGTCCTTCCAATACCTCTTGGAAGAAACACAGCACCGCCCGCTTGGGCACCGGCGCCGCCGGAAGCGGGGGCTGGGGATCCAAAATCGCGCGCGGGTCAGAGTCATATTCTAAAATCGGCCAGGGCGTAGAGTTTTCTAACATGTCGGCCCTCCCTCAAAGATTTTCCGGCGCGATCCACTCAATCCCCTCCACCCCGGCAAAGCGCCGGCGCATGACTGCCAGGGCTTGAGGGTTGTTATCTATCAGAATAAACCGCCGCCCCAATTCTAGGCACGCCGCGCCGGTCGTGCCGCTACCGGCGAAGAAATCCAGCACCAGGTCGCCCGGGTTCGATGAGGCTTGTAGGATACGGCGTAAGATCCCCAACGGTTTCTGCGTGGGGTAACCGGTGCGTTCACTACCGTTAGTCGGCACAATGGTATGCCACCAGGTATCGGTGGGAAACTTGCCGCGGGCCGCTTTTTGCGGCCCCACCAAACCCGGCGCCATATAGGGAATGCGCTCCACCGCGTCGTAGTTAAAGGTGTAGTGCTTGGGATCTTTGGCATAGAAAAGGATGTTATCGTGTTTGGGCGGCCATTTGCGCCGCGTGCGGGCACCGTAGTCGTAAGCCCAAATGATTTCATTCAGAAAGCACTCCCGCCCGAAGATGCTGTCTAACAACACCTTGCAGTAATGCACCTCGCGATAGTCAATGTGAAAGTAAAGACTGCCATGGGGTTTGAGTACGCGGTAGGCCTCGCGCAGGCGCGGCTCTAGGAAAGCCAGGTAGTCATCGAAGATATCGGCATAGGCCTGGTGGCCCAGTTTAACCGTCAGATAGCGCCGCCCCCCAAACCCCACCCGGTCACCGCTCTCCGCTTGGATGGTGCGCAGACGTGGGCGTGCCTGCACCCGCCCGGTGTTGAAAGGGGGGTCAATGTAAATGAGATCCACCGATTCGGCGGGCATAGACTGCAAGATCGGCAGGTTATCCCCAAAGTACACCCAGCCGCGCGGCGCCGCATCAGCCGTCATTCCGGTCCTTACTCCCCAATGATCTTAACCAACACCCGCTTCGGGCGGCGGCCATCGAATTCGCCGTAGAAAATCTGCTCCCAGGGCCCGAAATCCAGTTTCCCGTTGGTAATCGCCACCACCACCTCACGCCCCATGATCTGACGCTTGAGATGGGCATCGGCATTGTCTTCACCGGTGTCATTGTGACGATACTGCGAAATCGGCTCATGCGGTGCAAGGTGTTCCAACCAGCGCTCAAAATCGTGGTGCAGGCCGGGCTCATCATCGTTGATGAACACCGAGGCGGTAATGTGCATGGCGTTCACCAACACTAACCCCTCTTTGATTCCACTCTCGCGCACACAAGCCTCAACCTGTGGCGTAATGTTGATAAACGCCCGCCGTGCCGGCACGTTAAACCATAATTCTTTGCGGTAACTCTTCATCCTCAACCCCTCAAGGCCAAGAATCAACGGCGCAGGTGGTCTGCGCCGTTGGATTTTAACATAAGTTACGCGGGTTGAGGCACTATCCCACAGCCGCCCGCTGGCCTAGCAGGGCGTTCAGTACCGCCGGCAGTAACCCGCCCTGGCGGTAATAACGGATCTCGTTCGCCGTATCCAGGCGCAAGAGGACGTCAAAGTGTACCTCACTGCCATCGTTGCGGCGCACCTGCACGTGCACCCGTCCACCCGGGCGCAGGTTTTCGGCCAGCCCCAGCAGATCGTAGGTTTCCTCACCGCTCAACCCCAGGCTTTGAGCATTCTGCCCGGGTAAGAACTGCAGCGGCAACACCCCCATGCCGGCCAGGTTGGCGCGGTGAATGCGCTCAAAGGATTCGGCAATCACGGCGCGCACGCCCAACAGGCGCGTGCCCTTGGCTGCCCAGTCGCGGCTGGAGCCGGTGCCGTATTCCTTGCCCGCCAGGATGAGCAAAGGCACTCCCTCAGCCTGGTAGCGCATGGCCGCTTCGTAGATGGTCATCTGCTCCCCGCTGGGGAAGTGACGGGTGAACCCGCCTTCCACCCCCGGAACGAGCAGATTCTTCAGGCGAATATTGGCAAACGTCCCCCGCACCATCACCTCATGGTTGCCGCGCCGCGCGCCGTAGGAATTGAATTCCGAGGGCGGCACCCCGCGCTGGATCAGGTACTGCCCGGCGGGGGTATGCACCGGGATGCTCCCGGCGGGCGAGATGTGGTCGGTCGTCACCGAATCGCCCAACAACGCCAACACCCGCGCGCCGTGAATATCGGCCACCCAGGTTGCCGTCTCCGGCGGATCGTAGAACGGCGGGGGTTGCAGGTAGGTCGAGCCTTCATCCCAGGTATAGAGCAAGCCCTCCCCGCTCTCGATGGCATTCCACAGCGGGTTAGCGGCATACAAATCGGCATAATCGCGGGTAAACAACTCCGGCTGAATCGCCCCGCGGATGGTTTCAAAGACTTCCTGGCTTGTCGGCCAAATCTCACGCAGATAAACCGGCCGGCCTTGCGGGTCGTACCCCAGAGGCTCACGGGTGAGATCGCGCCCAACCTCGCCAGCCAGGGCATAGGCCACCACCAACGGGGGTGAGGCCAGGTAATTGGCGCGGGTATGGGGACTGACGCGCCCTTCAAAGTTGCGATTGCCCGAAAGCACCGCCACCGCTACCAGGTTGTGATCTTTGATGGCATCCACAATCGGCTCGGGCAACGGCCCGGCATTGCCGATGCAGGTGGTACAGCCAAAGCCCACCAGATGAAATCCCAGCGCCTCTAGGGGTTTGAGTAAACCGGCAGCGGCCAGGTAGTCAACAACCACCCGCGACCCCGGTGCCAGGCTGGTCTTGACATAAGGGGGGGTGCGCAAGCCGCGTTCAACCGCCTTCTTCGCCAATAAGCCGGCGGCGACCATCACAAAGGGATTTGACGTATTGGTGCACGAGGTAATCGCCGCAATGACCACCGAACCATGGCGCAGGGTCGCCGTTTGCCCATCCAGCGCCACCGTGACGGTCGTCTCTTCCTCCGCCTCGGGCACGCCAAAGCCGTTTGCCGTGCGCGGCGCCGTCAGTGCCTGGCGGAAGTTGGTCGGCACCTCACTGAGGGCGACCCGATCCTGGGGACGGCGCGGGCCGGCCAGGCTGGGCTGCACCTGGCTCATGTCCAGTTCCAGCACTGCCGTATACGTAGGGGTAGGTGTTTCGGCGGTGCGGAAGAGATGCTGTGCCCGATAGTACGCTTCCACCAGGCGCACTAATCCCTCTGAGCGTCCCGTAAAGCGCAGATAGTCCAGCGTTTGCGCATCCACCGGAAAGTAGAGCATGGTTGCGCCACTTTCCGGCGCCATGTTGGCAATCATCGCGCGGTCGGCTAGCGTCAGGTCATCCAGGCCGGGACCGAAGAACTCGACCACTTTATCCACCACGCCAAAGCGCCGCAGCATCTGGATAATGGTCAGGGTCAAATCGGTCGGGGTCGTACCTTCCGGCAAGCGGCCGCTCAGGCGGAAACCGATCACATCCGGGATCACAATCTCAATCGGCTCGCCCAGCATGGCGGCAATGGCCTCGATGCCCCCTACGCCCCAGCCTACGACGCCCAGGCCGTTGATCATGGTAGTATGCGAATCGGTACCTACCAAGGTATCCGGATAGGCTAACGGCAGGCCATCCTCCCCCTCTGCAGTTAAGACACCCTGCGCCAGGTATTCCAGGTTGACCTGGTGCACAATCCCCGACGCCGGGGGCACAATGCGCAGGTTCTTGAAAGCACGCTGGCACCAGTGCAAAAATGCGTAGCGCTCACGGTTGCGTTCGAACTCTAACTCGGCGTTCAAACGAAACGCATCCGGCGAGCCGTAGTAATCCACCTGCACTGAATGATCAATGACCAAATCCACCGGCACCCGCGGATTGACGCTGGCCGGGTCACCGCCTAGGCGCGCCACAGCGGCCCGCATGCCCGCTAAATCGTTCAGCACCGGTACGCCGGTGAAATCCTGCATGACCACCCGCCCGGGGAAGAACGGCATGCTCGGGCGCTGCTCGGCCTGAGGCTGCCAGGCAATGAGATGGGCCAGGTCCTGAGGATCTGCCTGTCCCTGGGCCACATGCCGCGCCACGCCCTCCAGAAAAATGCGCAGCACAAAGGGCAACTGCGCTAGTCGTTCCGGGCTAAGCCCGGGCAAGGCGGTTAAGGGATAATAACGATAGGTTTGCTCACCAATGGTTAAGGTTGCTAAGGAAGGGATAAGGCTCATCCGTCCACCTCGTGGCAGTAAAAATTCACCCGTTCGGCTCACGGGCTTCGCGGATCGCCGTTACCAGCGCCCGCGTAAATTCTGACGTTTTCAGCAATGTCGCGCCTTCGGTCAGATGATACAGATCCTGTGTCAACTGGCGCGCCGCGATCACCCGCTCCAACGCGCCGATCACCAAGTCCGCCGCCTCGTGCCAGCCGATATAACGCAACAGCATCTCACCCGAGAGGATGAGCGAGGTTGGGTTGACCAAATCCTTGCCGGCCAGCGTGGGCGCGGTGCCATGCGTCGCCTCAAAGATCGCCACGCCGGTCTCTTCATTGTAATTTGCACCCGGCGCGATCCCTAACCCACCCACCAGCGCCGCCAGGGCATCGGAGAGATAATCCCCGCTCAGATTAGGGGTTGCCAGCACGTCAAACTCGTGCGGGCGGGTAATCGCAATCTCAAAGGCGGCATCGGTAATCACTTCCTTCACCCACAACTTACCCGCCGCCAGCGCCGCCTGGCGTTCCTGGTTGGCCGTTTCTTCGTCATAGGCCAGGCGCGTGCGTTCCCACTGGCGCTGGGTGTAAACGCGATCACCAAACTCGCGTTCCGCCAGATCGTAACCCCAATTCCGAAACGCCCCTTCGGTCATCTTCATGATGTTGCCTTTGTGCACCAGGGTAACACTGCGGCGGCCATTGGCCAGCGCCCAACGGATGGCGGCGCGCACCAAGCGTTCGGTGCCGCGGCGTGAAATCGGCTTGAGGCTGAACGCCGTGCTCTCCGGAAAGAGCAGGCGAGTGTAGGCTTCAGGATAATGGGTCTGTAACCAGGCTTGAAAGGCATGGTTGATCTCGCTCTCGGCCGGGAATTCAATTTCTGCGTAGAGGTCTTCGGTGTTTTCACGGAAAACCACCATATTGACCTTTTCGGGGTGACGCACGGGCGAAGGCACGCCGGGCAACCAGCGCACCGGGCGCTGGCACACATAGAGGTCCAGCGTGCGCCGCAGTGCCACCGTCACCGAGCGCACCCCCTCGCCGATAGGGGTCGCCAGCGGTCCCTTCACACCGACCTTATAGGTCTCAAACGCGCGCAGGGTCTCTTCCGGCAGCCATACCCCAAAGCGTTGAAACGCTTTCTGGCCGGCAAACACCTCATACCATTGGATTTGGCGGCGGCCACTGTAAGCGGCCTCAACCGCCGCGTCCAACACCGCGCGTGTCGCCCGCCAGATCTCCGGACCGGAACCATCGCCCTCGATAAAAGGCAAGATCGGGCGGTCGGGCACTTGAAAGCGTCCATCTATGCGGGTAATGGGATCACCTTGAACAGGGGGGAGAGGGTAGTCGTAAGCCATGCCCAAATTATAGCGCGAAAGTGGAGCATTTGAGTCGTAATGAAAACAAAAATGGACCCATCTATCTTTTCCGTAGAGTGGTAAAATGTCAGTCAAATTCAGGCGATGCAAACGGAGGTGACTCTCATGAACGCGGAAACGGGCACGTTTAAGGTCAAGGTTGGGCTGGCGCAGATGCTCAAAGGGGGAGTCATCATGGATGTGGTTACACCCGAACAAGCGCGAATCGCCGAAGATGCCGGGGCGGTGGCGGTGATGGCGTTGGAACGCGTCCCGGCGGATATTCGCGCCCAGGGTGGGGTTGCCCGCATGAGCGACCCGGAATTGATCTTAAAGATCATGGATGCAGTAAGCATCCCGGTTATGGCCAAAGTGCGTATCGGGCACTTCGTGGAAGCCCAAATCCTGGAAGCCATCGGCGTGGATTACATTGACGAATCCGAGGTGCTCACGCCCGCCGACGAAGAACACCATATCAACAAACATGCGTTCAAAGTGCCCTTTGTGTGCGGCGCGCGCGACCTCGGCGAAGCCTTGCGGCGCATCGGCGAGGGGGCGGCGATGATTCGCACCAAGGGTGAGGCCGGCACCGGTGACGTGGTGGAAGCCGTGCGCCACGCTCGGCGCATCTTGGGGCAGATTCGCCATCTGCAGAGCCTGCCCGAGGAAGAGGTCATGGCCTATGCCAAGGAAATCGGCGCCCCTTACGAACTGGTGATGGAAACGCGCCGCCTGGGCCGCTTGCCGGTGGTGAACTTTGCCGCGGGCGGCATCGCCACCCCGGCCGATGCCGCGCTGATGATGCAATTGGGCATGGATGGCGTTTTCGTCGGCTCGGGTATCTTCAAATCGGGCGATCCGGCCCGGCGTGCCGCTGCCATCGTCAAAGCCGTTACCCATTACAATGACCCCCACATCCTGGCCGAGGTGAGCCGCAACTTAGGCGAACCCATGGTCGGACGCACCGTTGCCAGCCTTACCGAGCGTGAACTGATGGCCGGGCGCGGCTGGTAACCTTTCCGGGAGGTCACCATGAACATCGGGATTTTAGCCCTTCAAGGGGATTTCATCGAGCATCAGCAGGTGCTGGAACGCCTGGGAGTAAACACGCGTCAGGTGCGCCTACCGGCCCACCTGGAAGGGCTGGACGGCTTGATCATCCCCGGCGGCGAATCCACCACCATTGGCAAACTGGCAACCGATTTCGGGCTGATGGAGCCGCTGCGCACGTTTGCGCTCAACCACGCCGTATGGGGCACCTGCGCGGGGGCCATCTTTCTCTCTAAAGACGCGCGCCGTCCTCAGCCACTGCTCGGCCTGATGGATATCGAGGTGCAGCGCAATGCCTTCGGGCGGCAAGTTGAAAGTTTTGAGATTGACCTCGAGGTGCCTGCCCTGCGCCAGGTCAGCGAGGAAGTGCGTCCTTTCCATGCCGTGTTTATCCGTGCACCGCTGATCGAGCGCGTTGGGCCGGGAGTAGAGATTCTGGCCACACTGCCCGATGGCCGCATCGTCGCCGCACGGCAGGGGCATTGGCTGGCCACATCATTCCACCCCGAACTGACCGACGACACGCGCTTTCACCGCTTGTTCTTGAAAATGGCTGAAGAGGTTGCGGCGGTTAAGGATATACCGCTGTCCCGCTGAATAGGACAAAAATTACCTTAAAAAATTCCCTCAGCGGTTGACAAAGCGCGCGTCCTTTGCTATAAAAGTGACATGTTAATTTGGGCTGAAGCCAAGCGTCAACCAAAGCCAAAGCACCCTTCCGACGGAAGGGCAGGTGCCGTTTGGCTGAAGCCGTAACCATTAGGTACAAACGTAGCGCAACAAGCCCTTCCGTAGCCAAAAAGGAAGGGCTTTTATATTTTGAAATGTCTGGAGGAGACAGCATGAAAACGTTGCGCGTTAGTGTTATTGTCCTGGCTTTGGCCGCCGTGCTACTGGCCGCCTGTGCCCCCGCCGCTACCCCCTCCCCAACCCCAGCCCCATCGCCCACCTCGGCTCCGACGCAGTCTGAGCCTACTGCAACCACCGCCGCGGCACAACCGGAGGGCTGTCTGGGCAGTGCCGAAGCGGCGCTGGTTGATCTGAACTGCCGTAAGATCACCATCGCGGTGGAGAACGCCTATCCCCCCTTCAACTACATCGCTACCGACACCGGCCAACCCGGCGGCTGGGATTACGACGTCTGGCGTGAAATCTGCACCCTGCTCCACTGCACCCCGGTCTTTGTTGAAGCCGCCTGGGACGGCCTGATTCAAGCCGTCTCGCTGGGGCAGTATGATGTTGCCGCCGACGGCATCACCATCACCGCAGACCGCAAGCAAGTGGTGGATTTTTCGGATGGCTATCTGCAAATCCAGCAGCGCTTGCTGGTGCGCAAGGGCGAGAATCGCTTCGACAGCCTGGAGTCCTTCGTTGCCAATAACAGCCTGATCCTGGGTACCCAAATCGCGACCACCAATTACGAAACCGCCGCCAAATACCTGCCCGAAACCCGTATCAAGGGCTTTGAGCAGTTCCCCTTCGCCGTCCAGGCCTTGCTCTCTGGGGATGTGGACGCGGTAATTATGGACGAGGTGATCGGGTTGGGTTACGTGGGCGAAAATGCCGAGCAACTCGAACTGATCGGCCCGCCCATTTCCAGCGATGAACTGGGGTTTGCCTTCCCTAAAGGCAGTGACTTAGTGGATCCAGTGAACAAAGCCATTGCCGCGCTCAAAGCCAACGGCAAATTGGACGACTATAACCTTAAATACTTTGGCCCCGATTTCAAACAGCCTTGATCCTGCCTTCACCCTGCCGCCTGCCTTCCCCGCAGGCGGTAGGCACTCGTGGTGACGGAGGTTACCATGCTCAACCGTCTCTCCCTCAAATGGTTTGAAGCCATCTTTGGTGTCTCGTGGCCCAGCCTGCGCCTGGGCGCGCGCCTTAAAACCATCCCCTGGTGGCTGATTGCCATCGCCTTTATCGCCGTTTATACGGCCATCACCATTTACAGCCGCCCCACGTATCGCCAAGCCTTCGACTTTATCAAGGTAGGGCTCAGCATCACCCTCACCACCACCCTGTTCGCGTTTGCCATTGCCCTGCTCATAGGTCTGATTACCGGGCTGGGGCGCCTTTCCAATAACGTGGTGCTCAAGAACGCCGCCACGCTCTATATCGAAATCGTGCGCGGCATCCCTATGCTGGTGTTGATTTTCTACATTGCACTGGTCGGTATGCCGGGAGTGGTCAGCGGGCTGAATCAGTTGGGACACTGGTTGATCGGGCTGGGAGCCACCAGTCTGGGCAGCCCATTAAGTCAGTTGGAAAACAACGCCGTCTCCATGGGCGTGCGCGCCATCGTCGCCCTCTCGATTACCTACGGGGCTTTTCTGGCAGAGGTCTTCCGCGCCGGCATCCAATCCATCCCCAAAGGGCAGATGGAAGCTGCGCGTTCTCTGGGGATGACCTACGGGCAAGCGATGCGCTTCGTCATCCTGCCTCAGGCCGTGCGCAACATCCTGCCGGCGCTGGGCAATGACTTTATCTCCATGCTCAAAGATTCGTCCCTAGTTTCGGTGCTGGCCGTGCGCGATATTACCCAGGTGACGCGTCTCTACGCCGCCCGTTCTTTCCAGTACCAAGAAGCCTATACCACCCTGGCGGTGATGTACCTGACCATGACGATGGTGCTCTCGTTCATCGTCAAGGGTATCGAGAAGCGCCTACACCGCGTTTGAGCATTTTTGCACAAATAGGATGATTTTAGTTGACTTTCGCTTGGGGTCTCTCTATAATGGAGTTAAGTCTTTGGGACAGCGTCCCTCTCTGCGGGACACCCAAAGGCGGGGAGTGTAATCATGCTGCCCGAAAAAGTTCAACTGCTTGAACGCATTGCCTGCATCCTGGACTGCTTTAACGCCGAATCACGCCAGATGGGGGTGCGGCAAGTGGCGCGCAAGATCAACCTATCGGTCAGCACAACCGGGCGGTTGATGCAAGCCATGCGGGAGATGGGGCTACTGGTGCAGGATCCTACCACCTCGCTCTACGGGATTGGGCCGCGCGTTCTCTCGTGGGCCGATGCTTACCTGGCCAGCCTGGATGTGCGCACGCTCGCCCTTCCCCACCTACAAGCCCTGCACCGCGAGACGATGGAAACCATCAGCCTCTACATCCTGGATGGCGATGCGCGCATCTGCGTCGAACGCCTGGAGAGCCCGCACAGCCTGCGCCTCGTCGCCCCCTTGGGGCAGCGCCTACCCCTCTATGCCGGCTCTGCCGGGAAAGTATTATTAGCCTTCCTCCCACGCGCCGAGCAAGAAGCCCTGTTGGAGCAGATGGATTTGCAACCCCTCACCCCCTACACCATTACCGACCGCCGCGCCCTCTTACGCGAACTGGAAACGATCCGTGCCCAGGGCTATGCCATCAGCCACGGGGAATGGATTGCCGAAGCCAACGGGGTTTCGGTGCCCATTTTCGACCGCACCCAGGCCATCCATGCCGCCATCACCGTCTCCGGGCCGGCCCAGCGCCTAAGCGATGAGAAGATCGCCACCCATCTGCCCCAACTTCTGGCCGCCGCCCGTGAGATTTCACTCGAGATGGGTTGGCGTCCCCTGCCGACCCTGACTTCCCTCACCGAGGAACAGTATGCGCATACACGCTAACCTCTTTGCCCTGTCTTTGCTATCCCCCTATCTTTTCACCCGGAGGAATGCTGCATGAGCCATCGCATGAAAGAACGTCTGGCCTACCATCTCAATGAACAGCGTCAGCGCATTGAGTATCTTAAGAAGCATTACGGCCAGTTTAAGGTCAGCGAGGTCACGCTGGATCAAATTTTCAGCGGCATCCGCGGCGTCACCTTGCTGATCACCGATACCTCGTATGTGGATCCGCACCAGGGCATCCGCATTCGTGATTTCACCATCCCCGAACTACTGCGCGTCCTGCCTAAGGCGCCCGATTCGGCCTTTCCCCTCGCCGGGGGGCTGTATTACCTCCTGATGACCGGCGAGGTACCCGATGAAACCGAGGCGTGGGAAGTCGAAGCCACCTGGAAGGAACGCATGGCCGTGCCGGAGCACGTCTTCCGCGTCATTGACGCCATGCCGCGCGAAACTCACCCCATGACCTTGCTCTCGCAGGCCATCCTCGCCCTGCAGACCGAATCCATCTTCGCCCGACGCTATGAAGAAGGTATCTCCAAGCCGGCGTTCTGGGGCTACTACCTAGAAGACAGCCTCAACCTCACCGCGAAACTACCCGTCCTGGCGGCATACATCTATAACCGCAAGTACCGCCACGGCAAATATATCCCGCCCCATCCCGACCTGGATTGGAGCGCCAACTTCGCCTACATGATTGAGCGCAGTGACGACCCCATCTTCGTCGAACTGATGCGCCTTTATTTTGTGCTTCATTCCGATCACGAGGGTGGCAACGTCACCGCTTACTCCGCCAATGTGGTCTCGTCTTCGCTGGCAGACATCTACTTCACCGCCTCCGCCGGGATCAACGGCCTGGCCGGGCCGCTCCATGGGCTGGCCAACCAGGAATGCACCCGCTGGCTGTTGAAAGTGTTGCACCACTTTGGCGGATTACCCAGCGAAGAACAATTAGAAGACTACGTGCGCGAGCAACTGGATAAGGGCATGACCATCCCGGGCTACGGCCACGCCGTTTTGCGCACGGTGGATCCACGCTTCACCGCCTTGGCCAACCTGGCCGAGACCTATTTCCCACAGGACCAACTCTACCGCCTGGTCAAGCGCGTTTATGCCGTTGTGCCGCGCGTCCTCTCGTCACTGGGCAAGGTCAAGAACCCCTGGCCGAATGTGGATGCCATCAGCGGCGCCCTGCTCTATCACTTTGGTCTGCGCCAATTGGATTTCTACACCGTGCTCTTTGGCATCAGCCGTATGCTGGGCGTCACGGCGCAGACGGTATGGGCGCGTGGGCTGTACAAACCACTCGAGCGCCCCAAGTCCATCACCAGCCAGATGCTGGAAGCCATGATCGCCCAAGCGGACGAAACTGCGCCCGCCCCGCTGGCCTCGGCGCCGGTAGCCTGAAGCGCCGGACTAGGCACCACCCGGCGTGTAGAGGGAGGGGTCGGTCGGCGTCTGACCGGAGGGATCCCAGACGTAGACCCAATCGCCCTCACGTGCCCACTCAAAAAGCCAGTGGGCATCGCCGAGGGACATATTGACACAACCGTGCGTCTGCGGGAAGCCGAACCAAGCCCGCCAGTAGGCGCCGTGCAAGGCTCGCGCCTGGTCGAAGTACATCGTCCAGGGCACGTCTTCCAGGTAGTAGTAATCCGAACGGTCGGCAGCAAAGGCGCCGCTCATCGTCTCGGTCGGTTTCTTCTTATAGATTTGGAACAAGCCGGGGCGGGTGTAGAAAGGCTCACCCCCGCTGGCGATCAGGGTAGCAAAGACCAGTTGCCCCTGGTCATAGACCGCCAGCGTCTGATCATACAGGTTGACCTCAATCCAGCGGTTGCCCTCCACGCCGGGGGGCGGGGTGGGATTGACACGCACCTGGCGGATGAAGGTGCGTTCGATCCATTGGTCGGGGCCGATCATGTACCAATCCATGTTACCCACCCGCTGCACGGCATAGATGGAGACAGGCTGATAGCGCTTGAGCACCTGGCCGGTTTTGGGAGCATCATAGCCCGGCGCCGAGCGCACCTCCGCCGGGCCGGCCAAGTCCACGACCCAACCGAAATCGTGGCTGGGGGTGGCGTGAAAGATCAAGCCCTGGAAGGTGGAATAGGCAATCGGCGAGGCGCGCAGCCATTCCCCGGAGCGCAAGCGCACGTAGGGTTTGCCGTTCACCCGCTGCACCTCCACGTAAGAGACATAGCGCAGTGGCCCGGGATCAATAAAACGCACCGGGTTCTGCCCGGCTACGGCATCATCCAACGAGGCATACAATGGCGCCGGCTCTTCCGCCGGCAGGTTGATGCGCGCGATCAGCACCGGGCTGTCGTTCAGCGCCGGGTCGGGCGCGGACGCAGGCAAGGGGCGCGGCGGCAGGGTCAGCCCCAGGCGTGCCCATGCCGTCAGGCGCTGTGAAGGCCCCAGCGGCAGGCAGTCACCCGGATCGCTGAGATAGATCCCCGGCAGGCATAGCGGCAGACCGCTGTACGATTCGCGCCAGGGCGGGTCGTCCGTTTGGGCGTGGACAGAACGGCTCACCCCCAACGTCAACAACAGCCCCACCCCTATTCCCACAACCAAAACCCAGACTTTACGCATCCTCAGACACCTTTTTCGACCGGCGTGGGTGGATTATAAACACAGAGAAGGTGGGGGGTCAAGGTGAAACTGAGGAACATCACCTATCAAGAAATACCGATGCATCCCCCCAAAAAGGACGCCCTGGGTCAAAAAGCCAAAAACCACCCTTGCACTCTACCCAGAGGACGTATAATTCACAGGGTTGTTACACTGCTATAATTTACACTGCATTGTTGTTTTCAGAAATCGAGATCAAGGCCTTACAAGACACAATAATCCACAGGTTTCCCCATGCCCACACCCTCCCTTCCTCTCCCCACCCTGATCGAAAATTACCTCGATGAGCGCAACAGTGCGCTGATCTACCAAACCCTGGCCGAGCGCGAGAGTGATGAACGTTTGCGCGAGGTCTTCCGCCGTATGGCCGAGACCGAACTGCGCCATGCCGAGACCTGGGCAGAGCGCATCCGCGCTGCCGGCGGCCAGGTGCCCGAGTTCCATCCACCGCTGCGCACGCGCATCTTGCTCTGGCTGGCGCGACGCTTTGGCCCCTCCCTCGTCCTACCCTCACTGCAAGCGATGGAACGCAGCGGCGCCAGCGGTTACGCCCAGCA
>CAYRUO010000026.1:0-15050 GCA_964427505.1 uncultured Thermanaerothrix sp.
GAAGGCCTGAGCGCGTTCCAGGTCGGCGCGCTGGGCGGTGGGCAGGCGCGAGCGCATCCCGGCGGCCCAGGTGGGGCGCAGGCCGAAATCGCCGGGGTGGTGCAGGACGTAGAGCGCGATGAAGAAATCGTAAGCGCTGCCGCTTTCCCAGAGCAGGGTGGTCATCGAGCCTCGTGATAATTAGATCATGGTCTAACGGGTTAGAGGATAATCGAATTTAGATCTTGCGTCAAGTGATGACTTGGGATGGGGCAAAGCGAAAAGAGTAATCTGGGTTCTGATAGCCAGGGGGCTGCGTGAACACAATAGATCTCTATCGGGAGACTTGTTATTGGTTTTATATTGACATTTGCGTTTGTGTTTTTATATAATGAGATTGAAACTGCTTTCATGATATAAATTCCACAATGGAGGTGCGAATCAGGCGTATCCCCTATTTCCTGTTCGTATCCAGTACATGTGTTCCCCCAACATCAAGTTCAGTAAAGGAGAAATGGCAATGAACCGAAAAAATGGCTGGTTCTCACTTTTAGGGCTACTGGTCATCGTTTCTCTGTTGTTTTCAGCCTGCGCCCCGAGCCAGAAGCCCGCTGCCACGAGTTCAACCACTGAAGCCCCCGTCGAGATCCATGTCGCGTTTCTCACGTTTAACAAAATTCCCGAATCAGATGCCCTAGCCTCGGTGGAAGAGGCCATTAATGTCATCACTGTGCCCAAAATTAATGCCAAGGTTAAGTTGCACCCCTTCTCAATTACAGATTATTGGCAACAAGTTACCTTGTTGATGCAAAGTGGCGAAGGCTTGGATGTTTATCACACTCTAGGTGATTTGCCGCAGCGTGTGGCTAACAATGAATTTGTTGACATTTCTTCAATGATTGATCAATATGCTCCGGAAGCTAAAGCGGTGGTTGGAGATGCATTCCTCAAAACCGCCATGCTGAACGGAAAACTTTACGGAATACCCGCCTATAAAGGCGTGGCGCTGGCGCCAAACCTGGTCTACCGCGCAGATATCATGGAGGAAATTGGTGTAGATCCTGCCTCAATCAAATCGGTATATGACTTGACCGATGTATTTGCTAAGGTAAAAGCCAAGTATCCTGATATGATCCCACTGGTACCGGTACAAACCGGGAATATTGGCTTGGTTACCACCTTGATGTCAACCCAATATAAGGTGGACTTCCTGGGGGATGACTATCTAAGACCGGTTGCGGTGCTTGTGGGCGATGATCTACGTGTGGTTAATTTCTATGAGACCGAGGCTTTCAAGGAAATTGTGGCTCTAGCCCGAGAATGGTATGAGAAGGGCTATGTTCTGAAAGATGCCGCAACAACAACTAGCAACGTCCTGGAGTTCATGAGCGCTGGTAAAGCCTTTTCCTACATAGCCGGTTATGCTGGCACGCAAGCCTACACACAAATCTCGGCTCAGACTGGACAGCCCATTCGGATGGTGCGTCTGGCACAGCCGTACCTGAGTTCGACCAGTGTTAACGCCCTGACCTGGGGGGTTTCCACGATTAGCAAGCACCCAGATGTGGCGCTGAAGTTTATCAACCTGCTGTTCACGGACAAGGACGTTATCAACCTGGTCATCTACGGAATCGAGGGCCGCGATTATGTCAAAGTGGACCCCGATCACGTCAAGTATCCTGAGGGTAAAGATGCCAGCACAGTGCCATACACCGCCCAGTTGAGTTGCGGCATCGTCGGCAATCAGTTCATCCAATACCAAATGGAAGGCACAGACATGGCTGACCTGCAATTGATGGAATACGAAAACAAGCATTCCGCCATGTCGCCTGCGATGGGGTTTACTTTTGACGGCAGTTCAGTGGTCAATGAGTATTCGGCCGTGGTTAATGTGATTGGCCAATATGTGCCTGGCTTAACCACCGGCAGTATGGATCCAGCCGAGATTCCAAATTTCCTTGCAAAATTGAAATCCGCGGGCATTGATAAAATCGTAGCGGCAAAGCAACAACAGCTCGACCAATGGTTGAGCACACAGAAATAGCCCGTTCGTAACCCTAACCATTATTGGGGATGAAGCTGGAAGAGATCAGCTTCATCCCCGTATTCCCTTTGTATGGTGAATCCTATGCGACGGAAACATTCCCTCTCGAACTCAATGCGTCACAACTTACCTTTGCTTCTGCTTGCCTTACCCGGTTTAGTGTATCTGATTATCAACAACTACATTCCGATGTTGGGCATAATCATCGCGTTCAAGAAACTGGATTATGCGAAGGGAATTTTGGGTAGTGACTGGGTAGGCTTGAGCAACTTTAAGTTTCTATTTTCAACACCCGATGCTTGGGTGATGACCCGGAATACACTTTTGTACAATTTGGCCTTCATCATCTTCGGTACGGTCTTCGCGATCCTCTTAGCCATCATGATGAACGAGATCGCAGACCGCTTCTTTGCGAAGTATTTCCAGGGAATGTATCTATTACCCAACTTGATCTCGTGGGTTGTGGTGTCCTACGTCGTGTTCGCTTTCCTAAACGCCGATACCGGACTTCTTCCTCGAACCATTTTACCGATGTTAGGACTGCGAGACATTAACTTCTACACCGCTCCCGGTTATTGGCCTTTCATATTGCTGATCGTGTTTCTATGGAAAACCACGGGTTATACATCGGTGATCTATCTCTCCAGTATTGCCGGGATTGATCGTTCCATTTACGAAGCCGCAAGAATTGATGGGGCGAGTAAGTGGGATCAAATCCGCTACATTACCTTGCCGTTACTCAAGCCCACCATCATAATCCTCTTCCTGTTTTCAGTTGGGCGGATGATGTATTCGGATTTTGGTTTGTTTTACCAGGTTACATTGAATTCTGGAGCGCTCTATCCTACCACGCAAACCATTGATACGTATGTGTTTAGGGCTCTGATGCAATTCAATAATGTCAACATGGCTGCAGCGGCGGGGGTCTATCAGTCTATCGTTGGTTTTGTGATGGTGCTAGGCGCAAACCTATTGATCAAGAAGATTAATCCTGAAAATGCATTATTCTGAGGTGACGAACGAATGAACCGCTTACTCGCAAAAGATGAGAAAATATTTGCTAAAGCCTCGGTTTTTATTGTGGGTTTATTTGCTCTGTTTGCGTTTGCTCCATTCATATTGATTGCAATCTGCTCCATATCATCTACAGAGTCGCTGATCAGTAGAGGATACTCGTTTGTTCCCAAGTCCCTTAGCCTTGACGCCTATATGTATATGTTGGCGCAGGGTAAGGTGATTCTTCGCGCTTACGGCGTGTCGCTGTTTGTTACGGTTGTCGGGACAACCGTTAGCCTAATCATTACCCCAATGCTGGCTTATCCGCTTTCGCGAAAAGATTTTAAGTTCCGCGGCTTGTTCACTTTCTTGGTGTTCTTTTCTTTGCTCTTTAATGGTGGCGTTGTTCCTTCTTACATCATGTGGACCAAGGTGTTTGCGCTGAAAAACACGATTTGGGCCTTAATAATTCCAACCTATCTGATGAACGGTTTCAACGTGCTACTGGTGAAGAATTATTTTGAAAGAAACATACCAAGGGACTTAATTGAAGCAGCGCAAATTGATGGCGCTAATGAATGGACTATTTTCTCGAAAATTATGGTGTCATTATCCGTCCCGGTGCTTGCAACCGTGGGTATGTTTACCGGATTAGCCTATTGGAACGACTGGATCAATGGGCTTTATTACATCAGTGATCCTTCTTTGTATGGTATACAACAACTGTTGATTAAGATCCTCAACAACATTGCTTTCTTGAGATCTGGCGCTGCATCTTCAGTGGTAGGTAACATGGTGATAAGTCTACCGGGGGAGTCTATCCGCATGGCTCTTGCTGTCATTGGTATCCTGCCTATTTTGATCGTATTCCCGCTTCTGCAGAAATACTTCATCCGGGGTATTGTCATGGGAGCGGTAAAGGGCTAATCCAAACGTTGAGGGTTAATTATGATTGTCAAAGAGATTGTTGAAACGATTGTCAACAGTTGCCGGGTGCCCCCTCTTGATAGGACGTGCGACTTGTTGATAGCGGGGGATTGGCAATGCGAGGTGACGGGGATCGTGACCACTTTCATGGCAACCGTTGATGTGATTCGGAAGACTGTCGAAAAAGGGGCCAATCTGATCATCACCCATGAACCAACATATTTCACGGGGTGGGACAAAACCGATTGGTTAAGAGATGACCCTGTTTACCTAGAGAAAGTCAACCTTATTCAAAACCATCGGATCAATATATGGCGATTCCACGATCATATGCACTTAACTGAACCAGACCTGGTCTATGAAGGTTTGGTCAGAGAATTGGGCTGGCAAATATATCGTGACCCCCGCGAAAAACACTGTTTTACCATTCCGAAAACCCCGGTCGGGGAACTGGCTGATTTCCTGAAAGCGAAATTACAAGTGAGCATTTCTCGGATTGTGGGGGCAATGGATGGGAACGTTGAACGAATTGGTATATTGGTCGGCGGCGGTAGCCTGGGGTTGGGTAGAGAAGAAATGCCCATGGAGTTGATGCATAGGGCCAATCTCGATGCGCTTGTGTGCGGCGAGATTCTAGAGTGGACCCTACCTGCCTACGTGCGCGACGCTTATCAATTAGGGATGAATAAGTCGCTAATCATTTTGGGGCACAATCGCACCGAAGAAATAGGGATGAAATACCTGGTGGATTGGTTAAAAGAGAGATTCCCCGCGATCCCAATAGAGTTTGTTGAGGCAGGAGATCCCTTTGTCTATCGCTAGATGGCTTTTTGAAAAACACCGCGGCAATAAACACCAGGAGGTATGAATGTCTTATTTTCAGTGTCATTTTCAGTCAAAGGCTCTGCTAACATCCGTCACCGTTACCGTTACACTCCCGTTTCCTTCTTTTGATCCCCTATCACCGGAGATGTCCTTCGATGAAATTTATCGGATAGAGAAGAGGTTTAAGACTCTATACCTCTTTCATGGTGCATTTGCGGATGCGAATAGCTGGTTTTGGTTTACCCGAGTGATGGATTATGCAAACCGTTATGGATTAGCAATTGTTGCGCCGAATGTCGGTAATAGTTTTTATGCGAATTTGAAGCACGGTCCCGCCTATTGGACTTTTGTGAGTGAAGAACTTCCCAGGTATGTGAGAGCAGTATTTCCGCTCTCGGAAAACCGGGAAGATAATTTTGTCGCCGGCCTTTCGATGGGAGGATATGGGGCTTTGAAATTGGCCTTGAATAAACCAGAACACTATGCGGCGGCGGTGAGTCTTTCAGGGGTTCTGGATATTTTAGCGGTTATGAAAAACCCGATCCATCCGATTTTTAACCCCGATGAGTATTTTGGAGGCATTAATTCTCTTGAGGGGAGTCATAATGATCTTTTTGCCCAGTTGCTGAGGCTGAAACAAGAGGACAAATCCATTCCCGGGCTCTATATTGCATGTGGTTGGGATGATAATCTTTTTGAAATGAACAAAAGATTCAGAGATTTCGCAATATCAAATGGTGTTGCCCTGACTTATGAAGAGGGGCCAGGGGGGCACACTTGGGATTTTTGGGATCACTATATTCATCGGGCCTTAGAGTGGCTCACCTCAATTTGATAGACACAAATTTGTGAGTGGTTCGGAATAGCCCATAGATCTCAAAAGGGCTATTCCTTCAAGGAGATAAGCGTCTTGCATTTGAGGCAAGTCAGAGGTTTCATATTGACATCTGCCTAAAACCCTGTATAATGATAATGAAACCGCTTTCATGACACGCGTTTCAAACCCATTCCCAACCTAGGAGGCGGTCATCGTCGCCCAATCCGGTCCACCTATCCCCCCACTTTCACCTCTCACACTCCACAAAAAGGAAGGAGAAGAAACCATGAGTAAGACGCGTCGTTATTTCTCGCTTTTGGGGCTGTTGGTCGTGCTCTCCATGCTCCTCGCCGCATGCGGCGCACCGGCCACAACCGCTGCCCCCACGGCTACTCAGCCGCCGGTCGAAACGAAGGCGCCGGTTGAGGAAACGAGCGCGCCCGTGCCCACCACGGCCCCGACGGAGCCCCAAGCTCCCGCCGTGCCAAACTGCGGAACGGAGCCTGTCGTCCTCAATGCGTACTTCGAAACGGGTTTTGACCTCCCCTTCAAACTCGCCGAGGAGTTTTCCAAGCAGTATCCCAACGTTACCTGGGATATCAAGCAGGATCAGTTCACCAACCTCATCAACTCAACCCCGCGCCTGCTCTCGGGCGACAATCCTCCCGACCTGATCCGTTTGCCAACCATGGTGTCCTTTGCCAAGCAGGGCTTGCTCAAGGACCTGGACGGTTACGCCGCGGCGTTCGGATGGGATAAGTGGCCGGTGCCTCAACTCAATCAAAACCGCGTTGCTCCCGATGGTACGCGCGGCTCCGGTACGCTGTACGCCATGGGCCTCAACTACAGCCTCACCGGCATCTTCTACAACAAGACCCTGGCCGCCCAGATCGGTATGACCGAGCCCCCGAAGACGCTGGCGGAGTTTGAAGATTATCTGGCCAAGGCCAAGGCGGCAGGCCTTCTCCCCATCATGGCCTGGGGTAGTGCAAAGAGCGGCATGGGTCTGGCGTTCCCGCTGCAGGCGCTGATGGCCTCGGTCGGACCGGTTGAGCCGATCAATGATTGGATTTTCCAGAAACCCGGTGCTACAATTGATACCCCGTCGAATCTGGTCGCGGCTCAGCACCTTGAACAATGGATCAAGAACGGCTACTTCCCGCCCGATGTCAACGCGATTGAATACACCGATGCCAACGTGCGCTTCACCAAGGGCGAAGGGGTCTTCCTCTTCAACGGCGACTGGGAGAACTGGCGGTATGATAAGGATATGCCCGGCAACGTCGGTTTCTTCCTGATGCCACCGGCAGAAGAGGGCAAGCCTCCGGCCGCGATGTCGGCGCCGCTTACCTTTGGTATCGCCGCCAAGGCGAAGAACGCCGATTGCGCCGCGTTCTTCCTGAATTGGGTCGCAACGAATGAGAAAGCCCGCGCGATCAACGTCCAATACGGCGGTTCCAACCCCGGTGGCCCGGCCGATCTCCCGTTACCGCCGGTACCTGAGGGCTCTATCACGAATCAAACCCTGGCCGCAGGGGCCATCGTCGGTAAAGCCGGTACGGCTATGGACTTCATCGCCAATGCCACCAGTTCGATCTTTGCGCAGGGCTGGACGCCTGAACTGCAGAAGATGGTAGCCGGCAAGCAGGATGCCGCGGGCCTCTTGAAGGCCGTTCAGGCGGAATATGAGCGCGAACTGGCGGAGCAGTAGCGCCGTTACCGAGACATCTTGCAACCCTGATCGAACAATGACTTTAGGCAACGATAACATCTTGACCGCAACAGCAGTATCTCGGCGGGGCCTCCTCGGAGGGAGGCTCCGCCGAGCCTCCATCATTGGCTGGTTGTTCACCTTGCCCGCTCTGGGCATGTATGCGGCCTTTGTGCTCATCCCCCTCCTGCTGAGCATCTATTACTCGTTTTTCAAGTGGGATGGCATTGGCCCCATGACCTGGGTGGGCTTGAGGAACTACGTCACCGTTTTCAAAGTCCCCGATTTATTAGGCACCATCTATAACGCCTTCCGCCTCGTCTTATGGTTCAGCCTGATACCGGTCGGGCTGGGTCTGGTGGTGGCCAGCGTGATCCATCGCGTGGCACCGGGGCGTTTTGGGGCGTTGGTGCGCACCGTGGTCTTTCTCCCCCAGGTTATCCCGCTGGTGGCGGCGGGGATTATTTGGGGGTGGCTGCTGGCGCTGCCCGGGCTGGTGAATCAAATCCTGCGCTCCATCGGTCTAGGGGCCATCACCCGCGCCTGGCTGGGGGATTTCGATTGGGCACTCCCGGCCGTCGGCATGATCGGCGTTTGGGTGTTGCTTGGCTTTTGTACCGTTCTCCTCTTGACCGGCATTTCCAAGATTGACCCGGCCCTCTATGAAGCCGCCCGCATTGACGGCGCCAGTTGGTTCCAGGAATTCATCCACGTCACCGTGCCCCTGCTCAAGCAAGAGATCGGGGTCTGCCTCACCGTTACGGTGATCAATGCCCTGGCGGCATTTGATATCGTGTACGTGGCGACGGGCGGCGGCCCCGGCAACTCAACCGCCGTCCCCGGGATTCAAATTTACATCCTGGCCTTCACCGAGCAACGTATCGGTTTGGCGTCCGCTCTCGCGGTTATGCTGATGCTCCTGGTGTTCATCGTCATCCTACCCATTCAGCGCTTGACTCGGGAGACTGCCTAATGAGACTCGGACGTGTAGAACTTTGGACCGGACGATTATTTCTGATTGCGCTGATGGCCTTTACGATCCTGCCGTTTGTTAGCATCTTCACCACAGCGCTCCACCCATCCCACACCATGCCCAATGGGCTGGAATGGCCTAAGGAACCGCAGTGGGGTAACTTCATCGAGGCCTTCAAGGTCGCCAACATGACCAAACTGCTGGTTTCAAGTACCTTCATTGTGTTAGCCGTGGTGCCGATCTCGCTGGTCATTTCGACCATGGCAGGGTTTGCGATTGGGCTGCTCAAGATCCCGGGGTCACGCTTTCTACTGCTCTTATTCGTGTTTGGCTTGACGCTCCCCTTGGGCGGCATTATCGTGCCCATTTACCACCTTGAGCGCGCACTGGGAATCTACAACACCCGCTTGGCCATCGTGCTCCCGCTGATCGGTTTGTACATGCCGTTTGCCGTGTTTTGGATGCGGGCGCATTTCGTCAATATGCCCTCGGAAATCTCGGAGGCGGCTCTGGTGGATGGGGCGACCACGTGGGACTTATTCTGGAATATCCATCTCCCCCTGGCGCGGGCCCCGATCACATCGCTGGGGACCCTGCTCTCGGTCTGGACCTGGAATCAGTTCTTGCTTGCCTTGGTATTGGTCGAGGATCCCAGCCAACGAACGATGGCAGGCGCGTTGGGGGCGTTTCAAGGCCACTACGCCACCGATATTCCTCTGCTGTGCGCTGGCACCATCCTCGTCCTACTGCCCACGCTCATTATCTTCGTGATCTTCCAACGCCACATTATTGAGGCGCTGATCCAGGGCGCCGTAAAGGGCTAAGCAGAGAGCCTTAATCTCTGAAACGGCTATCTTTTCGCATGGGAGTTGTACGATGCCTTTGACGTTTGATTTACCGCTTGAACAACTGAAGGCCTACCAGGGCATTAATCCCCGCCCATCCGATTTTGACGCCTTTTGGGAGAACAGCCTGGCGGAACTGAGTTCGATTGATCCCAAGGTCGAACTGATCCCGGCGGAATTTCAGGCGCCCAACGTGGAATGTTTCCATTTGTATTTCACCGGCGTGGGGGGCGCACGGATTCATGCCAAGGTATTACGCCCGGCCCAGGCGCGCTCGCCCCATCCCGCGGTTCTGATGTTCCACGGCTATACCGGCCATTCCGGCGACTGGAGCGATAAACTCGGCTATGTTGCCGCCGGGTTCACCGTGGCGGCGTTGGACTGCCGCGGCCAGGCCGGGTTATCCGAAGATACGGGGGGCGTCACCGGCAACACGTTATACGGTCATATCATCCGCGGCCTGGCGGATGCGCTGAAGGGCGCACCCGAAAAACTGCTCTTCCGCAACATCTTCCTGGATACGGTGGAATTGGCGCGCATTGTGATGGACATGCCGGATGTGGATGCGAACCGGGTGGGCGCAACCGGCTGGAGCCAGGGCGGGGCTTTAACCGTAGCCTGTGCCGCCCTGGAACCCCGGATCAAGCGCATTGCGCCGGTCTATCCATTTCTGAGCGACTACAAGCGGGTGTGGGAAATAGACTTGGCCAGAGACGCCTATAAAGAGATTCAGGACTTCTTCCGCCATTCCGATCCCACCCACGCGCTCGAAGACGCCGTGTTTGAGAAACTGGGCTACATTGATATTCAATTCCTGGCGCCGCGAATCCGGGCCGACGTGCTGTGGGGGATTGGGCTCATGGATACGATTTGCCCACCCTCAACCCAATTTGCCGTTTACAACAAAATTGTCGCGCCCAAAACCATGGTCGTCTATCCCGATTTTGCCCACGAACCGCTGCCGGGCCTCAACGATCAAATTTTCCAATTCATGCTGGGGTTGTGAGGGGATGCTTTTTTGAATTTGGATCGCGTGAATCGTTACGCACACTCAACCATTGAGGTCAGATGATGAAAGGCGATAAACTGGTCATCATGGATTATCATCGGCAGGCCGCCGCTGAGATTGTGGCTCATCTTATGCCTAAAATCGAACGCACCGAACGCAGATATATCATCACGATTGCAGGCGAGTCGGGGAGCGGCAAGTCGGAAACCGCGCATGCGGTAGCGGATGAATTGGATCAGCGCGGTATTAAAGCCGTCGTCCTGGGTCAGGATGACTACTTTGTGCTTCCGCCCAAGTCGAACGATCAAAAACGGCGCGCCGATCCGGACTGGCTTGGACCTCATGTCGAGGTCAAACTCGATGTACTGGAACAGAACATCCTGGATGCCATCCGCGGAAAGGGCGCGATTGTCAAGCCCCTGGTGGATTACGATGCGAACACCATTGAAGAGGAAACGGTCAACCTGGAAGGGGTCAAAGTTGTGATTGTCGAGGGCACCTATACCTCGCTTCTCAAACACGTGGACACGCGCATTTTTATTGCCAGAAACTGGTTAGATACCCTTGAACATCGCCAAAAAAGGAACCGCGGAAAAGAGGTGGGCGATCCGTTCATCGAGCAGGTGCTGCGCCTGGAGCATAAGATCATCGCCGGCCACAAACAACTCGCGGATATCGTGATCACCAAGGATTATCACGTCGTTACGGTTGAATAAAGGCTCGCGCCCCTCTCGGTGCAGATGAAGAAACGGGATGACCATTCGAGTCATCCCGTTTCGCCATCTCTCCGCAATCGCCTTTTTTCACGCCAGGGCGAGGCGCTTTTCGGTCTTTGAAACCGGGTCGTAATATCGAATCTCCAGCGTATTGGCCTGCAGATCGGCGTGCAGGCTGGCGTACGCTTCCTGTTTATCCCAGCGCAGGGCGACTTCGTGGTCTGAGCAAGCGTTGAGCGTAAAACTTCCCTCGAAAGCCGGGTAGGAATTTCTGAAGCGGATCAACGTCACCAGGTTTTTCACCACCGGGCGTTCGAGGGCTTGCTCAATTTCCGGAATGGAATAGTTATGGCGATTAATCTCGCGCCCATCCACGTGGTCACCCTCGAGCCGATCATTTTCGCCGGCCAGCAGACCCACGTAATAGACCTGAGGGATGCCCGGAACAAAGAGTTGAATCGCCCGCGCGATCAGATAGGCTTGATCATCACAGCCTAACATGGAGTAATAGGTGCCGCGGATCTGATGGACATCGAAGCCACCTTGATCTTTGTATTTGGGCGAGAAGATACGGCTCAGGTTGGCACCCCGTTCCAGGCACGTCTGAACGACCCTCTGCGCCCTCTCCACGTCCAGCAGGCCGTCGAGATCGGGCTTGACGGGGATGCCGTCATGACAGTCGAGCATGGTGAACTGGCGGGGCGGGCGAACCGCCAGATACGCCTTGAGCCACTGTGTGTTCTTAAAGAGCAGGGCTTCCAGGATCATGTAAGGCAGGATGAAATCATAGATCCAATAGCCCCGTTGGGATAATTTCAACTGGGTGGAAAAATCCGCATGGAGTTCGGGCAGCAGGTCAATCTCCAGGGGCTCGGCGATGCTCTTGAGCCATTCCAGAAACTCATAGATATCCGGTTCTACAAAGAAACACGATGTGCCGATCTTTTTCACCACATACCCGATGGCGTCCAGGCGCACAATCTTGACGTTATTTCGGCTAAAGTTGACGAAGCATTCTTTCAGGTAATTCCGCGCCGCCGGGGAATGAATGTCAAGATCCACCTGCTCAGAAGGCGTGGTTTTTCCAAACGTCGTCCACAGGGTTCTGACCTCTTGCGTTCCCTCGATCACATAATCGGAAAACGGGGTGGGGCGGCGCAGAAAAATCTTTTCAATGTCCTCGCGGGGCGGGTTTTTATCGGGCCAGAACTTTTCGATCGGAAGGAACATATCGGCATAGGGGGAATTGGCGCCGTTTTGTAAAAAGTCGCGAAACTGAGGTGAGCGGGCAGAGATGTGATTGACGATCAAATCCAAGAGGATCGGATATCTGGTTCCGAGGCGCCGAATGTCCTCCCAGGTGCCGAAGCGCGGGTCAATCTCCATTTGATTGATGGGTGCAAAGCCGCGATCGCCGGATGAAGGGTAGGGAGGCAAGATGTGAATCCCCCCTTCAAAGAGATCCGGAAAATAGCGGTCGAGGACATGGCCTAAAAGGGGCAGATTCCCCCCTAACGAATCGGGGTAGGTGATGAGTTGGACTTTATTGCGCACGGTCATGGTCGCTCCTTTGTGATTCGCGCGTTCACGCGGTTTTTCGCTCGATGAGGTTGAGGGGAAGTTTCACATGCCGGGGAATTTGGGAGGGGGATTCGATCTGGGCGATGAGAATCTCCACCGCCAGCCGCCCCGATTCGTCCAGGTGTTGGCTGATGGTGGTCAAATCGGCATACTCGGCCATATCCAGATCATCAAATCCGATGATGGCCAGTTGTTCTGGAACGGCGACATTCAATTGGCGTGCCACCTTCAACACCCCTAGGGCTTGAAAATCGGTGGCGGCAAAGATGGCGGTGGGAGGATGGGGGAGGCTGAGCAGTTCAATGGCCACCTGACGGGTTTGCTCTTGGGTATAGGGCGCGAGGCGCACGAATTCGTCGGGTAATTCGATGTGGTGTTCTTTCAACGTCTGGCGAAAGCCGGTGAGTCTTAAACTGACCGGATGGATGGCGTATTCCGGCAGGTCGGTATCCCCTAAGAACGCAATGCGCCGATGCCCTTTCTTGATCAGGTACTCGGCGGCCATCCGCCCGCCTTCCACGTCGTCAATCTCCACGCAACTCAAGGCAGGGTGAGGGTATTCGATCAGCACGGTGGGCAGATTGTGTTTGATCAACCAGCGTGCTTCGGCGTCCTGGATTGGGAGCGAGATGATGATCAATCCATCCAGGTTACCGGTTAGGGGTAGCGTCGAGAGGTACTGCCGAAGCGTCTCGGTGGAATCCACGGTATAGATAATGAGTTCAAATTTGTTGGGAGGGAGAGCGCTGGCAATGCCGCGGATGCGTTGGATAAAGGACGGCGCGGTAAAGAACGGGGTGATCACCCCGATGCGCCCTTTTTTCGTCCTGGCGCGTGCTTCCGCCGCCGGCACAAACCCCAGGGCATCAATGGAATTTAAGACGCGTTTCCTGGTGGCTGGGTTGACTTTGCGCGGGTCGTTCAGCACCCGCGAGACGGTCGTAATGCTGACGCCGGCATGTTTTGCCACATCGTAAATGGTGCATCTTTTCTTTTTCATAGATATATCATTCCTACCCCATTATGAAAGCACTTTCAGTTTATCATTCGACCCATAAGATGTCAACCTTTTCCTTTGTATTCGCTACACAAAACCTTGACAATTCCGCCTCAATTACGTAAACTAGGGCCAATCATGATCCCACGAACGGCCCGCTTCCATCATCATTTTCACGCACCCCCCTCCGCCTGATCGGCAGCGAGGTCCGTTCCACCTATCCCCTCCCCGTCACCCCCTCCCTCCGCCGATCGGCGGAGGGAGTTTTCTATTTCCTTACGGAGTGCTCGCGTATGGCTTCCTTCCGCATTTCCCTCCCTTCCAAGGGCCGTCTGGCCGACGACGCCCTGGCTTTCCTCGCCGCCTGCGGCCTGCCGGTCTATAAACCCAACCCACGCCAGTATGAAGCCCTGCTCCCCGCCCTGCCCGACCTTAAAGTCCTCTTCCAGCGCCCCGGCGACATCGTCGCCAGCGTGGCCGATGGCAGTGTGGATTTCGGCATCACCGGGTTGGATATGGTGCTGGAAAAGACGCCCCTACCCACGCCCCTGCTGATCCTGCACAATGCCCTGCGCTTCGGCGGTTGCAGCCTCTACCTCGCCATCCCTGAGGCCTGGGAGGACGTCTGGACGCTGGACGACCTGGCGCGCAAAGCCGCCGCCCTGGGCCGCCCCCTGCGCGTGGCAACCAAGTTCCCGCGCCTGAGCGGCGCTTTCTTAGACCGGCACGGCATCCCGCACGCCCTCATCTCGGCGGAAGGCACGCTTGAAACCGCCCCCGCCATCGGCTATGCCGACCTGATCAGCGACCTGGTGGCCTCGGGCCAAACCCTGCGCGATAACCGCCTGCGCCCGCTGGAGGCCGGGCGCATCCTTGATTCGCAGGCCGTCCTCATCGCCAACTTTGCCACGCTCAAGCGCGACCCCGCCGCGCGTGGTTTGGCGCGCCACCTGCTCGAATTCATCGAGGCGCACCTACGTGCCAGCGATAACTACTCCGTCTTTGCCAACATGCGCGGCAAATCGCCCCATGAGGTGGCCCAGCGCATCTTCGATCACTGCACCATCCGCGGCTTGCAAGGCCCTACCCTCTCCCCGGTCATCACCCCCGGCGGCAACGGCGATTGGTACGCCGTGCACGTGGTGGTGCGCAAGGATGAGATCTTCCAGGCCGTCAACCAACTGCGCGCCATCGGCGGCAGTGGCGTGGTGGTAACCCCGGTGACGTATATCTTCGATGAAGAGCCGCCGCGCTACATGGCCATGCTGCGCGCATTAGAGGGCGAAACGCCGCCCCCACTCCCCGAAATTCTGCCCGGGAGGTCGTGATGCAAACGGCACCGCACCTGGATAACCTGCCCCCCTATACCCCGATTGAGCCGTTTGAGGTGCTCTCGGCGCGCTACGGGCGGGCGCCGCACGAGATCATCAAACTGGATGCCAACGAGAACCCCTACGGCCCGGCGCCGCGGGCATTGGAAGCCCTGGCGCGCCTGGAATGGGCGCACATCTACCCCGACCCCGAGAGCCGGGCCTTGCGCGCCGCCCTGGCCAACGTCCTCGGCGTGCCCATGACGCACATCCTGGCCGGCGCCGGCGCGGATGAACTGATTGACCTGCTCTTGCGCGTC
>CAYRUO010000027.1:0-14739 GCA_964427505.1 uncultured Thermanaerothrix sp.
GGAGTGGGCACGCCTGGGCGGGGATTGGCCGCCCCAGCCCCTGCGCCTGACCCACCTGGCCTGGACCCCCGCGCGCGGCCTGCACCTAACAGATTTGTAAGGCCGGCCCAGGCCGCACCTGACAAGGTTGTAAGGTCGCAGGAAGCCGCTTTTTGTTACAATGCAAATAACCCCGCAGATAGTGGCAGTTCGGTCGCGAGGCCGGACTGACCACCTGAGAGTGACCAGGGGGCGCCGACCCAGCGCCCCCTTTTTTGAACCTGTGGCCGAAGACTTGGTGGTACATGCGCCCAACCCTTGAAACACCTTGGGGCATCCCGCCGGGACGCCCTCACCTTTTAAAAATCAGGGTTGCGTGAGACTGTGCAACCTTCATTTTTTTGCCCGGGCGCGTATTCCCTGCCCCTACGCGGGGGTAAATTCCTGCACTGCGCCACAAAGCCCTACGACCTGACGCCCGTGGCGGGACATTTTCGTCATCCAGCCGATAACCCCCAGCCCCCTTCAGGGGGCTTTGTAAATCAAAGCCAGGGCTTTAACCCCAAACGGGACAACATCCTCGGACTACTACAGGCATTGCTGCGGCAGACGACGGGCAGGGGGTAGACTCTGCTCCCCTACGGCCCGCTGACCGTGGGCAGGCCCGCCGCCGCCCAGGCTTTGATCCCACCGCGCAGGCTGGTTACCCGGGTAAAGCCGGCCCGCAGCAGGATGTCCCGCCCTTCCTGACTGCGGTTGCCCGAACGGCAGTACACCAGCACCGGGCGGTCGCGCGGCACCTCATCCACCCGCGCCGCCAGTTGCCCCAACGGGATCAACGTGGCGCCGGGGATGTGCACCTGCGCCCATTCCTCCGGCTCGCGCACGTCCAACACCAGCGCGCCCTGCTCGCGCAGTGCCGCCGCCTGGGCCACATCCACCTCCGCGGGAAGCGCCTCGGTCGGCTGGGCGCGCAGTAGGTTGGGCAATGCAATTGCGCTCACCGCGATCACCCCGATCACGACGATCCACACCCACAGGGGCAGGCCGGCCCGCGTCACGCGAGCGGATTTTGACGTTCCTTTACGCTGTCCCATTACATTCTCCCTGATGCAACGAATGATTAACTCTGCTCTTTAGATGTAGGGACGGCGCAAAGGTTGCACCGGCGCGGGCCGGCCAGGGCAGGCTACCACCCCGGGGGGAGTGTTTTGACCACCGCGCGATTGACGCATAGCACATCCACCGACCAGGTCTCTTCGCGGTCGCCGTGGGTGGCGATATCGGTAAGGATGCCCCAGACCGCGCCCTGCGGCACCATCTCTGCCTCCAGCAGGATGCGCTGTGTGCCGACTTCAAGCAGGTCGCCGAGCCGCGCATCCACGCCCACCACCCCGCAGGCATAATCCCGGGTGGGAATGTCGGTGAGATAGAGGCCGTTCTGACGCAGGAATTCAGGATAGTGGCGGAAGAGGAAGGTGGGTTTTTCGGTCGCCAGGTAACTGCCGCGGTGGATGCACAGCAGGTTGGCGTTCCAGGTCTCTTCCGGGCGGTTGTGGGTGACAAAATCCAGGTAAAGCATCCAGTAATCCCCACTCAACGCCGTATAAGCCTGCCACACCACCGCATGGACGCCGTTTTCATTAATGTCCCCCCACTTCGCCGCCTGCCCCACCACGCCACAGAAGATGTATTCTTCTTTGTGCAACCCGGTGTCGTAAACCGCTTTGACCTCATCGTCCCCGCTCGGTAGATCCCTCTTTTCAATGTAATCGAAGACCCCGCCCTCCCCCTTGCGATCCAGGCACAGCAGTGTGATCACCCACGTCTCTTCCGCCTTATCGCTGTGGGTACGAAAATCGGCCGTCAGCCACCAGGTGGATTTACCGTGCGCCGGGCTGTATTGGGGAGAAAGGTAGGCTTTGAGGATGTCGCCGTGACCGTCCTCGTAGATATCTCCATTCGAAGCCAGCATGCCCACCACGCCGCAGACGAACTGATCCGCCGACCAACCGGTATCCAGCACCTGCCCCCCGCGCAGGGGGAATTGCGCAAAGTGCGCCTCCACGTTGTTCAGGATGGCAAACAGCGGGTCGAGGGGGATCAGGCCGGGCCGCCAGCCGCTCAGCAGTTTAAAGGCGTTGATAAAGCCGGGCTTGCTCACCGTATCCGAGCGTCCCTCCGCCGTGGTCACGGTCAGGCGAACGTCGTAGAGGTTAGACGTGGTGTAGGTGTGCACCGGGTTGCGCTCGGTTGAGGTGGTGCCATCCCCGAAATCCCACTGCCAGGCGACGATGTGGCTGCCGCGCGAGGTATCCTGGAAAGCCACCGTGAGCGGCGGCTGCCCGCGGGTGGGCGCGGCGGTAAAATCGGCCTGCACCCGCTCCAGCACGATCACGCGGTCGGGAGCGGTGTAAGTGGCGGTATCCTCGGCACTGCTCACGCGCAGGGTCACGCTGTAACCCTCCGGGCGCGGGGTGGTGTAGATGTGGCTGGGGTTCTGCTCGTCGGAGGTCTGCCCATCGCCGAAATTCCACGCCCAGGCGGTCGGGTTGCCGCCGGAGCGGTCGGTAAACTGCACCACCAGGGGTGCCTCGCCCTGGCGCGGGCTGAAGGTAAAGCCTGCCGTCAGCGCCTCGCCCACCACCAACACCTCCGAAGCCGTGGACGACCCCAGGGGATTGGTCACGGTCAACTGCACCGTGTAGCGCCGCGCCTCCATGAAGGTATGGGTGGGATTGCGCTCGTTCGAAGTGGCGCCGTCGCCGAAATCCCATGACCACTCGGCAGGATCGCCGCTCGAGGTATCGGTGAACTGCACCGTGAGCGGGGCACTGCCGCCGCGGGGGGAGAAGGTGAAGCGGGCCACCGGCGGGTTAGCCACCGGCATCAAGATCGCTACACCGGTCGTTTCGGGCACATTGGGCCAAGCGAAGACGATGCGCGAGCGCGGCGGCACAGCGCTGAAATCCAGCCCTTGCAGGTTGAGTTGAATCTGATAGGGGCTGGTGCGGTAGGGGAAGAGTTGCAGGCCGGGGATGGGGTTGCCGGTCTCATCTGCCACGTAGGCGCGCGGGGCATTGGCGTCCACGTAGTTATAGCCGGTGAGCGTGATCAGGCCGGCGGGGAAAAGCAGTTGCTCCCCCACCCGCACCACCTCCACGCTCTCGGGAATCACCTGGCATACCCAGGGGGTTGGGATGGGTTCGGTGGCGGGCCGGCCGCTCAGGATGTTGCGCAACTTGCCCACAATGGTGTGCCCGATGAATTCGTGCAAGGTGGCGCCGGCCTTCGCGCCGAGGAAGTCCACGTTACAGCGGAATTCGGTGCCGGCGATGGCGGTCATCTGCTGCATGTTGAGGCGCGCCTCGTTCATCACCCCCTTGATCTCATCGGCCATGCGCCCGGCCATCGTCCCGCCGGAGCGCTCCAGGGTGCGGATGATCTCGGTGCCGGCGCTTTCCCACTGGCCGGGCTGGCGGTCAATCACCTCCACCAGGCCGTTGAGCGTGGCCAGGGTATCCTCATCCAGCCCGATCTTCAACCCGTCTTCGACCACCCGCAATAGGTCATCCACCCGCTTCAGGGTGGCCTCGTCGAAGCCGGCTTTCATGCCCTGGCGGATGGTCTCATTGAGTTCACGGATCACCTGGCGCGTCTCCGGGCCGACCTCCATACCGGTGGCCAGGGTGCGGTTGACGGCGTCAATCCGCGCCAGGGTCTCCGGCCCGAGTTCGTTGGTCGTCTCAATATCGAATTCAAACTCGCTGGGGATGTTACAGCCCACGGCGAGCAGAATCAGGCTGAGCACGACCCACAGAGTCGTTAAATGGCGCTTTTTCATCGCTCCCTCCCCAGAAAAAGAACCCTCTTAAACGCGACGATCACATTCGCCGCGTTCCGCCATGTGCCGCGTTACCCCTAAGCCTTGGTTATGCCGTTAACCGATTAAAGGGGAAACGATGAAACCAGGGTGTTTTAACCTCATAGTAGCACGACCAACGTGGGATTTCAATATCCTGCCCCGGGCACGTGCCGCACCCACAGGGTTTTGGGGTAGAGCGTATTCCAGGGCGATGGCTGATAGACCCGAAAAGATTCGCCCAGGTTCAGCCCCGGATCGGCCAGCACATAGCGCACCGTTTCGTCCTGAAGGGCGCTTGAAATCGTGCAGGGGCGGGTCGCCCGGCCTAGGTCGTCCTGCCAGTAATACCAAAAGACCCCCACGTCATAATCGGGGATGACGCAAATGCCCTCACCCGGTTGCCACAGACCGGCCAGCACCGGGCGCAGAACGTGCACGGGGGTTTTGTGCAGGGCGTGATATTGAACGAGCGCCGGGGCGGCGCTCAGCCCCACCACCAGCACGGCGACCGCCGTAAGCCGGCCGGCCCGCGGCCACCGGCATTCCACCCGGGTGAGCACGGCGGCGATCCCCCGCGCCGCCAGCAGGGCCGCCCAAAAGGTGAGGAAGAGGATCTGGCGGCTGTGGATAAAATAGTGGCGGTAGGCATTCATCGCCACGATCAGCCCCACTGCCAGCAGGTTGATACCTAACGCACTCAGCAGTGCCCCCTCGCGCCGCCGTAGGGCTAGGATCAGCCCGGCCAGCGCGGCGAACCCGAACAGGATGAAATACAACCATCCCCATCCTTGTATAGGGTAAAGGGGATGGATTCCGGTTCCCCCCAGAAGAAAATCCGGCAGGGACTGAAAGCGAAAGAGTGGGCTGGGGTCGCCAGGGACAGAACCAAAACGCACGGCGCTGAAAGCCAGGACCAGACTCAGCCCGCTGGTATTGAGCAGTAGAAAGCGCCAGGCGCGGCGATCCTGCGCCCACAGGCGGCGGCGGAGCGCCTCACCCCACACCACCCCCAGCCCGAGGATGGTGTAAATATGAAAGAGCAAGCCGATGACGCCGACCAGGTAAAGGAAAAGCCAGGCGCGGGCATGGCCGGTTGATAAGGCATTGAGGCCGGCCAGAATCACCGCCAGGTAGAAGAAGACCAGCGCGGCGTAAAAGCGCAACTCTTGAGAATACATGATCAGGGTGGGCGAGAGCGCCAATAACCAGGTGGTCAGCAGGGCCGTGCGCCGGTCGGCGTAACGGCGTGCCAGGCGGTAGCCCAGATAGAGGCCGGCCGTGCCCCACAGCGCATCGGGTAAGCGCAAGCCCTCGCCGCTCAACCCCAGGCGCGCCGCCAGCCAGACCTGGGCATAGTGCAAGGGCATGGCCATCACGTGCCCTTTGGCTACCCCCAGCGCTTCGCCCAGGGTGGACTGCACCGAAGCCCACCACACCCCAATCTCATCCACCCAGAAGGGTTGGGCAGTCAGGTGGTAAAGCCGTAACCCCAGCCCGACCAGCAGGGCCGCGGCGACCCCGAAAGCATGCAAGGACGATTCTGACTGCAGGCGTTTCGCAGGCATACCCCCTTGCCCAACGGCCTACATCCACCCCACGCGCAGGATGACCAGCAGGGTAAACACCAGCGCCACCCCCAACCCCACCCACAGCGCCTGACTCCCCCGCCGCCGGTTGGTGAGATGATAGCCGTCCATCTGATAGGTCGTCTCCCACACCGGCCCCGCCGACCAGGCAAAAGCCAGCCCGCCGATCAGCCCGCCCAGGTGGCCCCAGTTATCAATCTGCGGCGAGAGGCCCAGGATCAGGTTGACCAGCAGAATCCCGCCGATGTTCACCAGCATCCCCCGCGCGTTCTGGAAGAGATGGCGGTTCTGGTAGATGAACACCGCTTCCGCCGCCAGCAGGCCGAAGATCGCCGTGGAAGACCCCACCGAGGGCTCCGGCGACATCAGGAACGAGACCACGTTGCCGGCATAGCCGCTGAGCAGGTAAAGCGCCAGGTAGCGCCCATGGCCGTAGTAGCGCTCTAACCCCGCTCCGATCACGTAGAGCGCATACATATTGAACGCCAGGTGCAAGAGCGAGCCGTGCAGCCACATCGGGGTGAATAAACGCCAATACTGCCCTTGCAGGATGGCGCCGTTGACCTTAGCCCCCAGCGCGATCAGCAGGTCGCCGCCGAAGAGGCTTTGGCTCAGCATCTGCCCCAGGTAGATCAGGATGCACGAGGCGAGCATGACGTACGTCACATATGGGCGGCGCGCCGGCAGGTGCCAGTAGATGCGCACGGCGCCGGGGGATTCGGTAGAGGGTTCAACCGGAGAGGTGTTCATAGGGTAATCCGGCGGGGGTGGACGCGCAGATGTTCCACCTGGATGATGGCCACAATCTGATCCACGGCCTGCTCCAGATGATCCTGGCGGTTGACCACCACATAATCGAACATATCCAGGTAGGTCAGTTCGCGCCGCACCGCCTCGATGCGCCGTTGGAGCGTTTCGGGCGTTTCGCTGTGGCGGTTGATCAGGCGCTGGTACCATTCGCGCACGTTGGCCGGGGCGAGGAAGATCAGCACGGCCTCGGGGCAGAGCGCGCGCAGGCGTGCCGCCCCCTGCACATCTACACGCAGGATGACATCCTTGCCGCTGGCCAGCGCCTGGCGAATCTGCGCCTTGGGCACGCCTTTGTAATCGCCGTACACCACGGCGTATTCCAGCATCTCATCGGCGGCGATCATGCGCTCGAATTCCTCGCGCGAGACGAAGATGTAATCCACGCCGTCCACCTCGCCCGGGCGCGGCGGGCGGTCGGTGGCGGTAACCACGAAATGGAGCGGTAGGTTGCGCTTTTTGAGCGCCTGTAAGACGGTATCCTTGCCCACCCCGGAGGGCCCCGAGAGCACGATCAGCAGGGGTTGGGGGCGGGTCAGTTCGAAGAACAGGGGTTCGTCTAGCGCAGGTTCCATCCAGTGACCTCGGTGGGGCGGGCGTTCTTACTTTTTTCTGATATACCATTGATTATAATTGATTTGATTCATTCCCATTGTCCGAGGAGTAACATCCGTGCCAACCTACGAGTACCGCTGCCTGGATTGCCGTAAACGGTTCGAGGTATTTATGACCTACGCCGAATACGGGACGCGCGCCGTGACCTGCCTGCACTGCGGCAGCAGCAACGTGCAACGGCGCATCGGGCGGGTGCGGGTGGCGCGTTCGGAGGAAAGCCGCCTGGAAGACCTGGCCGATCCGAGCAAACTGGCCGGCCTGGAAGACGACCCCAAGACCCTGGGGCGGATGATGCGCCAGATGAGCAAAGAGGTCGGGGAAGACCTGGGCGATGTCTTTGATGAAGTGGTCAGCCGCCTGGAGGCCGGCCAGAGTCCGGAGGATATCGAGCGCGAGATCCCCGAACTGGGCAGTGACGACGAGGGCGGCGACCTGGGCGGCGCGGACTACGATCTCTAGCCGCCCGTCTGCGCCAGCAGGCGCTGCAAGCCCTCATAGGACGTGACCCAGGCGATGCGGCGCAGGAAGGTCGCCAGGTCGGGCGAACGGGCGCGCAGGGTGCGCACCGCCTCGCCCACCGGGTCTTGCCCCTGCGGGCCGAGCGGGGTATCGGCATAGGCGCCGTAAAAGGCAAAGTAGGCCTGGTTGAGGCGGCGGATGTGATAGCCGTGCTCCCAGAAGAAGCGCCGCCGCGCTTCCATATAGGCCTCGGCCTCGTCCACCTTACCCGCGGCGAGCAGCGCATCCACGGTCACGCGGGTGGTGTGCATCTCGGCGCGAAAGTCGAACGCCTTAGCCTCGCCGCCTTCGGAAGACGGCGGGTGGGCTTCGTTTTCCGTTTCCGGCGGCAGAAATTCGGGGTAGTAACGCGCCAGCACGGCACGGGCGATCTCTTTGCCGGCCAGGCTGGCGGTGGTTTCATTGATCGTGCGCATCTGGGGGGAGGCTTCGTAAAGCAGACCGAGCGGGCGCAGGGTGAGGTAGTTGTGGATCCACTCGTGCGCCACCGTTTCCACCAGCCAGGATAGGTCATCCGAGCGCATCACCATGGTGGGGTAGATGCCGATGCCCCCCACCGGCACCACCAGCGCCGAGACGTTCAGCCCGCGTTCGACGTTCTGCTCCAGATGGGTAATGGTTTCTAGAGAGAGGTCAGGCTGGAGGGAGATATCGGCATCTTGGCGGATGACCGTGCGCGGCGAGACGATCAGTGCCATGGGCAGGGGGGTAACGTGGTAGAGCAGGGGTGGGATGGGCTGGCCGCCCAGGCTCAGCCCCAGGTCGGCGATCACGGTGCTGATCTGGTGTTCCAAGACGGCCTCGGCCAGCAGGCGCTGGCGCTGCCACCGGGTGAGCAGGCGCTCACGCCGTGCCACCAGGGGCGCGGTGAGCACCTCAGGGTTTTTGACCGTGGGGTTGGCGTAAAATTCGGCGATATCCGCTTCGACCCGGTCGAGTTGGCGCACCAGGTCGAGGTAATCCAGCACTGCCTGGCGTTGTTGGGCGGGGGTGAGGTAGCGCGGCAGGTCGAGCACGGCCTGGCGTTCTTTGGCCCACAGCGCGCCCAGCGTCCACGAGACGTAATCGAACTCCCAGGGGCGGGTGAACTGGCGCACCTGCGAGGGGACGTCCTCGCGGATGAGATCACCGGCGCGGAGGGAGAGCAGTGCCGTCAGAAAGAGGACGAGATAAAGGGCCGTCCGGCCTACCCGGGCAAGCCGGCGAAGCAGGGGACGCAGGAACATAGGCAGGCTTGATTATACGCGCTTTGGATTAAGCCCGCCTGAATCGTGGGGGAAAAGCCATGTCACGAAAATGACTTCATGAGGAACAAAAGCATAAAAACTCCGGGCAGCCTTATGCCAGGGTTATATCTTCCTTTCGGGCGTGCTTTACGGTGTCATTTACACCACCGGAGTTTGTGCACCTGCCGGAGCGCCCACCATCCCGGCCTTCTCAGGGCGTGCTCTGGGCGACTACACCCCGGGCGCATCTTTAGCATAGCCCATCTCGAAGCCGCCTTCAAGCCCTCACGCGGCGAGGGGCAAAGGCGAATTTGGGGTGATTTAATCCACTAACGGATCGAGGCGGGTGCAACTGAATCTCATCATCATTGCCACCGGCAAGCATAAGATGTTTCAGTATCCACTAACGGATCGAGGCGGGTGCAACACCTACGCCGAGCCGTTGAGAAACTGACCCCGTGGAAGTTTCAGTATCCACTAACGGATCGAGGCGGGTGTAACAAAAAGGCAGGCGCGCGGTAATAAAAACTAACACATGTTTCAGTATCCACTAACGGATCGAGGCGGGTGCAACTGCATTATATCCTGGTGTCCAACATGTGCTAGATGATGTTTCAGTATCCACTAACGGATCGAGGCGACTGCAACTTTTTCTGGCTGACTAACTGCCTGCCTGACTGTCTGCCGTTTCAGTATCCACTAACGGATCGAGGCGACTGCAACAAACGCTCTTGCGCATCAGCCACATCGCGCTGTAAGTTTCAGTATCCACTAACGGATCGAGGCGACTGCAACTTTCGCCGACCTCTTGCCGCGCGGGTCGCACTGGGTTTCAGTATCCACTAACGGATCGAGGCGACTGCAACTGTTGTTGACGAACTGACGGATGTGATGAGTGTTAGTGTTTCAGTATCCACTAACGGATCGAGGCGACTGCAACCCCGCGTATCCACACCAGCCTGTACATTTCTATCAAGTTTCAGTATCCACTAACGGATCGAGGCGACTGCAACGACAGAGCCGTTGCTTACCGTTCCGTTTTGATTGCCGTTTCAGTATCCACTAACGGATCGAGGCGACTGCAACAGTGGATCGCCGGCGGTGCGCATGGGCTTCAAGGGCTGTTTCAGTATCCACTAACGGATCGAGGCGACTGCAACCGCACCAGCGCATCTTCCGCCGCCTGTGCGCCGTTGTTTCAGTATCCACTAACGGATCGAGGCGACTGCAACAAACGACCCGGTTCATCCAGGAAATCACCCAGATTTGTTTCAGTATCCACTAACGGATCGAGGCGACTGCAACCGCCGCCATGGTTGACGATTGGAATGCCAGGGCAGAGGTTTCAGTATCCACTAACGGATCGAGGCGACTGCAACTTGCATAGATACACATACACGTAACCACTTCCAGATAAGTTTCAGTATCCACTAACGGATCGAGGCGACTGCAACTGTGAGAGGCGCATAAGATTGTGAACTCCGTTAGAGCGTTTCAGTATCCACTAACGGATCGAGGCGACTGCAACGTAACCGTTCCAAGCACAACCCCAAGAATTGCCGAAAGTTTCAGTATCCACTAACGGATCGAGGCGACTGCAACTATCGTATATAACGCTATGTAGTGGTGGTTATTGGGTTTCAGTATCCACTAACGGATCGAGGCGACTGCAACTGGTTGTGGCTCAGCGCGGCATATAGGCTGTCGAAGGTTTCAGTATCCACTAACGGATCGAGGCGACTGCAACTCCCAATTCCAATAACAATTCTTCCGTTCGCAGTGAGGTTTCAGTATCCACTAACGGATCGAGGCGACTGCAACCAAAAGAAACCCTCTTTGTGCTAGATTATCTCTCGTGTTTCAGTATCCACTAACGGATCGAGGCGACTGCAACCGCTAGCGCTTATAATAAGTGTAGAATTCCAAAAAAGTTTCAGTATCCACTAACGGATCGAGGCGACTGCAACTCTTATAAAGCCCCGTAAATACGCATATAATAAGTCAGTTTCAGTATCCACTAACGGATCGAGGCGACTGCAACTTGACCGAGGTGAACGGTCGAGTTGAGTACCGGGATGTTTCAGTATCCACTAACGGATCGAGGCGACTGCAACTAAAACTTCCTCATCACCGGCCATCGCGTGATGGTGTGTTTCAGTATCCACTAACGGATCGAGGCGACTGCAACCGAACTGGTGTGTTTGTTCGAGTCGGTGTATTCGTGTTTCAGTATCCACTAACGGATCGAGGCGACTGCAACCAATAATACGCTGGTATAGCGCATCAGACAAATCGCGTTTCAGTATCCACTAACGGATCGAGGCGACTGCAACAGGCTGTACAACAAGAACCTGCATCGCACGCGTAGGTGTTTCAGTATCCACTAACGGATCGAGGCGACTGCAACATTCAGAGGAAGTACTACCACGTATATCTGTTGTTAGGTTTCAGTATCCACTAACGGATCGAGGCGACTGCAACCGATGCCATTGACCGTATCCACAGATCCGCCAAGGGTGTTTCAGTATCCACTAACGGATCGAGGCGACTGCAACACCATAAACGCCACAACAAACGCACTAATTACGCCCGTTTCAGTATCCACTAACGGATCGAGGCGACTGCAACCAATGAATTACAATTTTATGTTTTTGAAATTAAATGTTTCAGTATCCACTAACGGATCGAGGCGACTGCAACCCGGCGCCGCGTAGCGCGCTGACGCGTTGACAAGCGGTTTCAGTATCCACTAACGGATCGAGGCGACTGCAACCAACAAGCCAGACCGACACAAGCCCGACAAGAGCACTGTTTCAGTATCCACTAACGGATCGAGGCGACTGCAACGGAGATGAAGTTTTATAAAAAGTTAGTAATAAAAAGTTTCAGTATCCACTAACGGATCGAGGCGACTGCAACCTTGTAGCCCTGGTATCGTGATATCCCCTATCACGTTTCAGTATCCACTAACGGATCGAGGCGACTGCAACTGAATAAAGCAATACCTCTGCAACATGCTACTAACGGTTTCAGTATCCACTAACGGATCGAGGCGACTGCAACACTCGAGGGGGTAAACAGCAGCGTCTACGGCGTAGAACGTTTCAGTATCCACTAACGGATCGAGGCGACTGCAACCAAGGGGATTTAGAGATTTCCGTTTCACGCTTTCTGGGTTTCAGTATCCACTAACGGATCGAGGCGACTGCAACATATCTTGCGCACGCACTAAATCGACAAGATCCGTTTTTCGAAGTTTCAGTATCCACTAACGGATCGAGGCGACTGCAACCCCTAATTTTGACCCTATTATAGCCCACTTTAAACAAAAATCAAGCCTCTGCGTGCGTCTAGAAGGCTGTTTTAATTCCTTCGTCTCATCCCGCTTGCCGCGCGCTTCGCAAATCGCATTTTGCTTAAAAAGCGGGGGGATTTGCGAAAGTTCCCACTTTCCTGGCCGCACCCCCCATTGTCCACAACTTTGTGCCAGAACGCTCGCGGACGCCTAAATAGGCGTCTTAAGACCGCCCGGGTTCGCCGGTCTCACTCTCTGCGGCCAGTTCGGCCCAGCGCTGCCAGCGTTCTTCGAGTTGGCGCTGCAGTCGCTCATATTCTCGCCCCAGTTCGGCCACTTTGGCCGGATCGCTGGGCGGGTGTTCCAGCCCGCGCGTTACCCGTGCCAGGTCGGCTTCCAATGCCGCGATCTCGGCTTCCAATGCGTCCAGAACCTGGCGGGTGCGGCGCTGGGCTTTTGAGCCGGCATTCTCGCGGCGCGGGCGCGAGAGCGCGGCAGCGGTTATCGTCTTGGCCGCGGCGGCAGCGGCTTCCTGGGCTTCACGATAGGCACTGTAGGTACCCTCAAAGATCTGTAAGCGGCGTTCCTCGGGCCGCACGTCCCAAATTTGGGTTGCCAGCGCGTCAATCAGATAGCGGTCGTGTGAGACGAGCAAAATCGTGCCCTCGTAACCAGCCAGGACGGTTTGCAACACTTCCTGGGCAAACACATCCAGATGATTGGTCGGTTCGTCGAGAAGCAGGAAATTCGCCCCGGCCAGCGCCAGGCAGGCCAGCGCCAACCGCCCGCGTTCTCCGCCGGAGAGGGCGGCGATGGGTTTGAACACATCATCCCCGCTGAAGAGGAAGCGCGCCAGGTAATCCCGTGCTTGGGCCGGCAGCCAGGTGGGCTGGGCATCCAGGATCGTATCTAAAGGCGTCTTATTCGGATCAAGGCCCTCATGAGCCTGGGCGAAATAACCGATTTTGAGACCAGCACCGAGGATGACCTCTCCGGCATAAGGCGGCACCTCGCCGAGCAGGGTTTTGAGGAACGTGGTCTTGCCGGCGCCGTTAGGGCCGAGGATGGCCGCGCATTCGCCACGCTTGAGCAACAAATCGGGGACATGAAAGAGTGGTTGTCCTTCATCACGGTAGCCCACGGCCAGCCCCTGCGTGCGCAAGACCAAATCGCCGGAGCGCTCAACCGTCCCAAAACTGAGACGGATGCGCCGCGGTTCGGGGGGCGGTGGACGGCGTACCTGTTCCAGCAAGCGTTCCAGGCGTTTGCGCCGTCCGAGCGCTTGGCGCGCGTTCTGCCCGGCCAGATTGCGGCGGATGTAGGCCTCTTCTTTCTCGATGCGCGCCAGTTGCGCCTCGTACTCTTCCAGGCGGCGCTGATAGCGCTCCCGGCGCTGCTGCCAATAGGCGGAATAGTTGCCGCGATAGATGTCTAATCCCTCGGGCGTCAATTCCCAAATGGTGGACACCACATGATCCAAAAAGTAGCGGTCATGCGAGACCACGACCACGGCGCCGGGCCAATCGCGCAGGGTCTTTTCCAGCCATTCCAGCGCCTGGATGTCGAGGTGATTGGTCGGTTCGTCCAAGAGCAGTAGGTCGGGGGCCTCCAACAACAGGCGGGCGAGGTAGGCGCGGGTGCGCTGGCCGCCCGAAAGTTGCCCCAGCGGACGCTGCCACTCGCGCTCGTTGAAGCCCAGGCCGATCAGGGTTTGGCGCAGGCGCTGTTCATACGTGTAGCCGCCCTGGTGCTCGTAGGCCGTTTGCAGTCGGCTGTAAGCGGCCAGTGCGGCCTCACCTTGCGCCGGGTCACTCATGGCGGCGGCCAGGCGGGCCAAGTCCTCTTCCATGGCGATCAGGGGGGCAAAGGCCTGGCGGCAGAACGCCCAGACGCTGAGGTGAGGGTCGGGCAGGGGCACTTCCTGGGGCAGGTAGCCCAGGCGCAGTCCGCGTGCACGCTGCACCTCGCCCTGGGTGGGCTCTTCCAGCCCGGCCAGGATGCGCAAGAGGGTGGTCTTGCCCACGCCATTGGCGCCGACCAGCCCAATGCGCCCATCGCGCGGGATGCTCAGGGACACGGCGGTAAAGACATCCTGCGCGCCGAAGGATTTGGCAAGGTCGGTGGCTGTAATCAAAGACATGTGAATAGCGCCTCTGCGGGGGAAAGTATAACATGCTTGAGGCGCTGGGGTGAGGTGCATAAGATTATAATGAAAAAGATAACTTTATGAGACGTTAAGGCATATCGTCATGAACTTACCTTTCTCTTGGCTACGGCGCCCTAAGGTGCACGTTGGCGTCTTGCTTTTACTCAGCCTGCTCATCCTTTTACCCCGCCTGGTGCAGCCCGATTTTGGCCTGCTCGATGACGGACGCACCCTGAGCGTGGCATCCCAGATCATGCAAGGACATTGGCAAGTGGATTTTGACCGCGAGGCAGGGCGCTTTCGCCCCGTTTATTGGGCCTACAACGCACTGCTTTACCGGCTGGCGGGCACAAACCCGCGCGGGTGGTTCCTAGGTAACCTGGTGTTGTTGAGTGCGGCGGCGTGGCTTCTTTACCGCTGGGTGAGCCGCCGCTCCGGCCGGCCCCTGGTAGGGTTGGGAGCGGGAGTGCTCTTCCTCTTCTCCGGGCCGGTGGTGGAGAGTTTTTACACCCTCTCCAAAAGTGAACCGTTGCAGGTGGTGTTGATCCTGGGCGCGCTCAACCTAATCTATGCCCTGCCGGCACACGGATTGCGACGGTGGGACTGGCGCGCCGCCGCTGCCGCCTTGTTACTGTTCCTGGCCGCCGGGGTCAAAGAGACCACGCTGGTGATGATCCCGATTGGGTTGGGCTGGGCTGGGC
>CAYRUO010000028.1:0-13123 GCA_964427505.1 uncultured Thermanaerothrix sp.
CGGCGGGCAGGTCACCGCGCTCCCGCCTGGCTCAGACGCGCCATCCGCAGCAGATTGTAAGTGCCCGCCACAAAGTAGCCCCAGGCTTGCGTCCGTTCTTTTCCCCGATACCGACTGCGCCGCAAGCCGCCCACCGTCTTGATCCACCCAAAGATTTCCTCCACCCGCTTCCGGATGCTTTGGCTGACGCGATAACTCTTTCTCGTGGTCGTGCGTCCGTCCAGGCCCGGGACGCTCACGCCACCCTTGCACGCGACGTGCGGCGCGATGTTTTGCGCCCGACACGCCGCCACAAAATCTTTCCGGTGATAGGCCTTGTCGGCCCCCACGCTTTTCACCTGAACCCCGTCGTGCCGTGTTTGATGGGCTCGAATCTGCCGCAGCGCCATCACCGGTTCCGGCTCGGCGATCGGATCATGGATCGTGAAGTCCGCGCACAGGCCGTTCCGGTTTTCCATAAGGATGTGCCCGCCAAAACACAGCTTGGCTTCTTGGCCCTGGGCCTTCCGATACAGCACGCTCTGGGGATCGGTCGTGCTCTGGTGCATGGCGTGGCGACGCGGTTGGCCCCGGAAATGGATCGTCGGATTGCCGGGGTCTTCGTCCTTGGCGGATTGCACTTTCGCGGCGTCCGCACCGTCCTTGCGGACGAAGCTCTTCAGGCTGGCCCACGATTCGATCAGGGTGCCGTCCACCGTAAAGGGTTCGTCGCTACTCCAGCCTTCCTAGCGCGACAGCTCATAGACCTCGGCGAAGAAGCGCTTGGCCACGTCGGCGGAGAGCACGCGCTGGCGGTTCTTGGCAAAGACGCTGTGATTGAAGCTGCCCTCGCTCAATTGGCGGTCGAGGAACCAGAGCCAGAGCAGATTGTAGCCGAGCTGTTCGCAGAAGAGCCGTTTGCTGCGCACGCTGTAGAGGGCGGCCAGCACGCGGGCCCTGAGCCGTGGCTCGGGCGGGATGCTGGGGCGCCCGAGCTCTTCGTAGAGCTCATCAAAGAGGGGGGAGAGTTTCTCTAGGACCGCGTCCACCTGGCGTTTGATGGCCCGCAACGGGTGATCGGCGGGCAGGCAGGCGTTGAGGTTCAGGACGGTGAGCAACTCCGGCTGGGCTTGAGGTTTACCGCGCACGCTTTTTCGACGCCGATGAAACGGTCGTGTTCCAACACGGATGCGACTTTTTCAACAGCCTGTTAAAGCTGCCGAGCTCGGTAAAACCGGTGGGGCGCGTTGGTGACGGTGGTGTCCAGGAAGCGCCAGATGCCGTTGGTGTTTTCCATGGGGCCCAGCGTAAACCAATTGGTCGTTCCGAGGGCTGAAACGGCTTCGACCACATAGTTACTGCCCGGTTCTCCGCACATGCACAGCTTGAAAGCCTTGTTGGTCTGGAACCCGACCGGGTCCAACACATGCACGGGCAGGGTGGCGACCGTCACCACAACGTTGGTCTCACCGACGGCCCCTTTGTCATCAGTTGCTTGCAGGGTGCACAAGAACTCGCCCGGGAAATCGACGCTGCCCACAGCGGTTCCGGAGGACTGCTGCGGGAATTGGGCCAGAGCGGTGCCCTCGATCAGGAAGGCGATGTTCGTGACTGTGCCGTCCGGGTCCGTTGCGGTGCCCTGCATCCGGAATGGATGGCAGGCCCATTGATGGGAGCCGACGGTCAGTCGGGGCACCGGCGGCGCATTTTCGGTCTCCAGCAGAACGGTCTTGGGCATGTAGAGCACGTAGTATTCGTCCGGTTTGGCTGCGGCGCGGAATGTTCCGATGCGGAGGTTGCACACCGCAGCCGTGATGACGGTGCCGCGGCCCGGAACGTAACCGTTCGAGACCGTGACCTCGATGGTGCCCGCCAATCGGGCCTGGTTGGTCACAATCAACTGATCGTGTTGGGTGCCGGCGGCGGGCCCGCCAATTTCGATCTGCAACCGCGCATTGGTGGTCTCGACGTAGTTGCCTTCGATGGTCAGCCGGCCAAATGAAGGACCAGGCTGCACCAGCGCGTTGTTGGTGACGTTGCCGGACACGACGTTGGTGCCGCTGAGCACGCCGCCCGTCAGAGTTAGTCCTTGTTCAGCCACAAGTCGCCCCTCTGCCACAAGCGTCGAGCCGGCCGTCTGCACAAACGACCGCACAAACCTCAATCTGCCACTGCGGCATTCAACCGCTCCTGTGTTCAGAAAAGGCTCTTCAATGGAGCAGAGCGTCGTCTGGCCCATCCGCCGGACCAGCCCGGCATTCTCAAAGACCCCGTAGGCGCCCCCATCATGCCGCACGCCAGCCGAGGAGTTTGTAAAATCGAAGGTGCCTGTCGCCAAATTGGTGATCACGGCCCCGTTTTCAGTACTGACCAGGCCGCCGGTCAGCAGCCCGCTGTTGATCAGGCGGCCCCCCAGCAGCTTCGGGGAGTTAGCGGAACCGGTCAGAATCTCGCCGCCCCGGCACCTGACCGTGCACTCGATGATGCCGGTCTCCCAAATCAACCTGTCCGCGGTGATCGTGCCGGACCCGCTCAGCCTACCTCCCTTCACGGCCAACACGCCGGCCGTCAGATCGGTGTTCAAATTCAGCACGGCGGACCCGATGCACTCGATGGTGCCATCGCCGCCGACGGTCGCGCCGGGCGCAAAGTCATGGCTGCCACCATAGAAGCTCAGGACGGCGTTGCTGCGCACGAGCACCACCCCGCCGTATTGGCTGCCATTGTCCAACCGGAGCGTCCCGATTTGCGCCTCGATGGTTCCGGTATTGTAGCACGGCGCCCCGACCAGAGAAATTCCGGTCCCGGCACTCTTCCGGAGAATGCCGGCGTTGTAAATTGGCCCGGAACTGGTCGAGTAATAGGAGATGTCGCAATCGGCCGTGATGTCGAATGTGCCCGCGCTCAGGTTGGATATCGTGGCGCTGTTATACAGTTCCAAATAGCCCCCGCTGAAGGTGAGCAGACCGGCGTTGATCAGGCAGCCGTAGCGGAGGGTTTTGGTGGCGCTGCCGCTGATCGAACCGCCGGCACACTGGACGGTGTTGGTGATGGTGCCGCCGGTCCAGTTGATGGGCCCGGCCAGTCGCAAACTGCCGCTGCCGCCGAGCGTCCCGCCGCTGATCTTGAGGACGCTGTTGGCGTTGCCGGTGCCCTGGCCCAAGAGCAAGGTCCCGCTGGTCAAGGATAACGTCTGGGTGCCGCTGGCCCCGCCCAGGACCAGCTCGCCTGCGGCGGCGCCTCCACTGACCGTGACGGTCTAGGTGCCGGTGTTGGTGATCCAAACGCGGTCATCGAAGGTGGGCACCTGATTGGGCGACCAGTTGGCCGCGGTGTTCCAGGCGCCGCCAGCCGCGTTGGTCCAAACCAAGTCGGCCGCGCCCAACCCGAGCCCTCCGCAGCACAGACCTGCAACAGCGATGCCCCAGCCAACACGCGCCATGCCTATTGTTCTCATCCGATAGGTCTTCATTTGTTTTCCCCTTTCTTTGTCTCGGTTCGGTTTTTTGATTGGTTTACTTTCCTGCACGATGGGTAGTTGTTGTTCTGCGCGCTCACTGGCCGCAAACGCGCAGGAACAGGTTGCCCGGCTCGATCGGCAGCGTCATCGAATTAGTCTGGATCGGCCCACCTACGTTTTCCCAGTAGTTCGTGCTGCTAAGCTGGGTTGTCTTTTGGACCTGATACGGTGGTTGGCCGCCCGTCCAGCTCAACAGCACGTTCGGACCGATCCGTGCAATGTTCAGCCAGATGGGGAGAGTTGTTGCGGTAAGCGTTTCAACAAACCAAGCTGACCCGTTGTATTGGCCACTGGGAATGTAGCCCCGGGCGCGGATTACACCCCCGGACGGCAGCGAAACACCGTCAAGCTCCCAGCCGCCAAGGATGCGGGTACCAGCGCCCAGATTAGTCCAAGTTGACCCATCAGGTGAATAGTCGAAGGTGGTGCGCCAGACCTCGGGGCTGGTACCGCCCCGCAACCAGGTCACTTTTGAGCCGGCGTATCCGAGAGATTGAGTGGCCGGATCGGTGTTATGTAGCCTGGCAAAGTTCGTTCGGCCCTGCTGGCCCACCTGCGTGAACCAGCCAGCGATTAAGATTTTCCCATCAGGCTGGACCGCCAGCGAATCCACAGTCGGCATTTCGGTCCCGGAAATGCGTGCATTGAACTCGGAGTCCACAGTTCCGTCGGCTAACAGTCTGGCAAGGGCAATGCGTTCTGCGCCGCCTATCCACCAGAAACAGCCGCCGACCAAAATCTTGCCATCTGCTTGCAACCCTTGGGTGTAAACATACAGGCCCGGTTCAGGATCAAACCCTGGGTCCACTGTCCCGTCTTGATTGAGTCGGGCCAGGTTCCTGCGCGGCTGGCCAGCGATATTGGTGAACACGCCACCCACCAAGATCTTGCCGTCTGGCTGAATGAGCACTGAATACACCGCAGGCTGGGCGGGCCGAGGCGGGCCTGTTGCATGGGGCGCAAATCCTTGATCAACCGTTCCGTCCGGATTCAGTCGGGCCATGTTTGTGCGCGGCTGGCCGCCGACATGGGTAAAGTTGCCCCCAACAAGAATCTTACCATCGGGCTGCAGAGCCAGTGAACTCACGGCGGGGTATTCTCCGCCTGTGGCACCGGGATTGAAGTCCGGGTCAACCGTGCCGTTTGGGTTCAGTCTGGCGATGTTCAGGCGCGGTTGACCACCGACCCCACCGAAGATGCCGCCCAGCAAAATTTTACCGTCAGGCTGCAACGCCAGCGCGGTCACGCTGGGCCATGGCCAGTAACCAGCCGTTACACCTGGATTAAAGTCGGGGTCCAACGTTCCATCCGGATTCAGGCGAGCAAGATTCAGACGTGGTTGCCCCCCGATGCGTGTGAAGCAGCCGCCCACCAGAATCTTGGCGTCGGTTTGCACGGCCAACGCGGATACCCCAGCGCCTCCCTCCGCGTGTTCGACTCCCGCCGTGAACGTGGCATCCACTGTCCCGTCGGGATGGAGCCGGGCCAAGTTTGTTCGCGGTTGCCCGCCGATTAGGGTAAAGTGGCCGCCCACAAGGATCTTGCCGTCCGGTTGAAGTGCCAGGGCAGAAATGTGGCCATTGAGATCCGGGTTAAATCCACGGTCGGCGCAGACCAGATTCACTTTCAGGTAGGCAACTTCGCTGGTGGCGCGGCCAAACTGGTTGCTGACCACCACAAAGTAGCCGCCCGCATCCGCGCCTTGGACGTTTGTGAGGCTCAAGGTGGCATTGGTGCGTTGTGCCAAGACCGCCCCATCCTTCCACCATTGATAAAACAACGGTTCAGTACCCACAGCCGTCACGCTGAAACTGACGTCGTCGCCTACTTCGCACTCCTGACTTTGCGGCTGGCCGGTGACAGTCGGGTCGAGCAGGAGCAGCACGGCCCGTGGGCGCGTGCTGCCGCCCGCGCCAAACAGGCCGCAGCCGGCAATCCAACCGCGATCGTTGATGTCACTCGCCCAGGTCAGTGTCCAACCGGAGTTGGTCGGAATGAGCGAGTTGAGATTTGTCATGTGCCCGTCGGCCGGGTCATACAGGAATGGATGAAAATTGGTACTTTCAGGCAAGCCTGTTGCCGGGTCTTCAAACGGATTCGTCGTGTACCAGGAAATGCCGACGGCCTGGCCAACACCGTTGATGGCGAAGGCTGAACTGGTGTTGTCGCCGGGCAGCACGCCAAGGTCAATGACGGATTGGCTCGCAATGTTCCATACGCAGGCGTGCAGCGTGTTGGGAGCAACCTGGTATCGGCCCGCAACCAGGCCGGCGTCGTTGATGTCATACGCCACATTCCACGGATTCGACTCCATCAAATAGCGCATTACGCCGTCCTGCCATACAAAAGCCTTCGTAGGCTCATCGAATCCGCCGCCAATGTAGCCGACCACTTGCGCTGCAGCATTGATGCCCCGAGCCGCGCTGTTGGTCGGGCATTGCGGCAATGAACCCAGGTCAATCATGTTTGTGCCCGGCCACCACAAAAACGCGTGTGTCCCCTGACCCGCAGGCAGGTGTGACCAACCGACAACTTGGACTGCATCGTTGATGCCCAGGGCCTGACTGCTGGTGCCACCCAAGGTGCCCAAGTCGGCAATGAACAACCATGGATACCAAATCACGGCGCGCTGTGGCAGGTTGGTTTGGAATGAACAACCGGCAATCCACCCCTCGTTGTTGATTTTGTAGGCGACGCTGGCTTCGTTGCCCGGCAAAGCGCCCAGATCTATCATCGTGCCGCTTCCCCACAGGAACGCGCGTTGGAACCCAAGTCGGTTGGGCGGCTTCAGCATTCCGAACCCGACCACTTGGCCTGCGTTGTTGAGTCCGTAGGCGCAACTGCCCTGACCTTCCTGCAGCTCGCCGAGGTCAATCACGTAATACCGCTGTGCTGCTGGGGCAACGGCCGCCCAGCCCAGCATCAGCCCGAGTGAACTTCCATACAGCAACATCCGTATTTTCATGGTTCGAATCTCCTTCTATCGGTTAATGTTCAAGGGCGAGCGCCCACGCCTCGCGTGCCTTTTCCCCACCGGCGCGGAAAACACCAAATGGCACGTTTCCTTACCCGCAAAGTCCCGGCGGCAAAGGCTTCCTCTGGCCGAGAGCAAACCGCGGCGAGTCCCGATGATGTTGGAAAATGACTCACGCTCCAAAGCCCAACTTTGCCGGTTTAGTTGGGGCGCAAGTATGCCGTGAAACGGGCTGACATCTTTTGAATGCGCTCGCCGACAAAATCAGCATGATGCACCTCTCCCACCGCCGCTGGGGCAAAACTCCACACGGCGCACCTTGAAGAATCGTGACCGTTGGACGCAGCCTACGTACACAGCCGCTCTTGCCAAGGGTAACCTCGCTGCGCTCGGTGACGATAAAGACGGCGTGGGCAGCGAGTGGCGCCCTGTATTCTTCTTCTTTACCGCGTCGTCGCCTGTTCGCCACTTCAATTCTAGGGAAGATTATTAGTTCCACCCGAACCTCGTCAAGTACATTAGGCAGAGACTCTCAACCCGTCGGCTGCGCCTACTCTACTCAATCGGTTCGCTCTACTACTTTGTGCCCAAAAGGTTAGTTCGCCCAAACGCCCGGGACGAACGAAGGGGAATATCCGCCTCGCCTTTGCATATCATGGCCAATTCTTCTGGGGCCGCAATGGGTTGGCACAAGGCCGGTTAGAGATTAAAGCTGAACTTTCCACTCCCACTTTTTCAAGCTCAGGGATGCAGACCGCCTCTCACACAGCTTTCTGTCGGTACTGCCGGGGCTCTGACCGCAGTGCGCCTCCAACTGCTCTCAAGCCCCAAGGCCAAACAACGCGCCCAATGCTTGCTGGCTCAGTATCACTACTTGGGCAATGTCAGAGCAGTGGGCGAACAACTCGTCTACGCGGTCACCGACCGCCAGGGCGGCGGCAACTCTCTGTTGATCGCCATCACCGTGCCCAGCCAACACTACCTGGGCAGCGCCGTCGTGGCCACCAAAACCAACTAAATCCCAGTTGCCGGAGACCCCTTCCAAAAGCTCGACCTGGACGGCCGCCGGGGCAGCCTCGGCGCCCTCCACACCCAGGCTCAAACCGCACGGCACCCGGTGCTGGATCAGGGCGCCGACCTGCCTGCTGCAGGCAGGCTACCTGCTCACCGTCAAGGACAACCAACCCCACACCGCAAAAGAACATCCAGCAAATCGTCCATGCCAGACCGGCGGATTTTTCCCCCTTACTAACAGATGCCCACCTCGGTTGTCGGCCACCAGCTTAACAAAGGCCAGCCCGAATTGCGCATCCTGCGCAGCCGTGCGGTCATAGCCTAACAGGTCGGCTTCCCCTCTGTACAGCAAGTCGCGCTGCTGCGCCGCCACCCGCACACCCACGCCCCGGAAACCGTGGCCCTGATCACAAGCCTGTCCCCCGAGCGAACTGACCGCCGCCCAATGGCTGGCTGCCAAATCTCTGCTTGACCTAAGCCGGAAACAGCTCTCCATCCATCGCTCCTCCAAACAACCAGGGTGCCTGCAGCCCTTCCAGCCGCACGGCGGCAATCAGCTTTGTGGTCTGATGATGCCGGTGCGGCATGGTGCAGACCAGTCGCTGGCCGATGGGACTGCGTCCGTAGCGACGAGTCATTTGCGTATTGGCACCGCTTACATCCATGAACATCAGCCGCTCGGCCGACACACCCACCAGCCGTTGCGGCCACTGTTTTCTTTGCCCGGCGACGTTGGGCCGCGACCGCTCGGTATGGTGTAGCGTTTTTTTACAGCTCCACCCAAGTTGGCTCACCCACAGATCAATCGTGGCAAGCTACCGCCCCATCTGCGTCCCAAGTTCGACCAGCTTGGCGTCCGGCCGCCGTGTCAACAGACAAAGCAGGCGTTTCCGGCGCGACTCGCTCAGAAGTGTCTTGCGGCCGCAGTGGTGGGTTTGGGGCTGAAACGTGTCGCGCTCCTGCAAACGCTTACGCCCCCGCCGAACAGCAGTCACACGGTAACCCAAGCTGGGGGCAATATCGCGGGTGCTCTTCCCTGGTTGTAGAGACAGATGATCCCTTCGGGCACGGGAACAGGAATGGCTCTCATGCCTGCATTCTCCAACATCGGCTCCATCCGCGCAAGCTACATCATTTATGGAAATGATCCACAGCCATCCCAAGGGAACATGCTTAAACAAATGATTTTATAGGCGATTTTGGATTGCACGGCTCACAAAAAGCTACTCATCCCATCCAATAGCACAAAGAAACGTCGAAGATGCACGCCTTTTGAGGGTTTTGGGGGAATTTCTATGGGATGACTGTTTAAATGATCTAAAAATCCTCTTAAACAGGCTCAGCAATGCATCTGGAGGCGCGCAAACCTGATTGCGGTGCCACAAATCCATCGTGCTGACGGTTTGTGGGGTGATTTTTCCGTTTCACGGACCGCCTTCCAAGCGAGACTGCGGCATAGCCGTGTCGGCCTTGTCCGGCACAATAAACTTTTGCGCGGGCGTTCAACGAACGCCCGCGCGCCGCGCCATTTGCCCTAACCCCTAGTCACCCACCCACAGAGTTACGGAATCACCGCGCGGAAGAACTTTTGTGTATCCGTGATCGGAATCACGACCGAGCCGGATGTGCCCAAGTCAGTCCACGGGCCCGAAAGGCTTGGTGCCGAGTAAAGGCGTGCTGGCCCTGCACCGGTCAGGTTATCCATCAGGACTTGGTCCCACATGACAGTAACGGTGCCATTCTGATTATTGGTGATGGACACCTGCGGTGGCGCTAATCGCACAACCACCGCGTTCATGTTGCCGGAACCGAAGTCTCCGCCCGACGCATTTCCCGGCAGGAACTGGATGATGTCCTGCGTCTCGCTTGCTGCCAGAAATGTGCCCACGATATACACCATGTCCTGCATCTCGATTGTCTCGGATTTACATGTTGGCACGACCGGATCGGCAAAATACGCTCTGCGGAAGCCTATGGTACCACCGCGTGCGTCAAGGGCAAAAAGCTGCGCAGTATAACGCAATCCAGCCGTCAAGCCACTAAGGCGGATCGTCTTTTGCCCGTTTCGTCCGGCTTGCGTATCGGCGTTAAACCTGCCCAACATTTCGTCCCAGCCGGGTACGCTCGGGCAAGTGGAGACGTTGCCGCCGTTATACACCTGCTGACCGCCCTCGACGGTCGCATAGACGTTGTACGTAAAGTCGAACGTTACACTCTGGCCACCGACGGGCACTGTGAAGTTGTAATTGGCCACATCGTTGCTTAAGCCGCCAAAGGTCGCCGCATAAACAAGTTTCCCGGGCAGCCCCAGTGTTTGTTCAGGGCAACCGATGGGGACTGGCGCCGACCAATAGATCCGGTGTGTGGGGTCTAGCACCGTCAAGGTGGCGGCAGTTGAAGCCGTGCCATTGGCGTTACTGACCACGCACGTGTAGGTGCCTGTATCGTCCATCCGCAGCGGGTTGAACGTCAACGTGGCCGTTCTGGAACCGGAAATGTTTCCTCCGTCACTTAGCGGCGAGGCACCTTTGAACCACTGGTAGGAAACCGCGCTTAGGCTTACCGCCCTGCCAACGGACAATGTTTGCGCGATGCCGGCATAATTGGTTGTGTCGATAAGTTGCTGGGCAAGAATAGGCGGCGAACTAGAGATGTCCTGCAGTATGATTTGCAGGCCGTTCAAGGCTCCCCATTCACTGGTCGGGGCGTTCCTCCACGTGAAGATAACTCTCCCAGAATTGTCGGTGACGATATTTGTGTGCACCAGATAGTTAACACCCAAAGCCCATGGCTGGCGATAACTTCCTGTGGTGGTCCCGGCGAGCCCGCCACCCTCAAACGTGGCTCCCTGGCCTGGTTGGTCTCCGGCAGCGTAAGTGATGATTGTGTAAGCAGCGTTGTTGTTCAACCCGGCGATCATCACCGAAGCCGAACTATTGTTTATGGTTCGGTAAGATCGCATCAGGGCATGGGTCGTAGGGCTGCCGCCACCCGTATTGTCCCAACGGCCGCCGCCTACGAATTGGATGGTGGTAGGGGTCGGATTTCCTGCATAGTCGAGCAGCGGGAACACGCCGTCAGTTACGGAATTCCACACATCCCCAGCCTGCCCAACAACTCCGGCTCCCGAGTAGGCCGGGCATCCGCCAGCCACTACGTTAACATTCATCAGCAAAGGACGGGCAGCTATGCTCAGCGTAGCCGGGCTGCTAGTTGCCGGGGGTGCGACGGCCCCGGTCACGACCACGGTGTAGTTGCCAACGTCAGCAGCGCTGACATTGTAGATGGTCAATGTGTCCGTATCCGCACCAGCAATGCGATCGCTGTTGGTGAGGTTTAACCCGTTCAGCTTCCATTGATAGCTCAGAGGCCCGGTTCCGATGGCCACCACGTTGAACCGCACCATGGAGCCCGCGCTGACGCTCTTGGACTGGGGCTGACCAATGATGATGGGTGCGACAGAAACCGGTCCGACGCCAGCCAAGTAGTTAGAGAACACTTCGAGGCTGGACAGGGCTCGGGCATATACGACCACATCGTTTATGACCCCATTGAAATTGTACATCCCGGATGTGTCGCCCGGATCGGACCCGATTTTGGCAGGGGCGCTCCATGCTACAGGGCTGTTGGGGAACAAATTAACAGCAGCGGCATACGAATTGGTGTTGAAGACATAAAGAGCCGCTTTAGTAGGATCGATCACCAGAGCAATAAACGACCAAATATCTTGTGGCACTACGAGCCCGGACTCCCAACCTGCACCCTCGCCGTTCCAAGTGTAGCCCAACTGGTCTGATACCGGACCGTAAATGAGGCCGGAAGCGTTGGTGCCGACTCGTGTCAGAAACAGCGCGGCACCAGGAACCTGGGATCCATTGGGCTTGATCCATGCGGTGATTGTCACCGTATTGGTGTTAAAATTAAGAGGTGGAACAGTGATGGCCGAATTAGGGTCATACAGCACAAACTGAGCGCCCTTGTGCGATGGGGCGAAACCCAGATATGGCGGATTTGGCACCCCGGCCGCACCCAAGGTAACGCCGCTGCCCACAGTTCCTTTGTAGCCATTGATGTATTCGTAAACCATCGAGCTGCCGTAGGGTTCGTTCAATTGCCAATAAGCAACCGGATTATACGAATTCACCTGCGCCGCGTAGCTGCCCGAAGTTGGAGTCACAGCAGTCAATGTGGTCGAATTTGTGGCACTCCCATTGGGGTTTCCAACAATCAAACTGACAACACCGCTGGAACTGACGTTCCCGTAGGTCAACACGGGTGTTGTCGCACCTGAAACCCCGTTGCCATCGCTCAGAGTGTTTCCATTGAACTGCCATTGGAACGAGAGCGGTGGGATGCCGGCGCTACGACTGAGGAAGCGCGCGGTGCGTCCCACGAACACCTTTTGATCCGTAGGCGGTCCGTAAATGACGGGAACGTCTGGCGCCAACTGGAGCTGTACGCCGTTCCATGTCACCGGCCCTGCTGGGGGGTAGTTATTTGTGTATATGATGTTGCCGGCACCATCCGAGAGGCCAACCAGCATGACATAATTCTGGCCGGCGATAAAATTTGACTTGGTGGTCAACGGGTTGTTAAACGCCTGCCCGTATTTTAAATTTCCCGCCCCATCAACCCAAGTGACTGTGCCGCCTGAATTGACTGTATTTCCACTCAGGTAGTTGATTAGGACATAATTTGTGTTTGGCACCAAGCCGCTGATAGTTACCTGGACAGGCCCACCAAACAGGTAACCGGTCAACAGATTGCGGGTTATGTCCGATACAAACACGGGGTCGGCATACCCCCAACCGCCCCACTGGTACCACCAAGTGCTGAGGCTGATGGACGTGGGGTTGCCTTGAGCGTCCACTACGGGGCTGGCGCCGAAAGTGTTCCAAGTGTCGCCAGGCAACCCCAGGGCTGCGGCGCCACTCATGGTTTGGCCCGATGGCTGATACCAATTGACGAGCTCGAAGCCGGTCTGCGCCACCAATGCTGTCTGCGCAAGCATGGCCAGGGTCGTGCACAGTACGAGCCGCAGCCGGCATCGCGAAAACAAAGTTTTCGCCGTACTGCGAACTGGTGACTGGTCTTGGATTGAGAGAATCGCCTTAGGGTTTTTAGTTAATGAGTTATTCATAACACGCGCTATTTTTCGTCGTTTCAATCTTCACTCGTAGTTTGCCAACCAACCGCTTTTGCCAACACGTTGTGTTGATCTCAGCGTTGCCTTACCACATTCAGCTGATTCAACGTTGCCATTTTAGCCAAGTCTGTAGCGCTGTCTATCTGACAAATGTCATATCTGACAAATGTCATATTTTTAGTATTGGTTTTGCACAGCCATCCCATAGGCGGATGAAACCGGTTAGCAAGCGGTAAGTTCGCAGGGAATTTCCACCGCCTGAGCAAAAGTGAGTTTAAGGATTTTCAGCTCATTCGTTATCCCACAGCACTGGTGCCAAGCAATGATGTAAGACGTGCCGAGCGGCTGCACTTGGTCCGATTGCGGGTGTACAAAAAAATATATGCGAACCAAGCGGAACGGTTGATTAAGTTGATGGATGCATTTGTCCGTGCATTTCCTGATTCAACTAACCGGCCGAAGGTCGAGTACGAGTTGGCAGACCTGAGTT
>CAYRUO010000029.1:0-12534 GCA_964427505.1 uncultured Thermanaerothrix sp.
AAGTCCATGATTTCGAAAGACTGACGCGCGTCCTGGCCGGTGGTAGGTTCGTCCACGATGATTACCTTGGGACGCAAGGCCAGAATCGAAGCAATCGCCACCCGCTGGCGCAACCCCTTGGAGAGAAAGAAAGGGTGCGAATCGAAGTAGGCCTCTGCCAGGCCGACCACCCGCGCCGCTTCGATTACCCGCTCTTTGACCTCGTCCTCGGGTAGAAGGATGTTGCGCGGCCCATAGGCAATCTCATCCCAGCAGGTGCTGTTGAACAATTGATGATCCGGGTTCTGAAACACGTAGCCCACCCGCTTGACCATCTGCACAATGGGAGTTGTTTTAGAGTTCAGCCCATCTACAATCACATCGCCCCGAGTGGGTTTGAGCAGGCCGTTCAGGCACTTCGAAAGGGTGGTCTTCCCCGACCCGTTTTGCCCGATCAGCGCGATAAACTCGCCCTCATAGATCTCAAGGTTGACATCGGTGAGAGCACGCGTGCCATCCGGGTAATCATAAGTAAGGTTGATAACGCGAATATAAGGTTGTGATGCGTTCATGGTCACCTTTTAATTCAATGCGTGGAATGATGAGGCATCAACATCGCCTCCAACTTAGCCGCGGCCTCATCCAGGGTGATCGGAAGGTCGCCGTTATACCATCCCCGTTGTACTAAACGGTAAAAGAACTGCATTGCCTCGGGGGGATAAATGCCCTTCTCCAGCAAGAAGGCAATTTCCTGGAAAAAGTCGCGCGTCGGCGCTTGTAAAGCGACCTTGCCCTCCGAGAGCAGGATCATGCGGTCGGCCAGCGGGATCAGGTTCTCCAGGCTGTGCTCGATGACGATCACCGTATTATGCTGTTCGCGCTTGAGCCGCCCCAAAACCTCAAAGATGCGCTTACGGCTGATCGGATCGAGCATCGAGGTAGGCTCATCCAGCACCATCACCTTGGGCATCATCGCCAATACCGCCGCCAACGCCACGCGCTGTTTCTGCCCTCCGGAAATTTCATACGGCGGTTTAGGTAACAGGGGCTTGAGCGCCGTCAGTTCGGTAACCCATTCCAAGCGTTCGCGAATCTCGGGAATGCTTAAGCCGAGGTTTTCCAACCCGAACACCAGTTCATCTTCTACCGTCATGGCCGTGAATTGGGCTTCGGGGTCGGAAAACACCACCCCTACCTGGCGCTGCAACTGACCGCGTGGGTAATCCTCGACTTCTTTGCCCATCACCTTGACCGTGCCCTGCTTAACCCCGTGGTATTGACCGGGGATTAAGCCATCCATAGAAAGCGCCAGGGTGGTTTTTCCCGCCCCATTCGGGCCGATAATTCCCACAAACTCGCCCTCGTAAATATCCAGGCTGATCGCGTCCAACGCGGGTTTTTCGGTGTTCAGATACTGCCAAGTGTAATCACGGATTTCGATGATTGCCGACACACTCGCCTCCCTTACGACAAAACCGCATGTAACCACTGGATAAACCAGGAATCATCCAAGCCGAAGTAGTTCAACCCATAGCGCGCCACCAGAAGCGCCACAAACGCCAGGGTAATAAGAGCGGTAAAGACCGCATCATGGGGCTTGAAGGAATAGTGGGTCAAAATATAATCGGCACGCTTGACACGGCTCGCCTCACCGGTAAAGGCATAACCCCGCGCTACCAGCGCATTGGTGAATTCCTCGGAACGGCGCAGCGAAAGCGCAAACAGAGGGATCATATACATGATGTACTTACGAATCTTGTAGGTAAGCGGTTTGCCGGTTGTATCAAACCCGCGCGCCTGCTCGGCCTGCCGCACAATTTGAAAATCCTCCAACACCATGCCGGCCGCGCGCAAAGCCATGGCAAAGACATAAGTCACCACAAACGGCAAACGTATGGTGCGCATGGCGACGATGATGTCACGCTCGCGCGAGGTGCTGAGGAAGAACACCATCGTCGCAATCATGGGTAGAATGCGGAAATACACCACCAGCGCATCCCGCACCCGCTCCCAATAAATCGGCAGGCCAAACAGGTTAAAGATGACCTGAAACTCCGGGTGACGTCCCCCCAGGATGGTGTAGGAAATCAGGATAATGCTCCCCATCGAAATCGCCACCGGGATATAAATGCGCACAATCCGAATATCCACGCGGCTGATCACCATCAGCACCAGAATGATCACCAAGAGCAGAAAATTCCATTCCGGCGCCGCCACAAACATGGGGAACAGGCTGACAATGAGCAAGAAATATAACTTGACGAAAGGATGAACGGCATAGATCGGTGACTCTTTGGGCACATAGCCCAGCATGGTCTTATTCATAAGCCTTCTCGCCTCTCGATATGAATGCCTCCCAATAGATGGGATGGGGCATCCCCTGCCCCATCCCATCCCTGCCGCAAACGGCAACTGGCTAAGCCCACCACCGCTTCACGAACGCCGGGGTGCGGATGACAACCCCCGAGAGCGCCTTGAGCAGGATAAAGTTGAACACAATGCCCGCGACCATGTTGCCGCCGAACCAACCCCACACAAACAGCGGCACCGATTCGGTGGTCAGCAGGCCAAAGCCGCGCAGCACCACCAGCGGCGACCACAGCGCGCCGAAGGCGTTTGCGACCAGCATGGAGAGGAAGAGGATGAGGTAATCACGGCCGCTCTTCAGGCGCGGGTCGGCTTTGAAATAGCGGAACGCCCAGGCCGGGAGGAACGCCTGCACCGCGTTGGCCGGCACATACCCTAGCGAGACATAGAAGGGGGTTCCGGCGATCGCGTTGGAGAAGAAGGGGAAAATCGCACCGGCCAGCACACCCCAGCCGCCGAACCAAATCCCGCCGACCTGCTGGACGGCGATACCGGTCCAGAAAAAGTTGACGCCAAAGCCCAAGGGGAAGGAAATGCTGCCAAAGGCGCCCACCACAAAGCCGATCCCGATCAGCAGGGCCAGAATAACAATATGAATGACCCCCACCGAACGGCGTTCACCGGGCTGAACGGTCCAGATTTGTTCAGCCGTCAAATCTTTGGGAGAAGCCGTGGCCATATTGGACCTCCATAAAATACGTGGAATAGGTGAAAAATTGGGGAAACAGAAGAAACAATCTCAGGTGCAATGACGGCGGAAACGATGAAACAAGGGAAAAAACTTAACGACCAATAGATCGCGTCATGGGATGACTATCTTTGAACCGTTGCACCACCTCCTCCGGGGCTGAGGATACAGTATGAAGATGTAATGGCTTCTCCCCCTCACCTATAACGATTATAGAGAACTTACCTCGTCAATTCAAGTGATAGATGTCAGATGTCTGACGAAAATTCACACCTCGACCCTCAAATTTGCGGAAAGACACCCTTTTAGAGAAAATCACCCGCCCCCTAAGGCTTCTTTTCGCTCAAACCGTGATATATTTGAAATAGGGACTTGCAGAATGGCATTTAGCGGGAGGTAACAATGGCGGAACGGCGTTGGGAAGTTTTAAAGGTGGCGTTTTGTGAGCGGGCCGGGTGCGAGGTTGCCCTAGAAGCCCAAATGGCCTACCCCTCCGAGGTATTGCCCGATCAGCCCCCACGGTTGATCTCCAAGCGCTGCTCACGCGGCCTGGAGTGCAACTTCTGGGAGCATATGACCTGCGTGTGGGCGGGCACCAACCCGCTTTACGATCCCTTCGCAGAGACCCACTGAGATAATGAAGGCAAAGACCTAACCCAACCCCTCGCCGCGAGGGGTTTGTTGGTTTAAGTCACGTTTGTGCGCCTGCCTGACCAAGCGGATTGTCCTTCTCCCCTCTCAACATTCCGATTTGGTCTGTGCTATTATTAATTATGGTAATAAACTTTCTCATCAAAAGCGGGAGATGGAGGTCACAATGCCCAAAACCTTCGAGCAGATTCTAAGCGAATTAGCGGTGCCGTTTCACAGCACCTCCATTGAATGGAAACCGCAAGCCCTGAGTGCGGATAAGAAGCGCGCCCTGGCCGCAGCGTATGTGGATATGCGCGATTATGAAGACCGCCTGGATAAGGTCTTCCCCCAATGGACCTCTTCGGTGCAGTTCGTGATGACCGAGAAGAAGGTAGCGGCCATTGTCTCCCTGACCATTGCCGGAATCACCCGCGTTAACGTGGGCGAGGCCTCGCTGGACGATGAGAACGCCTTCACCACGGCCTACGCCCAGGGGTTTAAGCGTGCCTGCTCCGATTTCGGCCTCGGGCGCTACCTCTACCGCCTGCCTCAGGTGTGGTGCGATTACGATGAAAAGCGGCATATGATCATCAGTGCCCCCGAACTGCCGGATTGGGCGCGCCACCCGGATGAAGTGAGTGCGCCGGAGGTCGTGTCTGAAGCCGTGCCCGCAGAAGCCGCCGCAGCCCCACCCGAGGCCATGCCCTCGCCTCAAGAAGAGGTCATCCCCTTTGGACGCTACAAAGGCAAGCGCCTGGGTGAAGTAGACGCCGGCTGGTTGAAATGGTTGGCGCAGGTCTTCCGTCCGCGCACCCCGGCCGAGGAACGCCTGCAAGCCGCCGCACGGGAGATCTTAGAGAGCGAGAAACCGGCCGAAAAGTAGCCCCGGCGGCGCTTAATCCAAATAACGCGAACGATCCAGCAGTTCGCGCAGGTGTTCTTCCTCACTCTGGGGTGATGCGACTCCCGGCGCAGGCGCTGCGGCCTGCTGGCGTTCGGCCTGCTCCGCCGCTGCCAATTCCGCCGGCGAGGCGCGGCGCATCACGCTCCACCGTCCACAAGCCTCACAGCGATCCAGACGGCCTACGCCCAGCGTGATCGCCCAGAGGTGCAGGGGCGTGGCGCGCTTACAGCGTGGGCAAATAGCCCCACCGGCCAGGCCGTACTTCCGCGGCGCGCCCAGGGGTAAGGACTGACCCGGTTTGCGCCCCAAGAGGAAAAACTGCAAGCCCATCCCCAGCGCCATCAGCCCCAGCATGCCCCCCAGCAACGGCACCAAGATGCGCAGCATGGCCTGACGCTCGACCTCGGCGCTGACGAACTCAATACGGCGCGTGGGGGTATAAAGCACCTGCCCAGCGGCTGTTACCACTTCGGCACTTAGTTCGTGCCATCCCAGAGGATAATCGCCGGTATTGAAACGAAAGCGGAAGGGCGGGGTGGTGATGGTTGCCATGGGCTGACCGTCCATCAAGAACGTAACCCGACTAACCCCACTCTCCGGCACCAGGCTCAACGTGAAATCACCGCGAATCTGGCTTCCCCCGCCGTAGCCAAAGTTGCGCCGCAGTCCCAGGCGGTAAGGCTCTGCCGGTGGCGTTGGCGTCGCCGCAATAATCCCCAGTGCTACCAACAGGCTAAAAAGCACACCCCATTTTCGCAATGTCTGAATTGATTTCATGGGTTACCTCCCGGCTTAGCGCCAGCGGGTCAAAATCGTCTCACGCTGGAACAACCGTGCCCCCAGATAGATCAGCGCGATATCCAGCACGACGAGAACGGCGATCATCACCAACATCAGCGTAGGGCTGAGGATGATGAAGCCGATAATCTGGGCAAAGAAGAGTGCCATCAGGGGCACGATTAATACCGCCGACAGTTGCTCGGCCACACGCGGGTCGTTGACGCGCGAAGAGACCATCAGGGCAAAATTCACCGCTGCCACGGCCATCAGCGGCGCGGCGACAAAAACCCCCAACAACCAGGTGGGGCCAACCGCATGCGCACGCGCCGCCTCCCCTGCCCCCACCAGCGGCAGTGCCAGCAGGAAGATTCCGAAACACACCCAGGTAGCCGCAAGTGCCGGAATCACCGCCGCCAAGGCCTTCCCGGCCAACAGCACCTCGGTTGTGATCGGGGTCGCCAATAGGGGCTCCAGGCTGCGGGTGGTTTTCTCACCAACCACGCTGTACGCCGCAATCGTGATCGGGATAATCAACGGCATCATCATATAGAGCATCATGAACTGGTCAATGACATAAATTTGTAAACAATCGCCCGCCGAGAGCGCCCCACAGGCGCGCAGGAAACCTTCCGGCACATCGGCGGCATCGGCTCCTTCGAGCACCGCGCCAGCCATAAAATGCAGGCTAATTAAAGGGATCGCCGTGAACAACAACGGCATGAATACCAAAGTGAAAAAGACCATCTTATTCTTGAAAACCTCAGCCCACTCTTTATCAATGATCGTGATCAGATGATGCATGGCTACTCTCCCAAACCTTGCAGCGTGCGCAGGTAAACGTCTTCCAGAGTATGACGCAACTCGCCCACGAATTGAATGTCTGCCCCCGCCTCGACCAGGCGGCGCACCAGCACAGGGTTTTGCTCTTCGGGGTTCGGCAGTCCCACCACAATGCGGTTCTCAAAGGTGCTCACCTCTTCCACGAAGGGGAACGAACGCAGTAACTCCACCCACTGCGGCTGCACCTGCCGCAGATGGAAGACCACTTTGCGCCCGAAGAGGCGTTTGCGCAGGTTTTCAGGGGTATCCACAGCGATCAAGCGCGTCTTGAAGATAGCCACCCGCTGGCACAACCGTTCGGCCTCATCCAAATTGTGGGTGCAGAGGACAATCGTGCGCCCCTCCGACTCCAATTCTTCGATGAAATCGCGCACCAACTTCGCCGCCTCAGGGTCAAGGCCGCTGGTCGGTTCATCCAAAAAGAGCACCTGCGGCTCATGCAACAACGCCCGGGCAATCGCCAATTTCTGGCGCATCCCTTTGGAGAAACTGCCGACCGGATCAAAACGACGCTCCCACAGCCCCAACATGCGCAGGTATTTCTCAACCTGGCCCTTAACGTCACGGACGTTGTAGAGGCGGGCATAGATGGTCAGGTTCTTCTCGGCGGAGAGGGCTTCGTACATACCCGGTGCTTCGGTCAGCAGTCCCACCGATTGGCGGATTTGGCGGTCATCCCGCCCCACCTTCCAGGGCCCGATGAACGCCTGCCCTGCGGTGGGCGCGATGAGGGTGGTCAGCATGCGCACCGTGGTGGTCTTGCCCGCGCCGTTCGGACCCAGCAAGCCGAATACCTCACCGGGTTGAATTTCCAGGTTTAGATCCTCTACGGCCACAATCGGGGGTTGGTTACGGCGGGCATTAAAGGTTTTCGTCAGATGTTCGGTGATGATCTTCATGAGGGTCCTTTTCTCCTCCCAACGCGATCTCAGAGTGGGATGTGATCTCCAAAGGCATCAAGATGGTTGCAAACAAACGCGGAATACGACCGGGCGCGGCCTGGTTCTGAGCAAAAGGAAGCAGGGCTTGGTTGAGTGCCCGCACGAACTCCTGAAACTCCGCCTCATTCAAGTAGAACACGTGCTGGTGAAACCCCACCCCGTCGGCTTGCAAATCCGGGGTCGTGCGAGCCGCCAGGTAGCGGGCATAGTCTCCCAGTAAACTGTTGAGAAAGGTCACAAAAAACTCGAGGTGTTCCTCGCGGCTCAGGCGCGCTATCGTGGCTTGATCCAAAGTCAGATGTTCGGGCACCAGCGCATAGGATTTTTCCACCGTGCCGCGCACCGCACGCTGTCCCGTTACCCGCACCAGGCCGCCCGCTTCCAGGCGTTTCAGATGGCGGTAAAGGGTCGGGCGAGAAACCTGGGGAATGGCGGCATGCAGGTCATCCACCGTGCGCTCGCCCTTGGCCAGTTCCAGGATCAAGCGCAAGCGCACCGGATGCAAAACCAATTCGAGGCGATTACGCCACGCCATCATTCGGCCAGCGCACGAAGAAAAAGAGATAAACCGCGATCAGCAACCACCCGGCGGAGCCGATCAGCGCCACCGGCAGAGGGCCAAGGACCGGGTTGGGTTGGCCGCGCACCGCCAGCAGCGCCACCCCACTGATGCCGTTGATCACCGCATGGGCGATCACCGCCGGCCAAACGCTCCGCCCGCGCAGGGTGATCCAGGCAAAGAAGACCCCTAACAGCACGCAGGCCCAGGTCATGGTCAGGATGCCCAGCCAGGGGAAGCCGGGATAGTCCAGGCCGTAATTGTGACCCATGGCGATCACCGGCGCGTGCCACACACCCCAGATCAACCCACTGAGCAAAGCGGCGCGGCGAGGCCCTAAGGGGAGCAGTTTTTGCACCAAATAGGCCCGCCATCCGAATTCCTCGCCAAACGTGAATAGGCTGTTGATCACCGTAGCGACCAGCATCGCCTGCACGATCATGATGAGCACCACCAGCCAGGGGTCAAGCGCTGCCAGCGGACCGCTACCCGCCAAGGCCACCCGCAGTTGCAGTAAGTCCGGATCAAAATACTGCGGAAAGAGCACAAAGAACACGGCACCGCCCACCAGGGTCGCCACAAGCGGGGTGAACCATGCCAGCAACCAGGTGCGCCAGGTGGCCCGAAAATGGGGGCGCAGCCACAAATCCTGCCAACCCTCACGGGTCACCAGGCGCGTGAGCACGTGCGCCAGCGCCGGCGCCCACATGTACCCGGTGGCGATGAGTATCACAGCCAGGCTGAGTCCGCCGGGCAGCGATGGGCTATTGACCAGGCCGCCGGTCAAAGCCACCACGCCGCCTACGGCCCAGGCCAACCCAAAGGCAAAGAGGATGAAAATGAGGACGCGCCGACGATCGAAGGATGCGTTCATGAGACCTCCTTTTTGAACACAAGTGATTATATTATCAATAATGAAAACAATCAAGAGTCCATCTAGAACGGCTCACCTCATAGCCGGGTTCACTCCCAAAGCCAAAGCGATCCTTTACGCATGAAGGTCGCCTTTGCCCCCACGCGCCCCCTGATTCTTGCGCTACCCTTCACTCGGATGGCTTGGATGCGGCTGAGCATGCACGCCGAGCAAGGGCAAGGCGGCCAAGATGGTCGCGGCAGCGGCGGCTTGAAAGATCAACGGTGTGGGGATAAAGCCCGGTTTGCCGTTCAGCACGGTCGGGATGCCGTAGTGCGTCGCCAGCCAGCCCCCCACCAGCGGTCCGGGGATCATGGTAAACGCCACGGTAAAGAGGATGACATAACCGGCAAACTGACCGCGTTTCTCTTCGGGAAAAAGGTCTTTGCTCCAGGCGTTGGTCGCGATGCCCCAAGCCGTGGCGGCGCCAAGCCAGAGGATGCCGGTCAGGGTCAGGGTAACTTCAGAGCGCGCCAGAGAGAACGCACTCAAGCCGATGATCTCGGCCAGGATCGCCAGCCCCGCCATGCGCTTACGCCCCCAGCGATCTGTAAGCAGTCCCAGCGGGTAAGCGCTGAGAATACTGCCGAACAGGATGGCGATAAATACCAACAGTGTGGCCGTGCTCGGCGGAAAATTCAGATAGTGGTTGAGATAGATAAGCAGGTAAGGGAAGAAAATTTGCTGCGCCACCCCCCACAACCCCATCGCCAGCAACAGCAGGAAGAAATCGCGATGCCGGCGCAGGCTCTCCCAGCGAAAGGTATCGGCAATCTGTCCCCAGTAACTGCCCGCGGGCGAGGGAGGCAAAACCGGCTCTTGGATCAGCAGTCCGCCGATGAGGCCGATCAGGATCACGCTGCCGCCGATGAGATAGAAAAGCGGGAAGTAGCCCCAACGCTCGATGATCATCCCCGCGCCGGCATAGATGATCAGATTGGCTACTGCCGAGGCGATATAGAGTAGGCTGACCAGACGGCCGCGGTTGGCAGGCGTGGTCACATCGGCCACATAGGCATTCAGCGCGGCATCGTTGGCCGTGGAGCCGAAAAACGTCATCACGCAGTCGAAAAGGATCGCCATGCCCACCGCCAGGCCGATAGGATGAAACAGTGCCGCGGAAGGAAAAGCCGCGGTCGCCACACCCCACAGCAAGTAACCCAACAGGATAAAAGGACGCCGCCGCCCCCAGCGGGTGCGGGTGCGGTCACTCAACGCGCCCATCAAAATGCTGGTCAGGGTGGCGGTAATGGCGCTGGCGGCCACCATCCAAGAGATAGGGCGCGGGTCAGGTGTGATCGTATCATACACAAAGGTGTTGAAAAACTGGTTTTCCACCGCCCAAGCCAGGGCGCCGACGAATCCGAGCAGGCTCACGCCAATCCAAGTGCGTTTTGACAGCATATGGGTCTCCCTGAGGTTTTAGTATGGGATTGGAAAAAGTTAAAGATTACAGCGTCGCGATGATTGTATCTTAACCATGCTCTAACCGCTTCGTTTGAAGCCTTTGAACCCGTTACTTTGGCTCAGCGATGGGGTTTTAGGCTAGGGGAACGCTCTCGTTGCCCCCCACGCGGTTGTGAAGTACACTTATTTTCAGGATGTCAATCCAATTGGTATAGGTTTTTCCGAATCAAAGGAGGCCCAAAACCATGATGTTATCGGAACAACAGCAGGTGGACATGTTCTGGTACATGCTGTTGGCGCGCCGCCTGGATGAACGGGCGTGGATACTGCACCGCCAGGGCAAGATTGCCTTTCACATTTCGGGGATCGGCCAAGAGGCCGCCCAAGTGGGGGCGGCCTTTGCCGTGCGTAAGGGCGAAGATTGGGTCGTGCCCTATTACCGCGATCTGGCATTGATGCTCTATCTGGGCTACACCCCGCGCGAGTTCATGCTCAGCCTGATGGGAAAACGGGAGGAACCCAGTTCGGGCGGGCGGCAAATGCCCAGTCACTGGAGCCTGCGCCGCGCCAATGTTGTTAGCCATTCTGCCCCCGTTGCCACGCAGACCCCGCACGCGGTGGGGATTGCCCTAGCGATCACGATGCGCCGCGAGGACAAGGTGGTGCTCACCACCATCGGCGAGGGCGCGACCTCGCAGGGCGAATGGTATGAAGCGGTCAACTGGGCCGCCATCCACCGCCTGCCGGTGATCTTCATGGTCGAAAACAATCACTACGCTATCTCCGAACCGATTGAGAAGCAAATGGCGGTGGAAGGGGCCGCGGCCAAAGCCTGCGGCCTGGGGTTGGAAGGCATCGCCGTGGATGGGACGGATGCGCTGGCCGTGTATGACGTTGTCGCCCGCGCCGTAGAAAAGGCCCGCCGCGGCGAGGGCCCTACGCTGATTGAAGCCCGCATGTACCGCCTGACACCCCACTCTTCGGATGATGACGACCGTTCCTACCGCTCACGTGACGAAGTCGAAGCCCACAAGCGCCGCGACCCCCTGCTCCGCATGCGCCAACACCTGGAAGCGCAAGGCTGGCTCGGCGCCGAACGCCTGCAAGCCCTGGAAGCCGAGATCAAGGCGTTGGTGGATGCCGCCGTCAACGAGGCGACCCAAGCGCCTTACCCTGCGCCCGAAGAGGCCGCCGGCCCGCTGTTCTGTTCGGAGGTGACCCATGCCTGAGATGACCCTGGTCGAAGCCATTCGGCAGGCCATGGATGAAGAAATGGCCCGTGACGAGCGGGTGTTTATTGTGGGTGAAGATGTCGGCAAACGCGGCGGAGTCTTTCGCGCCACCCTGGGCCTATATGAAAAATACGGCCCGGAGCGGGTGATTGACTCGCCCCTGGCCGAGGCTTCGATCGTCGGGGTAGGTATCGGCGCGGCGCTCTACGGCATGCGCCCCATTTGCGAAATCCAGTTCGCCGATTTCATCTTCCCCGCTTTCAATCAAATCGTGAACGAGGCCGCGCGCATGTGCTACCGTTCCAACGGTGAGTGGTGCGTGCCGCTGGTCATCCGCGCCCCCTACGGCGGCGGGATTGGGGGCGGCCTGTACCACTCTCAAAGCGTCGAGGCCTTCTTCGCCCATGTGCCCGGCTTAAAGGTGGTCATCCCTTCCAACCCTTACGATGCCAAAGGCCTGCTCAAATCTGCCGTGCGTGACCCCAACCCGGTGCTCTTCCTGGAACCCAAAAAGGGCTACCGCCTGTTGCGGGGCGAGGTGCCCACTGAGGATTACGTGGTGCCGATTGGCCCGGCGCGCGTCACCCGCCCCGGGCGCGATATCAGCCTCTTCGCCTATGGGATGATGCACTACTACGCCCTGCAAGCGGCGGAGATGGTCGCCGCCGAAGGCATCGAGGTCGAGGTCGTGGATTTGCGCACCCTGGCACCGGTAGATCGCACGACCATTTTGGAGTCGGTGCGCAAAACCGGCAAAGCCCTTATCGTTCACGAGGACAATCTGACCGGCGGCTACGGCGCCGAGATCGCCGCCCTCATCGCCGAAGAGGCGTTCGAGGCACTGGATGCGCCGGTGCGCCGCCTGTGCGGGCCGGATGTGCCCGGTGTGCCGTTCAGCCATCCTATGCAGGATTGGTTCATGCCCAACGCACCCAAAATCGCCGCGGCACTGCGCGCTTTGGCCGCTTATTAGGGAGGTACTCCGATGGCAACCCCTGTGATTATGCCCCAGTTAGGCGAATCGGTGGTCGAAGGCACGGTTTTACGCTGGCTCAAACAACCCGGCGAAACCGTAGCCGAATTTGAACCTCTACTGGAAGTCAGCACCGATAAAGTGGATTCGGAAGTGCCCAGCCCGGCCAGCGGGGTTGTTTTACAAATTCTGGTACCCACTGGCCAGACCGTGCGCGCCGGCACCGTGTTGGCCTGGATCGGCGCCGCCGGCGAAGCCCTCGGGGGTGAGGAAGCCCCGGCCGTCAGCCCCGCTCCCGCCGAAGCACCTGCCGCCCCT
>CAYRUO010000030.1:0-11955 GCA_964427505.1 uncultured Thermanaerothrix sp.
GGTAGCCATGTCTGGCAGGGATAACCGCTGAAAGCATCTAAGCGGGAAGCTCGCCCCAAGATGAGATCCCTGTAATCCCGTCAAGGGAGTAAGGCCGCAGGTAGACTACCTGCTTGATAGGCGGCAAGTGTAAGCGCAGCAATGCGTTGAGCTTAGCCGTACTAATGGCCGAGGGCTTCCGACGTGGTGCGGAGAACTCAGGTCTCTTTGACCGGTTGGGTCTTACCCAAGGCCCACTCACACTATTCACCGAACCTTCAAAATTGACCAAAAAGTCTCTTGGTGACTTGAGCGACGGTGGTACACCCGGTCACATCCCGAACCCGGTCGTTAAGGCCGTCAGCGCCGATGGTACTTGGGGGGCGACCCCCTGGGAGAGTAGGTCGTTGCCAAGAGACTTTTTTGGTTTAAAAGCCCTTTTTACAGGGCTTTTTTCTTTAACCCCCGCTATAATTCTGATATCATCTCCCATTTATCGAGGTGTGTTATGAGTCGTGCCACGGTTTACTTTGGTTCTCCCCGCCAGGCGCGCCTGGATTGGCGCGAAACGCTCCCCGCTAAACTCGATCTGATCCTCGAACGCTTGCACCTGCGCGACCGGGTCAAAGACGAATTGGTGGTGATCAAAATGCATACCGGCAACAATGTCGGCTATTCCACCGTGCACCCGGTCTTTGTGCGCCGCGTGGTGCAAGCCGTCAAAGAAGGCGGTGGCAAGCCGTTTATTGCCGATGTCTCATGGGATGTGGCCGGGGCTGAAACGCGCGGTTACACCCCCGAAGTGGTGGGATGTCCCATCTATCCCGCCGCAGGACCGCAAGAACGCTACTACTACGCCCATACTCGCCCGTATAAAAATATCCGCGAGTGGAAAGTGGCTGGCTTGATCGAAGAAGCCACCTTCCTAATCAATTTAGCGCATGCCAAAGGACATCCTTCCTGCGGATACGGTGGCGCCATCAAGAATTTGGCCTTGGGTTGTATGGTGGCCGAGACACGCAGTGCCATGCATGATGTCTGCCATTATGATCCCTACTGGTTCCCCGAAAAATGCCCCGACCCGGCACTGCGTCAAAAGATTATTGAATCCTGCCCTCATGGCGCACTGGTGCAGGATAAAGAACGCCCGGATCATCTCCATCTGCATGTGGATAACTGCAATCAATGCGGGCGCTGCTTGCAGGTGGCGCCACCGGGAAGCCTCAAAATTGATCCGGTGAACTTTGCCTCGTTTCAAGAAGCCTGTGCCATCAGCGCCTCGATTGTGATGTCTACCTTTGCGCCGGGGAAGGCGGTGCACATCGTCCTTGCCACTCACATGACGCCGGTGTGCGATTGCTTTGGCTTCACCGGCATGCCCATCCTGCCCGATGCCGGCATTTTCGGCTCGGATGATCTGGTGGCTGTGGATCAGGCGGTGCTGGATGCAACCGCCCGTACCCCGTTGATCGAAGAGAATGTGCCGACCTCGATGGAAGTGCACACCCGCGAGGGACACCCCCTGGCATGGCTGCACGGGCCGTATAAAGACCCCTACCTGGTTACACAATATGCCGAGGCACTGGGAGTTGGGACACGGCAGTATGACTTGGTGGATGTTTTGCCGGTGGAAACCTTTGTCCGCGCGCCGCTTCCTTATGTCTCGGCTTCAGGGCGATAGACATTCCTCACGAATATGTCTGACAAATTACCCTGATTCCTTGATTTTCGTCCCATCCTGGGGGATAATATTAGCGGAGCCCTAATATTATCCCCAGGAGAAGGCAGCCATGTCACAAAAACCCGGCCTTACCAAGCGCCGCCCCTTCCAGCCTACCCCGCTGAAGCGGCGCAGTCCCGTTCCGCCTGATTTTGAAATCGCTCAGGAAGCCGAACTTAAACCCATTACCCAGGTGGCCGAGGAGTTGGGGTTGCTCCCCGAAGAGATCGAACTCTACGGCCCCTATAAGGCCAAGGTGCGTCTGGAGGTGCTTGAACGGCTCAAGGATGTCCCCAATGGTAAGTACATTGATGTAACTGCCATCACCCCCACCCCTTTGGGTGAGGGCAAGACCACTACAACCGTGGGCTTGAGCCAGGCGCTGGGGGCACACCTGGGCTACAGCGTAGTCACCTGCTTGCGCCAACCCAGCCAGGGGCCGACCTTTGGCATTAAAGGCGGGGCTGCGGGTGGTGGTTACAGCCAGGTCATTCCCATGGAGGATTTCAACCTGCACCTGACCGGCGATATCCATGCCATCACAGCCGCCAACAATCTGCTCGCGGCGGCGATTGATGCGCGCATGTTACACGAAGCCAGTGCCACCGACGAGCAACTTTTTGATCGCCTCTTCCCCAAAGATAAGAACGGCAAGCGCCATTTCGCCCGCAATATGTGGAATCGGCTGCGCAAGTTAGGCATTGATAAAACCGATCCCGATGAGATGACCCCAGAAGAGCGCAGCCGTTTTGTGCGCCTGGATATTGACCCCGATTCCATTACCTGGCGGCGGGTCATTGATACCAGTGATCGTTTCCTGCGGGCGATTACCATCGGCCAGGGCCCGGAAGAGAAGGGCATGGAGCGCAAAACCGGCTTCGATATTACCGTGGCCAGCGAATTAATGGCCATCCTGGCCCTCACTACCGATCTGGCCGATATGCGCCGCCGCATTGGGCGGGTGGTGATCGGAACCAACCGCAAGGGCGAACCGATTGACGCAGATGACTTGGGTGTCGCCGGTGCGATGACCGTCCTGATGAAGGATGCAATCAAACCGACCCTGATGCAAACGCTGGAAGGCACGCCGGTCTTTGTCCATGCCGGGCCGTTTGCCAATATTGCTCATGGCAATAGCAGCATTATCGCCGATAAGATTGCGCTCAAACTGGCCGACTACGTGGTGACCGAATCCGGCTTCGGTTCTGACATGGGCATGGAGAAGTTCTTCGATATCAAGTGCCGCTATTCCGGCTTGATCCCGAATGTGGTCGTGATGGTGGCGACGGTGCGGGCGCTCAAGATGCACGGCGGTGGCCCTAAAGTGGTGGCCGGCAAGCCGCTGGATCATGCTTACACCGAAGAGAATCTGGATTTGCTCCGCGCCGGCCTGGGCAATCTGTTGGCACACATCGGCATTGCGCGCAAGTTCGGTGTGCCGGTAGTGGTGGCGATCAATGCTTTTGCTACCGATACCCCGGCGGAGTTGGAACTCATCCGCAAGGTGGCGGTGGAAGAAGGCGGTGCTGAAGCCGCGGTGGTGTGCCGCCATTGGGAACTGGGCGGCGAAGGCGCGGTGGAACTGGCCGAGGCGGTGGTCAAGGCGGCGGAGAAGCCCTCGCAGTTCCGCTTCCTCTACCCGTTGGATATCCCGATCAAGGAAAAGATTGAGATCATCGCCCGTGAGGTCTACGGCGCCGATGGTGTGGACTACCTGCCCGAGGCCGAGGCCAAGATTGAGGAATACACCCGCTTGGGCTTCGATAAACTACCGATTTGTATGGCTAAGACCCACCTCAGCCTGAGCCATGACCCCAACCTCAAGGGTGTGCCCAAGGGCTTCCGCATCCCGGTGCGTGATATTCGCGCGTCGGTGGGTGCGGGCTTCCTTTACCCGCTGTTGGGCACCATCAGTACCATGCCCGGCTTGCCCACTCGCCCTGCGTTCTACGACATTGACATTGATTTTGAGACCGGTCGGGTGGTGGGGTTGTTCTAAGCCCTTTGAAGCCCGGGAGATAACCGGCGCCTGCCCCAACCCGGGGCAGGCGCTTTGATCTTGGCCGGGCGCTCGAGCAGGCATTGACGATAACCCTTGGGGAGGGTATGATTCTGCCCTGCCTGAAATTTGAAACCATCTTTTTAAGGAGAGATCATGGCGAAGGCGATTAAAATCGGCGAGCAGTGGGTGGGGGAAGGCTATCCAACCTACATCGTAGCCGAAATTGGGATCAACCATAATGGGGACATTGAGATTGCCAAGCGTTTAATGAACGCGGCATATCGGGCCGGGGTGGATGCGGTGAAGTTCCAGAAGCGTACCCCCGAATTGTGCGTCCCCCCCGATCAGCAAAATGTGATGCGGGAGACGCCGTGGGGCTACATTACTTACCTGGACTATCGCCGCAAGATGGAATTTGGCGAGGCCGAATACCGCGAGATTGACGCCCATGCGCGTGAATTGGGTATTACCTGGTTTGCCTCGGTCTGGGATGAGCCTTCGGTGGACTTCTTGGAAGCCTTCAACCCGGTAGCGTATAAAATCCCCTCGGCGGCGCTCACCGATCACAGCCTACTGCGGAAGGTGCGTTCGACCGGGCGCCCGATCATCCTCTCGACCGGGATGTCCACCTTTGAGCAGATTCGCGAGGCGGTTAAGTTACTGGATCCCGATAACCTGCTGATCTGCCATACCACCAGCACATATCCCTGCCCGCCCGAAGAACTCAATCTGCGCATGATCCAGACCCTTAAACGTGAATATCCCGATATTCCCATTGGCTACTCCGGCCATGAGGTGGGGTTGATCCCTTCGGTGGTGGCCGTTGCTCTGGGCGCGTGCCTGATCGAGCGCCACATCACGTTGGATCGGGCGATGTGGGGGAGCGATCAGGCGGCTTCCGTCGAACCCGGCGGCTTTGAGCGTTTGGTCAAGTATATCCGGGTGACCGAGCAGGCTCTGGGGGATGGGGTCAAGCGCGTTTACGAGAGCGAGTTGCCCTCGCTGCGCAAACTGCGCCGGTTCGGAGTTTAAAGCGTGTCGTCTTTTCCCCTGTCCTTCGCGCGCTTGCAGAAAGCCATAGGAGTTCGGGCGCGCCGCTGGCGGAACAACAGCCACCTGCGTTGGCTGGCGCGGCAGGTGGCCACCCATGCACCGGTGGAAGCCCGTACACCGCCGGTCATCATCTTTAATGCGTCCACGCGCCTGGTCGGGTTAAGCCTCAACGCTGCCTTTTCGCTGCTCACCGCCTGGGCGTTGCGTCTTTCGGGGACGCCGGTGGTGCACTTTGTCTGCCAGCGGGGACTGCACCCATGCGTGCTGGGAACGAATCGCGACGATCCTACCCAACCCCCGCCGTGTGCCGCTTGTTTGGCGCAATCGCGGGCGGTGTATGCCCATGCTCAGGCAGTCCCTTTTGGGTATTGGAAAGACGCATCGCTGAGCACTGCTCTGGAAGGCTTGACGCTTTCGGCGTTGATGGCATTCACCTATCAGGGAATGCCGCTAGGGGCGCTGGTACTGCCGGCAGTGCGCTGGATTTTGCGCCGCCATACCTTGGAGGATGATGAGCCGACGCGTTATCTATATCGGCAGTATATCCTTTCGGCGTGGAGCGTGGGAAAGCAATTTGATGCCCTTCTGGAGCGGGTACAACCGCTGGCCGTTGTGGTCTTCAACGGTCAGTTCTACCCTGAGGCAACGGCGCGCTGGGTGGCACAGCAACACGGTATCCGCGTCATTACCCACGAGGTGGGACTGCGCCCGTTCTCGGCCTTCTTTACGGAAGGCGAAGCCACCGCTTACCCCATTCATATCCCGGCAGACTTTAACCTCTCGCCAGAGCAGGAAACCCGTTTGGATGCTTACCTCTCACAGCGCTTTCAGGGGCAGTTTACCATGGCGGGTATTCGCTTCTGGCCGGAGATGCGCGGCTTGGATGAGACCTGGCAGCAGCGCTTAAGGGCTTTCCGTCAGGTGGTGCCGGTTTTCACCAATGTTATTTTCGATACCAGCCAGCCTCATGCTAATACCCTCTTCCCGGATATGTTCGCCTGGCTGGACGCTGTCTTGGATCTCATGCGGGCGCATCCCGAAACTCTGTTTGTCATCCGTGCCCATCCGGATGAGTTGCGCCCGGGTAAAGAAAGCCGTGAGACGGTGGCAGACTGGGTGGAGCGCCGTGGGGTAAAACACTTGCCCAATGTGGTGTTCGTTGGGCCGCGCGAGTATCTCAGTTCGTATGAACTCATCCAACGTTCCAAGTTTGTGATGGTCTATAACTCATCGATTGGTTTAGAAGCCTCGATCATGGGCGCGCCGGTGCTGTGCGCGGGGCGCGCTCGTTACACGCAGTACCCGACGGTGTTCTTCCCGGCCAGTGCCGAGGACTATTTGCGCCAGGCCGAAGCCTTCTTGACAGCGGATAAGATTAACGTGCCGGCGGAATTCATCCGTGAAGCACGGCGTTTCTTGTATTATCAACTCTTCGTGGCCTCATTGCCGTTTGAGGATTACCTTGAAGAGGATGGCATCTGGCCGGGTTTTGTACGCCTGAAGTCTTTCGATTGGCAGGCACTGCGACCTCAAAATTCGCCGGCCTTACGCGTGATTGTAGAAGGTATTACGCGCGGCAGTCCTTTTGTCTTAGATCCAACCGAGAACGCATACGCACGTGCGCTACCCCTTATGCCTGAGGGATAACCATGCCGATTTGTTCGGTGGTGATTCGAGCCTATAACGAGGCACAGCATATTGGGCGGTTGTTAGAAGGTATTCGTCACCAGACCCTGCGCGATGTTGAGGTGATCTTGGTGGATTCGGGATCTACCGATGCCACCGTCGCCATTGCCAAGCGCTATGGGGTCAAAATCACCCATATCCAACCTCAGGAATTTACCTTTGGGCGTTCGCTGAATTACGGCATTCGTGAAGCCACAGCGCCCTTGATTGTGATTGCCAGTGCCCATGTCTATCCGGTCTATCCGGATTGGTTGGAGCGTCTGCTCGAACCGTTTGAGGATGCCCAGGTGGCGCTGACCTACGGCAAGCAGCGCGGGCATGCAGTAACCAAGTTCTCAGAACACCAGATTTTCCGCCGTTGGTATCCGGATCAATCCGTCCCGCGCCAGCCACATCCCTTCTGCAATAACGCCAATGCGGCGATTCGGCGCGCCTTGTGGGAACAGCATCCTTATGATGAGTCACTGCCGGCGCTGGAAGATCTGGCCTGGGCGCGCTGGGCGCAGGCGCAGGGGTACGCCATCAGTTACGTGGCGGAAGCCGAGGTGATTCACGTTCACCGCGAAACCTGGCGCGGCGTTTATAACCGCTATCGGCGTGAAGGGATGGCGTTCAAGCAAATTTATCCCCATGAGCGTTTCGGTTTGCGTGATTTGGTGCGCCTGTGGCTGAGCAATGTGTGGAGCGATTGGCGCGCGGCGCGCAGGGAGGGGGTATGGTGGCGCGAGTGGTGGCATGTGGTGCGTTTCCGCTGGGCGCAGTTCTGGGGCACCTATCAGGGCTATCGTCAAAGTGGGCCGCTGACTTGGGCACTGAGACAGACCTTCTATTACCCCCAATCCACACCACCCACGGTTACCGCTCGGGAAGTGCGGCGGCGAGATGTTGCCCCGATCCCATATCATGAAGTGGAGGATTGGGAGGTATAACGCAGGGGTACGGTGTGGCCTCTGAGGCTATAATAAAGGGGATGGGATCGCCGTTCGTCATCACGTGCAGTTCACCTTTTTCAGGGAAAGGAGTCAGCCATGAAAGGAAGCCCAAAGGTCATTGAGGTGCTCAACCACTTGCTGGCGGATGAATTAACCGCTATCAATCAATACATGGTGCATTCGGAAATGTGTGCCAACTGGGGGTATGAGAAACTCCACGAAGCCATCGAAAAGCGCGCGATCACCGAGATGCACCATGCCGAGAAACTGATCGGACGCATTATCTTCCTGGAAGGCAGGCCGATTGTGAGCCAGTTGAACCCCATCCACATCGGCGAGGATGTTGAAGTCCAACTCAAAGGGGATCTACAAGCCGAATACGATGCCATAAAAGCCTATAACGCCGCCATCCGGCTGGCGGTCGAGGAGGGCGACCACGGCACGCGGGCTTTGCTGGAAAGCATCCTCCAAGATGAAGAAGAACATGCCGATTGGATTGAAGCCCAGTTGGATCAAATCAGCCACATGGGGTTGCAGAACTATCTGGTCGAACAGACCGACTAATCCGCATCACGAGTTAGAGGTAGCCTGAATGCCCAAACCTCTTATCGGTATCACATTAGGGCGGAAGTTCAAGGATGGTGAGGGTCTATTCGCGATCAGCGAGACCTATATTGCTGCGGTGGAACGGGCGGGAGGCATTGCGGTACTGCTTCCCGCCCTACGCGACGATGAAGCGGTACGCTTAGTGCGCCAGCGCCTGGATGGCCTACTGCTCACCGGGGGCGCGGATGTTGACCCTGCGCTTTACGGCGGGCAGTCCCATCCCAGCGTCTATGGTGTGGATGCCTGCCGCGATACGACCGAGATGGCCCTGGTGCGCATGGCGGTGGAAAGCGGCTGGCCCTTCTTGGGCATTTGCCGCGGGATTCAAGTGATCAACGTGGCGCTGGGGGGCACGCTCTACGCCGACCTGCCGGAGCAGTTGGGCACTCAGGTGGCGCACCGCTCCGAAGAAGAGGGGCATTCCGTGCAGATTGATCCCACCAGTCGGCTGGCCGGCCTGGTAAATGCGACCGAGATCCAGGTCAATTCCTATCACCACCAGGGGATTGAGCGCCTGGCGCCGGGTCTGAAGGCGGTTGGATGGGCGCCGGATGGGTTGATCGAAGCGGTGGAAGTCCCCGGACACACCTTTGGGTTAGGCGTGCAGTGGCATCCGGAACGGCGGCTCGACGCTCCGCAGCATTTTGTGTTATTTAAAGCCCTGGTACAGGCGGCGCAAGGTGGATACACAGGCTAAAGCGGTGACCATCGGGGTCTTTGATTCAGGCGTGGGCGGCCTTTCGGTCTTGCGCGCCATTCGCGCATTGCTCCCACAACACCCGGTGATCTACCTAGCCGATCAGGCACATGTCCCATACGGCCCGCGTGCTTTGGAAGAGGTGCGCGGGTTTGCCGAGGCGATCACGCGCTTTTTATTAGGCCAGGGGGCGCGGGTGATCGTAGTGGCGTGTAACACGGCCTCGGCGGCGGCGTTATATCATTTGCGTGCAACGTTCCCCGAGGTGCCGTTTGTGGGGATGGAACCGGCGGTCAAACCCGCGGCAGAGCAGACGCAGACCGGGCGCGTGGGCGTGCTGGCTACCCCGGCGACGTTTCAAGGCGCACTGTATGCGTCGGTAGTGGAACGCTTTGCCAGTCACGTGCGCCTATATCAAGACACCTGCCCGGGTCTGGTGGAAGCGATTGAAGCCGGCGATTTGGATGGCGAGACCCCACGCCGGATCCTGGAACGGGCGCTCCAGCCCATGCTGGCCGGGGGCATTGATACCGTGGTATTGGGGTGCACCCATTACCCCTTTGTCATCCCCTTGATCCAATCCATTGCCGGGCCAGGGGTGCGGGTGATTGATCCGGCGCCGGCGGTAGCCCGCCAAACCCAGCGGGTGCTGGAGCAGCGAGGCTGGTTGGCGCCATCAGGCCAAACGAACACATTGCGGTTTTTCACCAGTGGAGAAGCAGAGCGATTCAAGGCGCAAGTGCAGCGGCTGTTAGGTGAACATGAAGCGGCGGTTGAAAAAGTGGTTTGGAGCGGGGGAGAGGTCAAACCGGCATCGTCAACCATCGTTTTAACCTCACGAACCTGAACCCTAATAGGGAATGGTCTCAGTCTCGTTTGAGCCTTGGGCAAACGATCCCCTGACCGCTTGAGGTCGGTTAAAATAAGACCAAGGAGGCTAAACTTATCCTATGCCACGGACGGAAATTGATCTGGATCCGGTAACGCACATTACTGCGGATGCCATTGGCAAGCCTGGCCAGCGCGTTTTCTACTTGCAGGCTTGGCAGGGGGCGCAGTCGGTCACCCTGCTCATCGAGAAAGTACAACTGCAAACCCTGGCCCTGGGCGTGATTCGATTCTTGGAGGAACTGAGCCAGCGCTACCCCGGCCTGCCGCCGGCGTCGCCGCTTTACCAGGAGGCGGCGATGCACATTCAGCCCCCGGTGGATCCGCTTTTTCGCGTGGGTGAGATGGGGTTGGCTTATGACCCCCAACGTGATCTCGCCTGCCTGGTGGCCTACGAACTAGTGGCCGATGATCGTGGCGAGGAGGAAGTCTCGGTGGTGCGCTTTTGGTGCACACGTTCGCAATTGTTGGCGCTCTCGGCGTGGGGCCTCGAAGTGGTTAATCGTGGACGACCGATTTGCCCGCAGTGCGGGGAGCCGATGGATCCCGAGGGTCACTTCTGCCCCCGCCGTAATGGGCACAAACACTGATTTTGTGGTGGTGCGCTGAGTCAATCTGGGAATGGGCGGCACGGAAGATAAGACGTGGATCGTCCAGGCATTGGAGCGGGGGGAGATTACGCTCCAAGGCGAGATGTTGTTGGGCTCCAACTACACGTTTTTGGTGCAGGTGCGCTATCAAGATGAGAACATTCCGGCGATCTATAAACCCACCCGGGGCGAACAACCCTTATGGGATTTTCCCCCCGGTACCCTAGCCCTGCGTGAAGCGGCAGCCTATGTGGTGAGCCAAGCGCTGGGTTGGGAATTGGTGCCGCCCACGGTGCATCGCCGTCGGGGGCCGTTGGGCAAGGGGTCATTACAATGGTTTGTTGACCACGATCCGGAATACCACTACTTCACCTTTACGCCCGAAGATCGTCAACGCCTGCGCCCGGTGGCACTGTTCGATCTTTTGGTCAACAATGCCGATCGCAAGGGAGGGCATATCCTCTTTGACCGCGATCATCATCTGTGGTTGATTGATCATGGAATTTGTTTTCACGTGGAAGACAAACTGCGCACGGTTGTGTGGGATTTCGCCGGGGAAGCCATTCCGCCGCCATATTTGAAGGACATTGAGCGTTTTATGATGGCCCTAAAAGAGCGTTCTGAGCCGTGGGTTGCGGCGCTGGAAACGCTCTTGAGCCCCGCCGAGATCCAAGCCCTCATACGACGGGCTCAGCGCTTGCTCCGGGCGGGCTGTTTTCCTCACCCTCCCGCTGGACGGCGTTACTACCCCTGGCCTCCGGTTTAACTTTGACATTCTGGGGGTTTGTGGTACAACATGCATGACATTCACGACCATAAACGGCAAGCGGAGGAAGAGAAGCGATGACGCGACAGGTTACCCTGGCAATGGTGGGTTTCGGTAACGTGGGGCGGGCCTTTGCCCGTCTGCTTTTACGCAAGCAACCGGAACTGCTCAAGCAGTTTGGCTGGCAGGTGATCGTGACCGGGATTGTGACCGGGCGGCACGGCGCGGCGATCAATCCCGGCGGGATTAACCTTAATCATGCTTTGGAATTAAGCGAACGCGGCCAATCCCTGAACGTCCTTTCAGCCCAGCCGGTGCCACAGAACACGCTGGACTTTCTGTATGCCAGTTCGGCGGAAGTGATGATTGAAACTTCGCCGGTCAACCACCTCACCGGCCAGCCGGCGATAGACCACATCAAGGCGGCATTGCAAAAAGGCATGCACGCCATTACCGCAAACAAAGGCCCGGTCGTTCATGCCTATAAAGAGCTAACCGAGATGGCGGCCAGCCGCGGCAAGCGCTTTCTCTTTGAGGCCGCCGTCATGGATGGGGCACCGATCTTCTCGCTCTTCCGCGGCCCACTGCCGGCAGTGAACCTACAGGGCTTTCGGGGCATTCTTAATTCCACCACCAATTTCATCTTGGGCGAGATGGAGCAAGGGCGCACGTTTGAGGAAGCGGTGCGCCAAGCCCAGGCCATCGGTATCGCCGAGACCGACCCCAGCGCCGATATTGACGGTTGGGATGCGGCGATCAAAGTGGCGGCGTTGGTGACGGTGCTGATGGGCATTCCGCTCAAACCCCAAGAGGTTGAGCGGCAGGGCATTCGCGAGTTGACTCTTGACCAGATCACCGAAGCACGGGCGGCCGGCGAACGGTGGAAACTGGTGTGCTCGGCGCGCCGCCAGGGTGACCTGCTGTTGGAAGCGCGGGTGCGTCCGGAGCGGGTCTCCGCCGATTCACCGCTTTATGCTATCAGCGGCACCAGTTCCTATGTCGAATTTCAGTTAGATGTCTTGCCCGGCCTGGGGAT
>CAYRUO010000031.1:0-11403 GCA_964427505.1 uncultured Thermanaerothrix sp.
CTGGCGGGGGCGCGCCCGCCCGATGCGCCCGCTGGGGCGCTGGCTGCCGGCGCTGACCTTGGGCATGCTGGTGTGGCCACTGCTGGTTGCCCTTTACAGCGCTTTAGAGAAGGTGGCGGTGGCCTGGCTGCTCTTGCCGCCCCTGCTCTTGGTAGGCGCGCTGGTGCCCCTGCTGTGGTTTTTACACCTCGGCGGGTATGGGCTGGCCTTGGATTGGGAAAGCGACTGGTGGGGCACGATCAGCACCAGCCTGGCGGTCACCATGCCGCTGATCTTGATCGTGGAAGTGGGCCTGTTTGTGATCCTGGGCTTGATAGCCCTGGTCTGGGTAGCCGCGCGCCCCGACGTCGCCCAGCAGTTGCAAAACCTTTTCTCCACCCTCGAGACGGTAGACCCGCGTGTCCTGGAAGCCTACCTGCAAGACCTCTTCGCCCGGCCCGGCGTCATAACCCTGACCTTGCTTGTGGTGGCCGGGGCTATCCCACTGATCGAGGAACTGCTCAAGCCGTTGGCGCTGTGGACGTTTGCGGGGCGCAAGATCACCCCCGCTCAGGGGTTCCTGCTCGGCATGCTGGCCGGGGCGTGCTTTGCCCTGCTGGAAAACCTGAGTGCTCTCAGCGGCATCGCCGGGACGGGCAGCCTGCCTACCCTGATCGGACGGCTGGGCACCGGCCTACTGCACATGACCACCACCGGACTGGTCGGTTGGGCGTTAGCCGCGGCCTGGCAGGGCGGTCGTCCCTGGCGCGTGGTTGGCGCCTACCTGTTGGCTGTGGCTCTGCACGGCCTTTGGAATACCTTTGGCCTGCTGTTGGGCATCGGCACCCTGTTCCCGCTCCCGGAGAGCGCGGCTTCACCCCTGGCTCACCTGAGCAACCTGGCTCCGCTCATCCTGGGGCTTTTGGGTATACTCAATCTGGTCTTTATCGTGGCGGCTAACCGTTACCTGCGCCGCCGTTCTGCCGCATCGGTGGCATCCGAACTGCCGCCGCAGGCGTAAAACCTCACTTGGAAGGTGCACCGTGGACTGGATTTCCTTCGGCATTGACCTGATCCTGCATCTGGATCGCTATCTTGACCTCATCATCCGCAGTTTCGGTTTGTGGACGTATCTTATTTTGTTTATCGTTATCTTCATCGAGACCGGGCTGGTGGTCACGCCGTTCTTACCGGGCGATTCTCTGCTGTTTGCCGCCGGCGCCTTTGCCGCCAAGGGGTCGTTCAACGTCTCGCTCTTATTCTTTATGCTCTGGCTGGCGGCGGTGTTGGGGGATACGGCGAATTACTGGATCGGTCACTATGTCGGCCCGCGCGTCTTCCGCGAAAACGTGCGCTGGCTCAAGCGCGAATACCTGGAACGCACCCAAGCCTTCTACGATAAACATGGCGGCAAAACCATCTTTCTGGCACGCTTCATCCCCATCATCCGCACCTTTGCGCCGTTTGTGGCCGGGATCGGCAAAATGCGCTACGGCTACTTTATCACGTACAACGTGGTCGGTGGGTTGGTCTGGACGGCGCTCTTCATTTTTGGGGGCTATTTCTTCGGCAATTTGCCCTTGGTGAAGGATAACTTCTCTTTCATCATCATCGCCATCATTTTGATCTCGGTATTGCCGGCAGTGATTGAAGCCTTGCGCAGTCGGCGGGCAACCGTTCCGGCAGCCCAACCGAAAACCTCGGTGGAACAATAGGGTTATACTTAAGTAATGGAACAATCCCTTCAACGTTCGGCTCAACCGGCCATGACCCGCGAGCAGTTACAAGCACTGCTACGTTTCTTATATAAGCATCTGACCCGCACCGAGTTCGTCGGCCTGGAACATCTGCCGCGCGAGGGCGGGGTTTTGGTCGTCACCAACCACATCAGCCGCCTGGATGTGCCCCTGTTGTTCATCAACCCGGTGCGTCCGGATATCACCGCCCTGGTGGCCGACAAATACCTGCGTTACCCCCTCTTCCGCTTCATGGTGGAAGTGGCTGGGGCAATCTGGATTGACCGCTCCAAGGCCGATTTCACCGCGCTCAAACAGGCGGTAGAAGTCCTGCGTCAGGGACGGGCGCTGGGCATCGCCCCCGAAGGCACGCGCAGTTCTACCGGCAAACTTCTGGAAGGCAAAGCCGGCACCGTGTTGATCGCTCAGAAAGCCAACGTGCCCATCGTGCCGGTAGGCCTGGCCGGCACCGAGAAAGCGCTCAAGAGTCTGTTGACCCTGCGCCGCGGTAAGATCACCGCCCGCTTTGGCCCTGCCTTCCGCCTGCCGCCGCTAGACCCGTCGAATCGCCAGGAAGACCTGCGCCGCCAGACGGACGAGATTATGTGCCGCATCGCCGTCCTGCTCCCCGAAAGTTACCGCGGTTACTACGCCGACCACCCACGGGTCAAAGAACTGGAAGCCGAAGGCAACCCGCCCCCACCCCAAGAGATCGTGCGGCTGTAGCCCCAAGATTTTCCTCTCGGTATTTTCCTTATGCCTGCCTCGCGGCTCGCATCCTCGCAACCACCGAACGCCGCCGCACATCGGCGCGCCGTGCTGGAAGCCTTGCTGGTCACCTTCCTGTGGTCTACCTCATGGGTGTTGATCAAACTGGGACTGCGAGCCGAACTCCCATCCCTGACCTTTGCCGGCTTGCGTTACACCCTGGCTTTCATCTGTCTCTTGCCCTGGCTGTTGGCCTCGCCCTACCAGCGCGCCGGCCTGCGCACGCTCTCGGGCCGCGATTGGGCGCAGTTACTCCTCTATGGGATGGTCTTCTACGCGTTAGCCCAGGGCGCCCAGTTCTTCAGCCTGGAACTGCTCCCTGCGGCCACCGTCTCGCTGGTGCTGAACCTCTCGCCGCTGACCGTGGCCGCGCTGTCCGCCGCCCTGACCCACGAGCGCCCCAGTGGATGGCAGTGGATCGGCATTGGACTTTCGATGGGCGGGACACTGCTTTACTTCTTGCCCCTCAGCCTCGGCGGCGCGAAAGCCGTTGGGATACTGGCGGCGCTGGTGGGAATGCTGGCAAATGCGTTGGCTTCACTGCTGGGTCGGGTCATCAATGCACACAGCGGCCTTTCGCCTCTGCTCGTGACCACCCTCAGCATGGGGCTGGGATCCTGGCCCATGCTGGCGGCGGGATTGCTGTGGCAAGGATCGGCGCCTTTGGGGCTGACGCAGTGGGCAATCATCGCCTGGCTGGCGGTGGTGAATACCGCCTTTGCCTTTACCCTCTGGAACCGTACCCTCCAAACGCTGAGCGCCGTGGAATCCAGCCTGATGGCCAATACCATGTTGCCCCAAATCGTGCTGCTGACCTGGCTCTTCCTGGGTGAGGGGGTGGATCTAAAAGGGGTCTTCGGCCTGATCTTGGTCACGCTGGGCGTGGCTCTGGTGCAGTGGCCGCGTTCCCCTCGACCAGTGTAACCCCCACCCGTCCAGCCGGCGGTCAGTTAGTGCAGGGTCAGCGCACAACCATAGGGCAGGGTTTCTTTGACTTCCGGGGGGCGCCCGGCCAGTAGAGCCCGCACCACCTCATCCACATAAAACCGGGTGGGGGTGCGTTGACGGAAGGTCACGTCATCAAACGCACCCTGATAACGCAGGATGCCCGCGGCATCTATGACAAAGAAATGCGGCGTGGTCTGCACCTGATACATCTTGGCCACCTGCTGATCGGCATCGAGCAACACCAACGGCAGGCCGCGCTCTTGCGCCGCCTGTCGCAACTGCTCCGGGGTCTCTTCCAGAACCGAGGCAATGGGGAGCAGGACCACTTGCTCACCCCATGCCGCGGCACGTTCCACCACGTGGGGATCGGTGCGCTGGCACCAAGCGCATTCTGCCGACCAGAAATACAGCACCACCACCTTGCCGCGCAATGTCTCTAATGACCACGGGCGCCCGTCAAGATCGGGCAACGCAAAGGATGGGGCGGGATAATCCAGAACAACGGTGGACATTGCACTTCACAGCCTCCCAATTTGGCTCAATTTAATGTAGAAACCCACGCGAACCCGGTCCTGTTTCGAGGGGTAAAATTATAACACGGGCGCTCTATTTTTATCTTTCAGGTCGTTTTGGTCGGGTCAAAGGGAAGGTCGGAATGCCGGAACCTTATTCGCCCAAACTACGCTGGCAGAGCCGCTTTGAGGCATGGGTAGAACGGTGGGGAGTCTCACTCATCGCCTGGTTGGTCGCGCTAATGGGTGTGGTCAACGTCTTTTCAGCCCTCTCACCCGCCCTGCATGAGCGTCTGCGCCTCTTGGATCGCTTTATGATCCTGGAAGTGCGCGCCGGCAGTCGCCTGGCCGTAACCCTGGCCGGCTTTGCCCTGCTCATGGTGGCGGTAAACCTGAGGCGGCATAAATACGCCGCCTGGCTGCTGACGATGGGACTGTTGATCCTCTCCGCTGTGGGGCACCTCTTCAAGGGGTTAGATTATGAAGAGGCCAGTTTAGCCCTTGCACTGGCCGCCATCCTGTGGTGGATGCGCTCACGCTTTCATGCCCGCTCGGATCCCCCTTCGGTACAACAAGGGATAAAGGTACTGTTGGCATCCGCACTCTTTACACTGCTCTACGGCACGGTGGGGTTTTATCTTCTGGCGCATCATTTCCACACCCGGTTTGATCTGCTGACGGCGCTGGAACAGACGGTGCAGATGCTGATCCAACTTAGCCCACCCACCGCGCTCCCTGTAACCCATTTCGGGCGTTACTTTCTCGACTCCATCTACGTCATCGCGGTCGTGACGTTGGGCTACAGCCTGGCGATGATCTTGCGTCCGGTGGTGATCCGTGAGCCGGCGGCGCCTGCCGAGCGTGCTCGTGCCGCTGCCATCGTGGCCGCCCACGGGCGCACACCGCTGGCACGCCTCGCCCTACTGCCGGATAAGGCCTATTTCTTTACCCCCGGCGGTTCGGTCATTGCCTTTACGCTCAAAGGACGGGTTGCCCTAGCGCTCGGCGATCCAATCGGGCCATCTACAGACTTTGCCGATGCCGTTCGTGCGTTTCAAGCCTACTGTGCCCGTAATGACTGGATCGCGGCATTCTATCAGACCCTGCCCGCTACCCGTGACCTTTACGAAGCCGCCGGGCTGAGCGCGCTCACCATCGGGCAGGAAGCCCTGGTGGATTTGAGCACCTTCAGCCTGGAAGGACGAGCCAACAAAGAGTTTCGCAATGTCAAGAACCGCTTTGCCCGTTTAGGCCATACCGCTACCCTCGTGCCACCGCCGCTTGAAGCCTCGCTTTTGGAAGCCTTGCGCGCCGTCAGCGATGAGTGGTTGAGCACCCGCGGCATGACCGAACTGCGTTTCTCATTGGGATGGTTTGACGAAGACTATCTGCGGCAGTGCCCGGTAATGGTCATCCGCACCGCCGAGGGACGCATCAGCGCCTTTGCCAGCCTGATCCTGGATCTCCCACCCGGCGGGGTCAGCGTGGATCTGATGCGCCACCGCCGCGCCACCGAGAGCGGCACGATGGATTTTCTCTTCGTCTCACTGCTCGAATGGGCGAAAACCGCCGGGTATACCGTCTTTGACCTGGGATTGAGTGCACTGGTGGGGGTAGGTGAACACTCGGATGATCCGGCCATTGAGCGAGCGATGCGCTACCTCTATCACAGCTTGACCCGCTTTTACAATTATCAGGGCTTACACGCGTTCAAGGCCAAGTTTCATCCCCGTTGGGAACCGCGTTACCTGATGTACCCGCAACCGCTGACCCTGCCGGCGGTGGCGCTGGCCATCGTCCAGGCCCATGTCGGCACCTGGCGGGCGCTGCTCCCGGAATGGCGGCGTCCACCCGGCCCCGCCTCTACCCCTGCTACAGAGGAACCTTCATCATGACCCAGACGACCGTCCATCTCAACGCCGGCTTAAGCACGAGCGAAGCCGCCCAACGTCTGCAACAGTACGGGCCTAACGCCATTCCTGAACATAAACCCAACCCCTGGCTGCAGTTCGCGAAAAAGTTCTGGGGGCCGATACCCTGGATGCTGGAAGCGACCATTGTCATTGAAGTTTTGTTGACCCGGTATACCGAGGGCGCGGTAATTACCGCCTTATTGGTCTTCAACGCCTTGCTCAGCACCGTGCAGGAAAAGCGCGCCGCCGATGCCCTGGCCCTCTTACGCCAGAATCTGAACCTTAAAGCGCGGGTCTTGCGCGACGGCACCTGGCAAATGCTCCCCGCCGAGCAGGTGGTGCCGGGCGATGTGATCCACATCCGCATGGGCGATATCCTGCCCGCCGACGTGCGTGTGCTCGAGGGTCACCTTCACGTGGATCAATCGGCGTTAACCGGCGAATCCTTGCCGGTAGAGGTGGCCGAAGGGCAACCGGGCTACGCCGGCACGCTGGTGCAGCACGGCGAAGCGACCGCCGAAGTGATCGCCACCGGCTTGAAAACGCGCTTTGGCCGCGTGGCGCAACTGGTGCAAGAGGCCAAACACCCCAGCCAGATGGAGCAGGTCATCTTTGGGATTGTGCGCGCCTTGATCGTGCTGGATGGGGGATTGGCGCTTGGGGTGCTGCTTTACGCACTGTTCTTCCATCATCTGCCGGCATTAGAAACCCTTTCGTTTGTGCTGATCCTGCTGGTGGCTTCGGTGCCCATCGCCCTGCCGGCCACCTTCACCCTGGCCACCGCATTGGGGGCACGTGAGTTGGCCCACCAAGGGGTTCTGGTTACCCAACTCTCGGCAATCGAAGAAGCCGCCGGCATGGATGTCCTGTGTTCGGATAAAACCGGCACCATCACCCAGAACCGCCTGAGTTTGGTCGGCGTGTATCCTTTGGCCCCCACCGATGAGGCAACGCTATTGACCATGGCGGCTATGGCCAGCGATCCGGCCACTCAGGACGTGCTCGATTTGGCCATCCTCGAATTGGCACAACAGCGAAACATCGTGCCGGATTGGGCGGCGCGCCGAACCTTCATCCCCTTCGACCCGGCCACCAAACGCTCGGAAGCCGCGTTTGAGTCACAGGGATCGGTGAAGCGGGCGGTCAAAGGGGCGCCCCACGCCATAGCCGCCTTATGCGCAACGCCCCCGGCAGATCTGGACGCGCAACTTGAGGGCTTGGCCGCCCAAGGCTTGCGCATCCTGGCGGTGGCCTACGGCGATGAGCAGGTATTGACGTGGGGTGGGTTGTTAGCCTTCCAGGATCCACCGCGCCCCGATTCGGCATCTCTGATCGCCCAACTGAAACAGATGGGCGTGCGCGTGATCATGGTGACCGGGGACAGTGAGCCCACGGCGCGCACGGTCGCACGTCAGGTCGGAATAGGTGAGCACGTTTGCCACGTGACCAGCCTAGAGCCCACCGTGGGGACAGACCCCATAGACTGCGATGTGCTGGCCGAAGTGCTACCCGAACATAAATTCGCCCTGGTGCAGGCTCTACAACACGCCGGCCACGTTACCGGCATGACCGGCGACGGCGTCAACGATGCGCCGGCCCTGCGCCAGGCCCAGGTGGGCATCGCCGTGGCAAATGCCACCGATGTTGCCAAAGCCGCCGCCAGTTTGGTGCTCACCCAACCGGGGTTAAGCAACATTGTGACCGCCATCCAAGCCAGCCGCCGCATTTACCAGCGCATGCTCACCTACACCTTGAATAAGATCATCAAGACCATCCAAATCGTGGGCTTCCTCAGCCTGGGTTTGATTCTCGGCGGGCGGTTTGTGGTCACGCCCCTGCAGGTCATCCTGCTGTTGTTCGCCAACGATTTTGTCACCATGTCGGTGGCAACGGATAACGTGCGCCCCTCGCCGCGCCCTGACCGCTGGCAGGTGCGGGCAATGACCGGGACGGCGCTTGCCTTGGGCTTGCCGTTGCTGTTGGCCACCCTGGGCATCTATTATTGGGGACAGGACATCGTAAGACTGTCAAGCGCACAGTTACAAACCCTCTCATTTCTCACGCTGATCTTCACCGCCCAAGGGATGATCTACCTGGTGCGCGAACGGCATCATCTGTGGGCTTCGCGTCCCAGCCCCTGGATGATGTTCGCTTCGGTGGGCGCCGTGAGTATCGCCATCTTGCTGGCCATGTATGGCATTGGCATGGCCGCCTTACCCCTGCACATTGTCCTGTTGGATCTACTGCTGGTGGGGGCCGTATTGTTCCTGCTCGATTGGCTCAAAGTCGCCGTCCTGCGCCGTCAACTCAATATTGCCTAAAACGATCTCCGTCTTTGTATAACCTTTGTCACGCAAATTGATAGATTTTGAGGGTGGCCTGTGGGTATGATAAGGCAAGTAAATCACAGACCACCTGTTTTAGGAGCCGCTTTACCGTTATGGATGCCTCTCACGGGACACCCCCGAAATTCTATGACCTGAGTCTGGAACAGCGCCGGCAGTGGCTGATTGAGCATACCAACTTAACCCCTGAGGACATCGCCGCCCTGAGCGGGCAAGCCGGGTTGAGTGCCGAGCAGGCCGATCACATGATCGAGAACGTGATCGGCACCTTTGCCCTGCCGCTGGGCCTTGCCCGCCATTTCGTCATCAACGGGCGCGAGGTGCTGGTGCCGATGGCCGTTGAAGAACCCTCGGTCGTAGCCGGCGCGTCCTTTGCCGCCCGCCTCGCCCGTGCCGGGGGCGGCTTTACCGCCCACGCCACCGCCCCGGAGATGATCGGGCAGATGCAGATCCTCAACCTGGCCGATCCCTACTCTGCCCGCCTGCGCCTGCTGGAAGCGCGCGAAGAACTGCTGGCCAGCGCCGCCGCGGTAGATCCGGTACTGCAGCGCCTGGGCGGCGGCCCGCGCGACCTGGAGGTGCGCCTGATCGAATCCTCACCCATCGGGCCGTTCCTGGTCCTGCACCTGATCTATGACGTGCGGGATGCCATGGGCGCCAACGCCGTCAATACCGCCGTGGAACGCCTGGCCGGTCGGGTGCAGGCCATCACCGGCGGCAAGGTGCTGCTGCGCATCCTTTCCAACCTGGCCGACCGCCGCCTCGCCCGCGCGCGCTGCACCATCCCATTGAGCGAACTGGCCTTCGGTGATTTCCGCCCCGAAGAGGTGCGTGATGGCATCATCGCCGCCTGGGCGTTCGCCGCCGCCGACCCTTACCGCGCCGCCACCCACAACAAGGGCATCATGAACGGGGTGGATGCGGTGGTGATCGCGACCGGCAACGACTGGCGCGCGGTAGAAGCCGGCGCACATGCCTACGCCGCACGCAGTGGGCGCTACACCAGTTTGAGCACCTGGGGCAAAGACGAACAGGGCAACCTGGTGGGCACGTTGGAGATGCCCCTGGCAGTGGGCATCGTCGGCGGCGCCACCCGTGTCCATCCGGCGGCGCGCGCCGCACTGAAATTGATGGGCGTGACGACCGCGCGCGAACTGGCCGAGATTATCGTCTCGGTCGGATTGGCGCAGAACCTGGCCGCCCTGCGCGCTCTGGCCACCGAAGGCATCCAGCGCGGCCACATGGCCCTGCATGCCCGCCAGGTCGCTATTGCCGCCGGTGCCAGCGGGGAAGAGATCGAGCGCCTGGCCGAGCAACTGGTACGTGAAAATACCGTGCGCATTGACCGCGCCGAGGAAATCTTACGCGAATGGAGAGAGAAACGATCATGACGGAAGCCGTGGAATCATCCTCGTTTGCCCCCCTCAAGCCGGATCGCCCGGTCGGGATCATCGGCTATGGGGCGTATATCCCGCAGTACCGCCTGCCCGCCAGCGAGGTCGCCCGCATTTGGAAGGGCGGCCGCGCCGCCACACCGATCAAAGAGAAAGCCGTGGCCGGTCTGGATGAAGACGTCGCCACCATGGCGATTGAAGCCGCGCGCAATGCCCTCAAGCGCGCCGGCATCCCGGCCAACCGCCTGCGCGCGGTGTGGGTGGGCTCCGAATCGCACCCTTACGCCGTCAAACCCACCTCAACCATCGTGGCCGAAGCCATCGGCGCCGTGCCTCACATCCAGGCCGCCGACTGGGAATTTGCCTGCAAAGCCGGCACCGAAGCCCTGGTGGCCAGCATGGGCTTGGTGGGCTCCGGCATGGCCCAATATGCCCTGGCCATCGGCGCCGATACCGCGCAGGGACGCCCCGGCGATGAACTGGAATTCACCGCCGCCTCAGGCGCCGCGGCCTATATCGTCGGCCCGGCAGAGGAAGCCCTGGCGATCATCGAAGCCTCGTTCTCATACGTCACCGATACCCCCGATTTCTGGCGCCGCCCGGAGCAAAAATACCCCATGCACGGTCAGCGCTTCACCGGCGAGCCGGCTTACTTCAAGCACATCACCGAGGCCGCCCAACACCTGCTCAAAGCCACCGGCCTGACGGCGCAGGATTTTCGCTACGCCGTGTTTCACCAGCCGAACACCAAATTCCCCCAGCGCGTGGCCGGCATGCTCGGCTTCACGCCCGAGCAGATCAAGCCCGGCCTGCTCTCGCCCATCATCGGCAACACCTACGCCGCCGCCGCGCTGATGGGGTTGGCGGCCACGCTGGATATGGCTCAACCCGGCGACCGCATCCTGGTGGTATCCTTCGGCTCCGGCGCCGGCTCGGACGCCTTCATCCTGCGCGCTACCGAAGCCATCACCCAGCGCCAGCCCCTCGCCCCGACCACCCAAACCTATATCGCCCGCCGCGTTGAAATTGATTACGGCACCTACGTGCGCCTGCGCGGCAAACTGGCGGATTAAGGAGGAGGGCCATGCGTGAGGTCGTAATTGCGGGCATCGGCATGACCCCGGTGGGTGAGCACTGGGAGATTTCACTACGCAGTCTGGCTTACCGCGCCATCCGCGCCGCGCGCCAGGATGCCGGCGGGCTGCAACCCGATGCCCTCTACGTGGGCAACTTTCTGGCCATTGATTCCTCGCGCCAGGCTAACCTGGCCTGCCTGATCGCCGATAACGCCGGCTTAAGTGGCATCGAGGCCATGACGGTCGAGGCGGCGGATGCCTCGGGCGGCGCCGCCTTTCATCTCGGCTTTATGGCCGTCGCCTCAGGCCTGGTGGACGTGGCGCTGGTGGTCGGCGTGGAAAAGTATACCGATGCCCTCGGCCCGGAGCAGGAAAGCGCCGTCGCCCAGGCCATGGACTATGACTATGAGGTCATGCAGGGGCTGACGCTGACCGCCCAGGCGGCGCTGGTGATGCAGCGCTACCTGTACGAGTATCGGCCACCGCGTGAGGCATTTGCGGCGTTCCCTCTGCTGGCACACGCCAACGCCGTGACCAACCCCTACGCCATGTACCGCCGGGCGGTGAACCGCGAGGCCTATGAACGCGCCGAAGTCATCGCCGACCCGGTGCGCCTTTACGATATGGCGCCTTATGCCGACGGCGCCGCGGCGGTGATCCTGACCACGCCCGAACGAGCGCGCGACCTGCCCCACCCGCTGGTGGCCGTGCGCGGCTCGATGGGCGCCATTG
>CAYRUO010000032.1:0-10834 GCA_964427505.1 uncultured Thermanaerothrix sp.
CACCACCACCCTCGCCCCCACCCCCACCGCCTCGCTCGTGCCCACGCCGGTCAACCCTGCCCCCGATCCGGCACGCCTGACCTGGCGTCCGTTTGCCACCGGCCTAGAACGCCCAGTAGACTTGGCCGACCTGGGCGATGGGCGCATCCTGGTGTTGGAACAGGCCGGGGTCATCCGTCAGGTGAACAACGGCCAGGTGGAGCCTGCGCCGTTCATGGATCTGCGTGATCGCGTTGGCAGCCGCGGCTCGGAGCAGGGCCTGCTTGGCATCGCCCTCGATCCCGCTTTCGACCGCAACGGCTTCTTTTACCTCAACTACACCGACCAGCGCGGTAACACCGTCGTCGCGCGCTACGCCCTCACTCCCGATGGCCGCTTCGGCGACCCCCAATCCGAGGTGCGCCTGCTCTACGTCGAACAGCCCTACGCCAACCACAACGGCGGGGGATTGGTCTTCGGCCCCGATGGCTACCTCTACATCGGCCTGGGCGACGGCGGCTCGGCGGGTGATCCCCAGGGGCGCGCCCAGGATCCCAACACCCTGTTGGGCAAGATGCTGCGCCTGGACGTTCACAGCGCTCAGCCCTACGCCATCCCTGCCGATAACCCCTTCGCCAGCGGTAGCGGTGGGCGGCAGGAAATCTGGGCGCTGGGATTGCGCAACCCCTGGCGTTATGCTTTTGACCCGGCTACCGGCGATCTCTACATTGCCGACGTCGGACAGAACCGCTGGGAAGAAGTGGATTACCTGCCCGCCGGCACACCGCCCGGCGCCAATTTCGGTTGGAACTACCGCGAGGGTGCCCACCCCTTCAAGGGTGAACCGCCGGCCGGTTTGACCCTGATTGACCCAATCTGGGAATACGGCCACGACCAGGGCGGGTGCTCGATCACCGGTGGTTTTGTCTATCGCGGGCAGGCCCTGCCGGAACTGCAAGGGGTCTATATCTTCGGCGATTACTGCAGTGGGCAGGTCTGGGGGCTGTGGCGCACCCCGGTCAGCAGCACCTTTCAGGTGTTGGAACTGATGCGCACCCCGGCCAACATCAGCGCCTTTGGGCAGGATCGCCAGGGTGAACTGTACCTGCTCGATCACCGCAGTGGGACGATTTACCGCCTCGAACGCCCCTGACCTGGAGGGCCGATGATCTTACAGGTGGGGCTGGAGAACGGGATTGAAGGGCGCAGCCTGGCCTGGGCGTTGGAGCATCCGGGCTGTTTTGCCTACGGGCGTGATGCCACCGAAGCCCTGATCGCCATCGTCCCGGCCTATGTGGCCTACGCCGCCTGGGTCAACCGCCGCGTTCAGCCCGCATGGCTGCCCGAGGGCGGGGACGTGGATGTGCGCTTGGTCGAAGTGTGGGAGGTCTATCATCTAAACGAATTCTACGAGCGCGTGCCCGCGGGCGGCTATGAGGTCAACGCCTGGTTTCAGCACGACTGGAAGCCGCTCACCCGCCTGGAGGTGCGGCGGGGCTTGCAGTTGCTGGCCTGGAGCCGTGCCGACCTGCTCGCCCTGGTGCAGGGACTGGATGCGGCCGCCCTCGACCGCACTTACCCCGGCGAGCACTGGAGCATCCGCGGTATCTTGGAGCACCTGGCCGGCGCCGAATGGTGGTACCTCGACCGGCTCAACCTGGCCGATCAACCCCGCGCCGCGCTCCCGGCCGACCCCTTCGAACGCCTGGCAGTGGTGCGCCAGCGCCTGGAGATGGTCTTGCCCCAACTGGAAGGGGAAGAACGCGTCATCGGCAAGCAGGGCGAACTATGGAGCCCACGCAAACTCCTGCGCCGCGCCCTATGGCACGAGCGCGACCACTATGATCACATCCGCCGCCTGCTCGGCCTAAACTAACCTCCCTGACAAGCCCCCAAATTACGGGAAAACCCGCATGACACGGCGGGTTTTCGGCGTTAAAGTAGGGAGGCTCAAACCTTTTTCTATCCGGGAGGATGCCATGCGTCGTACCATTATCTTATGGGGGAGTCTGATTGCGCTCATGAGCGGCCTGTTGAGCGCCTGCGCGCCTTCTCCCCAGCGCGTGCAAGCCGCACTCTTTCAAACCCAAACCGCCTGGACACCCGTGCCCACGCTGACGCCCTACCCTACTTACACCCGTTACCCGACCGCCACGCGTTATCCCACCTACACCCCTTACCCCACCTACACCAAAGTTTTGCCTACGCACACCCCTACTGCCAGCCCCACGCCGCCGTTCACGCCCCAAACCATTGGGCCGATTTGGGATTCTTGGCACGACACCTCGTATTCGGTGGAGGTAAGTATCACCAACGTCCGCTGGCTTGAGCGCGGCCTCTACAGCGAACCCAAGGCGGGCAACGTTTATGTCATCGTAGATCTAACGGTGAAGAACCTCGGCCCCGGTTCCATCAACAACTTCGGCTCGGGGTTTTTCAAGGTGCTGGATGCCAACGGCGTGCTCAAAGATGATGATTACACCAGCGATGTTGAAGACTGCCACCTGGACTATGTGGATTTGATGCCCAACGGCACCTTCAGCGGCTGTTTGCTGTTCGAAGTCCCGCAGAGCGGTCACCTGGAATTCATCTATACCCCCTACCAATACGAACCGCTCAAGCCCGGGCGCTATCTCTCGTTTCTCCTGCGGCCCTAAGCCGCGATCCCAAACCCAATATCATCATGGAGGACATCGTGGATCCCAATTATGTATCTAAACCTTCTCAATCATCCTCAGCCCCGTCACGGCTTTACGAGGGCCTGCGCACCCTGGCGGGTGTGCTCAGGGTTCTGGGTTATTTAGCCTGGGGAGGTGGCTTGTTACAGGCCTGTTCCGCCGCTGCGCAAGCCGAGGAGCATTGGGAAGACCCGGTGATGGCTTTCCTGCTCTGGTTTGGAATTTCATTCACCGCCGGCCTGGTCAACCTGCTTACCGCCGAATTGATTAAACTCGCCCTGGATGCCAAGGCCGACCTGGAGCAGTTGGTAACCAAGATCAACGCCCTGGTGCCAACCCCCAGCCCCGCGGAGATCGCCCCTACGGCGGACGCCGCCACACCCCCTGCCTCACCGCAGGCGTAACCCACGCGCCCCGGCAACCTGCCGGGGCTTTTTTATCCCAATGAAAGCCAAAAAATGCCCCTTTCGGGTCATTGTTAGACCGACCAAGGGGGATTACCATCGCTTTCACCTTTTGGGTCGGTGAGCCGTCCACATAATTGTGGTTTCACAACGACACACCGCTTTCTGCCACAACAGGAGGAGACCATGGTCTTCCATCCCGCGCCCAAACCCCATTTCACACCTTGGGATTCGGTTGAACACGATGCCTGTGCCCTCTATATGAGTGTGCGCAAGCACGGCCAGAGCACCTTCGGCACCCTCAAGCGCGCCTTGGGAGCGCTGATCAGCATGGGGCACCGCACCGGTTTTGTCAACGGTGAGGGAGATGGCGCCGGGGTGCAAACCGATATTCCGCGCCGACTTTGGGCGCGCCGGTTGGCGCAAGCCGGTCTGCCCTCCTATCTGGCCACCCGGCCGGGTTTCTGGGTAGGACACCTCTTTGTGCCACCCGAGATGTCTGAAACCTTATTACGTGACGCGCTCTCCGCCCACTTCGATCACGCCGGGCTTAACCCGCTCTACCTGGAACCGGGGCGGGTGCGCCCGGAGGCGCTTGGAGCACAAGCGCGCCAGAAACCGCCGCAGTTCTGGCAAATCGCCGGCCACGTGAGCAACACCGAGAATCTTGAAGAACGTTTGCTCCACGTTCAAGCGGCCTTGGAGCGCGATTTTCCTTGCCATTTTGCGTCTCTTAGCCCCCATACGGTGGTGTATAAGGTGCGCGGCTCGGTCGAGGTACTGGCCCAATACTACCCCGACTTGCGCGATCGCTACTTTGATACTTCCGCCGTGATGTGCCATGCGCGTTACTCGACCAATACCGTCTCGACCTTCGAACGCGCCCAACCCTTTGCGCTCTTGGGACACAACGGAGAAATCAACACCATCCAGCGTCTGCGGCAAGAGGCAAAGCAACTAGGCGTTCCATTGGTGGACGGCGCTTCCGATTCTCAGGATGTTGACCGTCTGTTACATACCCTGTGCGCCTATTACCACCTTGATTTGATCGAGGCAATGGAGATGGTCTTTCCGCCCTCCCCGCACGAGATCAGCCTATTGCCCCCTGAATATCGGGAGACCTATCAAAACCTGCGGCGAGCGCTGGGGCCCTATGCCCAAGGGCCGGCAGCCATCGTCGCCCGCTGGGGGGCCTGGGTTGTGGCCAGTGTGGATGCGCTCGGTTTGCGTCCGTTGTGGTGGGTAGAGACTGAAAAAGAATATGTCTTCACCTCGGAACGAGGGGCGATTCCCATGGAAACCTGGGTGAGCGAACCGCGTGCTCTGGCACCGGGGGAGAAGGTAGCCCTCTTGTTGCGCCGGGGCGAGGATGCATTGGTGTTGGATCATGCGCAGATACGCCGCCATGTGGTCAACCGAGCGGCTCAGCGCTATATCCCCGCGGCGAGCGGTCACATCGAGCCGGAATGGGAGACTTGGCCGGAAGCCGAACCCCCGTTTGCGCCCATGGGCAACCCCGTCGGTCAAACGGAGGTTCTGGCGCGCCCGGCCGCGTTTTCGCTGGCCCTGCCCCGCTCGGCTTCGACGCCCTTCAAACTGGCCTGGCAGGAACGGCCGGTGTCTCAACCCTCGCGCCGGCCCCCTTTACCGGTCAACTCACGTCTGTTAGCTGCTAACGGCTGGTTGCGTGATCACCTGAACGAAGTGGCCGCCCTGGCCAGCGAGCAAAAGGATGACCTGATCAGTTCGCTGGGCTATGATGGGCCGTTGGCGGCGCTTAGTCGGGTGCGCGTCAATTTGGCCGATTTCTTCAAGGAAGCGGTGGCGGTGGTTACCAATCCCTCGATAGATCACGCTCGTGAGGGAGAGGTGTTTTCTACCGGTGTTTTGGTAGGTGCCCGCCCGGCAATTGGCCAACCCTGCCGTGAAACGGATATCCTAATCGAACTGGGGCTTCCCATTCTCACTGGCGGATATCCGGGGTTGTATTCTGAAGAAGTCGCAGAACGGGTAGCCCACCGCTTTGGAACCCTGACCTTTGAGGCGTTGGTCGCCACGTTTGGCCCCCGTGTTACCTGGCTCCCTCTCGGCGTCCGGAGAGAGGAAACCGTCTCGGCGGCCCTGGAACGGTTGGGACTTGAAGCGGTGGAGGCAGTGCAAGGCGGGCAACAATGCCTGATCCTGGATGACCTGGCAGCCATGGATGAGGGCCTAAACTGGCTGGATCCCCACTTGGCGCTCAGCGCGCTGGATCGGGCGTTGCGATCGGCGCCTGCCGGGCCGGAGGGCAATTTACGTCGCCGTGCCGGAATTGTGGTGCGCAGCGCCGCTTTGCGTAATCTGCACGATCTGGCGTTGGCCTGCGGCTTGGGAGCAGATGCCGTTGTGCCCTATGCCCTCTTTGCCGTTGCCTTGAAGAGCGAAGGCACACCGGTGGAGGATGCAGTCGCCGAGCCATTGCTAACGCGCGTCATGGAGAATGTGCAAGAGGGTCTGGAGAAGGTGACCTCGACCATGGGCTGCCACGAACTACGCGGGTATGGGCGCGTCTTCGGGGCGATCGGTTTGGCACCCAGCCTGGCCGAGGTCTTTGACGCACCCAATTACCTGGGCAGCGAATCCGTCGGGATGACCTGGGAACGCCTGGAAGCCGAATCCCGCCAGCGCGGCGCCGAACTCCGTGGCGAGGCCGAAGAACCGCGCTTGCCCTTCCAGAGCCGTTTTTATCCCAAGTTCTGGAAAGTGGTGTTCAATTTTGCCCGAGGCGAGCTAGACTATGCCGAGGTACAACGCACGTTCCAGAATCTGATGGCCGAGACACCGGTTGCCCTGCGCCACCTACTGGATTTTAAACCCGCTACCGTGCCCGCGCGACCGGAAGAGGTAGACCTCTCGATCCAAGATTATGATCTGCCCCTGGTCATTGACGCCATGTCCTACGGCTCGCAAGGTGAGAATTCATTCAAATCCTACATCCACGCCGCGGCAGCGCTCAACATGTTGTGCATTAACGGTGAAGGGGGTGAATTGCCCGAGATCATGGGCCAATATAAACACAACCGAGGTCAGCAGGTCGCCAGTGGACGCTTTGGGGTCAATGCCGAGTTTCTCAACTCGGCGGCAGTGTTGGAAATTAAGATTGGGCAGGGTGCCAAACCCGGCGAAGGGGGAATGCTACCAGCGTTTAAGGTGACGCCGAAGGTCGCCCGTGCTCGGCGCACCCCACCTTATGTCACCTTGCTTTCGCCTTCCAATAACCACGATCTCTATTCCATCGAAGATTTGGCCCAACTGATCGAGGAACTGAAACTGGTCAACCCCCGGGCTAAAATCTCGGTCAAGGTACCGGTGGTGCCGGGAATTGGCATCATTGCCGTCGGCATTGCCAAAGCCGGTGCAGATATCATCAACATCTCGGGGTATGATGGTGGCACCGGCGCCGCACGCAAACATGCGCTACAGTATGCCGGTTTGCCAACCGAGATCGGGATATGGCTGGCGCATCATGCTCTGGTCGAAGCGGGCATTCGGCACAAAGTTGAATTGTGGGCGAATGGAGGGATGAAAAGCGGTGCCGATGCGGTAAAGATGATCTTGTTGGGTGCCAATCGGGTGGGCTTCGCGACGATGGCGATGGTTGCCTTGGGTTGCACCATTTGTCGCCAATGCAACTTGGGCACCTGCCACGTTGGCATTGCCACTCAAATCCAGAGCATAGAGGAAGCCCGCGAAAGAGGGCTAAAGCATTTTGTCCCGCTGGTCTTTGAGCGTGACCACGAACGCATCGTGCGTCTCTTCCGTGCTCTGGCCGAGGAAATGCGACAGATCACGGCTCAACTTGGCGCCACCCGCTTGCAGGATTTAGTGGGTCGGGCTGACTTGATGGAACAGGTCCGCAGCCATGAAGCCATTGACCTCTCCCCATTATTGCGCGCGTTACCGGTCCAACCGCGCCCCGCACCCGAGCCGGGGGTGGGGGTTCTGCTCATCCGCCCGCGCAACAGCCTGAGCACCATCTTGACCGATCTGATTATGCAGGCCGTAAGCGAAGGTGAGCGCGAGGTCACCTACCAGGACTCGGTTTCGGCCATAGATCGGGCGCTGGGGTCGCGCCTGGCAGGAGAACTGATGCGACACCCCGATCTTTACCACCGCGTAGATGCTCTACACCTGCGCTTTGGACCTTCGGCCTTGGCCGGAAACGGTTTTGCGGCCTGGAACACCGAGAAGGTAGACGTATTGATCGAGGGAGGCGCCCAGGATGGCGTAGCCAAGGGGGCGAATGGTGGTCGCGTGGCCATCATGAAGGGATTAAACCACGACGGAACGCGCTTGGATGGCAGTGTGGGCAAATCTTTTGCCTATGGCGCACAGGATGGCATCTTGATCGTCCAGGGGAATGCCGACGCCCGCGCTTGTGTTCGCCTTTCTGGGGCGCGGGTCATCATAGGCGGCGAGATCACCCGCCCGTTGGAAGATGCCCAAGGTAACCTGGGCACACACGCTAACCTAAAAGGGTTCGCCTGCGAATATATGACCGCGGGCACCGTGATCCTCTTGGGTGATCCGGGGCCGTATGCTTTTTCGGGGATGACCGGTGGAGTGGTGTACCAAAAACTCACCCCCGAGTACGGATTTGATGAGCAGGCACTGCGCCGCCGCCTGGCCCGCGGGGCACGGGTTCGCATCCTTCCGGTGGACGATGATGACGTTTCAGCCATCCGTGACCTAATGCGGCATTACATCCAAGCCCTTGAACAAACGTATCAGTTTGAAACTGCAGAGCGCATGCGGGCGCTGGTGGCAGAAAATGCGCGGGTGAAGGAGCTGTTTGTGAAAATCGTACCCGAGGTGTGATCGGGCTCATGACGAACATACCGAGGGGGTACAAAAAGTGCTTTGATCTTTCTCTTGCAAAATTCTAACGTTTTTCATATGCAGGCGGGCTACTCATTTAAGTGCATCGCGTAAACATGCTCATGCGGTGCCATCAATCCCATGGGAAAGGAGGGATGTGGCGATGATCGAACCCTTCGTGCCCTGGCGTGAAATCCGACGCATGGAACGCGAGATGGAACGCATGGAGCGCGAGATGGATCGCCTGTTTGAAACGTTCTTCCCGCGCCGCCGTCGCTTCTTTGAGGTCGAATTCCCGCCCATGAACGTGTGGACCAACAGCGAGGGCGCGGTAGTGACGGTCGAACTGCCCGGGGTGAATCCGGAGCAGATCGAGGTCTCCGTGGTTGGGGATACGCTCACCCTGCGCGGCAAGCGCGTCGCCGAGGAGCTGCCCGAGGGTGCGCGTTACCAACGCCGCGAACGTTTCCAGGGCGAGTTTGCGCGCTCGTTGCAGTTGCCCTTCACCATTGATGCCGATCATGTCGAAGCCCAGTATGAGAACGGCATTCTGACCATCACGCTGCCGCGCGCCGAGGCCGACAAACCCAAACGCATCACCGTCCAGGCGGCCTGAGGCGCACTTTGATCCCATCCGGAAAGGAGGGTTGACCTATGGCGGAGGAAACCCGTGCTTTACAAGTGCGCGAAGAAACCCGTCCGGCTCGCGTTGAGCGGGCTCGCCGTGTCTTTGCCCCGGCGGTGGATATTCTTGAAACGCACGACGACATCCTGATCCTGGCCGATATGCCGGGGGTGAATCAGGATAACATTGAAGTGACGCTCGAAAAGAACATCCTCACCCTGCGCGGCACCGTCCAGAGCCATGCTCCCCAGGGCTATGACCTGGATTATGCCGAATATGAGGGTGGGGATTACGAACGCACCTTCACTCTGACCGAAGATATCGAACGCGATAAAATCGAAGCCTCGATCAAGGACGGAGTCTTGCAAGTTCGCTTGCCAAAGGCCGGTCCGGCGCGAGTCCGCCGCATCCCGGTCAAGGCGGCATAATGGAAACCTCAGCCGGGAAAGGAGGTGAGAGTATGCCCATCACCGATCTGATTCCCTGGCGACCCAAGAACCGCGCGCTGGCCGTGCGTCGCGAGGCCGAACGCTCGCCCTTCGCTCTGATGCGCGACCTCGACCGCTGGATGGAGTCGTTCTTCGACCGCGCCTGGTCGCTCTCGCCGTGGGAGTGGTTCGAAGAGACCTGGGAGACCTTCACGCCGCGCGTAGATGTCAAAGAAACGGCCAAGAAGGTTGTCGTGACCGCCGAACTGCCCGGCCTGGATGAGAAAGACATCGAGATCTCCGTGGTCGGGGATACACTGGTGCTCAGCGGCGAGAAGCGCCAGGAGGAAGAAGAACAGGGCGAGGACTACTACCGCATGGAACGCCGCTACGGCTCGTTCCGCCGTGTCATTCCTCTGCCCTGCGAGGTCGAGGTGGATAAGGCCGAAGCCACCTTCAAGAAGGGCGTGCTGACCATCACCCTACCCAAGACGCCCGAGGCGCAGAGCGCGCGCAAGACCATCCCGATCAAGACTGCCTGATGCGGGTCTTAGCCACCACGTGGGGGCGGGTGATCCCCGCCCCCATTCCATCCTGGACGGGAAAGGAGGGGAGGCTATGATCATCGGTGCCGCACGGATGCAGCACTTGTTCCGCCGCATTGCCGGCATTAACGTGGATAAGAACGACCTCAAACGCGTTTCCGACCTGATCAGCGATAAACTGCACGACCTGCTGCTCATGGCCGAACGGGCCGCGGCGGCCAACGGGCGCGACGTGATCACCGAAGCAGACCTACCACTCACGGCCGGTTTTCAACGCAGTTTGCAAGCCTTCCGCGACTTGGAGGAAGAGATCGAACTGCGCCCGGTCTTGGAACGCATGGCCACCTACCCGCCGCTGGATCGCACCTTATCGGCGGAGGTCGAAGCGATGCTGCCCGACCTGGCCGGGGCCCTGCTGTTGATCATAGCCAACAGCCTCAAAATCCTCGACCCCGAGGTGGAGAACCCACTTCCCGAGCACTGGGATCGGTTGGAACTGCTGTTGGAATTGACGCTGTGAACACTGCCACACTGCCCCGCCGGTCTCTGCCCTGACCGGCGGGTCGTTGAATACCAGCGGGCTCGGTCAATCCACACACGTCAGGTCTTCCCTTAGGGCACATCAACCAGGTGCACCATGCGTCAACGTACGGTGCTGGCCGTGGGATCGGTCGCCCCTGTAAAGCGGCCTTCGGGGTAAAATCGAGAGGGACACCTTGATCTCGAAACCGAGGGAAACCTGCGTTTGGCGCGTTCTTCGTTCACTCGTTTTCTCCCCTTCATCCTAACCTTGGCGATTGCATTGGGAATCCGTGTGTGGCTGTGGCGCGTTTACCCGGCGCGCGCCTTCAGCGATACCGGTGCCTACCGCCGCGCTGCGCAAAGCATCCTCAACGGCTGGGAAAACTACGACGGTGTGCGCACGCCGGGCTACCCGGCTTTTTTAGCGCTGTGGGGCAGTGACGGGCAGGTGTACCTGGCGCAGTTGGGCTTGGGCTTGCTGACCACGTTGCTCTTTTTCTATCTGGGCTGGCGGTTATGGCGTTCGCCGCTCGCAGGGATGATCGCGGCGCTGGCGCATACGCTCAACCTGGGGCAACTCTTTTTCGAAGCACACCTGCTGAGTGAAACCCTGGCCACGTTTTGGGTCGTGTTGACGTTAACCCTGGCCTGGGTCTGGCTTGAGGCGTCCCCTCGTGGGCGTCCCTGGGCGGCAGCGGGTCTCGGGCTGAGCGGCGCCATGGCCGGGCTGACCCGCCCCTTGTTTTTGTTCTTGCCCTTCTGGTTGGGATTAGCATTGGCCGCGTGGCCGGTCATC
>CAYRUO010000033.1:0-10245 GCA_964427505.1 uncultured Thermanaerothrix sp.
GGTTTCGGCCCAATTTCATGTGTGCTTAATCCACCCGAGGCATAATTAGGGCTGTGAAGACCCGCTTTCGCCGTTTTACCTCACGCCCGGCCTCACGCCACACTTACCCCCGCTTTTGGGAAAAAGCCATCCCCGTCTTTCTTGTTCTGATCGGCCTGGCCATCCTGGTCTTGCTGGGGGTTAGCCTGGCCGTGGTGCTGGGATGGTTGTAAGCACACTTTTTTATTGGAGGTTGATATGAATTTCGTCACCACCGTATTACCGTTTCTTTCCAGTGCGGTCAGCCTGGTCTTTGCCCTGTTGGTCTGGCGCCGCTTTATGCGCAAACGGGGGGCGCATCATTTGCTGTGGGGGATGGGCATGCTCTTTTACGCTATCGGCGGGTTCTGTGAGGGCTATTATGGCGCCCTGGGCTGGAACCCGCTGATCTTCCGCTTGTGGTACCTCTTCGGTGCCATGCTGGTGGCGGCCTGGCTGGGGCAGGGCACGGCCTATCTGTTGATCCGCCGCCGTGGCCTTGCCCATGCGCTGATGGCGCTCTTGCTCGTTGGTTCCATTTACGGGGCGGTACGCGTCTTTACGGCCGACCTCGACCCGGCGCTGATGTCGAGCGGTCTGCACACCGGCAGTGAATTGAGCGGGCGCGCCATTGTCACCCCCGGTGTGCGCACGCTGACACCTTTCTTTAACCTCTATGGCACGGTGCTGCTGGTGGGTGGGGCGGCTTATTCGGCCTGGCTCTTCTGGCGCAAGCGTGTGCTGCTGCACCGCACCATCGGCAACGTGCTGATTGCCGTCGGCGCTCTGTTGCCGGCCTTCGGCGGCACCTTCAGCCGCTTGGGCATCCCCGGCGCGCTCTACATCAGTGAATTCCTGGGCGCGGTGTTGCTCTTTGCCGGCTTCCTGCGCGCAACCACCCCCATCCCGCAGGCCGCCGAATCGGCCTCGGCACCCCAAACGGCGGCGTCTTGAACGCCACCTTGACGAATCCGCGTCCTCTGGCTAGGATTTAGACGCTCGCTATCCTTCATCTATCTCAATCTTGGGAGAGGTCTATGCGATCGTTGAACTCACTGCTTGGCCCGATGCGCGTACCCTTTTTACTGCTCACGCCGGCCTGTGTGGCCCTCGGTGTAGCCACTGCCTATTGGCAAACCAGGCATCTGGACGGCTGGCAGGTGCTGCTGGTGTTGATCGCCGCGCTGGCTTCGCACATTGCGGTGAATGCCCTGAACGAATATGTGGACTTCAAAACCGGGTTGGATTTACGCACCCAGCGCACGCCGTTCAGCGGGGGGAGCGGCACCCTGCCGCAACAGCCACACCTGGCCAAGACGGCGCTCTGGACCGGCCTGGTCAGCCTGGGGGTGCTCAGCCTGATCGGTGCCTATTTCGTGGCCCTGCGCGGGTGGCTGTTGGCGCTGATCGGCGTCTTGGGCATGGTGGTCATCGTGACCTACACCCCGCTGATCACCCGCCTGCCGGCACTGTGCCTGATCGCGCCCGGGCTGGGCTTTGGCCCGTTGATGGTCATCGGCACCCACCTGGCGCTAGGTGGCAGTCTCTCGGCGGCGGTGGTGGTGGCTTCACTGGTGCCGTTCTTCCTGGTCAATAACCTGCTCTTGCTCAACCAGTTCCCGGATGTGGAAGCGGATCGCAGTGTGGGGCGCCACCACTATCCCATTACCCTGGGGCGCCGGCGCAGTGCCGTGATCTACGCCTTGTTCCTCGGTCTGGCTTACCTGGCGGTGGCGGGCGGCGTCGCGGCAGGGGTGCTTCCGCCAACCAGCCTGCTGGGATTGTTGGCGGCGGTGCTCTTACCGCGCGTGATCCAAGGGGTTCTGCGCCATGCCGATAATATCCCCCAACTGATGCCCTACCTGGGACTGAACGTGATCCTCAACCTGGTAACGCCGGTGCTGGTGGCACTGGGGTTCTTCCTGGCGGTGTAATGGCAGAACAGCACCGACGTCAAAGCGCCCCTGGGACAGCCCCCAGGGGCGCTTTCTTGGGGCAGGGGTGATTAGAGGGATTCAGGATGTGTGGCCCGCTGCCGAGGCCGTTTCGCTCTTGGTGGCAAAGACCCGCCCGGGGCGCCAGGGCGTGCCCAACAGGGGCAACAGCCAGCGATCCAACCCCCACCAGCCGGCCGTCTTCCAGGCTAGGATGAGGAAGATGGACAGGGTGAACAGCACCGGGTTGATGCTGGCGGTACCGGCCATCATAAAATTCCAGTTCATGAAGGCGCCGAAGAAGGCGGCGATGCCCACGAAGGCGCCCAGGATCAGGGCTATGCCGACCAGCAGTTCGCCGGCCACGATCAACTTGGCAAACCAGGTGTAATGCCCGCCGTCTAAGAGGGCCTGAATGAAGGCACGGTACCAATCAAAAGCGATGGCCGGGCGGGCCGGTGGCTCCGGCACGGCCACGGCACGCTCCCAAAAGCCTTTGAGCGCCGCACCGGTCTGCACCCAGGCCGGGTTGCCGACCTTGCCCAGCCCGGAGGTCAACCAGGTGTAGCCGACATACAGCCGCACGATCAGCCACAGCCAGGCCCACGAAGGGCTGCCGAATAAGCGCTGAATAAATGGGGGATCGGTGATTTCGATTACTCGTCCATGCTCGGCCATCTTATACCTCCCGTTATGAGATTATTATTCATATTATCACCATATTTGTAAGATTACATTAAAAACCTCGTTCTGGGCGCCAAAGGTTGAAGAAATGGACGGTTGTATCACCGAATCTGGATGCGAGGGAAGGCGATCTTTGAATCGGGTTCGCCGGTCGCTTAGCCGCGCAGTGGCGTGAACAAAAGGGGGTAAGAGGAAACCGGTATCCCCCTTTGTGATCAGGCCGGCGGGATGGCGAAACTATGTCCGAACATATTGTGCGGGTCGTACCTGGCTTTGAGTTTCTGCAAGCGCGCATAGGCTTCCGCCGAGAAGCCTTGGGGGGTGCGCTCGCGTGCTTCTTCACCTTCCAGGAAATTCAAGTAAACGCCCCCATGGAGGTGGGGAGTTAGCGCCCGCCTGAGTTGGGTGATATGGTGGCCGGCGTTGGCATGACTCTCTGGGGTCGGCACGACGGCGACCATTTGCAGGCTGTAACGCGCCTCGCGATGGCTGTAAGCCGTTGTGCTCGGATCAACGGCGGCGATGGCGCCCCCGGCATGTCGGATCTCACTAAATAAGAGCGCCGGCGGCCCGTGGTGCGGAACGACATGCTGAACGAGCCCCTCGATGATTTCGTCATCGAGATGGCTGAGCCAGGCGCCGCTGGTCAAGGCCGGGATAGGATCTATCGGGTCGTTGCTGATCCGGGCCACCTCGGCGAAAGGCATCGCCTTGAAGTCATCCACCAGCGGCGTTTGCCATTCCCGCCAGGGACGAAGCAAGGCTTCACCCTGTTCCACCGGGCCGCAATAACAACCGCGCAGGATCGCAAACGACCGACCGCGGAAGACGTCCGGCACCTCCGGAAAGGGCGGAAAGTTCATGAGCGTAAAGGCCGCGGTCAGTTCATCGGGAGCGTCGGCAATCCATTGGCGAAAGAGGGCAAAGGCTTTTCCGGCGCTTTCCACCGGATAATATAGATTGCCCCCGTAAACGGTTGTCACCGGGTAGAGGCGAATTTCCAACCCGGTAACGACACCGAAGTTACCTCCGCCGCCGCGCAAGCCCCAGAACAAATCGGCACTTTCGGCGGCGCTGGCGCGCAGGTGTTCGCCGTTGGCCGTCACCACCTCAAAGTAATTGACGCTGTCGGTGGCTAAGCCGTATTTGCGTCCCAACCAGCCAAACCCGCCCCCTAGCGTATAGCCCACCACGCCCACATCCGGCGATGAACCCAGCAAGGGTGCCAATCCTGCCATCTGAGCCGCTTTGAGCACGGTTTCCCATTTGGTGCCAGCCCCAACCCAGGCGGTTTGGGCGGTAGGATCTATGCGCACCCCGGCCAGGCGCGAGGTATGCAAGAGCAGTGCTTCATCCGCATTGCGGATGACCCCATGCCCGGTGCCCGTCGCCGCTACGGATAAGCGCTGGTCCCCGGCAAAGCGGATGGATTCGACAACATCCGATGGGGTTTGGGCTTGGATGATCAATGCCGGGTATTGATCTACGGCCAGATTCCAGGCGCGGCGCGCTTCGTCGTAATCCTCGTCGCCTGGGGTGATGACCCGGCAACCGCGGGTGAGCCGCGTCTGCAGGTAGGCCAGTTCGGCGGTCGAAAAATGGGTAACGGTCATTTGTGGCTCCTGATTTTGGGTTTTGCGGCGGTGAGCCTGAGGCGCGCGTGCGACAATCAAAAAGCCCTTGGAGCAGGTCCGCAACAGGCTGTGAAGAGGTGATTATTCATATTATCACCTTATTAGTGGGAATACATTAAAAAGGGCCGTTTTCCCCGCTTTAGGGGCTTTGACGCCATTCGAGGAATGGAGGTTAGCCGGGTTTACCCATCCGTGGGAGTGGGCGGGAGCGTGAGATGACCAACGCCGTCGTAAAACAAATGATAAAACATCTGTGCCATGGCTTGAGGCGGGTAGGGTGTGCCGTGTTCCAGCCACCAGGTCAGCAACCCCAGCAGTGCCCCGGCGAAGTAATTGGCCAGCACCTCGGCCGGCAGAGGTGGCACCCGCGGGGGGCGGTGGGCATCCAGGTAGGTGATGACCGCCTGGCAGATCATGGCGTGAATGCGCTGAAAAATCGCGGCAGTGCCCTCGCCGCGCAGGATGACCCGGTAGAGGGTCGCGTTCTCCGCGGCGTGATCGAACACCAGCGCGATGGCGCGCTGTAACCACGCCGCGGCCGCCTCGGAGCCGGCGTCCAGGTGCGGCGGGGCGAAGGCGCTCACCTGTGCCATCAGGTCATCTACGGTCTGTTGGATGCTGTCCAACAGCAGGGCTTCTTTATCGCGGTAATGGAGGTAGAAGGTAGCCCGTCCCAGGTTCGCCCGCGCGGTGATATCTTCCACCCGCACGGCGTCGTAGCCGCGCTCCAAGATCAGCGTAATCAGGGCGTCGCGCAACTGCTGGCGTGTGCGCTGTACTCGCCGATCGGGGCGCCGTTCGCCCGCTTCGGGCGGCGGCATCGGCGGCAGGTCAGATGGGGGATGATTGACAGCCTGAGGTTTCGGCATATAATATAGACATTGTGTCTATAATTCTACACGTTGTCTATTTTATCATAGAATGAGTCCTTCTCCCACACGCTGCTTTAGGGAGTCATGGCCGCACCATCTGTTCGTCCTACGGCTTCATCGGTAGGCTCCACCGCCCAGCCCATCATCATCCTGCGCGGGGTCAAGAAGGCCTATCAAACCCCGGCGGGGGATTTTTGGGCCTTGCAGGGCATTGATCTCGACGTTTACCCGGGTGAGTTTGTAGGCGTGATCGGCAAATCGGGGGCGGGCAAGACCACCCTGCTCAACATGATCAGCGGGATTGATGCGCTCACCGCCGGGGAGGTGGTGGTCAACGGGGTGCGGGTGCATGATCTGGATGAAGACCGCCTCGCGCTTTGGCGGGGGCGCACGCTGGGTGTGATCACCCAGAACTTTCTGCTCATGCCCACCCTCACCCTGCTGGAAAATGTCCTGCTACCGATGGATTTTTGCGGCCTGTGGCAGGGGCCTAAGTCAATCGAGCGGGCGCGGGAGTTACTGCGCCAGGTGGAACTGGAAGACCACATCCACAAGTTGCCGGCGGCCATCTCCGGCGGGCAGCAGCAGCGGGTGGCGATTGCGCGCGCCCTGGCCAATGACCCGCCCATCCTGCTGGCGGATGAGCCCACCGGGCGTCTGGATTCGGGCACGGCGGAAGGGATTTTGCGCATCTTTGAGCACCTGGCGGCAGCCGGCAAGACCATCGTGATGGTGACACATGACCTCAGCCTGGAACGCCGCTTCTCACGCGTGGTATGGATCGCCGACGGGCGGCTGGTGGCAGATCGTCAGGCGGCGTTGGGGTAGGGAGGGAATGGCATGAGTCTGACCTCACCTTCGCTTGCCCTTATCCAACCCGCGTCTGAAGACGCCCTTATCCACCTGAAAGAGGTGTGGAAGGTCTTCAAGATGCCGGCAGGCACCTTTGAAGCCCTGAAAAACGTCAACCTGACCATCCGCCAAGGTGAATTTGTCAGTGTGACCGGCAAATCGGGCAGTGGCAAATCCACCCTGGTCAACATGATTACCGGAATTGACCGCCCGACGCGGGGTGAGGTGCGGGTCAACGGGACGCTGCTCAATGCGTTGAGCGAGGGCGCGCTATCGGTGTGGCGCGGACACAACCTGGGCATCGTGTTTCAGTTCTTCCAGTTATTGCCGATGCTCTCGGTGCTGGAAAATGTGATGCTCCCGATGGATTTCTGCAATCGCTACGACCCCGCCGAACGCGAAAGCCGTGCCATGGCCCTGCTGAAGATGGTGGGGCTGGAAAAGGTGGCCCACAAACTGCCCGCCGCGCTCTCCGGGGGGCAACAACAGTTAGCGGCCATCGCACGGGCGCTGGCTAACGACCCACCCATCCTGGTGGCGGATGAGCCGACCGGGAACCTCGACTCGCGCACGGCTACCCAGGTGATGGAGATTTTTACCACCCTGGTGGCGCAGGGCAAAACGCTGGTCATGGTCACCCACGACCTCAGCCTGGCCCAACAGGCGCACCGCGTTCTGGTCATCTCGGATGGTGAGTTGATCCATCCGGCCATCGTGGCGACCTGGCCGCATCTGAGCCACGCCGCCATGCGTTCCCTAAACCGCTACCTGCGTGACCTGCGCCTGCCGCCGGGGGCAGCCCTGCCCCCCAGCCGCGGGGTGTTGGTCTTGCAAGGCCGGTTGCAGCCGGTGGACACCCGTCCGCGGCGGTGGGCGCACCTGGAGCCGCTCGCCGCCGGGGCATGGCACGTGTTTGCGCACCCAGAGGATGCCGGCCAATACCAGGCCGGGCCAGAGGGCGCACGGGTGCTGTGTTGGGATGAAAGCGCTTGGGAACGCTTAAGCCGGGAAGCCCCTGAGGTGATGACGGCGTTGCAGTCTCAGCGTGGAGGGCGAACATGATGCGACCGCGTTGGCGCAAAGTCCTCAGCGACCTGATCGGCAATCTGGGGCGTTCGATTCTGGTGGTGCTTTCGATTGCCGTGGGGCTGTTTGCCATCGGCATCCTGATCACCAACCACCGCGTCATCGCCGCGGATATGGTCACCGGCTACCGCGCCGTCAACCCGGCCAATATCATGTTGGTGACCACGCCGTTCGGGGATGATCTGGTGGAGCGGGTCAAAGGCGTCAAGGGGGTGACCGATGCGCTGGGGGTGCATCGGGTCAGCCTGCGCGTACAAACCACGCGCGGCGATTGGATCCCGATGGATTTCAACGCCATTCCCGATATGGACACCCAGCCCATCAACCGCGTGCATCGGCTGGCGGGCATCTGGCCGCCGGACGATAAAGAGGTGGTGGTTGAGCAATCCAAGTTGAGTGAACTCGGCGTGGGGCTGGGGGATGAGATCACGCTTGAACTGCCCTCGGGTAAACTGCGCCGCATGCGCATCGTGGGCATCGTCAAAGATTTGACCTTGGGCGCCGCGGCAGGGGGCGGTGGGTTCTTCTTGGCCGCGCCGCAGGGCTACATCACCCCGGCCACCCTGCCCTGGTTGGAGCAAAGCGAGACCTGGAATACGCTGTATGTGACGGTCGAAGGGGGTGAGAACGAGGCAACCATCCGCCAGGTGGCGCAAAAGGTGCGCCGTGAGGTGGAAGGCGAGGGCGTGGTGATCCTCAGTTCGGCGGTGCGCACCTCGGAGAACCACCCCAACCGCATCTACGTGGATGCGGTGGTAGGCGTGCTCTTCGTGCTGGGGGCGCTGGTGGTCTTCCTGAGCGGCTTCCTGATCACCAATACCCTCAACGCTCTGCTGGCCCAGCAGATGGTGCAAATCGGGGTGATGAAACTGATCGGGGCGCGGCGCTGGCAGGTGGCGGGCATTTACCAGGTGCTGATCCTGGTCTATGGGGTGCTGGCGTTACTGCTGGCATTGCCGCTCTCGGCGCGCTTTTCGTACGTCCTGCTGGATTACCTGGCCGACCGGATTAACCTAGAATTGCAGGGCTTTCGGGTAGTGCCGCTGGCGATCATCGTCCAGGTGTTGTTGGCGCTGGCCGTGCCCCAAGCGGCGGCGCTGGGGCCGATTCTGCACGGCGTGCGCGTGCGCATTCACGAAGTGATCAGCGGCATTCGCCCCAGCGAGGCGGTGCAGAGTCCGCATTGGATCGAGCGCCTGCAGAAGCGCTTCCGCCGCTTGCCCCGACCCCTGCTAATTTCCCTGCGCAATACTTTCCGCCGTACCCAGCGCCTGATCCTGACCCTGATCACGCTGACGCTGGGCGGGGCCATTTTCATCGCCACCTTCAATACCCAGGCCGCGATTGAGCGCTATATACAGCAACTCTCGCGCTACTTCCTGGCCGATGTCAACCTGACCTTTGAAACCCCTCAGCGCATCCAGCGGGTGCAAAACGATCTGGCCCAGGTGCCCGGTGTGGGGCATGTGGAGGGTTGGGCTTACACCCGGGCCGATTTGCTGGGAACGGGGGATGAGGTGTTGGATACGGTGCAGTTGATCGGCGTGCCCATCGAGACCACCCTGGTGACCCCTATCCTGCGCGAGGGGCGTTGGTTGCAAACGGGCGACCGCAACGTGCTGGTGGTGAACGAACGTTTCCGCGCCACCCTGCCCCACCTGCGGGTAGGGGATACCCTACGCCTGCGCATCAACGGGAGCGAGCGCGAGTGGGTTGTGGTCGGTTTTCTGCAACTGGCCGGCCAGAATCTGGGGCACATGGCTTACGTGCCGTATCCCGAACTAAGCCGCCAATTGGGTCAGAGCGGGCGCGGGCTGCTCTTCCGCGTCGCCGCCGACCGGCCCAATCTCTCTTTGGCCGAGCAGGAAGACCTGGCGCGGCGGGTAGATGCCTTTTTGAAAGCGCGCGGCTATCACGTCACCGAGGCGCGGGCGGGGCTTTCGGTGCTGGAAAAGACGGCCAAGGGTCTGGACGTGCTGACCAACTTCTTGCTCATCCTCTCCGGCCTGGCGGCGGCGGTGGGGAGCATCGGCCTGGCCGGTACGATGAGCCTGAACGTGATGGAACGCACGCGTGAGATCGGTATCATGCGCGCCATTGGGGCTTCGGATGGCACCATTCGCCTGCTGGTGATCGTCGAAGGCATGTTAATCGGGCTGATGTCATGGGTATTGGCATCGCTGGCGGCTTTTCCGATCAGCCGCCTGCTCTCGAACGTGATCAGCCATGCCATTTTCAACGCGCCGGCGCTCTTCGCCTATACCCCAACCGGCTTCCTGGCCTGGCTGGGGGCGGCGCTGGTGCTTTCGGTGTTCGCCAGCCTGGTGCCGGCGCGCACGGCGGTTCGTTTGACCATTCGCGAGGTGCTGGCCTATGAGTAAATCCCATTTGGAGGGTGTGAGATGACGAGAAAACGCACGGGAGCACTTATGACGATTGTGACCATGATCATGGTGTTGCTGGGTGGGTGCGGCCTGGTGGCACCGCTCAATCCCACGCCAACCCCGGTGGTAACGCCGGAGGCCGCCGGTCCGGATGAGATCATTGCCGAGGGGCATGTGGTGCCGCGCGATTCGGCCTGGCTGATTTTCCGCGTCAGCGGGCGGGTGGATGAGGTGCTGGTGAGCGAGGGACAGCAGGTGGAGGCAGGCCAGGTGCTGATCCGTTTGGGGGATCGCGAGCAGGCCGAGGCGGCGCTGGCGGCGGCAGAACTGGCGCGCTTGCAGGCCCAGCAACGCCTGGATGATCTCAAACGCACGGCAGATCTGGCCGCGGCGCAGGCGCGACAGGACGTTGCCCGGGCCGAACAGGCCTTGCTGGATGCCCAGCAAGCCTTGGACGACCTGGATACCGATGCCTATCAAGACCAGTTAGATCGGGCTTGGGAAGACGTTACCAAGGCGCAGGATGAGGTCAAGGATGCCCAGGAAGAGGTGGATAAATACCAAAACCTCGACCCGGATAATCCCACCCGTAAGCGGGCCGAAGACCGCTTGAGCAGTGCCCAAGACCGCCTGGAGAAAGCCCAGCGGGAGTATGATCGGCTGAAAAACCGCCTGGAGCAGGCACGGGCCGCGGTGGCCGCGGCTGAGGCAGCCCTGGCCGAAGCGCGCCATACCTATGAACAGCGCCAGTCCGGGCCGGATCCGGATGACCTGGCGCTGG
>CAYRUO010000034.1:0-4893 GCA_964427505.1 uncultured Thermanaerothrix sp.
GCGTCAGCGCCTGCGCCAGGCCGGCTTCCAACGCCTCACCCCCGCCCCCCACGCCTTCGGCCTACTCGCGGGGAAGTGAGAGGATTTCTCCCTCCGTATGTATAAAAAGTCCAATTATTAACCAAAGCCCTTCTGACAGAAGTAAAATCAATCGTGACCATACAGAAATAATTAAGGCTTGTTCATAAGGAAGTCCAAAGACGTATCTCAGTAGATTTTGAAGAGCCGCTTCTCTCACTCCCATGCCCGCAGGAACAAAGAGAACTAAAAAACCAATCATCCAGGATACAGCGAACGCAAATGTGGCCTTAAACCAATCTCTTATGGCCAAAAAAAAATTGAGGGAAGTAAAAGCTGGATTTAGGGAAAAAATAAGAGTATATACCATTAATCCGCTAAGTCCCCAATTTATAAGAAAGATAACAACACATGTAAGCCAATATCTCAAAGGAAAGTAAAATCTGTCCTCGGAATAAGTCAACGGCCAAGTGATCCGCTTACGCAAGAAATCCATAAGCCGCCAAATTATCATAGGCGCTAGAATTGAACCCAAGAAAAAGAAAGAAACCAACCATCTTGGCGCTAAAGTTGAAGCATATAATATGATAACCATTATAGCAGCAAGCAATGGGATTATTATTTCTATAAGCGAAGCCCATGAAGATATTCTGTAAGATATACCATAGGAACGATAGAGCCATTCGCTTCGACTAAGATAACCCCATATAGAGCCTGGAATGTAACGAGCAATAAAGGATAAGCGATAATTCTTTATGCAAGATTCCAATGAAATTGTTATTTTCATACCTTTCAGGATCAATATCCAATTGATTATCTGGAAATAGTTAAAGGCAAGGCCCAGGACTACGCTCAAAATTAAGCCCAGGAAACCAAAGGGATTAAACGTGCCCATCGCTATAACAGAGTGTATTCCTTTAGAGAGCTGATAAACATAAAACCCCGATCCACCCAATAGCCCTATATATTGCAGGAAATTTCTAAACCATTTCTTGGATTTGAACATAGTAATATTGGAGCGATATAGGTTGATTTTTGGAAATAATAAACGAGGTTACACGTATGGATATAACAAATAATACCATTACAGGACACTACTTTAATAAACACATAAGCAAAAATCCACTCGTCCGTATCTTAGTTAGAGGGTACAAGAAAGCCCTAAGTTCTTTGGTAGTATCAATCGAATTTAACTCTTTATTAGAAATAGGAAGTGGCGAAGGTTACATTATCTCATATATAAACCAAGTCACAAATCCCAAAGTTATTGTGGCAAGTGATCTTGATTGGAAATTGTTAAACGAAAATAAAGCCAAGGTCGAAGTAACGCATAAACTAGTATGCCGTGGGGAAGCTCTCCCGTTTGACAAGAAGTCCTTTGACTTAATAGTTTTATGTGAGGTTCTTGAGCACATTATAAATCCTAGTTTGGTAATGGAAGAGGTTCGGCGCGTGGGAAAAAAATGGTTTTTAGCAAGTGTGCCGCACGAGCCATGGTGGCGCATCCTCAACATGATGCGCTTCAAATATTTGGGCAGTTTAGGCAACACGCCCGGACACGTCCAACATTGGACTCTCCAAGGTTTTGTGGATTTCACTTCAAAATATGTCTTAATTGAGCGGGTAAGCACAGCTTTCCCATGGATATTTGTTGTGGGAAGATTATTGTGACCATAAGAGCTATTCCAAGACAGATACTACAAAGGTGTTATTGAGTTTATGCTTAATATAAGCGTAAGATTTAGAAGGCAAAATACCACGTAAGGAGGTTATTCATGAAATCCACTAAGACATTGGCAAGCCTATTGGTTGCACTTGCATTCGCTCTGATCGCGACAGGCACAGCCTCGGCGTTGACGGGTGGAAGCTGGATATCGGGAGTGAAGATTCAAAACCTCACCTCTGGAGAAACCGCCCAGTTAAGCGTCGATCTTTACGACGCTCTAGGTAACTTAAAGTACTCCATAAATCAGACTTCTAGTGGACAACCGCTAATTGCCGCAGCTGGGAAATCGGTTGAAGTTTATCTTCCTAACTTTTCTCAAGTGGCAGCGGGTCAGTACTCGGCCATCGTAAATTCAAATGTAAATGTCGGGGCAGTTGTCACTACAACCAATTATCCTTACGGAATGGCTGATAGTTACAACACTATGAGCCCTGATACAAATGTGTTTGTACCCTATGTCTATCACAACCATAATTATTGGAGCACCGAGATATTTATTCAAAACACAACAAATTCTATCGTTACAGGAACTGTCACGTTCATCGAACCACCCTCATCGCCCTATTACAGCGATCCTGGAGTCCATGAAAAGACTGTATCCCTAAACATCCCAGCCTATGGGGTCCAAAGTTTAGATACTGCCACAAGCACCTACAATGACCTGGGTGGGTTTATTGGCAGTGCCACAATTCAAACAAGTGGTGCAGTGGTGGTGATGGCCAACCAAACCCGTCTTGTAGGTGCCGGAGACGTGCCGGGAAACGTACTGATCAGCGCTAGAGGGCTTTCAACTGGGGATGCGGGAACGAAAGTGTTGCTTCCCTCTTTATACAACAACTTCTCGGGCGTAAGCGGCACATGGAGATCGGGTATTAAAATTGTTAATCCATCTACATCCTCTACAGCAAACGTAATCGTAGAATTTCGCTCTGATCCAGGCATGCCACCCTTTACAGGCACCAAATCCTTAACCATCCCTGCTGGTGGGAACGCTGAGATCTATCTCCCAGCCACAACGTTGACTTCGCCTTCCGCGCCAATGCCAAACCAATTTAAGGGTTATGCAATTATTACCTCTAATATCCCCGTGGTTGCTACAGTCCAGCATACAAATTATGAAGGTGCGAATGGGTATGGAGTAGCCGTTGGTTATGCTGGATTTGCTAGAGGAAGCACAAAAATTAGCTTGCCCTCTCTATATAATTGGCCCTCGGGCGCTGGAGTATGGATCTCAGGGATTAAAGTTCAAAATTATGGCACTAGCGACGCCACATTCAAGATCACTTATTCACCAGACCCTGATTCGATTAGCAACCTATCCGGAACAAAAACGGGGGTTACTCTATCACCAGGCCAGGCAATAGAATTTTATTTTGGTTCACCAGTGCTAGACGGTAACGGCTCAATTCCATCTGGGTGGAAAGGCTCTGCTGTAATCGAGGGCTCTTCCGGATCTGAATTGGTGGCAACGGTAATCCACACCAACTACGGACGCCATGTAGCTACAATGTATACGGGGGTACCTATCCCATAGTAATTCCCCAAAATGCGATCCCAACCTCTGAAGGAGCACTGGTAAGTTTAAAAGTGCTCCTTCAGAGATAATGTCACGGTGATGTATGAAGAAAATTTTTATAAAGATATCTCTAATCTTAACCTCTCTACTCCTTTTACGGAGCTGTGCCCTCCTTGACCAGCGAGAAGTTGTATTTTTAAACAACGCCACAACTTCTACACCGTTAAGTGGTCTAGGAGCAGTCAAAGGGGTAATTAAATCGCAAAACCCCTTAGATATTAATGGGCTCATTGTTTATTTGGGTGATATTATCCAGATAGGCGAGGAATTCCGGGGTGGTTTTTTGGATCCAGCTAACGCACCACACGCAATTGTTAATCCAAAAACAGGAGAATTTTTTATAAATAACGTGAGGCCAGGAACTTACTCTTTAATCATTTATGAGGTTATAGCTGGAGGTAGAGCTTATCAGGATGAAAGCGGCAATACTTTAGAAATTCGGGTCGAGGAAAATCAGATCCTCGATTTGGGGACCATTACATTTAACTTGGAGTAAGGATAAAGGGAAGACTTTCCCGGCCCCCAAATACTTATAAAATACCAAGAATCTAACCAAACCCCTTGACTTTTTTACCAATACCCCTATAATAAGAGTCACGAGATCAAATTCACGGCTCGTCTTTAACAATTGAGAGGGTCAAATCCCTTATACAGGCGGCGTTGAAGCGGGAGCGGTGCGCGTTGGTCGCCCGCCCAGATCCAAGTCTGGGCCACCCCCCGCAGAGCCAGTGGCGAAACCGGCCTGAGTTGGTTAGGGCCGGTTTGCGTTTTTAAACCAACCGGCTAGGGGGGTTGAACCTAAAACCTGGAGGCGATGAAGCGCGTTCCTAAGATGGTCGCTAACCGGTTCATCACCGGGGGGAGCGCGCAGAGCCAGTAGCGAAACCGGCCAGGGTATCGTGGCCTGGTGAGATATTTCTATCCTTCTCACCACTTCAATCGTTTTTATCGCGTTTTTCGGAGGGTTTTGCTATGAACCAAAAGAATAAAAAACTACACTTACTGGCACGCGGTTTCTACCTGCTCGGCGCAGTGACCTTGCTAGCCAGTTTAGCCCTGAGCCTGGTCGCTTCGCCGGCAGGAGCGGCTAACACAGCGCAAGGCGGAACCGCACTGGAGGTTTCACAGATCCAGGTCCAGCAGGGCGCGGGAAATTGCTTTGCCAGTGGCTCGTCCATTAAAGATAACAATGGAAACGACGGTTGGGCTATTACCGCCCCAGCAGGAAAGGTCTTCACCGAAGTCGCAGTCAAAGCCGGCGCCGAACAGTCAGGAGGTGGATGTTTCTACACCCAAAGCGATAGAATCATCTACATTAGTAATAACGCGTGTTATCAAGTTTCGGGGATTGGCACCGGCACGGTAACGGTTACCCAATTAACAAACAATAACATCTGCAAAGGCATTTCACACATCGAGGGAATCTATGGGGATCCTGTCATGCCCAGCCCCAGCCCATCTGAGACGGTCACCCCAACCGAGTCGGCTACCCCAACCGAGACGGTCACCCCAACCGAATCGGCTACCCCAACCGAGACGGTCACCCCAACCGAATCGGCTACCCCAACTGAGA
>CAYRUO010000034.1:4993-10178 GCA_964427505.1 uncultured Thermanaerothrix sp.
CCGAGACGGTCACCCCAACCGAATCGGCTACCCCAACTGAGACGGTCACCCCAACCGAATCGGCTACCCCAACTGAGACGGTCACCCCAACTGAGTCGGCTACCCCAACCGAGACGGTCACCGAAACCGCCATCATCCCTCCCACCGGCGATAACACGCCTACGCCTGACCCGGGACAACCCACCGCAACTCCTGAGCCCGGCCAGCCCACCCAACCGACCACTCCGCCTACTCTTCCACCCCCACCGCCACCTCCACCGTCCAGCGGTCAGCCCGGCCTGCTCATCCCCGTGACCGGCGCCGATCAAACCCAGACCCACAGCCTGTTACTCACCTTCCTTGCCTCGCTTGGGTTTGCCTTCCTCGGCTTGGGCATGCTCACCCACAGTGCCGCCCGCCGCGCCGAGAATGCCGTCCGACACTAACCCTTTAGTCTCTCAGCCTGCCCAGCCCCCGTCTTATACGGGGGCTGGCGATTCTTAGGCGCCAAAGCCCTCTCTCCTACCGATTTAACGGGCTACGATGATACCCCGACATTGACTTGAACCGACTTATTTGATACGATTTATCTGTATAAGGGCGCAGAACCTTTTAGGCTCGGTCGCCAATAACGCATGACCCCCTATCGTTACCCAGCCGGCGGGATTGTGTTATGATGATAGTAGTGCGAAACACCACACCCGTCTGCACAGCGCCAGCCATCCCGCAGTGACCTTTGCCCAAATGCTCTGCGCCCGTGGCACGAATTCGCTCCATCTTTCTGCCCTCGCTCATCTTATCCCAAACCAGGAGGCCACGTTGATGAATACCGTGCGACATATTCTTCAGGTTAAAGGGGATTACATCTGGTCAATCAGCCCCGAGGCCACCGTTTATGACGCCCTGCGCATGATGGCCAATAAGGACGTAGGGGCGCTGGCCGTCATGGAAGGCGAGCGCCTGGTGGGCATCATCTCCGAGCGCGATTACGCGCGCAAGGTTATCTTGCACGGCAAGTCATCCAAAGACACCCTGGTGCGCGAGATCATGACCACCGAACTTTACCCCGTACACCCCGACCAAACCGTAGAAGAGTGTATGGAACTGATGACCTACAAGCGCACCCGCTATCTGCCGGTCATGGAAGGCGACCGTCTGCTGGGCATCATCTCCATCGGCGATGTGGTCAAGGATATCATCAGCCGCCAGCGCCGCATCATCAGCACGTTGGAGGATCGTCTCAAAGAAAGCGGGCAGAGCGGCGGCCTTTGAGCCACCCCACCACCCACAATTTCATCCCTAAAAGGGCAGCCACCCACCCGGCACGTCACGTGTTGGTGGCGTTCGGGAGCACTATCCCGATTGGGCTCGTCGGCGCCCTGAGCGGTATGAAAGATGCCGAGTCTCGCTTGCCGGTCTTGGTCGGGGCACTGGGCTACCCCAGCGCCGCGCCATCCCGTTGAACCTGGTCATCGGTTTTCTAACCCTGGGGATGGCTTTCTCCGTGCGCGGGCGGGTACTGCCGTAGGAGCAGGTGATCACGTTCTAGCCCCTGCTGGGCGCACCGCTCTTGGGCAGTCTAAGCATGGCTTTTGGGGGAGCCGGGTGGCTGTCGCGCCTGCGCCAGAAACATCTGGAACGCGCCATATTCTGTCTTCCGGCCGGCCCGGGATCGCTTCTGATGGCCAAAGCCTTCCTGCCCTTGGCGCCGCAGAGGCGCGGAATCGCAGCCGGCGCTGCCCAATATCTGCTGGCTTTTGCCGCCGGCTTGGGCATTGGGTTGGTCAGCAGTCTGTTGGGCGTGGCCGGGGACGAACTCATCATCTCAACGCTGGTGTTCATCTTTGGCTTCGAGGTCAAACTGGCCGGCTCGGCCAGCGTGCTCATCGGCCTGCCCACGGTTACCGTGGGTTTACTGCGTCACTTGCGCCACGGACGACTCGCCCCCCAGGAAGGCCTGTGGGTGATTTTCCCCATAGGGATACCTTCCTGAGGGGCTGGTTCGCCAGTACACTGCTGGGGCTGGTTCTTCTCTTTTCGGCGTGGCGCGTCTTTCACTCCAATCAGGATCACGCCGCCGCTTCGGATGCCGCCTGACGGCGCTGCAGAACCCCAAAGGCCACCAACGCCAAGAGTTCCATCACCACCACAAACATCAGTAACCCGCTCAGGCTGTAGTCATAGAGGAAGCCCATCGCCGCCCCGCTGATGAACCAGGCTGCACCGTAGAGAGTGTTGAAGATGCCATACGCCGAGGCACGGCGCACCTTTCCCACCATATCGGCAATCGCCGCCCGCATGATCGTCTCGTGGGTGGACATCACTACCCCCCACAGCACCACGCTGACCCAGGCCAGGCTCACACTCCGCGAAAAGCCCAAGAAGGGGATCGGCAAAGTCAGCAGTGGGATCAGGAACATCCCTTTCAGCCCAATGCGGTCGTAAATGCGCCCAATGCCGAGCGCCGCCACCGCATCCACGCCCATGCTCAGGGCATAGAGGAAAGCGATCTGCTCCGGCGCAAACACCCCGGTCGCGTTCCAGTGGTAGGCCAGCACAGCAAACGTGGCAAACCCGGCCACGCTGAAAAAGGTGAACAGCGCATACAGGCGAAACGACGGCGGCAGGTGAGTCTCGGATTGGTTTTGTTTCCGAGCCGTATCGGGTTCCAAACCCTCGGGCGTCGGCACGCGCGCCCGCGCCAACGCCAACACGATCAGCATTGCCACCGCCGGTAGCCAGAGCAGATTGAACCCATCGCGATAGGATTGGCGCACGGCAAACACAACTCCGAACAAGAGCGGCCCCGCGACTCCACCTAACTGATCCAGGAACTCATGCAGGGCAAAACCCCGCCCGCGCCCGGTTTGCGCCGTGGCATGGGAAAGGATGGTATCGCGCGCCGGGGAACGAATGGCCTTGCCGATGCGCTCCAGCAAGAGCAGGGCCGCCGCCACTTCCCAGCGGTTGACCCACGCCAGCAAAGGAATACATAAGATCAGTCCATAACCGATGAACGTTGCCGCCCAATAGGCGCGGGTGCGTTCGGCCAGATAACCGCTGACCAAGCGCAGCGCATAGCCGAGGAATTCTCCCAAACCCGAGACCACGCCCACGGCCGCCGCACTGGCTCCCAGGAACAACAGGTAAGGGCCGGCCACGCCGCGCGCGGTTTCATAGGTCACATCCCCAAGCGCGCTCACCAGGCCCAACAGCACAATCAACTGCCAGGAAAGGTTCTGACGTTCGGTATCCTTCAAGGTTGCGGTCGAAGAGGTTTTCATAAGGCTTCATCTCCCAAAGCAGGATCAAAGGTTGTCGCCGACGGGGGTTCAAGCCCCTGACGTTGATAGACCTGACGCACAAAGGTTGCAAAGGCTTCACGACAGGCGTTCAAAGCCGCCTGTGCCGGTTCGGCTTGGGCCGCACCGAAGAAATCACGTGCCCGGATTTTACCCAGCCAGTGCTCTAGTTTTTCCAGGTCTTCCTCAATCTCTTCCATCTCGGCAAAGGTGAATTTTTCTTGCTGTGTTTCCTTAGCCACCTCGGCCAGAAAATCCCGACAGCGTTCCAAAAACTCGGCATACTCTTCATCCCGCTCGGCGCAAAAACGGGCGCGAATGAGCGTTTCAGCCTCGGCATCAGCGGTTTGGGCATGAAATAGGAATGCCTCGCCCCCTTGCTGACGCACCAGGGCGTGCAACTCATTTAACCACTGTGCCAAATCGGCCCGCGCCGGCAGAATCCACACCCCGTTCTGCAGTCCCAGTGCACCGATCTGGCGCATCCTGCGCCAAACCATCACGCGCAGGCTGGAAGGGGTCGCCGGGAGTTGAGGCAGAAGCAGCAGCCAATCCATAGGCACTTCCGTGAAACAGGTGTTGCATATTATATCCAGAAATCTAAAATGCAACAAGTGTTTCACCTCGAATCAATCCCAGGGTTGCTCGAAGTCCCCAACCGAGATGGTAGAATCATTTCATCCTCTCATCCTAATGCATAAGACCTCACCCCCAGAAAGGACAACCTCGATGTACCTGGTATTGATGGTAGTGGATAATGAAGCCCACGTGGATCCGCTATTGACGCGCTGGGAGAAGGCCGGCGTCAGCGGCGTGACGATTTTAGAAAGCACCGGCTGGGCCCGCCGCAGTCGCAAACGCCCGCTCGCTCTGCGCTACCTCTACGGTCAAAGCGAGACCCACGAAGCCGTCGGCAACTACACCCTCTTGGCCATTGTGCCCGACGAAGCCATGGCGCGGCGCTGTCTGGAAGAAGCCGAAGCGTTGATCGGCGACTTGAATTTATCCGATACCGGCGTCTTTGCCGCCTGGCCGCTGACGTTGGCCAAAGGCGTGCCTCCCTCCCCTGCCACCGAGGCGTGAACCGATGGTCTGGATCATTTTCGTTGTCAGTGCGGGAATCATCGTCTTAGCCGCGGTGCGCCTGGCCGAATATGGCGACGTGATAGCCCTGCGCACCGGTCTGGGGCGGCTCTTCGTCGGTGCCATCCTGATCGCCGCGGCCACCTCACTGCCCGAAGTGCTCACCACATTCAATGCCATCGCCCAGGGCGAAGCCAACCTGGCCGCGGGCAATCTTTTGGGTAGCAACATGTTCAACATGGCCCTGCTGGCGGTGTTGGATCTCGTCTTTCGCAAACGGCGCATCCTGCGCACGGCCGCGCTCAAACATGCCCTGTCCGGCAGCCTGGCCGTGCTCTTGATCGGAGTGGTGGTTTTCTTCATCCTGGCCGATATCCCCTGGCAGGTGGGCTGGGTTGGCGGGGATAGCCTGGTGATCATGCTGGGCTACCTGCTGGCCGTGCGCCTGCTTCAGCGCCACCAACACGTTGCCTCTGGCGTCGCCGCCGAAGCCGAAGAGATCCCGCCCGGCACTCCCAGCCTGGGCGTTGCCCTGTTCGGCTTTGGGCTTGCCACCGTCGCGCTGGTTTATGTCACCCCCTGGTTGGTGCGCAGTAGCGCTGAAATCGCCGTCACCACCGGCCTGGGCACCACCTTCATCGGCACCACGTTGGTAGCGCTGGTGACCTCGCTCCCCGAATTGGTCACCACCCTCTCCGCCGCCCGCCTGGGCGCCGATGATATGGCCATCGGCAACCTCTTCGGCAGTAACCTGTTCAATATGTTCGCCTTAGGGCTGAGCGATGTGTTTTACACCTCAGGGCGCTTCCTGGCCGTGATTG
>CAYRUO010000035.1:0-10156 GCA_964427505.1 uncultured Thermanaerothrix sp.
AGATTAATAACCCTTCAGAGAATTTTGGCGTAAATTATTAAGTAGGCGTGACGATACCCGTTTTGGCAGTTCACCTCACCCTACCGGCTGCCCTCTGCTCAACTGCCGCCGGGTAAAACCCGGGAAAAACCCGAGACCGAAACAGGAATGGCCATGAACGATTTTCCCGAATCCGATTGGAAGATTCTCTCCCGTCTCAAACCGCTTGCGTTGGAGCGTCTGTGCCTGCGCATCTTGCATCAGATCCAAGCCTACATCACGACGATGCCGCCGGGGGCATCTCACAGCACCTACTTGGCGATTTACCGTTTTATTCACGAGCAAGATCGCCTGATTGCCGCCGGCTTCAACCACTGGAGCCGCTCACGGGCGTTTGAACATTTGCTGATCTGGCGGCGGCACGCCCTGCTGACCGAGGATGAGTTTGCTTCCTTCAGCGCTGAAACACGCCAGAGGATTACCTCTGCCTTGGCAAACCTGCGCGATTAAAGGCCATGTCCGATCACCAGGGTGGGCGGTGTTCGACCAGCGCCCGGTGGTGCCGGTCTCCGGGCGTTAGCGGCAGGGAAATGAGCATGAAAAAGAGCCTGCCCTCTGGCAGGCGCGGCAGAAACTCGGGGGCGGCGTTCCCCCATAACGTTCAATCATCTAAATGTCCATCGGTGGGTAAAAAGTTGCACCATCAATACTTACTTAATGCAATCACTCCCCTAAATCTGTGTGCTGCGCCGTTTCGATGCATTGAATTACCTTACCCATTTTGCACGCTTTGGATTATCGCCCAACCATAGGCAGGTAAAGACGATTACCCAGGTAATTGGCCGCCACAAAGTTCACAATGGCCAGATTCTTAGCGCAATCGCCCCCCATTTGGAACATCTGCGCCTCGCTAAGCGGCACCCCCTGCAAATTGAACACCTGCAGCCAGAAAATCGCCGGCGCCACCCGATCCGCCAACTTAATCTCATAGCCCGCCGGCCCGTAAGCGGTGGCTAACCCGGTAAAACCCAATGCATCTACGGATTGCCCGGCCACATTGCCGCTCGCGCCGACCACCAGCCCGGTCAACGGATTCCCCCCGGCGTCAAACACCTGTCCGGCCACGCCCATCCAGTTGCACCCCAGGCTGGCGTAGCGGAAAGCGGGTATAAAGGCCGGTGAATTACTCTGGACCATGAGCGTCAGCGGGGCGGCGGTGGGCGTGCTGAGCAGGCTCATTCCCATGCTTTCAGCCGTCGGCGTGGCCAACAGGGATGCCGTGGACGGCGCCGGATAGGCCGGGCCCGGCGGGGTGGTCGGTGTCTCCGTCGGCATAGGGCTGGGCGACGGGGAGGGGGTCGGCGTGGGTGAGGGGGGAAGCGTAACCGTATCCGTGGGACGCACGGCTTCGGGTAACATCACCGTCTCCGTCGGCGGAGGAACCGGGGTTTCTAAAATGACACGGCACGCAGAAAGGAAAATTGCGGCAAAGAAGAGTAACCCAAGGCGTCCCCGCTGCATCGTTGGCTCCTGAAAGAAATCACTTCTATTATAGCCCGAAACCCCAACTCGCCCTGCGTTTTTCGGGCTGGTTTTACGCAACAACGCCCCCTTGCGCAAGAACCCGGCCAATGCCCATGGTATACTTTTAGCAACATTGGTCAATCAAGAAAATCTGTCCGAAACACGGATGAAACTCATTATCCAAATCCCCTGCTATAACGAAGCCGAGGTGCTCCCCACGACCTTGCGCAATCTGCCCCGCCAAATTGAGGGGGTGGATTGCGTGGAAGTGTTAGTCATTGACGATGGCAGTACCGACAATACCGCCGAGGTTGCCCGTGCCGCCGGCGCCGATCACATCGTGCGCCTCAAACGCCATGCCGGGCTGGCCGAGGCCTTCAAGGTGGGCTTGGATGCGTGCCTGCGCCTCGGCGCCGACATCATCGTCAACACGGATGCCGACGAGCAGTACAAGCCCGAGGATATCCCTACCCTCATCGCGCCGATTCTGCGCGGCGAAGCCGAACTGGTCATCGGTGACCGCGGGGTGGCGGCGCAACCCAACTTCTCCCCCCTCAAACGCCGCCTGCAAACCTGGGGTAGCCATGTTGTTTCACAGGCCGCGGGTATTCCAATCCCGGATGCCACCAGCGGCTTTCGCGCCATGACGCGTGAGGTGGCCCTGCGCACCAACGTGCTCAGCCATTATTCCTACACCCTTGAAACCCTCATCCAAGCCGGCAATCACCGCTTCGCCATTGCCAGCGTGCCGGTGCGCACCAACCCGCCGCGCCGTCCCTCGCGCCTGATGCGCGGCTTGTGGGACTACCTGCTCAACTCCGGCGTGACCATCGTGCGCGCCTATACCATGTATCGCCCTCTGCGCGTCTTCACCACCATTGGCTTGGGTTTGATTGCGCTGGGGTTGGTGCCGCTGGTGCGTTTTCTCGTCTTCTACTTCCAGGGACGGGGCAGTGGCAATGTGCAGTCGCTGATCCTGGGCGCGGTACTGCTTATCGTCGGCTTCCAAACCATCCTCATCGGTCTGGTGGCCGATTTGATCAACTTCAACCGCAAACTTCTGGAAGAGATCCTCTACCGCGAACGCCTGCAAACCAACGCCCACTCCACCCCCGAACCCCACTCTGCCGCGTCATCTCAAGCGCAACGCCCCCCTTCAAGCGGAGTATAATCCCCTCATCACTGTAAAATCTTCCGTTCAGGACACGGTGCCCTATGAAATCCTTCCTCGTGCGTTTGTTCCTGCTTTGGTCTTTTGCCGCCTTTGTCGTCGGCTGTGGCGGCGGCAACCAGGTTGTTCCCACCCCAACCCCTTCGCCCGAGCCCACCCGTCCGCCTACCCTTCCCCCCATCCCGACCCCCATCCCCACGCCAACCCCTTCACCGACCCCGTCACCGGTAGAAGCGCTGGGAGCACGTACCGCATCCGTGCCTGCCTATCCCTTCCGGGCGGTGTGGCGCAAGGATGGTGGGGCATTTTGGGTTCTGGCGGAGCAAGAAATCACCCTTTATGATGCCAACACGCTCCAGCCGCTGGCCGATTTAGCCTACACCCCTCCCACCACCGTGCTGGACGCCTCGGCAGACGGGCGCACCGTGGCCATCACCACCGATAACCTGACCCTAACCCTGCGCGACCTGGTCAGCGGAGAAGTGCGGCACACCCTGCAACCCGATGGGGGAATTTACGCCGCCTCATTCTCGCCCGATGGCAACCTCTTGCTCATCGGTTCCACCCAGGAACTGGCGGCGACCATCTGGGATGTGGCCTCGGGACAGCCCGGAATTCGCCTGACCGGCTTTCAGACCGCGGCGCCGGTTTATAACGTCATCTTTGCTCCCGATGTCCTGCACGTGGTGTGGTATGCCCGGGGTACCCTGCAATTACAGGACGCCACGAACGGCACCCTGAGCCCTGCCCTCAACCATGAAGATTTCATCGCCGTGTTCGCCGTCAACCACGATGCCACCATGGTAGCCACGGTGGCCGGCGGCACGCTTAACGATCAATTCGTGCCCCTGCTCACCCTCTGGGATGCGCGCACCGGCACCCCCACCGCCAAACTGGCGTTGCCCCAAATCGCCAATGCCATTGCCATCAGCCCGGATGATCACTGGCTGGCGTTGGGGATCGGCGGTGAGATTTACCTGCTCAACCTCGAAAACCGGCAGTGGCGCCCGCCGTTCACGGCCCATGCGGGAAGCGTAACGGCGCTGGCCTTTTCACCCGATGGCCGCTACTTGCTCAGCCTGGGCGAGGACAAGACCCTCCATCTGTGGCCGGTTAGCCGCTTTACGCCGTAGCGGTGGACGGCTCGGCCTCGTGAGGCTGGTAGAGCCAGCAGTGCACAAAGTGCCCGGGGGTTACCTCGCGCAGTTCCGGTTCCTGGCGCGAGCAGATGCCCATCGCCATGGGACAGCGGGGATGAAAACGGCACCCCGAGGGCGGGTTGAGCGGACTTGGCACATCGCCTTTAAGGATAATCCGCTGGCGCTTGATCGTCGGATCCGGGATAGGGATGGCCGACATGAGCGCCTGCGTGTAAGGATGCAGCGGATTGCCGAAAAGGATATCCCGCGGCGCCACCTCAACGATTTTGCCCAAGTACATCACTGCCACACGGTCTGAGATATGCTCAACCACGCCCAGGTTGTGGGCAATAAACAAATACGTCAGGCCGAACTCGCGCTGCAAGTCACGGAGTAGGTTTAACACCTGGGCTTGAATCGAAACATCCAGCGCCGAGACCGGCTCATCCAGCACCAGGAACTTCGGGCGCAGCACCAACGCCCGCGCAATGCCGATGCGCTGACGCTGTCCTCCCGAAAATTCGTGCGGGTAGCGCATGGCATGGTAATCCTCCATGCCCACCTTGCGCAGCATCTCTAACACAATCTCAAACCGTTCAGCGGGGGTGCCAATTTTATGGATGTGCAAGCCCTCGGCAATGGATTCCCCGATCGGCAAACGCGGATCCAGCGAACCGTAAGGATCCTGGAACACGATTTGTAAATTGCGCCGCGCCTGCTTGAGCGCTTCCCCCTTAAGTTTGAGCAAATCCTGCCCATCGAAGATCACCTGCCCGCGCGTGGGTTCGGTCAGGCGCAAAATGGCCTGCCCCACCGTGGTCTTGCCACAGCCGGATTCGCCAACCAGCCCCAGCGTCTCCCCCTCGTGAATGGTAAAACTGACATCATCCACGGCTTTAACCCAGGCCACCACGCGGCGGAAGATGCCGCCCCGCACCGGGAAGTATTTGACCAGGTTGCGCACCTCAAGTAAAACGCGGCCGTTCTTTGAAGCGCTTGCGGTGGTTGCGGAAGGTGCAGTGTTGTCCACGGTTAACCTCGATCCTTAACCAGGGATATTGCTTGGGCTGTGCGCAGGGGCGCTTGATGGCCTTTACCATCCTGATACAGCCAACAGCGCACCTTATGCCCGGGGGTGATTTCGATCAAATCGGGCTCTTCCTGGGTGCAGATATCCAGGTTGTAGTCCAGGCGCGCCTGACAGCGGGGGGCAAAACGACAGCCGGGCGGTAAATCAATCAGATTAGGCACGTTGCCCGGGATGGTTTCAAGGTAATCGCGCACCCGACCCAAAACCGGCACCGAGGCAATTAATCCACGGGTATAGGGGTGCAGTGGGTTGGCAAAGAGTTCACGCACATCGGCTTCTTCGACAATCTTACCCGCATACATGACCGCGACGCGATCCGCCATCTCGGCCACCACCCCCAGATCATGGGTGATCAGGATGACGGCGGTGTTGAACTGGTTGCGCAGACCGCGGAGTAAATCCAGAATCTGGGCTTGAATGGTCACATCGAGCGCCGTGGTTGGCTCATCCGCAATCAGCAATTTGGGCCGCAGGGCCAGCGCCATCGCAATCATCACCCGCTGTGCCTGCCCGCCCGACAGTTCATGAGGATAGGCATAGGCGCGGCGCTCGGGATCAGGGACGCCCACCAAACGCAGTAAATTGACCGCCTCACGCCAGGCTTCGGCTTTCTTGATCTGCGGGTTGTGGATCATGATCACTTCGGCAATTTGACTGCCGATATTGAACACCGGGTTCAGGCTGGTCACCGGTTGTTGAAAGACCATCGAAATCTGATTCCCCCGCACCTGGGTCATCTCATGTTCGCTCAACGCCAAAAGGTTGCGGCCTTCAAACCAGATTTCCCCGCCGACAATTTTGCCCGGCGCATCCAGCAGGCGCATGATCGAGAGCGAGGTCACGCTCTTGCCGCACCCCGACTCCCCCACCAGTCCCAACACTTCGCCCGGATAGACCTGGAACGAGACCCCATCCACCGCTTTGACCACGCCGTCCTCGGTGAAGAAGTACGTCTTCAGATCACGCACATCGAGCAAGGGCTGCGGAGAAGAATTCGCGGTCATTGCGGCCTCCCTAACCTTGTTTCAAGCGCGGGTCAATGGCATCCCGCAGTCCATCGCCCAGTAAGTTGAACGAGAGCACGGTGATCATAATCGCCAGGCCGGGAAAGAAGACCAGGTGCGGCGCGGTGAACACCTGATTGCGTTCGGTGCCCAACATGGTGCCCCACTCCGGCGTTGGCGGCTGTGCGCCCAGCCCCAGGAATGACAGCGCCGCCGCATCCAGGATGGCGGTGCCGATGCCCAGCGTGCCCTGGACAATGAGCGGCGGGATGGCGTTCGGCAGGATGCGCCGCAGTAAAACGTGAAAGTGGCTTCCACCCAAAGCGCGTGAAGCCAGGACATAGGCGTTTTCCTTCACCGAGAGCACGCTCGCCCGCACCACCCGCGCATACACCGGGATGGAGACAATGGCGATCGCCAGCAAGGCATTTTGCAATCCCCGCCCCAGCACCGTCACGATGGCGATGGCCAACAGCAATGACGGAAACGCCAACAAGACGTCTAGAATGCGCATGATCACCAAATCCACCCAACCGCCCACGTACCCCGAAACGGCGCCCAGGATGGTGCCGACCAGGATGGCAAAACTGACCGTGGTAATCCCGATGAAGAGCGAGATGCGCGCGCCGAAGATGATGCGGCTGAACACATCGCGCACGTTGCCATCAATGCCCATGAGGTGCTGGGGGCGGTCTTTGGGACATCCCAACAGGTGAATGCACGGGGGCTCGCGCTTGCGCACATCTTCCACCCCGATAAGCACTGCTTCCGGATCATAAGGGGCGATCACCGGGGCAAAGATGGCACAGAAGACCAAAATGCCCAGCAACGTCATACCGATAATCGCCGGGCGCTGGCGAAAGATGCGCCGCAACGTCAGACGCCACAGGCTGTTGGCGCGGTAATCGCGTACGGATGAGGAAAGGGGAACCGACGTTGAGGCCATGGGGGGAATCACTCCAAGCGAATCCGAGGATCTATAAAGACATAGGATAAGTCCACCAACAGGTTGATCACCACATACCCAATGGCAATCACCACGGTAAAGGCTTGAATGATCGGAAAATCGCGCGCGGTGATCGCCTCAAAGAGGATACTGCCCACCCCCGCCAGGCCGAAGATGGTCTCGGTGAGCACCGCACCTGCGAACAGATTACCCACCTGGATGCCCACCACGGTCACAATGGGCAGCAGAGCATTGCGCAAGGCATGCTTGAGGATCACCAAGCGTTCGGTCAGCCCCTTGGCGCGAGCGGTGCGAATGTAATCCAAGCGCAGTACCTCCAACATGCTCGAGCGGGTCATGCGCGCAATGATAGACATCGGGATCGTGCTCAGCGCCAAGGCCGGCAAGATCAGGTGGGTCAGCGCATCCCTAAACACCTTCCAGTTGCCGGTAATCAAGGAATTAAAGAGATAGAGGCGCGCCACAAAATCCAACACACCTCGCCAGAATCCCGCTTCGGGCACCGTCCACCCCCACACCTGATAAAAGGGCACCACGGTTACCCCGGGGCTGAGGCGGCCGCTGGGGGGCAGCCAGAACGGCGTATCTTTCAACACCAGGGCAAAAAAGTAGGCCAGCATCAGACCCAGCCAGTAGACCGGCATTGACACCCCGATATTCGCCCCCACCATGGTAACAACATCCAGCACAGAATTGCGCTTGATGGCCGAGATGATCCCGGCCGGGATGCCGACCACTAAGGCGATGGTCATCGCCGCCAGGCCCAACTCCACCGTGGTGGGCAAACGTTCAACCAAGATGACCGTGACGGGGCGGCTGAACCGAATCGAGGTGCCAAAATCCCCCCGCAGTACATTGCCCATGTAAATCCCCAGTTGGACGTAAATGGGTTTGTTCAATCCATAACGCTCGGCAAATTGGGCACAGACTTCCTGGGTGGCCTTCTCCCCCAGGATGGCCTTACAGGGATCACCGGGGATTAAACGCGCCAGGACGAACGTAGCAATGAGAATACCCAGCAAAACGGGAAAGGACGCCAGAATTCGCCGGATCGAGTATTGGATCATGGAAAGTCTTTGCCCTCACAAGATTCAATGGGATGAAGCGGGATGGGGGATTCCCCATCCCGCTTATGGCCTTAGATCCAACCGGTAGGATTACTCACTCGGCGGCGGATTGAGCAACGAATTCCACAAGGTCGAGAAGTAGGTGAAGGCGCCGGTGTTGCCGATGTGCAGCGGGTGCTTGGCATCCCAGGCTACTACCCAGGACATCACCACGTCATTGGCGTCTAAATCCGAACCATCGTGGAATTTGACGCCGTCGCGCAAATGGCACGTCCATACCGTCAAGTCTTCATTAGGATCACAAGAGGTTGCCAGGCCGGGTTTGACCGCCGTGCCACCCACCTCGAACGAGAGCAGGGATTCCAGCATCTGCTCGCAGGCGCGCAGGGATTCGCCATCGGTTTCATCGTTGCAGTAGAGCGAAATCGGCTCTGCGTTCTGCATCCAGACAAAGGTATCGCGATCACCCGGTTTCACCACCGCAAAGTACTCGTTCCCCAGCGGGCTAGCGTGGGCGCCCTCCACATCGGCACGGTAGGCCACAGCCGAACCGCCGTGCGCCACCGGCACCATGGGCACCAAGTCGCGGATGGCGTTATTGGCCTGGGTGTACAACGCTTCAGCCTCTTTAGGATCGGCAATTTGGGCCGCTTTCTGCAAAACCTCGTAGATTTCAGGATGCGGCTTGCCGAACTGCGGGTTGGCGGCACCAAAGTGGAAATCAAGGAAGTTGGTGATGTGGGGGTAATCCGCGTTCCAACCCAAGAGATACAGACCATCCAGACGGCCGGCGCTGGATTCCTCGATGAACGCGCCCGATTCCATCACGACCACTTCCGCCTCGATGCCCAGGTTCTCTTTCAACTGCGCCTGGATGTCGGTGGCAACCAGGCCGGGTTCGGGCAGGTAAGAGCGCACCACATCGCGATAGTAGATCTTGGTCTTGAAGCCGTTGGGATAGCCTGCCTGCGTCAGCAGTTCTTTGGCTTTGGCCGGATCAAAGTTGTACCATGGATCGCCCGTGCAACCGTTGGGAATGGCGCAGGGGGTAAAGTGGCTGGCGACTTCCGAACCCGCCGGGAAGAAATTCTTGACAATGCGTTCGCGGTCAATGCCCATGGCGATAGCCTGGCGCACGCGCACATCGTCAAACGGCTTGAACGTATTGGTCATCCCGATGTAGAACACATTAAGCGCCGGGCGCTCGATCAGTTTAAGGTTAGGGTCGTTGCGAATAACGTCAAAATCGTCCGGGCTGGGGTTGTCAATGCCATCCACGGTGCCGGACTGCAGTTCGAGCAAGCGCGCCGCAGCCTCTTTATTCCAGCGGAAGACCAGGGTCTCAACCTTGGCTTTCTCGCCCCAATAATCGTCGAAGCGCTTCATCACAATGCTGTCGCCGCGGTTCCAGGCTTCCAGTTTGAACGGCCCGGTTCCGATGGGCTGGGAAAGGATGCGCCGGTCGGCCATGGCGGCTTCAATCCATTCCTTGGGCTGGATGGAGAAGGCCGAGAAAGCCGCCTTGGAGGGGAAGGCCGGGTCAGGCTGGCACAGCGTAAACTGCACCGTCAACCGATCCAGCGCGGCGATTTCTTTGATGATCCCGCCGTAGTCACACGAGGGATTTTCCGGGTATTTCATGCCTTCAAAGGCAACCTCCGTTGCCGGGGGTTGGGTCGCGGTCGGTTCGCTGACCGGGGGCTGTGTGGCTGGGGGTTGCGTTGGGGCTGTGGTGGGGGTCGCCGCCGGCTGACAGGCGGCCAGCACCATGCTTAACAACACCAACACCGCCAGAACGGCAAACGTTCTCTTGGCAAACATCGTCTCCTCCTTCGTATTACAAAACTTGGCAAGAATTTGTGAAACCAATGGGGGAAGGGAAGATTTTTATGGGATATTGGCTTGTGCCATCACCTCCTTTGGCCAAGGTGAATTAGGACACCGAATACAAAAATTATTATACGCGAATAACGCTTGGGGAGAAATAAATTATGAGCAATCCCCGCGTGAATTGGGGCAAATTCTACCACATTTTGTTGTCGTTCCGCTCGAACTGAATTTCGGACGTAAGTGCGGACATAAAAACAGCGCAAGCGCATCCTAACCGACGCACGCCGCCTGTCAAAATCGCTACCGAGTAGGGGGCTTTCCACAAGGAAGTCATTTCTCTGCTTGTCTTTTGGGACCACCATCTTTAGACATTAAATTCACCCCC
>CAYRUO010000036.1:0-9886 GCA_964427505.1 uncultured Thermanaerothrix sp.
GTTGCCGTGCCAGTTCGGCTTCGATCACGGCGCGGTTATTGGCGCGGGTGAGCACCCACACCTTATGGTGTTGAGCCAGGTGGATGGCGATATTCCAGCCCACGCCGGGTTCGGAACCCTTGCCCGGCTCACAGGCATAGGCAGAGAGGAGAAGTTTCATGGACAAAGTTTTCTCCAATAACTTCCTCGAAGTAATTTCAGCCAAGTTCGTTTTGCACGGGCCAAATTAAGAAATAGATATCGTAAGATTTTATATTGAATGGGGTTTTTTATTTTGCTGAACAACGGATCCAGTTCCTGTAGAGCACGCTCTTGTTCTTGCCATTGCTTATGGGGTGCTAAGGAGGATTTGTTTAAGCCGTGCCAACGAAAGTCTGCCAGGTGTTGCCTAATATGAGCAAATTTATACCCCTGAAGGGAAAGCCTTAGAAAAAATTCGTAATCCATGGCGTAATGGAAATCTTCGCGCAAATAATGCCCGTTATCAAATATCCGACGACGAAAAAAAGTAGCGGTAGAGGGTATGTAAAGCACATGTAAAAACCTTAGAATAAAAGGATCAAAGTCTATTTCCAACCGCAAAGATATTGTTTTCCCAAGTTTATCAATAAAACAATAGTCACCGTAAACAACATCCACTTCTGGGTGTGATTGGAGGAAAACCGATACAATATGAAAACAGCCGGGAGCATAGCGGTCATCTGCATTTAACCAACCGATAAAATCCCCCTTGGCCATCTGAAAACCTTTGTTTAGGGCATTGGATTGGCCGTAATCGGGTTCGCTAATCCAGCGCAAGGAGGGGTCATTCGCATACTTTTCCAGAATGGCGAGGGTTTCATCTTGGGAACCCCCATCCACAATAATATGCTCGTAGGCGGGATAATTCTGAATTTTTACACTTTGGATGGCTTCTTCAAGATATTTCCCCTGGTTAAGGGAGGGGGTGATTATGGATAAAAAGGGATGTGAATTTGTTATAGGCATGATAGTCTATCCATCACCTTATTGGCTTGATTTGCGAGGCGGTTAAATTCTCTAAAGGAATAGGAGTTGGGATATTCCCCAGACTCGTACCAAGTCATATACCACTCAGTCATTAAATCTAACAAATACCCCAGATGGAAGTATTGAGCGTCTAGGGTAACCCCGATCTCTGAGAAAAATTGTTGGAGGAGAGTCTGTTGATCATCAACCTCTTTTCGTTTTGCGATGATGGAATTTAAGAAATGGAAAACGTCCCAACCCATCAACCAGTTCGGCCGGGCATACTCCAGGTCAATGACTGATACTCGACCATTATTTCGATCCAAACCCGTATTCCAAATTGTGAAGTCACCTAATTTCCATACCCACGGTAATATTGTTGTACTTAAATTCCTCTCCAGACAAGATACCATACGCATTATGGTTGTTTTTTGATACAGTGGAACGAGGTCGCCCTTCAAAAGGATCTCCAAACGTTGGTAAATGGTTTGCCAATACTCACTATTGATAAATGAGCAAGACATCGTTTGGGCCTTTGCCAGTGAGCAAAGAACAGACACGTAAATAGAAATATCATCTTGAGAAAGCATTTCGCCCGATTGAATGATCTGTGGATACGTACAAAGTAAATACCATTTACCGCTGGGACGGAATGCCGCTATTTGGGGAAGGATGAGTTTGGGGGTTTTAAATTTTGCTAATTCTTGAATGGCATGCACTTCGTTTTCCACCAGTCGTCGTGATGGTTCATTCCATCCAACCTTAACATAGCCCAATGCGTTTCCTCGTTCATCCATTACCATTATGACAGGTTTGCGATGAGGACCGAAAAATCCTAAAGAAACGCTTAAGGATATGTTGTCTTTTTTGAAAACATTCTGTAACTCTTTATAAAGTGCAGTAATGTTTAGATGATAGCGTGGCAGAATAAGATTGGCTATTCCCAGGTAGATACATGACTTAAGGAAAGATTTCGTTAATTTTGTTCGCTTCTTTTGAGGTGTGTATATCGTTAACCCGGCAGCGGCGATTTTAGGAGTAGTGGCTGGCAAAAGGAAGCCTCTTCCGTTGGGGAGACCGAGGTAGTAGAAAGGTTGACCGTCTTGTTCTGACTTTGCCCCTAAAGATAGGTCGAGATATTCTAAAGCATTTCTTTCTAACTTCCCAAATCCGAATCGCTGGTGAGTAGAAGCGTGGGCTTTTAGATAACTAAGGATTGCATCTTGGGCTTGAGCGGTCGTTTCGGCGACAGACAATGTTGCGTCTAGCAAAACAGCATTTGGTAATTCAAAGGCAAGTTGGCGATAGGTTTTTCGCTGTCTATTAATTTCTCTCAATGAAACTTCCTGTTTCCGTTGGAAAATTACTTCTTCAGGCACATCTAAAAGTAGCCACATACTAGGCCTAGGGGTAAAGCGTTGTAAAAGGCTAGCCAAAGCCATTGGCCCCCCATAGCGATAACGTTTGGGGTCGATTAGAAGGTCATCGAAATAGCGGTCGAAAAGCACCAGCGCGGATTTTTTCAAAGCCGGGCGCACTTTGAATAGGTAACCCAAGTTGAAATCCAACCAGTAATAAATCAGTTTCAAAATCGAGAGGAAGCAGGAGCGGGGGGGCTTTCCATGGGGATTGGTCACTGGCTTGCCCTCGCCGCCGCGCCGTAAAAGCCTGGGCATGAAATGGAAATAAACGATGTCCTTGAACGTCCCTCGGAGTTCGCGTTGTAGGTTTTGAATGAGCATCCTCTTGATGGTTCCATCTGATCCGAGCACGACAACGAACAATCCATTGCTATTGGCAGCAAAAAGTTTATTTCTCATTTACTTATAACCTTATGCTGAAGTGGTATTAAATCATCTTAGAATAAGTCCATACTTTTCAAGGATTTTTTAAAACAATCTTGCATTGTTTTTGATAATGGGATATTTTATATGGCTAATTATTTTCATTAGGAAAGCGGTTTGCGTTGATAATCCATATCCCTATTTTATTTATCAAAGGTGGAAGTTAAACATACAAATCTTTTGATCTATTACTTATTCATTCTGGTCTGATTTTAAAACATAGATTTGGTTGCTACCGATAAATTTACTGATAGAAGATCTGTAAAAAACTGTTTCTAAAAAGCTTGAAAATTGGCCTCCTAATATTTTGCTTAAACGAGGTGTTAACACAGCTAAACCAATGCGGTCTATAATACGGAAGCCTAAGAGTCTAATTAAATGTTCAAAATGTTTACGTCTAATCTCATTGATATCTTTTCCTGAATTCTTTTTCATTCGTATTGTTATGGAACGTAGGCTTGGGCTACTTCCATGGTTGTTTAAAAATAATAGACTGTTTTTATGCATCCTCTGTTTAAGTGCCAAAAGGGCGCGTTGTCTTAATATCTCATCAGCATTGAGAAAAAACCTAAAACATGTAATTATGTCAAAAGGGCCTCTAAGTAAATCAGGATCCTCGATTAGGTTACCTACCAATATCTTGGCATTTGTAACTTTAGTTTTCGCTATTTCCACCATGTGGGGAGAAATATCCACTCCGTATGATTGTTCGAATAAATGCTCAAGAGCACTAATAATTCTTCCGGTGCCACACGCAAAATCTAAATAATTCTTTTCATGCGTGGGCTCAGCATAGGTCAAAAGTAGGCTGTGGAGAGCTTCCAATTCAATAGCCCAGATTAGAGCATCGAATGTTCCCTTTTTGGTATATAAGCTTTCATAATGATATGCGGCTTCCCTGTTCTGAAATCTGCTGCTATAGTTTTGCATGGTTACCCCCTCTTTCGGACAATTGACACATAAGCGAGGATGGTGCTAATTGTATAACTTAATAAAAAAACATATAATGCCCCTTCAAGCGCCAATAGCTTTATGGCAATGACCCCTAATCCTATACTCAGTATTGTCGAAATTGAATATATCCGAAAAACATCATATACTCTTCTTTGGGCTTTGAGAAAACCCACCAATATAGAAAGAATGAAAGCAATAGTCCAAATGGCACCGGATAGCCCAACAAGATTCCCGTTATTACTATATTTGTTTTCATAAATAAAACTCAGTATGTAACCATTCAGACTTGTGAGCATCAAACTATAAAATCCAACGCATCCGAACGAAACCATGACCATCCATTTAAGGCGACGAATTTGCTCATTGGAGTCCATATTAATAGCGTTCCAACGCGATATTACACTTATAAGCATAGGGGAAAATGATTGAATTAGAAGGCCGATAGGTTTATAAAGATTCCAAATAGCAGCTAATTTAGCACTTGCAGTTAGGCCTTCAAATATCGGTACTAAAAAGATAAGAATTTGTCCTGAGGTCCAATAGGCTATAAACGCAGGTATTCCCCATATTCCATAACTTTTATGTTCGGTAAAGATAATCTTTGGTGTTGGAAACCCAGAAAATCCTATTAGTTGAGGTTTCATTTTTATGAGAATTACAAGGGAGGCAAGAACTGCGGCTATACCAAGTAAGACAAGGCTGGAAAGACTTGTTAGTAAATTTAGTTGTCTCATCAATATGATACCAGCAAGAGTAACTAAAAGGTTTAATCCTCCTCCAATCACAGCCCACTGAGTGCGCATTACCACATAAGGGGCTCGCCTCATTAACCATAATAATAATAGAGGTGGCGTGGCAATGATAAGTCCTAAAAGAGAATGGGCTACTATAGCCGAGTTTAATTTATATGTTATAAAGGCAATTCCTCCAAGGAGAAACGCTATAAATGCCGAAATTACCCAGTGTCCATAGAACAATATCCCCAAATATTTACGAAAATATTGGTGGTATTTGCCTGCTCCGAAAACCGTCATCGGCTCGGTCATTACGGCGCTATATAATCCCATTAGAAAGTAATAGATTGATAGTGTTATAGAAAAGGCTCCATACTCCTCAGGTTCCAACCAGCGAGCAAGGAAAATATTGACCAAGAAGTTAGTTAATGAGAAAAGGCCCTGATCGGCTACCGCCCAGAAACCTCTTCCAAGCCAGGTTTTCAGGCCCGAAAAATTAATCTCTTTTCCCAAAGATAAAAATTGCTCAAATTTCAAAGATAATCCCTTCAGCATTGCGGCCGGTTTTCAGACCTGAAGGCAATTAAGCGGGGCTGAAGCCAAGCCCTATCCTCTATCTCCACCCTCCGAACAACCCATTAATTATGCGTTTCCTTCTTTGGGCTGAAAAGGGTGGGTTTGGCGTTCCTGCGGTTGTTGTAGTCGTCCTCTTTCTCCTTATACTCGCGGTAGTAGTAATACGAGTAATAGTGATCCTGGGGGGGCACGCGGTTGAACACCGCACCCAAAACGCGGGCATTGACGCGGCGCAGGGCTTCGACGGAGGCTTTCAGGCTTTCGATCGGGGTGCGGTAAGGCTCGGCGACGATTAACACGCCATCACTGCGGGCGGCTAAGATCTGCGCATCGGCAGCCACCAACATGGGCGGCGTGTCTAAAATGATGAGATCCACTAAATTCGAAAGGTGCTCTAAAATTTGGCCCATGCGCATCGAAGCCAAAAGTTCGCCCGGGTTGGGGGGAAGTTTTCCGCTGGTGATCAGATACAACCGCTCGTTACCGTTGGGATTACGCAAGATCTCTTTCATGGGCATATCGGAGCGGAACAGATCGGTAAGTCCAATGCGGTTCGATAAGCCGGTAATTCGATGGAGCATGGGCTTGCGCAAGTCAGCATCAACCACGGCCACACGCTTCCCGCCCTGAGCGTAAATGGCGGCTAGATTGAGCGCGATGGTGGTCTTGCCCTCCGAAGGCAATGCGCTGGTTACAACAATGAGTTTCAGCGGGGTATCAACCGAGGCGAATTCGAGGTTGGTGCGCAATTTGCGGAAGGTCTCCGCGATCGGCGAGCGCGGTTTGTGGTCTACATAGGGTTGACCTGCATCGCGGGTATCCTCGATTTTGGCGATCATGCCCAAGACCGGTAGACCCACCTTGCGTTCCAAATCTTCTTTGGAGTGGACGGTGGTGTCCAACGCATCCCGCAGAAAGATGATCGCCAAGGCGAGGAAAAGGCCGGCGGCGCCTCCAATCCCCATATTCAGCAGCGGGCGAGGCCGGATCGGGGCATCTGAAGCGATGGCCGGGAAAATCTGCACCACATTGGGCATGTTTTGGAGTTTCTGTAGCCGCACATTTTCACGGTTGCTAAGCAAGTTGAGGTAAATTTGCTGATACAGGGAGAGCGTGTTTTCAAGTTCCTTTATTTCCTGCGAGGTAATTTCCGCCACATTTGCGTTTAATAGACGGTTATATGCCTCTTGATAGGAGGATAATAACGCCTGCTGTTCATCGCGTTGCTTTTCAAGGTCAGCGATTTTACTCTCAATCGCCCCCGGTTGGGCGAGGGGGGTTAACCAAGCAATATATTGGTCCAAATCCTGAATTTGTTTGCTGGTTTGTTCAGAGGATGTGCCTCCTTGACCCTGCAGATATTCACGCTGAGCCTGTGCGTTTTGCAATAAATACTGTGCCTGTGCCGTAGTACCGATGGCTTTGATCTGGGCCAGTTGTTCGAGAACCTCAAAGAGTTTGGAGCGGGCGGTTTCGATGTTATTTTGCGCGTCTTGCAGTTGCTTTTGATAAGTTGACTCGCGGCTTTTTTCCAACTCTGCCTGAACATCCGCGATCTTTTTTTCCATCTCCGAAATTTGGAGGTTTAAACTTTCTTCAGCTTCAGAGTATCTTCCAGCCTGGATGCTATTATTTTGCTCAATCAGAACTTCGACCAGGGTATTGGCAATTTTTACGGCCGTTCCAGGATCAGAGTGTTCAACAGAGATATAAATAATTGGGGCATTGGTGGTGGTTTTGATTTTGATCTGATCCTTCGTGATCTCTACACCAGTACGCTGAGAGACAATTTGCCTTAACCAATCCTGAGAAAGGAGTTCAGCATAGGTTTGGGTCAATTGTTGTGTATTTAGGGTTTGGGTCAAATCGGTCACGGATTGCTGGGAAGAAGAGCGTGTCACCATGACCTGAGTTTTGGCTTCGTACACGGGGGATTGTAATTGGCTGATGCCGTACCCTGCACCAGCCCCGAGGACAAGAGCCAGCACGACCAGCCAAAGGTATCTCCAGACCAGGCCGAGATAATAGCGCAGGTCAATTTCTTCCAGATAACTATCGGAGTCCTGAAGGTAATCCACACTAACCTCCGCCCTATAATGGATAGGATGTGATTACAGATCGGTGATTTAATTTGAAGATGTTGGTTATTTTAATCCACCCTAGGCCTTTCAGCAAGGACGTAGTGCCTCGGGGGCGTAGTTAATACGTGGATTTTGTGGAAAACGGAGTTAGAGTGGATGCTCCAAATATCACCTGGGCGAGCCACCAAAGTTGAGTATAATTTCGTACCAAATCAAACTTTGCTCTGTATACATTTTCACTTGGGGGAAGAGAGAGTATGGAAAAGAAAATTACTCAAAAGAAGGTTCCCTTTTGGATAATTGGCTTTGCAGTTTTACTCATCTTATTCTTTGTTTTTCGCTTTATTTGGTCCCAACCATTGCTGGGCAAGAAATTACCGATGGTCACAGAAACCACAGTGGCAAATTCCTCTGTTATATCATCAGGTGAAACAGCTGTTCCCACCAAGACAACCCATGGTGACACTGTCAATGAACCCGAATCCGACACAGCAGACACAGGCGACCTGCTTGTGTTAGCCTTAGGTATTGACAATAACGCACAAGCAGATGCAATTACGTTTGTTCGGATCAACTTGGACGAACGTAAAGTGACCATCCTTTCTATCCCCCGCGATTTATACGTCCCTATTATAGGTTTTGAAAACCATGGCATTGTAGAAGGGCGGATCAATGCAATTTATGGTTATGGAGAATATTACGGAGGAAATGGTAAAGGAATCGAAGCCTTTGCCAGCAATGTGGCGAACTATTTTGGTCTACAGTTCGATCATTATCTTGTTGTTCATATGAATAATGTTGAAAGATTGATTGACCGCATCGGCGGGATTGATGTCTATCTGGAAAAGCCAGTTGACGGCCGTGCTCAGGGAATGGAGTACTACGCTGCTGGCTACCATCACCTTGATGGGAAACACACTGTTGATTTCTTACGAATACGTTTTCCTGATGATGATCATCAACGCATTTTGCGACGCAACATGATCATCAAATCTATTATGAAAAAGTTAATGGGTTCAAGAAACATAACGGGTCTGGTGGCAATTGCGGTTGATGCCTTGAGAGAAAAAGGGATACAGACGGATTTTTCGGTGAAAGATGCGTATTCGTTAGTTTTGTTTGCTAAATCGTTGTCATCGGAAAATGTTTCATTTGTCTCATTGCCTTCCGATCTTTATCACTCCACGGTTACGAATGACGGTGCTTCAGTTATCATGCCACGTGAGGGATTGGTAGATTTTGTGCGTGAAGCGATGACCCGATAATTCTTGCGTGGCGCGGTTTGCTCTTTTTTCGAGAGTGACCTCCCAAACAAGCAGTCTCGCAAGCCTTCACCGATCCACAGTGCAATTTTATTTGTCAGATCCAACCAGCCGATGCAGATAGACCCGCGCTATGCCCGCACGCTCCCACCCGAAGGCATGACCTTCCGCGAACTGTGGCAGGATCGGTTTGCGGGGTGGACGAGGATGGACGAGCAGAACTACCAATCGGGGATTTGGAAACTCAGGTATGGTTGCCGGCTTGGAGTGCTCTATTGGTTTGTGCCCTATCAGGTCGTTGCACCGACTCTGCGCATTTACTATGCACGCTTGAGACCGGGTACGCCAATGGCGGAGGTTGCCATCCGTGGTTTCAAGGGAATGGTTGCTCCCGACAACTTGAACCTGGTGGACGCGTTGTGGTGGCAATTTGTAAACGAGACTTGGTATTACTGGGTTGAAGATCCGCTCTGTCATCTCCCACCGCCCAAGCGTCCGGTGTCGGCCTCACCCTGAACCTAACAATTTTGCCAGGTGGCTTGACAGGCGAATCGCGACTTGATTAAACTCATACGCGAGCGGGGCAGGTGGCCCCCGGGCGAAAGCCCAAAGCGTGAGAGCGCTGTTGGCATTTAACCGGCTCTCCCAAGCGGGAGAGCCGATTTTGTTTAACCGGAGGTGTCGCGTGGAGATCAAACTCTTAACCCTGGGCAAAATCCTCGGCGTGCTGGTGGTGATCGTCCTCGTCCTCGGCGGCGGCTGGTGGGGCGTGCGCACGTTCCTGACGCTGCCCACACCCACGCCCACACCCACGCCGATCCCGGACGGACGGGAGACGGCGGTGGCCGCCCTGACCGCCTTCCTGTCCATGGACGTGAGCGAGGGACAGGACGCCTGGGTGGCGCGGCTGTGCGACCTGGCGGGCGGCGAGGACACCAACGGCTGCGCCTATGCCCACCTCATGGCCGAGGTGTATTGGCCGAACGTCCTGCGGGACAAGAAGCGCCTGGGCTATGAGGCGCAGGAAGCCGTCCTGGTGCGCGACTTCGGGGATGGGCGGCAGGTGTGGAAGGTGAGCGGGACGGCCAAAGACCTGAACACGGGCGAGACCAAACCCGGCGAGTTTCACGTAGCCGTGGTGCGCGAGGGCGACGCCTGGCGCTTTGACCACGTGCTTCTGCCGCAGGAAGTCGAGGCGTTGGAGGCGAACCCATGAGAAAGGCGCTGTTTGTTTTGATCCTGATGGTTGTGCTGTGCGTTGGGCTGGTCAAGCCGGCCCAAGCCGGTTGGGGCGATTTCTTTGACGAGAACGGCAATCTAAAGCCCGGCGTGGTGGACTTGGGCGTCCAGAAGGTGCCGGTGGACTGGATGCCCGATCTGCCGTTTGTGGACGGGACGGCCACGTATCACATGTATGCCCTGCCGAACGGGGAGACCGTGCTGATGCC
>CAYRUO010000037.1:0-9881 GCA_964427505.1 uncultured Thermanaerothrix sp.
TTCGGGGGCGCCCAGCCCCCAGCCGATCACCACGCCGCTGCGGCGGCGCACCCACTGCACGCCCCGGGGGGTGGTGAGATAGCGCGGGTTGGCTTCAACGATCAGCACCTGGGGCTGGAAGGTGGTCAACCAGGCCGTCCAACCCGCTTGCCAGCAGAGGTAGAGGGGGCCGCCGAGGAGGTGCACGTTGCGGGCTGGAAAGAGGGCAACCCCTTCCACCTCACGGGCACTCTCGATGGCTTCCTGCGGGCGGGGCTGGCCGGCAAACAGGCTCAATCCACCCGTGCAAACCTGCGCCAGGGCGGCGAAGAACGGCGCGCGGTAGGCGGGAAGCACGCGTTGCTGAATCCCGATCCGCCAGGGGATGCTGCTCACGCCGTCCATACCCGAATTTGCGAACCGTGAGGGGTCTTCTCGATCTCCAAGCGGGCGGGGAACTGATCTTTCAACTCATCCAGGTGGGTGATGACCAGGATCTTGGCGAAATCACTGCGCACCAGGCTCAACGCCTCAACCAAGCGCTGGCGGCCTTCCTGATCCTGACTGCCGAAGCCCTCGTCAATGACCAGGGTTTGCAGGCGCGCCCCGGCCCGCAGGGCCAGCACCCGCGCCAGCGCCAGCCGGATGGCGAAGTTGATGCGGAATGCCTCGCCGCCGGAGAACATCTCATAGGGGCGGATGCCGGCACCATCGCGGATGATGATATCCAGGGTTTCTTTTTCGCCTTCTTTGGTTTTGTATTCGCGCTGGGTCTCAAATGCCACCGACATCATGCCGTTGCTGAGGCGATCAAGCAGTTGGTTGGCCTGGGCTTCGATTTCAGGCAGGGCTTGCTCGATCAACAGGGCCGGCACGCCGTCCTTGCTGAAGGCTTTTTCCAGCGTTTTGAGGCGCGCAATCAGCCGCTGGGTTTCGTCGCGCCGCCCGATGAGTTCGGCCCGGCGTTTTTTGAGTTGCGGCAGTACCAGCACCTTCTGCCGCGCCGCGCCGACTTCATCCCGCAGTTGGTTCTCGCGCAGTTTGAGATCGCGCACCTCGCGTTCCAGGGCTTCCAGATCGGGCAACTCGGCGGCATCGTGCTGGTAACGCGCCGCGGCCTCGTGGTACTGGGCTTCCAGCGCGGCTACCTCGTGTTCGCGCTCTTCGCGCTGTGCCTCCAGGTGGGCGATTTCGCGTTCCAGGCTGGCAACCTCGGCGCGCGCTTTTTCCAGGTTGCGCAGGGCTTCTTCGCTGGCGCGCAGGGCTTGCTCACGCTGGCGCGCCGCCTCGTGCCCCTGAGGGTCATAACCCAATTCACGGCACTGGGCATCCAGGGCGGCCAGGGCCGTCCGTGCGGTGAGGGCAAAACGTCCTTCTTGCAACACGGCGGCGACCTCGGCCAGGCGCGGGGCGGTGGTGGTTTGCCAGTCCTGGAGTTGCCGATATGCCAGATCCAGGCGTTCTTCTTCCTGAGCAACCTGGGTAACGAGGGCTTTGGCCTGCCGTTCGACCGCTTCCAGTTCGCGTATCTGGGCTTCCAGTTCGCGAATCTCATCGCTCAGCGCCTGGATGCGGGCTATATTGGTACGGAAGCGATCCCCCATGGCTTTGCCTTCCTGCTCCAAATCCTGGATCAGGCGCTTGCGCTCGGCCGGGGGCAGGGGTTGACCGCAGAGCGGGCAGGTTGCTCCACTCACCGCCTGCAAGTTCTCGATGCGCGCCTTGATCTCATTCATCTGCGCTTTGAGCAGTTTATTTTCGGTTTCGAGTTCGGTCTTTTCCTGGGCGCAGGTTTCCTTTTGGCGTTGAAGGGCTTCGCGGGTGGCCAGGCGCGCTTCCAGTGCCTCTAATTTCTGACGCAGTTGTGCGCGGTTCGCTTCCCAGGTCGGGAGCACGGCTTGGAGTTGGCGCACCTCGCGCTCTTGCTGTTGCAGGGTGTGATATTCGCTCTCCAGGCGCGTCTGTTCGACGGCGATTTCCTGACGCAGAGCCTGGCGCTGGGTCTCTAAATCGCGGAAGCGGGCAGCCAGGGCATCCCAGGCTTCCAGGTCGCGCCGCGCGGCCTGCCATTCGGCATAGGCTGCTTCAATCTCTTCAGCCTGGGCGAGCAGGCTTTGGGCGGCAGTGTGGCGCGCCTGCCGTTCGGCTAAAATGGCGAGGTGGCTTTCCAGGGCCTGCCGGGCTTTCTGCCATTGGGCATACAGGGTTTCGACCAGGCGCTGTTGCTCGGCCAGCGCGGCGGCGACTTTTTGGGCCGAGGCCAGCACATCCTCGCGGGCGCGGCGCAGGGCTTCGGCCTGTGCCAGTTGACCTTCTAAAGCCGCCAAAGCGGCCTTGCGCCCGTCTTCCTCGGCCAGTTCGCGCTCAATCTCTTGTATCTGGCCGTCCATTTGCGCTTGCTCTTGCTCGGCCAGGCGGCGCTGGGCTTTCGCGGTCTCTTTATAGGTCTCCCATACCTCTAACCCCAGGATGCTCATCAGGATTTGCTTGCGGTCACCGGGGGATTTGATGGTAAACTGGTCGGCTTTGCCTTGGAGGAAGAACGAGGCATTGATAAAGGCTTCGTAATCCATGCGCAGTAGATGTTGAATGCGCGCCTGAGTATCTTTGAGTTTGCTCTCGGTCAGGGGTTTCCAGGTGCCGTCCTCACCGCGGACGAAGAACTCCAGCAGGGTGGTTTTGCCGCGCACCCGTGCCCGTTGGATGCGGTAGAGGTGTTCCTCATACTGAAAATCGAGCATCACCTCGGCACGGTCACTTTGGTCGTTGATGACGGCATCATGCTCGGCACGCGCCTTGCCGAAGAGCGCCCAGGTCAGGGCATCCAGCAGAGACGATTTGCCGGCGCCGTTGTGCCCGCTGATGCAGGCCAGGTCAAAGGCGGTGAAATCCACTTCTTGGGGTTGCCGATAGGAAAGAAAGCCCGCTATGCGCAGTCGAACCGGGATCATGCGTCCTCCGGGGATGACGATGGAATGCGAGAGACGAGAACTTTGTCAATGCGCCGCCCGTCCATATCCACGACCTCAAAGCGCAGTCCGCTCCATTCAAAGACCTGCCCGGCGGTAGGGATGACGCCCAACTGGCTGAGGATAAAGCCGGCCAGGGTCTGATACCCTACTCGCTCTTCATCCGGCAGGGTTTCGAGGTCGAAAACTTCCTTGAAGCGATCAATGGGCAGTAAGCCGTCCATGAGCCAGGAACCATCCTCACGCTGTACCAGTAGCGCTTCCTCGCTCTCGCCGGCCTCGCCCAGTTCGCCCACGATGGCCTCGAGCACGTCGTAATGGGTGACCATGCCCAGCACGCCGCCGTATTCATCAATCACCAGCGCCAGCGAGACGCGGGCGGTGCGCAGGGCTTCCAGCACCTTGAGCACGGTCATGCTGTCGGGGACGAAGAGGGGTGGCTGGAGCCACGGTTGCAGATCGAACTCACCGCCGCGCAGGAACTGCGCCAGCACGTCCCGTGCCGAGACAACCCCCAGCACGCTGTCCAAATCGCCCCGGGCGACCGGGAAGCGGGTGTGGCGGCTGTTGAGCACCCGTTCCACAATCTCTTGCGGGGTTTCATCCAGATCAAGCCATTCAATTTCGGTGCGCGGGGTCATGATGGCATCCACGGTTCGGTCGCCGAGGCGAAAAACGCCCTCGACCATGCGCTGTTCACTGCTTTCAAAGATGCCCTCTTGGGTGCCTTGTTCGATCAAGCCGCGGATGTCCTCTTCGGTGAATTCGGGTTCGGGGGTGGGTCGAATCCCCAGCAGGCGCAGGCCGGCCTCGGTGGACGCACTGAGCAGTTTGACCAGCGGCGCCGTCAGGCGTGAGAGGGTGACCATAGGGCCGGCAACGGCGGTGGCGATTTTCTCCGGGTAATAGAGCGCCAGGCGCTTGGGCACCAACTCCCCCAGCACCAGCGAGAAATAGGTGGTCAGCAGGACGACAATTGCCAGCGCCAGGGCTTGGCTGTAAGGCGCCAGGGCGGGCCACCGTGCCAGCCAGTGCGCCAAATCGCCGGAGAGGGTAGCGCCGCCCAGGGCACCGGCCAGGATACCGATGAGGGTAATGCCGATCTGGATAGTGGAGAGGAATTGATTGGGCGATTCGGTCAGCGTCAGGGCGGTTTTGGCCCCTTTTTCACCCTCTTCGGCCTGTTGTTGCAGGCGCACCTTGCGCGCCGAAACCAACGCCATCTCGGACATGGCGAAAAAGCCGTTGAGCAAGATGAGCAAGAAGATGATCAGGATTTCCAGGATACGACTACCGTCTTCCATTTCTGATTTAAGCATCCTCCCCCACGTTAAACCGATGAATTCTCGGCCTGTGCCAGCACGCGTTCGGCTAAGGCTTGTAAGGCTTGAATTTCCTCCGGCGGCAGAGAAAGCGACTTCCAGTAGAGTTCGAGCAGTTCCAACGGTGAGCGCTGAGCAACGGCGGCATCGCCGGCCAGGCGCAGGCGCATTTCGGCACGCGGTTGCCGCACCAAATGCACTTCGAGGGCCGGCTCGAGCCACTTGCGCAGCGCGGCTTCGTCCAGCAGGGGTTCCCAGGCGCGCGGGTATTCCAACACCAGGCGCACCACGGCGCCTTCTAACTCGTGCGGTGCGGGCAGGCGCTGACGGATGTATTCCATAAGCACGCCGGGCAGGGGCTTTTCGCCGCTCGTTTTTTCTAACGCCTCCAAGTTGATGCGTTTATCAATGAATTTGCGCCCACTGAGGCGTATCCAGGTGTAGCGGGTGGCGCGGCGCTCAACCTCGACCATCACAAACCCTTTGTCATCGGCGGCCTCGCCAAAATCCACCCGCTCGATCGAGCCGGCATAGACCACCGGGGGATAGCCGCCGAGGTTCAGATCCTGGTGTTTGTGGATGTGGCCCAACGCCACGTAATCCACCGCGGGGTGCACCAGCAGGCCACGCGGTAGGATGAAATCGTTGCCCAGCATGATCAGGCGCTCACCGCCGTACACCGCGCCCTCGACCGAGGCGTGGGCGGTGACGATGAGCGGAAGATCAGGTTCGGCCTGGGCTAAAAACTGCTCCACGAGTTGGGTCAAGATCTCTTGCAGGCGCTCATAAACGCGCTCGGGTTCGCGCCCGCTCAATTCTTCCAAACCCATCAGGTTGGAGCGCGAGATCCAGGGGATGGCCAGCACTTGCAGGGGCAGTCCCCACAGATCGGCGGGCTTGAGCAGGGCCGGGCGGTTAAGCACGCGCACATAGGGGACTTCAAGCGTCTCATATTCCTGCAAGGTGTGCGCGCGTCCCAGCGCGGGTGAAACATCGTGGTTGCCCACAAGCATTAAGGTGGGAATACCGGCCCGGGAAAGACGGATGATGCGCTTGCCCCATTCGCGCTGGAAGGTCGGCACGGGGGTGCGGTCTTTGTAGGCATCGCCGGCAAAGAGCACCAGATCCACCTTTTCGCGAATGGCAGTTTCGACGATGGTATCCAGGGCGGTCAGGAAATCGAGCACGCGGATGGGCAAACCAATTTGGGGATCTTGCCGCCCGCGGTTGGCGATATCAATGTGGGCATCGGCAAAGTGAAGCACACGCACCATAGGTCTCTTCCCTTAAGGTTGCAAGTTGAGCGCCTGAGCCAATTCCACCGCCGGCGCAAAACCGGGATGGTAGTCCAGCGCGGTGCGGACATCCTCGGCGGCGCCAGAAGTATCGCCCAACGCCAGGCGTGCCCGCGCCCGCCAAACAAAGGATTCTTCGATGTAAGGCTGATCGGCGGCGCCGATGGTGGTATCGGCCAGGCGGATGACATCCCAGTAACGCCCCGTGTAGTAGTAGGCAAAGTACGGCCCGGTCTGGTACCACATGATGCGCCAGGGGCGCTTGTCCTCGGGCAGGTTGGCCATCAGGGTGAAAGCCTGGTCATAGGCGCGTGCCGCGCCGGCGTAATCTTGCAGGTTAACCAGGCTGGTGCCATAGTTGAAGAGGGCGAAGAACTGTTCCAGCCCACTCAGGGTGCTGGCTTCGTAGGAGGCGATCTCCATGGCACGGCGGTAACTCGCGGTCGCATCGGCGTAGGGCCCCAGCGCGGCCAGCAGGTCGGCCTCGCGGTCGGGGGGATAGACGACCAGGAAAGTGTAATTGAACGAACGCCACTGCCATAACAAATCATCATAGGTGACCGGGTAGTCGGGCGAGAAATAAGCATCCTGGGTGATAAAGCGCCGGGCGGCGTCCTCATAGCCGCTCACCACAGTGTAATGCCCCATCCAACCCAGCCGCCCGTTGTAATCGCGCAGGTAGACGCCTTTTTCGAGCACGACCGGGAAGCCCGTCGCAAGCAGGCGTTTAAGCAGGTCGAGCGTCCCGCCGGCGCGCACCAGCGCCCGGAGGTCGGTGTAATTGGCGACGTAGTCCGCCAGTTCGTAGGGCATGACGTTCTTGTCCTTCTCAAACGGCTTGACCACCCGCCCGATGTCGGTGCGGTCGCCCTGCCAGCCCCAGTAGGAAAGCGCGATGGCCAGGGTGGCGGGCGCGCAGTAATTCCACAGCCCATGCTGATCGTAATAGCGCCCGCCGCTGATGTGCACCTCGGGCGGCAGGGAAGTCGGGGTGGGGGTGGGCAAGGCTGTGGCGGTGGGCTGGGAATGACTTGCCTCGGCGGTTGGGCGTGCCGGGGTTGCTGTGGGCGGAAGGGGGGTGGGGCTGGGAAGCACGGGCGCGGTGGGCAAGGTGGACGCAGGCACGAACACCGCTTCCTGCGGGGGCTTGAGGGCGTAGCGGACTTGCACCCGCCAGGATTCCAGATGCCAGAGCACCCGTTCGCGCACGGTAGGAATCATCCACAGTCCCCCCAGGCTCAGCCCGCCGATGAGCAGGAACATACCGGTCAGCCGCCAGAATTTGGACACATTTCAGATTATAACATGGGAGGTTTGCGCGCTTTGAGGGTGGGGGAAATGATAGATTTGGCCTTGAGAAAGAGGTATTATAGATAGAGAAACGAGCGGTGGAACCCAGGGCTGACCCAGCCATTGTGCCGCGGTTTGGCTTGAAGCAAAGCCGTTGTGGATATTTGGACGGATTATTTGAAAAGCAGCACGCCCCCTGGCGGGGCAGAAAAGAGCAACACGATGAAACTGACAAAATTTCTGGCCTGGGTAGGCGTTGTTCTGGCCTGGGGGCCGATTCTTGCCCCGGCGTTGTTGGCGGTTATCGCCGTGTTCAACGGGCGCGGGTTTCTTTTGGATTACCTCATGCCTGCCGAACTGTTCCCGCTGGCGCTGGTAGGCGGAGGGTTCCTCTTATGGGCGGCGCTTCGGGCACATTCCCGCACTCCGATGATAGCCTGGGGGCTGGGGTTGGCATTCGCTTTTTTGGTCGGCAGTCAGGCCCTGGCCGTTGCTACCGGTTTGGCGACGGGCGCGATCGAACCAGGCGGCTGGCAGTGGGCGGTGGTTGTGAGCGCTCTGGTTCTCTATACCCTCGCGCTCATGATAATGGGGCTCGGCGGTATCCTACTGCTGCGGGATGTCACCCGTAAAGGCGGTTAACCTCTCACTAAAACGTGGGTAGGTGCGCCGACGTATCCTCTCTATGGCTAAACCGCCGCACCCGATTGACAGCCAGCCCAGAGGAAGGTATGATTAAGGCGCGTTCGGGTGGGACCGGCGCGGCAGAAACCGCCGAACCCTGTCAGGTCCGAGAGGAAGCAGCAGTAAGGCGGCCCTTCTGGGCGCCGCCGGCAAGCCTGCCCGACGCAATTTTTTGCCCCGATCATCCGCATGGAAACACCCCCCATCTGCAACTACGAAGGCTCCGATTACCAGCGTTCGTTCTGGGAACAAGGTGGGCGCGCTTACGAGGACGCGGTTGAAGCGCTGGCCCTGCGCCGCCTACTGCCCCACGAGGGCGGGCAGTGGCTGCTCGAAATCGGCGCCGGTGCCGGACGCAACACCCCGCGCTACCACGGCTACCAACGCGTGGTGCTCTTGGATTACTCCCGCACCCAACTCCAGCAAGCACAGGAACGCCTGGGTCGGGATGGGCGCTACCTCTACGTAGCCGGCGACGCCTACCGTTTGCCCTTTGTCAGCGGCTTCTTCGATGCCGCGACCATGATCCGCACCCTGCACCACATGGTGGAGCCGCGGCGGGTGCTGGAAGAGACGCGGCGGGTGCTCCGCCCACGCGGGGTCTTTATCCTTGAATTTGCCAATAAGTGCAACCTCAAAGCCATCCTGCGCTACTGGTTGCGCCGCCAGGTGTGGAGCCCCTTTACCCCTGAGCCGGTGGAATTCGCCCCGCTGAACTTTGATTTTCATCCTGCCACCGTGCGCACCTGGCTCAGCCTAAGCGGCTTTGCCATCGAACGGCAGTTGACCGTCTCGCACTTCCGGATCGGCCTGCTCAAGCGCCTACTGCCCCTGACGTTACTGGTCTGGCTGGACGGCCTGGCGCAGTGGACGGGGGATTGGTGGCAACTTTCGCCCAGCGTGTTCGTGCGCGCCCGGGCACGTGGGGAAGGTGCCGTAGCCTCTGCATTTGCCTTCCGCTGCCCGGCCTGTGGGCACGAACCCCTGCCCGATACCCCGCCGGCCATCGCCTGTCCGGCCTGCGGGCGCACCTACGCGGTTGAGGACGGCATCTACGATTTTCGCCCGCGCTAGGCGGCGTTTTTTTCGAGCACCCAAACGTGCGACAAGCCGAAGACGCGCAGGGGTGTCTTTTCCAGTCCCTGCAAGAGCGCACGCAGCCAGCGCCCCAAGCGTGGGAAGCGGGCGATGATGTTATCGTAGGCGCCGAAGATAACCGTGCGCTGTACTACGCGCAGAGGTAGGCCGTCCAGCAGGCGCGCCAGGTCACGCGCGGTATAGATGCGCACGTGCGGCGCCAGGCGGTCGCGCCAGCGCCGTGGCAGGTAGTTGACCAGCGGAATGTTGCCGAAATAGTAGCGCCCGCGCCAGTAAATGCCGTGGGTTTCAAAGGGATAGCCGCGGTTGGGGCAGAAGAGCACCAGCCGCCCCCCCGGCGCCAGCACCCGCGCGATCTCGGCCAGGGTCTGACGATCATCAGCCACATGTTCCAGTACCTCGTGGCTGAGGACAAGGTCGAACGACGCGGAAGCAAAGGGCAGGTGCTCGCCTGCGCCGCACACCACCCGCGGGTGGCGGGCATACGCCTCGCGGGTGCGCTCCCACTCGATATCCAGTCCTACTGCCAGTGCCGCCGTCTCGGCCAGACGGGCCAGGTACTGCCCCACCCCACAGCCGTCCACGAACACCCGTCCGCGCTCGCGCCCTGCCGCTGCCGCCAGGATCATCTGCAAGCGACGTTCCTGGCCGGCGCGCCAGACATACGAGGGCGCACCGCGCAGGGCAGCCTTATCGGGGTCGAATGCTGAGGAACATGAAGCGGAAGGATGATTCACGTGTGCGCCCAATGAATGGCAATCGTGCCCATCATTTTATAGGTAAATCGCACCTCCGTAAACCCCGCCGCTACCAACGCTTGCGCCAGTTCCGGCGCGGCGAGGAAGGTGGCGCTGGAATGTGCCAGGTACTCGTAGGCATCGCGCTGGCCGGTGAGCACCCCGCCCAACCAGGGGATCATCCGGAACATCAGCACATCGCGTAGGGGGCGCAGAGGGTGCGGTGTGGGGCGGGTGGTTTCCAAGATCGCCACCTGCCCGCCGGGCTTGAGCACACGCGCCATCTCGCGCAAGGCTTGCCCCAAGTCGGCGACATTGCGCAGTAAGAAGGCGCATACCACGGCATCGAAGGTGCCGTGAGGGTAAGGCAGGGCGAGGGCATCCGCCGCACACCAGGCCGGCGGGCGTGGAAAGCGCCGCCGCTGACCCAGTTGCAGCATCGGCAAGGTGAAATCCGCGGCGATCACCCGCGCACCGGGCACCTGGCGCAGGACCTCGCGGCTCAGG
>CAYRUO010000038.1:0-9616 GCA_964427505.1 uncultured Thermanaerothrix sp.
CCTCGGCGGCGGCAATGGCCGCCACGCCCGACGGCGCGGAATTGCGGCACAAGATGCGCCAGTTGGAGCGGCGGCTGGCCAGCGCGCTGGGGGCACGGGTACAAGATGAGAGGCATCGCTTGGTGCTTTTGCGTCAGCGGCTGGAACGTCTTTCGCCCCTGCGCCGAGTGCGCGAGGATCGCCAGCGTCTGGATTATCTGAGCACCTGGGCGGCACATCATATCGCCGGCGGGTTGCGTCTGCGCCGCCTGCACCTGGAAGGCCTGCGCGCCCGCCTGGAATCGCTCAACCCGCGGGCCGTGTTGGCGCGCGGTTACGCCATCTTACAACGTCCGGATGGCCAGGTGGTGCAACGGGTCGCGCAAGCCCGGCGCGGTGACACCTTGCACGCTCACCTGGCCGATGGTTATCTGGTCACGCAGGTTGAATCGCTTCATTCCCATTCCGCTCCCCCCACCGATGGAGGTAGCCATGACGGAGACCTGGAAAGCCGTAGAGTCGCTCACCTATGAGGAAGCCTACGCCGAACTGGAACAACTGGTACAACGTTTGGAGGCCGGCCAACAGCCCCTGGATGAAGCCATCCGCCTGTTTGAACGCGGACAGGCTCTGATCCGCCACTGCCAGGCCCTGCTCGATCAGGCCGAGTTGCGCGTGCGCGAACTGGATCGCAGCCTCGGCGCTGAAGCCGAAGAACCCCCTGAGGAGGCAGCGTTCTAAATGGTGTGGGAACAACTCTTGGCCAACCGTCCCCTGTTGGCAGGCTTGCTGGCGTTGTGGCTGGCACAGTTTCTCAAAGTCCCGATTGATTACTGGGTCAACCGGCGCTGGAACTGGAACATGTGGTTCAGCATGGGGGGCATGCCCTCGTCCCATGCCGCGCTGATGGTGGCGACTACGTTAGCGGTGGGGCTCTACTACGGGTTCGATCATCCGGTCTTCGCGTTGGGGATGGCGATTACGATGGTTGTGCTGTACGATGCGGCAGGGGTACGCCGCCAGGCCGGGGTGCACGCGCAGAAACTCAACGTCCTGCTTCAGGAACTTTTCAGCGGTCAGCCCATCTCGCAGGAACGGCTCAAGGAAATGCTCGGCCACACCCCGCGCCAGGTGGCAGTGGGGAGCGTCTTGGGCGCGCTGATCGCCCTGGGCATGTGGTGGCTGTGGCGGTGAAGAACGGCCCTAATCGTTGACCTCGCGGTACTCGCCGTCAACAATCTCATCCGGCTCGTCGGTTGGCGCAGGTGGCACGCCCTCGACCAACGCTCGCCAGTGTTCGGCTACCACCTCGGGCGGGCAGAGTTCAACGAAGATAGACATCCCCAGCCACACCACGGCGGCGTCATCCAGCGGCCCGATCACCAGATCGGGAATAAACAGGTACGCCACGGCGAGCACCGGGATGACTTTAAGCAACGGATGCACCCGCCGATCACGCAGCAGGCGCAGGATCAGGCGAGCGCGGGTGATCAGGTTTCCCCCTTCGAAGGGTTGAATGGACTTGGGCACAGAGCGGGGCATTATCCACCTCCGCTCTCATTATACCGCTGGAAGAGGCGGCGGCGCCGCCAGCGCAGGTAAGGGGCGACCACCTTGCGCAACAGGTATTTGGCGACAATGGGGGAGAACCAGGTGCCCCCATCGCGGAAGTGCACGCGCAGCATTTCGGGCCAACAGCGGTCATCGGCCATGATCGTCTTGGCGTCGCTGTGCAGGCGGAAGTTCGCCCACACCCGCGGGACGTAGTGCAGTGGGGCTTCGCGCGCCAGGCGCACCCACAGGTCGTAATCCATGGCAAAGTAAAAGGAAGGATCGAGCGGGCCGACCTTGCGCCACAGGCTGGCGCGGAAGAAGGCGGCCTGCTGGGGAATGTGGACATAACCGCGGCGCAGGCGGCGGTAATCGGTCTGGGCGGCGGGGAAGCGCCCGATGACGCGCCCCTGCTCATCAATGTAGTGGGCATCGCCGTACACCATGCCGACCTCAGGGTGGGCTTGCAGGTAGGCCACGGCCTCGCGCACGGCGCCCGGCTCGTAAGTGTCATCGGAGTTGAGCCACGCCAGGATCTCGCCGCGGGCTCGGGCAAACCCCTTGTTGATGGCATCCGTCTGGCCGCGGTCGGGTTCAGAGACCCACCAGGCGAGGAGATCGGCGTACTTACGAATGATCTCCACACTGCCGTCGGTGGAGCCGCCGTCCACGATGATGTATTCCAGGTGGGGATAATCCTGGCTGAGGACGGATTGGATGGTGGCTTCCAGGAAGCGCGCCTGGTTATAGGAAGGCGTGACAATCGAGACCAGCGGCAGGTCGGTCATGGGGAAGTCTTGGGGTGTCGTAAATCAAAGATGAGATAGCCATCCCCTTTTTCCAGCAAAGGGTAATTTTGTTCCAGCATCTGTTTGAGCGCAGGCTGATTTTCGTATTCACCTAACAATGTAACCAGGAAGTAATCGTACCCTTGGATGCTGTTCTGGAACTCACGCAACGCATCCTCGGCAGAACCCCCCATCAATTCGCGCAGGTAAAGGTCACCCTGGGTTGGCCAAATGCCGGCATCCTTCCAGCCCCAATAATTGAGGCGGTAGCCGTAATCATGGGTTAGTGCCATCACATTGCCGTTCCGCAATTTTTCACCCAGGCTGGCCCAATACGCTGCCTCGTGGCGATAGTCATTGCGTTTGAGAGTCACGCGAATGTCCCAGAGATTGTTAGCGAAAAGAACCACGAGCAATCCCAAAAGCACACCCCGTCCCAGCCAAGGGAGGCGCTGGGTTTGGAGTTTTTCCACACCATAGGGGATAAGCGGTGTTATGGTAATGGCAAGCAGAGGGATCAAGGGCAAATGGTAATAGTCATGGGTCATGTAGTGATAAGAAAAAGCAAAACCCAAGGCAAAATAACCTGCCCAGAGGGTCAACAACCAACGCCGGTGAGAAGTCTCTTTAGCCAAGAAAGCCCCAATAAGGCCCAACGCGAAGAGGTAGCGTGAGCCTCCCACATGCTCAATCTGACCCAGCCAACGGATATAAAACACCGGATCAGTCCATAGTTGAGGAAAGAAACGCCCGCCGAACTGGCCTTTTAGAAAACCATCAATCCAGACACCGTACACGGTATAAGCCCCGGCGGGAAGTGCCGTAAGCACAAGCAGTACCCAAGCTTGCGGCTCTCGCCAAGCGCGCCAGCGGAATTGCTCCCAAAGAAGCAAGAGCAATGGGGGAAGGACCAGGAAGACAGAAAGATTCTTCACCAGTATGGCTAGGCCGCTAAACCCGCCGGCGAGGAAAACCCAACGCCAAGAAGGCTTACGATACCAAGAAAACATAGCCCACCAGGCGGTAACGATGCAGGCCACCATGAGCGGGTCGGGTTGGAAACTGCGGCTGGCAATACCACCGTAGGGTAAAGAAACATAGACTGCCAAAGCAATTAGCCCAGCCAGAGGTAAACCGGTGAGTTGAAGCACCAAAAGATAGAGAGGAATTCCGGCCAGAACCCAAAAGATAATGCTGTATAGCCGAGGCACCCAAAGTTGTACGCCAGTGAAGCGATAGGTTTGAGCAGCTAAAAACTCCATGATTGGGGGCTCAATAATGCCAATTTGCTCCCATTGACGTACGGCGATTTGGCGCTGCCAGTCGGGCATATCTGTAGCGAAGGTGGCATAGAGTCCACGCGCCTTGAGTGCTGAAAATAACTGGCGCGTGGGGTGAAAATCCAACGGCAAATCGGTCAGATCATAAAGACGAATGCCCAGTCCTGCTAAGAGCAGGATGATAACACCGAGCCATTGAAGAGAATCATATCTTGTTTTCATGCTGTTGCTCCAAGGTCAAGGTTCATTTATCCACTGAAATCCTGAGGATTCCATAACCAAACGCCGGCGCCCGTGTTGCGCCCGTCGCCGCAGAGAGCGGTACCCCAGGAAAAGAGACTCCAGACCTAACGAGCCGCCAAGAGCCTGTACGACCTTATACCAGCGGCGCATCACCTGCCGCGGCTGCCACTGCCAGGCCTGACCAAAATGGTGCAGGGCTGCGCGCGGTTGCCCGGCATCAATCAGCCGCCGCGCCGCAAAGACGTGCAGTCCAGCGTAGATGCGTCGGCGGTGTATAGCAAAAGTAGGGGCAAAACGCGGGTCGTGTTCCAAAGATCGGATCAGAGCAAAAGCCTCATTGACAAATACCGCGGCTTGCGCGATGGTCTTGGCTTGCTCGTGGGTGCGTTCCACCGCCCAAAAGCCGTCCACGTGATAAAGTGGCCCAATCGCCGCCAGCCGAATCCACAGATCATGATCCAGGATCAGATGCAGATCAGGTCGCAGGTAGCCGGCGGCTTCGAGGGCACTGCGGCGCATGAAGACGGTCGGTTGGAGCAGAACCTCGAAGGCGAGCAAATCCACCAGATCATACTGCGGATAACGGTGCCAGTCGAGCAGATAGCCCTGCGCGTCCACCATCACCCCATCGGCATAAACCATGCTGGCTTCAGGGTGGGCTTGCAGTGCCGCCACTGCCTGGCTGACCACCTGCGGGGTGTAATAGGCGTCATCGGAATTGAGCCAGGCAACAATCTCGCCCTGGGCGCGGGCAAAGCCCTTGTTGATGGCATCGGCTTGCCCGCGGTCGGGCTCAGAGACCCACCAGGCCAGGCGGTCGGCGTAACGACGGATGATTTCCACACTGCCGTCGGTGGAGCCGCCGTCTACGACGATATATTCAATGCGCGGATAATCTTGCATCAGCACCGAACGCAGGGTGGTCTCTAAATAGGACGCCTGGTTATAAGAAGGGGTGATGATGGATACAAGGGGTTGAGCCATTTAGGGTCACTCGAACAAGCGAGTGTAATCCACCTTAGGGAAGATGGTCAGTTTGCCCCCCACGGTAGCGTCCAAGATGGTGCGCCCGGCGGCTTCGTAAGCGGCGCGCGCCATGCGATATGCCCGTTCTGAGCCTTCCAGATCGGGCAACTGCCACTTGAAGCCTTTGCCGAAGTAATTGGGGGCAAAGTGATTCGGATCATCTCCCTCGGAAACCACCGCCGCGTTGGGCGGCCCCTGGGTGGCAAAGTTGTGATCCACCCCGATAAGAATAACTTGCGCAAAGCCCATGTAGAAGGCCAGTTGCATGGCTACATAGGTGACCGTGAAGCCCTCAAAGAGGCGGGCGGTGGCGTCACCGCTGAAATTTTCCACCCCGGTGTAATCGGTATCCAGGAAGAGGGTATTCGGGTCATCGGCAAACCAACGGCGGGCGCGCCAGGTGATGAATTTGGGCAGGGGGAGGGCTTTGATCTCGTCGGCGCACTGTTGGAGCACCAGATCGTTGACCGAAACCAGGTAGGTGGTGGTGAAGCCCACCTCGGGGAAGAGCAGGTAAATGCGGTTGAGGCCGAACGTAATTTCGTGGCGCAAGGGCGAAAGATCCATCTTGCGCAGGCTGGGCCCATTGCCGATGATGAAACAGCGCTGGCCCGCGTGGCGGTCGCGGTAGGCTTCAAGGCGGCGGCGGTTCTCGGCCCAGCGAGGGCTGAGCCAGCGTGCCACCACGTGCTGTCCGCGGTTACGCCAGCCCCAGTAAGCCTGCGAGCCCAGACGCCAAAGGGGGGAGGGAACCAGGGGTTTAATCTTTGGAATGAGTCGCTCTTTCATCTTGTATAAGAGGATTTATTCGGGCTGAGAGATAGGAACGTAAATTTGAACCGAGAGATCATCAGAGTAGAAGACACGCTTAAAACGAGAATCCAGGTTCTGCTCAATAGTTCCAAAAATGATCGGAAAAGGGGTGGCTGCGGGGGTGTAGACCACGGCGGATATTTTTTCTTTTATCAAGTAAACTCGCAGGGTCTCGGCTGAGGAAACTACTTCGTGTGAAAATGATTCAAGCCCTACATCGTTAACCCTCGCCGCAATTGCCAAGCGAGGGGTAGCGACCGCAATGGTGGAGTGGGGCGGAAAATTTTGTTGGATATAATGCACTGCTTGTTCTTCGGAGGTAGTTCCAATCGGTGGATAGAGAAATAAATCTTGGTAGGGCGGACGAAGAATTAATGCCGCTATGAAAAACGACCAAGAAATCGCTTTCTGGATACCGATGTGTTGAACTGCCATAAGCCAACCTAATATCAAAGCACCACCGCTCACAAGGCTAACAGATAAAAGCACCGGCCGCGGCCCTAAAAGCCCTACCATCCCGATACCAATAAGTGAGGCAATAATAATCTTTCTTTCTATAGCCAAACCAGCCACAAGGCTAGTAACACCAGCTGCGGTCAAAATTAGTATGAGGTATGAAATCTGAGGAACGATATGCAAGGCCAAGAAACCCAATGCCACAAAAGGTTGTAAGCCCCACAAAAGCACTACGGCTAAAACCGAAAAGGGGTAGTTTCGAAGAAAAGTTATCGCCCCGGCAACAGCCAAAATGAGGGTTAAAAGCCCTAATCGTTTGTCGAATAATTCGAAGAATTTCTCAGGCAAAGTTTTCAGATTCGCCCATATTCTCTGCGCAAAGGCAGGGGGATTGCGAAGTATTGCCCGAACGACCGAATAATTATTTTCTTCGGGGGTTCCAAAGAGCCTACGTGCCTCTTGACGGGCTAAATCAAGATCTCCACCGGTCAAGACCGATTGATTCCATTCAAAAGAATCGTAGGATTTATAACCAAACCCAAGATCGAGAGAATTGGTTGAAAGCCAATATAAGGAGACATATATTCCTAAAATCAAAAAGATAGGAAGAAGCGCATAAAGACCAACTCGAGGTAAATAGGATGGTTGGACCTTTTTCCAGGTGAGCAATCCCAGCGCAATAATGAAAATCGGAAGCAACAACACGGCTTCGGCTCTACACAAGATGGCTAAACCCACAAAGAGAGAACTTATTCCAACGTCTTTCAAGCGCTTCGACCGATGATAGTCAAGAATCTTACCTAAAGCAATTGCCGAGCAACACACAAATAAAGCATCACTCTGATTGACCACCGCCCTTATAAACGGCATTGAGACGAACAACACCCCTAAGAGCGCGTAGGGCAAGATGATATCTTTAAAGCGCAAACCCAGATAATAGGTGCTCCACCACATTAATGAATACAAAATAATACGTCCACCCCATGCCTCAAGAATAAACCAATCAAGTGAGCCCTTAAATACTAGGTGAAGCGGTGCGTAAACCAGTGCCACCAACGGCCCCCATGCCATATCACGAATTTCAAAGATGAGTAAACGCCAGCCGCTTTCAATATACTTTGCTTCGTCGTGGGGATTGATTTGCCAAAATGGAGGGGTTAGACTCGAAGATACCAAGAGTAAATTAAGTGCGAATATGGTAAGGGCTAGCACTCGCGTGTTTTTCACACCCTGACCCTGATTAAACCAATTTGTAATGTGACGAGGGATAGAGTTACCACGCACTTCTATCTGCCCCCACTCACTCCGTGCTCAAGCGTGCCGTAGCGCCGCCATCCACGACCAGCGCTTGGCCGGTCATGAACGAGGATTCGCGCGAATCGGCCAGGAAGTAGATGGCGCGGGCAATCTCTTCCGGCTGACCGATGCGCCCGTTGACAGTGCGGCGGGCCAGGTTCTCCAGGCGCTGGTGAATATCCTCACCGCTCACGTGGCCGCGGTTCAAGCCGGCCCGCAGCATCGGTGTATCCACTGCGCCGGGCAGGATGGCATTGACACGGATGTTATCCGGCGCAAACTCAATTGCCATGGCGCGGGTCAGCGCCAGCAAGCCCCCCTTGCTGGCGGCATAGGCGGCGATGTTGGCCGAGGTCTGGATGGCATGCACCGAAGAGACGTTGACAATGGCGCTCTCGCCGGCGGCCTTGAGCAGAGGATAGGCCAGTTTCACCCCCAGAAACACCGAGCGCAGGTTCGAGGCCATCACCGCATCCCATTCTTCCACCGTCGTCTCCAGGAAAGGTTTGGCGATCTGGATAGCGGCGTTGTTGACCAGAGCGTGCAGGCGGCCGGTGAAGGTTTGGGCGCGCTCGAAGATGGCGGCGATGTTCTCGGCTTGCGAAATATCGGATTGGATGAACAGGCCATTGGCGGGAAAGGCCTCACCGAAGGGCGCGCGATCCACCCCGATCACCCGCCAACCCCGTTCGGCAAACAGGCGCACCGTAGCGCGGCCAATCCCCCCTGCCGCTCCGGTAATCAGGACAAAGCGTTCATCTGATGCCATGGTCATCCACCTCTCGTCTGCACATTAATTCGGACTCAGGCGGGCTTGCCAGGCGGGCAAGTCCTCGGTCGGCAGTCCCAAGCCCTCGAAGAGATTGCGCAAGGTATTCCAGTGCACGCGCTCCCAGGCAGCAGGGCTGGCATTGGCGTTGTGCGCTGCCAGCAGGACGTTCTCCATCCGCCGCAGGGGCGAATCCAGGGGCAGAGGTTCGATCTCGAACACATCCAGCGCCGCCCCGGCGATCTGCCCTTTTTGGAGTGCTTCAATCAATGCCGGCTCATCCACGATCGGCCCGCGCGCCGTATTGATCAGCACGGCGGTTGGCTTCATCCAGCCCAGCGTCTCGGCATTGATCAGATGATAACTGGTGGGGTTGAGATCGCAGTTCAGGCTGACGAAATCGGCCCGTTCCAGCAAATCGCGCAGGGTGGTCATTTCCACCCCGTATTCGGCGATGAAATCGGGGGCGATCGGGACGATATCGTTGCCTAGCAGTTTCATCCCAAAGGCGCGCGCCCGCCGTAGGACGGCCTTGCCGATGTTACCCACCCCGATCACCCCCAGGGTGCACTCGCTGAGCGAACGGGCGGGCAGTTTCTCCCAGCCGCCGCCTTTGAGCGCGCGATCCATCCAGGGCAATTGGCGGGCAAAGGCCAGGATATAGCCCAGGACGGTATCCGCAACCGGTAAGGTGAAGGCGTTGGGGGTGTTGCGCACCTGAATACCCAGGCGTGCCGCGGCCTCGCGGTCAATCGAGTCAATCCCCGTGCCCCACTTGGAGATGACCTTGAGGCGCGGCAGGCAGGCTTCCAAGACGCGGGCGGTGTAGCGATCATCACCGCACAGCGCGCCGTCGAACTGCCCGGCATAGGTCAGCAAATCCGCCTCTTCCAGGCGCTCGCGCACCTGGGGCGCGATCACCTTCAGCCCATACGCCTCCAGCAGGGGGCGAAAACGTTCCAACACGGCCAAGAAGTACGGTGCAGAGATGAGAACCGTGTAGCCCAAGCGTCACCTCAGGATAAGAGTTGCGCCTGGGATTATACCATGAGGTCTTTGCCCTTTCCCCACCGCCAAAATCAAGGGCAAAAACGCCATCCCAATGCGGAACAGGGTCTCCATCCTTTACTCAGACTGCTTTCATTATAGAAGCGTTCGGCAAAAGGATGTAACGGATTCTCTGCCTCAACCAGAATCGCGTATAATTGCAGGCATGAGCCTCTCACGTGAAGAAGTTGAACACATTGCCCATCTGGCACGCCTGGAACTGACCGAAGAAGAGAAAGAACGCTACCGCCAGCAACTCTCGGCCATCTTGGAGTATGCCGCGCGCTTGCAGGCGCTGGATACCCGCGGCATCCCGCCCACGGCCAGCGTCCTGCCCCCGCGCAGTGTGCTCCGCCCGGATGAGCCGC
>CAYRUO010000039.1:0-8896 GCA_964427505.1 uncultured Thermanaerothrix sp.
GGCGGCCATCGCTACGGCGCCCAGAACGACGCCGGCGGAAACCAGCGCGGTGCGGCCAACCCCGGCCTCGGCATCGTGACCGATGGCAGTACCCTGACCGAGGCCGAAAAAGCGGCCCTGCTTTACATGGTGGAAGAAGAGAAATTGGCCAGCGATGTGTACGCGTACCTCTATCAGGTCTGGGGCGTGCCGGTATTCCAGAACATCCAGCAAAGCGAGAGCCAGCATCAGCAGGCTGTTGCCAACCTGCTAGACCAATATGGCATCGCTAATCCTGCCTCGGCGCAGGCCGGTGTCTTCACCAATCCCGATTTGCAGGCGCTCTATCAGACCCTGATCACGCAGGGGCGACAGTCCCTGGCAGAGGCCCTGCGCGTTGGGGCGTTGATTGAGGAAACGGACATCTATGACCTGCAACAGCGGCTGAGCCAGGTCACGAATCCCGCCGTACGACAGGTGTTCACCCATCTGTTGAGCGGCTCGACCCATCACCTGAGCAGTTTCGTCACGCTGTACGAGCGCGAAACCGGTGCTACCTACACGCCGCAGGTGCTGAGCGCGGATCAGATCACCCAATTACTCACCGCGCCGGGCTCGGCATCCGCGGGGTATGGCCGTGGCAGCGGCTACCGCGGCGGACGGAACTAACCCGGCGCAGGCCTAAACACCCCCGGACTGCCCTGGAAGCCCAGGGCAGTCTTTGTTTCTGGTTTCACGTGAAACACCTTGCGCCGCGGCAGGGCAAATGCGCCGTGTGGAACCCCATCAGCGCCGTGCTCAGGTTTCACGTGAAACGCACCTCGCCGGTGTGCCTCGCCCTTCGGGCCCCGCACCCCGGGTTTCACGTGAAACGCCCGTTATTCCAAAATCTCCGGCAGGGGAGGCTCCGGCTCGGGTTCGCGCGCTACCGTCACCGCCCGCGCCGCCGCTAACCGCCCGTTGTGCTCGGCATCGGGGTGCAGGAACGCCACCGCCACCCCTTTCTCGTCGCTCATCACCAGGTCGAGGTGATGCTCCGGGCGGTAGTCGCTGACGCGGATCAGCCGCAGGGCGTCGCTCAAATGGTGGTGATTGGGCAAAAAGTCGCTCAGGCGGTTGGGTGTCTCGTAGAAAAAGGCGCGCGCAAAGTGGGTGTTGCGGTCATCCAGGTCAATCGCCAGCGGGTAAATCTGCGATTCGAGCAAATCCTGGAAGAAGTGCGTCCCCAGCGAGGGCTCCGGCGGCAGGCCAAAGTGCTGGCCGGTCAGTTCCACCAGCGCCCGCGCGTGATACACATCCCCATACCCCACCGGCACCCCCAGATCGGGGTTGGAACTGCCCCAGCGCCCCGGCCCGACCATGATGAAGCATTCGCCGGCCAGGGCGGTGTTGAGCCGCCCGATGGCGCGCGCCAGTTCCTGCCGCAGAAGATAGGCCGAGAGAGCAAAATAGGCTTCCGGTGGGATGAATACCACATAGGCAATGCGTTCCACCGTCCCCTCAGGAACCACGAACTGAGTGCGGAAGATGATATCGTCCTCGGGCAGGGTGGGGGGCAAAGCCGCCGCGGCGCGCGGCTGTAACTGGCTCTGGGGTCGGCACTGCAACAGCGTCAGATACAGGTGCGGGCCGCTTCCGGTTTCCTGCACCTGGGCGGTGAATTCCACATCCACCGGCACGCCGTAGTGCGTCTCCAACGTGCGCAGCAGACGGCGCATCGCCTCGGCGAAGGGCGTGCGGCGCAGAAAGTCCTCAAAGGTCAGCACCAGGCGGCGCGAATCGCCGGCCAGGTAGCGCGCCCGCAGGGAGGTGAGGAAGCCCTCTTCTTCCACCTGCGCCAGGTAGCGCAGGGCGGGGTAATCGGCTTTGAGCACCTCGTGCACCGGCAGGGTCTTGAAGGCATTCTCTTCCAGGTCAATCACATCCACATACTGCTGAGAGTAACGGCGGATCATGCGCACGTCTTTGGACGGGTGCAGTAAGGGATGGCTGAGCGCCACCAGGCGCGGAAAATCGTTGCCCACCCGTTCCACCGCGCGCGTCCCCAGCCCCCACACCAGGCGCACGAAGCCGTCCTCGCGCCGGATCTGCGGCGCCCAGCGGTAGAGGTTGCGGCTGAAGGCCACCCCCGCCGCCTGGGGCAGATAGTAGCGCCCGTAGCGCTCACCCTGCACCACCTGAATCAGGATCGCCATGCGTTCGTCGTAATCCAGCAGGCCGCGCTCGCGGCGGTAGAGCAGGGCATTGGGATTGAAGGTTGAAGCATAGACGCGTGCGATCGCCCGCGTCAGCGCGCGCAGGTTCTCTTCCGGCGTGCCCTGGTTGGGCAGGAAGATGCTCTCGTATTTACCGGCGAAGGCGGTGCCGAAGTTATCTTCCAGCAGGCTGGATGAGCGCACGATCAGCGGCTGTTTGCCCACATTGCTGAGCAGGATTTCCAGTTTCTGCAACACATCCGGTGGAAACTCGCCCGCCTCGCAATCGCGCACGATCTGCGGGTATTCGGCGCGCATCTCGGCTTCGGTCTTGTATTTCTGGTCGTTCCAGTGGTAGAGGTCGTTGATCGCCATGAAGGCGTAGTGCACATCGGCGCCGAGGAAGTAGGATTCGGGGATGCCGAGCGTGACGTTCGGCCCCAGGTCGGCCACCGATTGCAGGATGCGGTGCGCCAGGATCATCCCCGCCGCCTTGCCGCCGATGCGCCCCGGGCCGATCTTGCGGCGGCGGATGTGCAAAAGATCGCTCACGGTGAACCAGCGCCGCGCGATGGTCACGTAGGGCAGTTGATCGCTGATCAGGTGGCGGATGAGCACCACCTTGGTCTCTTGCAGGCGCGCCTCGTAACGCGCGCGCCGCGCCGGGGGTAGGCGCTCGATGGTCAGCGCCTGCTCAAAGACCAGGTCAATCGGCGCCAGTTCGGGGTTGATCGAGAGCATCAGCCCGGCCGCGTCCACGCCGCGCTCGCTCAGCACCTCGGCGATCAGGCGTTCCAGGTCGTCCAGGGTGAGGTATTGGCTGAATTTGAGGTCGGTGAGTTGATCGCGCACGCGCGAGAGGCGCATCTCCCACACTTCCGCCGGCTCTTCGCTGAACGGATCACGCAGGCCCTCGCGCGCCTGTGACCGCACCGCCATCTCGCGCACCTCGGCCTCAAACGCCGCCGGGGTGATCAAACCGCGTGCAAATAATTCGCGCCGCATCCGTTCGCGGATGCGGCTGCTGAGGATCGGGTACTGCCCAAGGGTGAGGTAGATCTCGATCAGGCGGTCGGTCTGACTGGATGGAAAGCCCATGCCTCCTAACCTAAATGCATCGGCATCAGCACGTGGATAAAGGATTCATCGCCAATCGGGCGGATGGTGACCGGGGCGTTGTTGGCGTTCATTTCGAGGGCGAAACTGGGCGTCTTGATCACGTCCAGCACCTCGCGCAGGAAGCGCACGTTAAAGGCAATCAGCAGGCCCGGGCCGTCAATGTTGGCATCCAGGCTGACCTGGGTGGCGCCGGTCTGCTCCGACTGCGCCGAGACCTCGACCAAGCCGGGGGCATCGGCGCGCGGTTGGATGTTCAGGCGGACGACGTTGTTGCCCTCGCGGGCGATGATCTCGGCCTGGCGGCAGGCTTTGGCAAAGGCGGCGGTGGAGAGCACCACGTGCGTCTTGGCCGCGCGCGGGATGATGATCTTGTAATCGGGGAAGTTGCCCTCGATCAGTTGCGAAACCAGTTCGATCTCGCGCTGACGGAAGACCACCTGGCCGCGCCCGGGCGGGATGAGCATGGTCACCGTTTGTTCGCCGTCACTGAGCACGCGCGCCAGTTCGTTCAGCGCCCGCGCCGGCACGATCAGGCGCAGGGGCTGCGATGTGGGGGTCTCCAACGTCATCTTGCGCACCGAGATGCGGAAGCCATCCGTAGCGGCAAAGGTCACCTCACCATCGGTCATCTCGATCAGCACGCCCTGGAGCACCGGGCGGTTTTCATCGGTCGAGGCGGCGAAGACCACCTGCTGGATCATCTCTTTCAATTCGGCGGCTTTGAAGACCAGGCCGTCGGCGCTGTCGGGGGCGGGCATGGGCGGAAATTCGTCCGCCGAGATGCCGCGAATCTCGGCCTGACTGCTCCCGCAGTGCAGGGTGAGCGTGTTACTGCCTTTGAGGTTCAGCGCAATCGCCTCATTGGGGAAGACGCTGACCATATCGCTCAGCGTGCGCGCCGGCACCGTGAGCGCGCCTTCTTCGGCAATTTGGGCCGGGATCCAGCACGAGATGCCCAGTTCCAGGTTGGTGGCCGAGAGGCGCAGGCGCCCCTCATCGGTGGCGAGCAGGACATTGGCCAGCACCGGCAGGGTGCTGCGCGTGGCCACAGCGCGCGAAACCAGGCTGAGACCATGGGCAAGATGAGGTTGCTGAACGGTGAGTTTCATGTGGATGCCGCCCTCCCGCAGGATATGCTTGAAAAACCTTGCCAAAAGTATACAACGAGAGCGCCCAAATGACCAGTCTCGGCGGCGTGTAAAATTCGTGTCCTTCAAAGAGGCCCCCTTGTCAGGACAGGCTGTATAATGAAGGTGTCCAAAGGATGAGATACCCCATGCCAAGGGAGGTCGCGCGATGAATGCCAAAGCCTTAATCCAGGATTTAGCCCACGCCGGTGAAATTTTTTATCATCTGCTCATGGAATTTTCGTCCGAAGAGGCGCGCCAGCGTCCCGCTCCCGATGCCTGGTCGGCGCTGGAGGTGTTAGGGCATCTGATTGACGAGGAACGCGAGGATTTTCGCCCGCGCTTGGAGATTGTGCTCTTTCACCCCGAGCGGGCCTGGACGCCGATTGACCCGGCCCATGCGCCCGAAGCCCGTAATTACAACGCGCGCGACCTGGAAGACGCCCTGCGGGAGTTTATGAACGAGCGCCAGCGTTCGGTGGTGTGGTTGAACGGGTTGGGTGAGGTGAACTGGGATGCCACCTACCGGGCCTCGTTTGGGCCGATTCGGGCGGGCGACCTGCTGGCGGCGTGGGTGGCGCACGACACCCTGCACCTGCGCCAGTTGGTGGAACTGCGCTATGCCCGTGTGCGCCGCCTGGCCGAACCCTACCGCGTGGACTACGCCGGCGAGTGGTGAGGGGGAGGGCGCTCCCGCGTTCAGGTGCGGTAGGCGGTGATCAGCGCCGGCATTTCGTTATAGCCGCGGCAGAGATCGCGCAAGGGGCAGTGGGGACAATCGGGCTGATCGTGGTTGAAGCAGTAGGTCGTGCCGACGTGGATCAGCCCATCATCCAGATGCCCGGCGGCGAGGGGTGGGGTGTAGGTCGTGTTCCAGCGCAGTAGATAGGCATGTTGAATGCGCTGAATTTCCACCTTAGCCGGGGCACGGCGGTGGGTTTTGAGGTGATGGCGACAGACGTCATCATAGGCATCTTTCAGCTCGGCGGTTAGCTGCCGACCTTCTCCTAATGGCATGCCCCGAATATTGGTCACGCGAATATAGGTAGTGCCACCTTTGCCGCGCCGGGGTTGAAGCACCTGGTAGCGTAAGTAGTCTTCTTCGCTGGCCCAATAAAGCAGATACCCTGTTCGCCACAGCACACGCCCGGCATTCGAGTCGTAGGGCACTTCATACGATAACCCTTGCCAAGCCAGGTCGTCGGAGCGTCGAGTGAGCGGATACGAGGTTACCAACCACTTACCAAACAAATGAGCCGCTTTATCCCCGATGGCTTTGCCCAGTCCATAGCGGGGGTGATCCTTTACCTGTTGCGTCATGCGCTCGGTGGAAGGGTAGATTTCCAGATGGTCGAGCAGCGCCGTTGCACGACGTTCGTCGGGGGTTTCGCGCTCCAAAAGGTGCATCAGCGCCAACGGCACCCCCCAGCGAAAGACCACGTACCCCAATACCTGGCGGGCGTTGTCCATAAATAGATTGTAGCGGTTAGGATTGGTGCGGTTAACCTGCGCCCACGCCTCGGCCCGTAGCTTACTCACGGCTTGGTGTTGCTCCAACAGTTGGTCTATAGCGATATTCAATTCGTCAAAGAAGCGCTGTGGGGTGTGCAGAAAACGAATCTCATGACGATAGAGGATGTTGGTCACCCGCGCGACCATCTCGCGCAAGCCGAGGATATCTGGTCCTTGATCCAACACCGCGCTCAGCAGCAGAAAGCGGGTCAAGACCTCGCGACGAGTTAGGGCTCCATCACGCTTATCGAGATGAGCGACATCCGGATTTCCGTTTTGAAAGAACGGCTCAAAAGGCTCGATCCGTGCCAAGTCCGGCGCCGAAGGGTGGGCGCGGCCCAGCTCGGCCAAGCGCAGCACAAGGTTGGCAATGGTAGTCTCTTCGCTCATGGCTTCTCATCTTCAAAGAGCGGCATCTGGATCGAGGTCGGAGCGGGGTTTGAGGCGTTAGGGAGTGGTTCATTGAGGTCTATCTTCTCGAAGATCGCCACCAACTGTTGGGCGCGCAGGGCCAGCGGCTCGTTGATCCGCGTTTCGGCGAGACGGACATATTTTTCGATGATCTCGTAGCCGATGTAGTGGCGGCCAAGATGACGGGCTACTTTGAGCGTCTGACCGGAGCCGGTAAAGGGATCCAGAATTAGGTCGCCGGGGTAAGAATAAAGTGTGATCAGGCGATAAGGAATTTCTTCGGGGAAGGGCGCCGGATGATCAATCACGCCCGGCGGTACCGGCGCGATGTGCCAGATGTTATTGGCGATGTCCAGGGTGAATAGACGATCAATTGGGTAACGGGCGGCGTCCTTTTCCACCTCGGTGCGTCCCACGTAGGGTTTGGGGCCGGGCTTCTGAAAGATCAGGATATATTCATTCATGATGTTTGGGTAATAGTAGCCGGGGTAGGGGTTTTGAATCGTCACCCCGGCGCGCTTCACACCGGCAGTGCATTTATGCCAGATGATATCTTGATGGAATTGCCAGCCACTGGCGACCAGGCGTGAGACGGTATCGAATGGCACCGGATAGAGCCGGCCCTCCAACAACACGGTGCCGATGACGATCGCACAGAAACCGCCCGGCCGGGTTACCCGATAGACCTCGGTAAAGATACGCGTCAACCATTCCAGGTAGTCTTGATAATCCTTATAGCCATTCGCGTAACGCCGTGTGCGGTAGTATTGGCGGCTATCGGTGGCGTGAATGTCGTAATCAATGGCGTTCCAATACGGGGGTGAGGTAACCGTCAAAGCCACGCTGTCATCGGCCAGTTCGGGCATCCGTTCACATGAGTGACCGAAAATCGTATCCAAAGCGACCATCCTTTCGCCTATGTCTCCGGCCCGGGTTTGTTCTCAGCTTACCCGCAGGTTGGGGGCGTGTCAAGTTCGTGCGGGTTTATAATGATCTTAATTCTGTTGCGAAAGGTAACCTCATGTCCCCTCGTGTCCTGGTGGTCTATGCCACCAAATACGGCGCCACGCGCGAAATCGCCGAACGCGTGGCACATACCCTGGCCGCAAACGGTTTGGAGGTCGCCCTGCAGGCCGCCGACCACGCCGAGGCGCCGACCGCTTACGACGGTGTGGTGCTGGGCAGTGCGGTTTATGCCGGGCGCTGGCTTGCTCCCGCCGCCAATTACCTCAAAACCCATGCCGCGGCCCTGGCGCAGCGCCCAACCTGGCTCTTTTCCTCCGGGCCGACCGGCAGGGGCGACCCGGTCACGCTGATGCAGGGCTGGCGCTTCCCCCAGGATTTGCAGTCCCTGGCCGATCAGATTCGCCCGCGGGATATCGCCTTCTTACACGGCGCAATCTGGCCGGAACGGCTCAATCTTGCCGAGCGCCTGATCCTCAAAGCGCTCAAAGCGCCGACGGGCGACTTTCGCGATTGGGCCATGATCGAGGACTGGGCGCGCGGGATCGCGGCGGCCCTCGTCCCGGCTTGAGTGCGGGATACCCGCCCTTCTTGTCTATACAATTTAATAAGGCTGTTCACACCTCACCCGGTGCACGGTCAGCCTGGTCAGACCGGTGCCGAGCCGACAGCAGTGCCATTTAAGGGCGCATTGGCGTGCCGGCGGCCTGCGGATGGGTTGAGGCGCGAAATCCGCTTTACGCCGCTTGGGTCTCAGCCAGCGCAATGGGGGCGTGTGGGCCCGGAGATGACGTAAGCGCCTGACTACCGCCCGCAGCAAGGTGCCCCTAGCGAATGATGCCTGCACCGTGTCGCGCGGGATAGATGAATGCCTATTGCCTGCCCTATTTTTGCCCGTGGCTTCAGCCGCGGGCGACTGGCACAAAGCCCCCCTGCGGGTGCTGAGCATGGTTCACCGGCATAGACAAAAAATGCCCCGCAGGGGCATTAGCCCGCCAGGGCTTCGTGGCAGTAGCGCGGGGGTTTACCCCCGCGCGGGGACGGTGTGGCTGAACGCGATCTTGCGCGACCGCCAGCCCTGGCGGAGTTAGGCCGGTAGGGGGCATGGACAAGTGAGGCTCAGGTCAAATCCCCACGGGCAAGCGCTCCGGCCCGCGGGGATGGGGGTGATGTGCGCCCAGGGACAAAAAACGAGGGTTACGCCGTGATCACGTAACCCTTGACAAAAAAGACGGTGGCTTAATGCCCTTCCGGGCATTCGATGATTCTGACTTATCCTTGTTGACCCTGAAACTGGTAAGTGGGCAGAAGCGTCTTAATGCCCTTCCGGGCATTCGATGATTCTGACATCTTTTGGATGCCTTGAGTATCGTTTCCGAAAGCGGTCTTAATGCCCTTCCGGGCATTCGATGATTCTGACTCCTACCGCGGTGAGTTTACTCACCCTACGGGCTGGAGGTCTTAATGCCCTTCCGGGCATTCGATGATTCTGACGTCGCACCGGTAGAAACCCCTGAACGCCAGGAGGGGTAAATGGTCTTAATGCCCTTCCGGGCATTCGATGATTCTGACGCAAGTAATTGACCGAAA
>CAYRUO010000040.1:0-2642 GCA_964427505.1 uncultured Thermanaerothrix sp.
GGGCTTTGCCCCGCGCGGCGAGGGCTGGCGGCTGGCCGAAAACGACGGCCTCAGCCTGCGCGGACGCCTGCCGATCCTGACCCTGGGTGGTTCCAAAGCGCGCGGCAACCCCTTAGGGGCAACCGGAGTGTACCAAATCGTCGAAGCGGCGCTCCAATTGCGCGGCGAGGCCGGCCCGAATCAGGTGCCACAGGCACGGCGGGCATTGGTGCAGAACCTGGCCGGCCCGGCGTCGAGCGCCTTCACCCATGTGTTGGAACGCTATTCCGGGTAATGCGAGATTTTGAGAGTCGTCACGGGTGAAATTGATAGGATTTGATAGATAGATGCCCTTAAAGTTAGGCTGATTGTGAACGATAGAAAGGAGATACAGGTATGGAAATTCCGCGACATTGGCGCCTGAAACAGCAACGCTACGCCCTGGTGGGCGAGGTATGCCCGCACTGCGAGGAGAAGATCTTCCCGCCGCGCGATGTCTGCCCCTACTGCGGCAACGAAGCCAAAACCCAATTCACGTTTAGCGGGCGCGGCACGGTCTATTCCTTCACCACCCTCACCGAAGCGCCGGCCGGTTTTGAATCCATGGCGCCCTACACCGTGGCGCTGGTGAAACTGGAAGAAGGCCCGGTGGTGACCGCCCAATTGACCGACCTGGGTGACCGCCCGGTGGAAATCGGCATGCCGGTCGAGATGGTCACACGCAAGATCCGCGCCGAGGACGAAGAGCGCGGGGTGATCATCTACGGCTATAAGTTCCGCCCGGTGTTGAGCGAAGCACACTAGTCATTTCGTTGGCTGTGAAGATCAAAACGCCTCCCGCTCGGGAGGCGCTTGCTTTAATGCGGGCGCCCTATCTTGACCTGCCGGCCACCTTGACCGCCTTAGGGATGAGCCATGTCCACAGTTCGGGGTTCCTGTCCTGCCGGCAAAGACGCCTCAAAGTCATCCTCACCCCCTGCCGGAAAGCAGGCCAGGTCATGCGCCGCGCTGAGGTAAACGCGCACCGGCTGACCCAACGGCACCAGGTAATCGTGCGGTTGGAGCGCCGGCACAACCTGCCCCGACGCGAGTTCAACTTGGTAAAGGTTCAACATGCCCTTAAATATGCGCCCGACCACCCTGCCGTTCGGTATCCCGTGGAGATCGAAGCCGATGTCATCGGCGCGCACGGCCAGATCTATCCGCGTACCCGGCGGCCAGGGCACCGCCTGCCGCACCATCCCTAACTCGGTCTGAATCCCCTCCGTGGTCACCCGAGCGGGCAAAAAGCAGGCGTTGCCCATGAATTCGGCCACAAACCGGTTGGCCGGGCGGGCAAAAATCGCTTCAGGGGTGCCGATTTGCTGGACGTGCCCCCGGTTCATCACCACCAGCCGATCCCCCATAAACAGCGCTTCTTCCTGATCGTGGGTCACGAACAGGGCGGCAACTCCCAGGCCCTTCAATACCGCACGCACATCCACGCGTAGTTTCAGACGTAAATCGGCATCCAAACTGGAAAAGGGTTCGTCCAGCAACAGCACCTGCGGCTGGGGGGCTAAGGCGCGCGCCAGGGCGACCCGCTGCTGCTCGCCGCCGGAGAGTTGATGCGGAAAGCGCCGCGCCATGCCATGCAGGCCGACCAGCGCTAAAAGGTCTTCCACCCGCCGCTGTACCTGCGGCTTGGGCCAGCCCTTCAGCCCGAAGGCAATGTTCTCAAAGACGTTCAGATGGGGGAAAAGGGCATAATCTTGAAAGACCATCCCAATGCGGCGCTTTTCCGGGGGGATGAACACACCGGGGGCGACCAGCGGCTGCCCGTGCATGCGGATTTCACCCTGCTCGGGACGTTCAAAACCGGCAATCAGGCGCAGGGTGGTCGTCTTGCCGCACCCGCTCGGCCCAACCACGGCCAGAATTTCCCCCGCCACCAGATCCAAGCACAAATCGGCGACGACGGTCTTGCCCTGATACGATTTATACACGTGGCGACATTCCAGCAAATGCTGACTCATGGGTTTGGCTCATTCCGGGTCATAGGATTGCGGTTAAACCAGAGCATAGAGAGCGCAGAAACGCCGATCAGGATCAATGCCGGCCAGGCGGCGCGGGCAAAGAACGCCTCCGAAACCGCCCCCCACACGCGTGTCGCCAGGGTCGGGAAGCCCGCCGGGGCCAGAAGCAGGGTGGCCGGCAGTTCTTTCAGCGCTGTCAGAAAAACCAGACCCGCCGCAGACGCCAGCCCCGGCGAGATCAAGGGCAGGGTCACCCGCCGAAAGACCTCCCCCGGCGAATGTCCCAGGCTGGCGGCGGCTTCTTCCAGGTTGCGGCGCACCAGGCGCAAGGCGGCCTGCAGTACCCCTAACGCTTGGGGCAAGAACAAGACGACATAGGCAAATACCAACATCACCAGAGTTTGATATAAGGCGGGGGTAAAGTTAGCGCCGAAAAACACCAGCGCCAGGGCGATCACCACCCCGGGCACGGCAAACCCCAGATAACTCCATCCCACCAGCGCGCGGCTCACCCTTCCACCGTGGCGTACGGCGAGGACGGCCAGCGGCAGAGCCGCGACTACCGTCACCAGGGCGGCCAGGCCGGCGGCCAGAATCGAATTCAGCAGGGGCGCCGACACGGCTCCCAGCGTCTCACCGGCGCGGATG
>CAYRUO010000040.1:2684-8580 GCA_964427505.1 uncultured Thermanaerothrix sp.
CCAACGCAACCGGCGGGGGCGGCTTTGGGGCGTGCACCGCGGCGGCCGGGTTGAGGCGGGCGAGGCGCTGCTGTATCACCAGCAAAAGCACCGTAACCACGACCAGCACCAGCGCCAGCAGAGCCGCCGTTGAGCGATCCAACGAGGATTGATAGTGCAGGTAAATGGCGCGGGTGAAAGTGGTATAGCGCAGGATCGCGACGGCGCCAAAATCGCGCAGGACATACAGCGCCACCAGCAGCCCCCCCGAGGCCAGGGCCGGCCGTAGCAAGGGTAGCGTGATGCGCCAAAACGTTGCCCACGGCGAATATCCCAAACTGCGCGCGGCTTCTTCCACGGTGCGGTCGCTCATTGCCAATACCGCCCGTGCGTTCAGATAAACATAGGGGTAGGTCATCAGCGTCAGCACCAACCACGCCCCACCCAAGCCGTAAATTGAGGGCCACGCCGAGCGTGATACCCACGGCGTGAGCAACGTGGGAATTAGCCCATGCGGTGAAAGCAGGGAGACATATAAATAGGCGCCCACGTAACTCGGGATGACCAGGGGCAAGGGCAGTACCGCCGCCCAGATGCGTCGCCCGATCAGATCGCTGCGGGTAACCAGCCACGCCAGGGGGACGGCCAGCGCCGCGGCGCTCAACGTCACCGCCAGGGCCAGCCCCAGACTGCGCAGTAGCAATTGGAGTGACTGGACGCGTCCCAGCCACTCCCAGATGGCCGGCCCGGCGCTCAGCGCCCGCAGTCCGAGGTAGAGCAAGGGCAAGCCCATCGCTGCGGCGATCAGGAACGCGGGGAGATAGAGCCAGGTGATCCGCCCCGCTAAACGGGAGCGAAAAATCACCTCACCTTGGGCCGGGCTGAGCACCATCCGCATAGGGTTCACTCAGGGCAAGATGCCGGTCGCGTGAAGCAAATTGAGCGTGCCTTGCAGGTCCGCTAATTGCTCCGCGGGGATCGCCGCGCCGGTCAGGCTCTCCAGCGGTGGCAAGCCCCGCTCGGGGTTAACCCCCGCCACCAGCGGGTATTCATACGTCTGGCCGGCGAAATACTGCTGGGCGACCGGCGAGAGCAGGAAGCGGATCAATTTCAACGCGTTTTCGGGGTTCTTCCCGCCGGCCAGGCGGCCGATGCCGGACACCAAAACCAGGGAATCCGGCCCGCCGTTGTTCATAAAATAGTTGCGCGCCGGAAAACTTTCCCCCTGCTCGCGCAGAAAACGATAGAGATAATAATGATTGACCAATCCAACCTCAATCTCGCCGTTGCCTACCGCGGCAACGATGGGCGCGTTGCCCTCGAAGACCACCGGTTGGTTAGCCTGCATCCCCACCAGCCAGGCGCGGGTTTCCTCTTCGCCCCACATCTGACGCATAGCCGTCACCATGGCCTGAAACGAGGCATTGGTTGGCGCCCAGCCGATTTTTCCGCGCCAACGCGGAGCGGTAAAGCCGCGTACGTCCTGAGGCAGATCCTCCGGACGCAGGCGTTCGGTATTGTAAACGACCACCCGCGCGCGCCCTGAGATGCCCACCCAGGTCCCATCCTCGGCGCGGAACTGCGGCGCCACCTGTGTCAAGAGATCCTCGGGCAGAGGCGCCAGCAAATCCGCCGCAGCGACCGCCCCCAAGCCGCCCGGATCTTGCGCGTAGAACACATCGGCGGGAGAGTTTCGGCCCTCTTCCAAGAGCGTGGCGGCCAGTTCGGCGGTACCGCCATAGCGCACCTCGACCTGAACGCCTGTGGCCTGGGTAAACTGCGCGAACACCGGCGCCACCAGGTTCTCACTACGCCCGGAATAGACCACCACGCGCCCAGCGTTTGGTGTAGACGGGGCGGCAGGCAGCGCCGAACATCCGGCCAGTGCGACCACTACCAGGATGACGAGAAGACTACCGAAGAAACGGGACATAACGATGAACCTCCGTTGGGATAGGGAAGTGGAAGAACGTGGCGGAGGATTTATAACCAATACGGGTGATTTTGTCAATATTTTTAACGAAATTCATAAAAATTACCGGTGCGTCAGCAAAACCGCTCAAGATCCGCTCTACCCCGATCTCAGCCGAATTGGCCTGGCAGCATCCGGCGCCTGCGCTACACCTCCGAGGGCCTGCCGTCTGCTCAGGGATCACATTGGCTGTGCTCCAATCCTGCCTGCGCACCCCTGGGGTTGGTCCTAACCTACGCCGGCCCCAAGACACAGCCCACCTGCTCAGAGGGCCGAACCCATGTACCAAGAATATCGAGAAGTCCGTTCGGGTCAAGCGCTCAAATATGTATGACAATCAGCAAAAACACTTGTTCTCCAGCCCAGGGTATGATATACTCACTCAATGAGTATCCGTGAAAGATGACCACTCTATCCTCTTCCTTTCGACCTATCGGCATCATTTACACCCCATTTACCCGCAAAGAAGATACCCCCGTCCAGGCCAGTTATTCCTCGGCTGAAGGACGGGTAGTGGTCTATCCCGAATACAGCGCCGGGCTAGAAGGGGTAGAGGGTTTTTCGCACTTGATTTTGCTCTACCTCTGGCATCAGGCACCCCAACAGGTTTCCTTGCGGGTCAAGCCGTTTCTGGGCGAGCACGAAGTCGGCCTGTTTGCCACGCGTTACCCCTGCCGCCCGAACCCAATCGGGCTATCGGTGGTGCGACTGCTGGAACGCCGCGATAACGAACTGCTCATCCGCGGTGTAGATATGCTGGACGGTAGTCCCCTGCTAGACATCAAGCCGTATATACCGGATTTCGACGTTCACCCGGCCGAGCGGACGGGTTGGTACAAACCGGTTACCAAATCTACTTCCTGAAGCCTGCCGATGCAAAGCGAATTAACGCAATCGCGCCCCTATGAGGGTTATGCCAACCGGACCAGCCGCCTCATCCGCCGCTGGCGCGACTCGCTTTGGCAGGCATTAACCCTTCCCATGTTTGCCTTCATCGGCATCCCCATCGCCGCCATTTTCCTGGGGCTGACACCCGAGGCCATTTGGCGTTCGCTGCAAACACCGCAGGCCATACAGGCCATCCGGCTCAGTGCCCTGACTTCGTTCATCACCGTTAGCGTCAGCGTGATCCTTGGCACGCCGGTTGCCTATCTGCTCTACCGCAAACGCTCCCGTTTTCAACATTTGCTGGATACACTGATTGACTTGCCCACCGTACTGCCGCCGGCCGTGGCCGGTGTTGCCCTGCTCATCGCATTTGGCCGTGCCACGCCTATCGGGCAACGGCTGGCCGAACTCGGCATTCAACTGCCCTTCACTACAGCCGCCGTCGTGATGGCGCAGACCTTTGTTGCCGCACCGCTGTATATCAAATCCGCGGCCCTGGGTTTTGCAAGTGTGGGGTGTGAAATCCGCCGCGCCGCCGCACTGGACGGTGCCAACCGCTGGCAGATTTTCCGTTATATCGTCCTGCCTATGGCGTGGCAATCGCTGGTCAGCGGCTGTATGTTAACTTGGTCGCGCGCCATGGGCGAATTTGGGGCTACCATTATTTTTGCCGGCAATCTACCCGGGCGCACCCAAACCATGCCGCTGGCCATTTACATCGGCCTGGAGGTGGATTTGCATACCGCCCTTTCACTCTCCGCCATACTCATCATTTTTTCGTTTACCACCCTTTTGATGCTCAAGACGGTGCTAAACCGCCACACGGACGATACTCTTGTTGAATGACATGGAGGTATGGGATGATATCTCGTAAGGTGATGGGATTCTTAACCGCTGTTGTGGCCTTGCTTTTGTCACAATGTGCACCACAACCGGCAGCCCGTTCAAATTCAGCCCCCCAACAGGTCGAACTAACGGTCTTTGCAGCCGGTTCACTGACCGAAGCCTTCACCGAATTAGGAACGCTGTTCGAAACGCAACATTCCGGTGTTAAGGTGACGTTCAATTTTGCCAATTCCAGCACCTTATTGCAGCAAATTTCACAGGGTGCTCCGGCCGATGTGTTTGCCTCGGCGGCGGCTTCCTTTATGGATAAAGCCGTTGCGCAGGGGCTTATTGCTCCGGATCACGTGCGTATATTTGCCCGCAACCGACTGGCGGTGATTCTTCCCAAAGACAATCCTGCCAATGTTCAGAGTCTCTCCCAACTGACTCAGCCCGGTCTCAAGTTGGTCCTGGGCGCCAAAGAAGGCCCCATGGGGACCTATGTGGAGGAATTTTTAAATAAAGCCTCTGCGTCGCAAGCCTTCCCCCCCGATTTCAAAGAAAAGGTTTACGCGAATGTGGTATCCTATGAGAGCACCGTCAAGGGTGTGGTTAACAAGGTGGCGCTAAAGGAAGCCGACGCAGGGATCGTCTTTCTGACGGACGCTCAAAGCGCTGCCGATAAACTCCAGATTCTCGCGATTCCAGATAACCTCAATGTCGCAGCGGTGTACCCAATTGCGCCCTTAAAAGCCAGCCCTAACCTTGCAATGGCGGAGAAATTTGTCCAGTTTGTCCTTTCAGAGGAAGGACAAACGGTGTTAGCACGTTATGGATTCTTGCCCCCCAATGATGACTGAAGCCCTGCTCGCATTTACGATGGCCATCCCCATTGCTATGCTGGGTGGGTTGATCGGCCTCGGTGGGGCCGAATTCCGCCTGCCGGTGCTGGTCGGCCTGCTACGGCGTAGTGCACATCAGGCCGTGCCGATCAACCTGGCAATCAGTTTGGTCACCCTGCTGGTGGCGTTGGTCGTGCGTTCCCGCACCCTGCCGGCGCTACCTTTGGACTCGCTGGGGGTGATTCTGACGGCCATGATCGCTGGTGCCATGCTGACCGCTTATCTCGGCGCCGGATTGACCGCCCGTCTTTCACCTCATGCTTTAGAAGGTTGGATTCGGCTACTGCTGACCGTCATCGGCTTGCTTTTAGTCCTGGAAGGCTTTGTGCCGCTGACCGAAGCCGGCCTGATCGGTGCCTTTCCGGTTGTCCAGGCGCCGGTTGGCTTTATCGCTGGTGGTCTGATCGGCATGGTCAGCAGCACATTGGGGGTCGCCGGCGGTGAACTGATCATCCCCACTTTGATATTTATCTTCGGAGTCGGCATTAAAACCGCCGGCAGTGCCAGCCTGATCATCAGTCTCCCAACGGTCATCACCGGACTGATCCGTTACGCCCGCAAAGGGCTGTTGTTCAGCCGCGATGAGGGCGTGAACATCGTCCTTCCGATGGGCCTTGGCTCGATTATCGGCTCCATCCTGGGCGGCACGTTGGCGGGGATCGTTCCTGCCAATATTTTGAAAGTTCTATTGGGGCTCATCCTCATCGCCTCGGCCGTGCGTATGTTCCAGCGGCGGACGTCCTCTTCGCTCGCTTGACGCTGCAGGTCATTTGAGCCCCATCAACGAGCCGCACCGCGTTCCCGACCGGAAAAAAGCGTTCCGCATTGCGTTTTGAACACAGCCGCGCGGCTTAAATGAAACGTACAAATGCCCTTTACGCAGGACGCCTTCTGAGCATCCAGAAGGCGTCCTGAGGGCCGAACGACCCCGGTAAGCGTTGGTCTCCCTTACGGCTTAAACCGCACTTCCACCGTCATGCCCCAACGCAGACGCGGGTCGGGGTCACTCAGGCGAATGCGCACGGTATAGACGATGTCCCCGCCTTTGGTGCCGAATTGATCGCTGATCCGCTCCACCGTCCCCTTCAGCGTGATCTCCGGCAGGGCATCCACGTGAATTTCGGCTTCCTGCCCTTCTTTGATCTTTACCACATCGGTCTCGCTCAGGTCGCTGGTCTCCACGTAGAGCGTGCTCAAATCCGCCAGCAGCAGCACCGGCTGGTTGGGCATCACCGACTCGCCCGCCGCCACCCGCACCTCGATCACCTTGCCGGCAAAGGGCGCTTTGAGGTCGAGGCTGTCCAGGCTGGCCTGAGCCGCGGCCACCTGC
>CAYRUO010000041.1:0-8165 GCA_964427505.1 uncultured Thermanaerothrix sp.
CCGCGTAGGCCGCGCCGGCCTGGTCGGCCAGCGCCACGCTGCCCATCCGCGCCCCGTACTCGGCTGCATTTCCGGCGTTCACCGCCGCAAAGCCCAGCAGGCCGAGGTTGATCAACGCCAGACTGATCAGAAGGAGCACCGGCAGCGCCAGCGCGGCTTCATCCAGTTCCGCCCGACGAGACGCGATCCGCCGCCGCATACCCTAACTACCCAACTGCGATGCCATCTGCTGGAACTTGGCGGCGATGCGTTGACCGAGTGGAGACAGCCCCACCACCGCCGCCAGGACAAACAGCGCGATGAGCAGCGCCTTCTCGTCTAACTCGGCGCGGCGGTTCATCAGCCGCAGGCACATGAGGGTCAAACGATCTATAAGGGACATACCGAATACCTCCTGCGAAAAGATTTGTGGACTTAAAGCAAAACGCACACCTTCCCCGGGGCGGGACCTCTGGTGCACGTCTGCTTGTAGCATAGCAAAATCGGGATAGGCGCGCAAGGCGCTCAGTTGTATTGCGTGTTTTTGGCATTGTATAATAGGGAGTGGTATGAGTTCCCCTGAAATCGTTTCTTCTTCATCTCGCGCTAAGATCACGCCAGCTTTGCTCATCTGGGCCCGTGAACGCGCCGGTCTAGATCAGACCAAAGTGGCCAAGAAGGTCGGCGTTAAGCCCGAGGTTATTCAAAGCTGGGAACGCGGCGAATCGGCGCCAACTTTCCGCCAACTGGAAAAGCTGGCTAATATCCTCCACGTTCCCTTTGGATACCTTTTCTTGTCCCACCCCCCACAATCGGTAGCAAACCTTCCCGACTTCCGCCGGTTGCCTAAATCCGAGTTAGGACGCTTTAGCCCGGAACTGGAAACGGTACTGAACGACGCTAAACGCAAACAGGCCTGGTTGCGAGAGTGGCGAATCGAAGAGTCATTCCCCCCGCTTTCGTTTATAGGGCGATTCTCGCCATCTGTTAGCCCTGATATCATTGCCCAGGATATTCGCCGGGAATTGAGCCTTCCATTCCCAACCGCTTATCGTCTCAAAACCTGGCGAGATCACCTTAACCAATTGGTGACACACGCCGAAAGAGCAGGCATCGTGATCATTCGCAACGGCGTTGTGCTTTCCGATAACCATCGCCCGTTGAATTTGGAAGAGTTTCGTGGTTTCAATTTACCGGACGCCTATGCGCCTCTGATCTTCATCAACGCCCAAGACAGCATTGCCGGACAAATTTTCACCCTGGCCCATGAACTGGCGCATCTCTGGATCGGGCAAGGTGGGGTGTCTAATCCTTTATCTACTCTAGATCCGACAGACGTCTCGGACATTGAGCAAGTCTGTAACCGCATCGCCGCCGAACTCCTCGTACCCTCTCCGATCTTCTTGGAGAAATGGAGCTACCACTTCCTTGATCCATCAGATGCCCTAGATTATGCCCAACGCCTTGCCAAGGATTTCAAGGTCAGCGTCTTGGTTATCCTGTTACGCGCCTATGAGCTAAGACGCCTAAATGAAGATACCTTTCGTCGCGCCTATCAACAAGCCCAAGAGGCGATTCCCAAACTTGCTGAGGAAACAAAAGGCCGCGCAAATTACTTCTCTACATGGCAGGCACGCAACAGCAAGGTTCTGGTTGAGGAGGTGTTTTCCGCCTTGCAACAGGGAAGAGCCCTCTATCTCGAAGCAGCGCGATTGCTGAATACAAATCTGGCCACCCTGGAAAAAGCCTTCAGGCGCTATCAACAGGGGCGATTATGAAGTATTGTTTAGATGCGAATGTTTTCATCGAACCGAGTAAAGGATGGTATGCCTTCGATATCGCTCCCTCATTTTGGGAGGCCCTGGTAAGGTGGAATCAAGACGGAATAGTATGTAGCGTCTTGCCGGTTTACGATGAGATTGTGAATCACAAAGAAGATGACGCGCTGGTCAGGTGGGTAAAACAACATCGCCATGGATTTTTCCTCTCCCCCGACGAAGAAACCTGGATCACATTTCGTGGCCTAGCCGATTTGGTGAATAACGTCTACGAAAACCACCTTGCCGAGAGTTTTCTTGGTTGCGCAGACCCGATTGTGATTGCCTATGCTAAAGCGAACCGTCTTATTGTGGTCACCGAGGAGAAGAAAAGAACCGAAGAGTTGAATACCAACGGCAAGGTGGGCGGCAAGAGAATCAAAATTCCCAATGTCTGCGAGCGGATGGGCGTCCCCTGGATCAGCACCATTGACATGCTCAGGGACTTGAGATTCCGGTTTGGATAATACAACAACAATCTCTGAAACCTCTCACAGTTGTATTGCGTGTTTTTTACCCCTTACGAGGCAAAAAACCCCCTGTTTTCGTGCGTTTTTGAGACTTTTTCGCAATACAATACCACTTGTATGGCGGGTTTTGTGGGATATAATCATGAATGATGACACCTACCGTGATGCAAGTCGGTCCTTATCGCCTCTTTTTCTACTCGAGCGACAGGTATGAACCACCACACATCCATGTCGAGCGAGAAACCTGCACCGCAAAAGTCTGGCTAAAACCGGTACGTCTCGAACACAATCACGGCTTTCGTTCTCATGAGATTCGCGCCGTTTTGAAACTGGTGGAAGAGAATCAGGAGCGTTTACTGGAGGCTTGGGATGAGTACTTTTCGGTTTGAGATTCGCACACCTTACGCTCTACGGGTGCGTGTTGAGGATGATGCTCTCGTTGTAGAACTGCAAGATGGACGTATCCTCTCGGTTCCACTGGCCTACTTTCCGCGCCTTCTCCATGGCACGCCGGAAGAACGTCAGAATTTTCGCCTGATCGGCAACGGTGAAGGCATCCACTGGTCAGACCTGGATGAAGACATCAGTGTTGAGCACCTTCTCCTGGGGATTCCATCCGGCGAAAGCGCCGCTTCCCTGCAACGCTGGTTAGAACAGCGTCAGGCGCGCTAGCCACCACCCCACCGCTCCCACCGCAAATCCCACATACCCCGGCATTCTCCGTTCACCGCGTACGATCCGCCAGACCACATACACCATCCCCGCCCCCAGCCACGCCAGCAGATACAGGCGCGGATCCAAAAGCGCCATGGCTGCCAGCCCCTTCATGTCCCCGCCGGGAAGCACCCCTGCCAGGGTGAGGACAATTGTGGCGACTACCAGCGCCCAGGGCAGCCACCCCTCAGGCGTCAGCAGGCGGTACACCAGCGCCAGCGCCACCGCGGGCAGCGTCAGCCAGTTCGGCGCCTCCCGCCTGCACAGGTCGTACCCCGCACACACCGCAAGCCAAACTACAACACTAACCTCAACGATTATCCTGATTGACATAATATGTATCACATGATATACTCAAAACGTGATCAAGTCCTTTCACGACCGCCACACAGAAAACCTGTTCAAAGGACATCGCCATCCGCATCTACCCGCCCCAAACTGCAACAAATTCCCTTCTGACACCTCCACTTTACCAGAAATTACGAAATATGCTTTTTTGCCTCTCCAGTCGGCACTTGGGTTAATCATCATAAGCAAAGTGAGGCCTTTGGAAGCGCCAAAAACGACTTAATTTTTCAGCGACTCTCAAAAGGGAGGGTATACAAAATGAAATTAAGATACCTTTTCCATGTCGCTACACTAGTTTTGCTCATGTTGGTTGCCGAACCACGGAAAATTTGGAACAGGCACACACTCGTAGATCCGGGAAAAATAGTCCTTTTAGCGAAGTCTTCCCAAATCTATTCTTCTGGGGAAGTAAGATGTAGCAAACCCAACACCAATCTCTTATCCTCCCCTAAGCCCGATTTGACATGGCAACCTTACAAGGATACCGATTACGGGTTTACCGTGGAATATCCTAGTAGCTGGAAATCGCAAGTAACCATCTATCAGAAAGAACCTTTTATCAATTCTGATGCCATTCTCAAACGAATCACTTTTATAGGCGCAGAGGGTTTGATTGACCTTGATATTTGGTTCTCCCACGACCAAAATCTGACCTCATGGTTGGAATGGTACAGCAAAACCCGATATGAGCTCCCCCTTTTGTCTCCCAACGCTATGGTGGGCGACCAGTTAGCGGTATCGTTCATGGAAAAAGGTGGTTCAGTTGACATGCTGACCACGTTTATCTATGGCGAGAAATACGTCTATCGTCTTTGGTATACAGTAAGCCGCAATGAAGTTGGCCTTCAAGTTTACAAGCATATGCTGGATACTTTCACCTTTCCCCAATCTAAAACCGTACCAGCCCAATTGCCTCGAGAGGTGATCCAGGAAGCACATTCGTCGATCGGTTACTCGGGTGTCATTAATCCCCTGGTGTCTAGTTGCTGCGGTTATACTTCCTCTGGCAATCCCTTTGGGTGTTGTGACAATAAAGGCAATTGTGTCTGGTGGGTATGGTATAAATACAGCGTTCCCATCCCTTTTCGGGGTGATGCATGGACATGGTGGTATCAAGCGCCGGATTATCCCGATTGGGGCAGAAGGAGCACACCACGTCAAAACCCTGGAGAAAATATTGCCTGGTGGGATAAGAGCTCTTCTAATAACAACCTTGGTCATGTCGCATATGTCGCTAATTATACGGGGGGCAATTACATAAACATTACCGAAATGGCCTATTGCACCATTTGCTATCGCGCCCGAACCATTTTGGTTACGCAGCCCAACGGATATATCTTCCTATGGAAATATCCCATGCCATGACCGTAGCCTCGAAAGGGAGAAGTCATATGAGTCTTCGGCTGGCTTTCGTTGTTGTTTTGAGCACCACGGTTATTTTACTTGTGAGTTGTCAGGCCTCCCCTACGCCGACCCCCCTTGCAACTGCAACAACCCCCAGAGACACCCTTCCTTCATTTCTCCAATCCCCTACACGTAGGAGCGAGGAAATATCGGCTCCAATTCTGGAAGATACCTTCGATATTAAACCCCCTCCCACTGAAACTCCTACCCCCACCGTGACGCCCACACCAGTGTTAGGTAGAGTGGAGAAGGTTGCGACGGGGCGTTTTGCCACTTGGTATCGCTATACTCATCCCAAATATGGCTTCGCCTTTTACTTTCCACCGGATTGGAAAATCGCAAGTGAGGATGCTCACTCGGTATCGCTTGCAGCCCAAGCGACGGGGTATCACCTGAATATTGGGTTCAAGGCCGCCGGAGAGACCGAGGTTTCCATCCAGCGAACCGGCGTGCCTGCGGGCGATGAGGTTGTTCGCGGGAGGGTACGTTTCCTGGGGCAAACTCTCCCTCGCTACGTTCTGGTCTATCAGGGGGAGGTGATCGCCGTGCTCTATAACCGAGCCTTGGAAGTCCGCGTGGATGATCGGATTTTTACCTTGAGCCTTGACTGCATGACCCTTGACTGCGATGTTGGAATTCCGCCTGAGGTTCAGGCCCTCGCTGATCGGATTGTAGAGTCGTTCGAATGGGTCGAATCGTAAGGTGGGTTAGCAAGTCATGATCCATGCATTAATGAGTCTTGCGCCATTGAGGTGAAATTCCTTTCCAAGTTGTGGCGATCATCTACGCCTTGGAAAGGAGATACGGTGATAGTTCCTTATGTAAGTCTAAGTTCTACTAAACGAGTTAATGAAAACAGCAAAAACGCTTTTCACTGGCGAGATAACCTCGTCAGTCGCGGTTACCGTTGCCCCACACCGCCTCCTTTGGCGGTTTGCCATTGCGCTCCCAGAACAGGTTTAGCGCGGGACCGGGGTCGTGTTTGCCCTGCACGCGGTAGTGCCCCAGTACATGGTCGGCATCCACCGGAAAGCCCCACCGCCTGGCAATGTCCTCCACCAGGTGCCTGAGCGCCTGCCGCTGCGATTCCGGGTAGTCCTCCCACCACCGCCAGCCAAACGCCATCCCGTAGTCTTCGTAGATTGCGCCGTTCCAGCTCGGCGGTACCTTGCCGCGGTTCACCAGTTCAATGCCCACCGTGCGGGTTTCGGGTTTGCCATCCCCGCACAGGAACGCCGGGCAGGATGAGACGCACCCCTCCACCCCGCAGGCCACATGATACGCCACCACCCGCTCCGGCACCAACTGGTACACCGTCCCGTCGCGGTCAATGACGTAATGCGCGCTCACGCGGCTTTCTGGATCGCGCAAATGCGCCAGCGCTCCCGCCAATTCCCCTTCGGTCGCATGCACCACCACCGCCTGTGGACGATTCTCCCCGCCGTGGGTGCAGGAGGGCAAGACGCGGGCTTCGGGATAGTCGGGTTGGAAGGCAGGATTTTGCCCCTTGGCGCACCCTTGCAAATACGCCGTGAAGTTCTCCGGCGTGGGCGTCAGGGTCGGCGTTGCCGTAGGCCATGGCGTCGGCGTTTCGGTCGGCAGGGGTGTGGGTGTTGGCCACACCGTCAGAACAGGCTCTGCATCCCCCTGCGCCTGTCCTGCGGCAGCGGGGACGTGCACCAGCCCCCACACCCCGCCCACCATCAGCAGGATCATTCCTGCCAGGAAAGCGCCAAACTGCAGCGGCGAAACGATCTCGATCCTCACGGCTTCAGCACCTGCATCCAGATCGGGTTGAGCGGTTGCGCCAGCCCGCCCGCAGGCGGCGCATACAGATACGCCACCGCCAGGCGGTTATCCACCGTGAGCACCCGCAAGACGTACACCTTGCCCGTTGGCAACGGCTGACGCGGAATCACCAGCACCGCACCCTGCGCCCACAAGGCCGTCCGGCCGCGCTGCTGCAATTCCGGATTCGGGTTGGTGTAGCTATCCGCCGTGACCACACAGTGCGCCAGCGCCGTCCCGCCATCCAAAAGCGAACTCTCCGCCACCCGTCCGAGACCCTCTCCGAACGCGGCGATCAAGACCGGCCCCGTCGGCGGTTCGTACCCCGGACAGGCCGTGAGCGGGTTCGGTTCGCCCCGCCCGTCATACGAAAGCAGCGGCAGCGATCTGCCGTTCCCCGGGAACGTCCACGGGTAACTTACGCTGCGCCCGTAGTCCAGCCCGTGAAAAACATCCAGCGCCGCCGCGTAGTAACTCCCCGACCAGGCCGTGTCCAACCGCGCGCTGCCGAACCCCACTTCCACCAGCCGCGCATCCAGCGCCGCCAGGGCGTGGAAAGGCGAGGCCATCAGCGCATCCACCGCTCCCTCATCATTGGGATACACATCCACCCCAAACCCCAGGTTCGCCGCCTGGCCGCAGAAGTCCCCCTCCACGGTATACCCCGGCAGGTTCGGGTCTTCCGTGTGCGCCGCCGTCTGCCGGTTCACCATGTAGCGCGCATGGGCGCGGCAGTTGGAATGCAGTTCCAGGTTGCCCTGCACCGGCGGCGCGCCGGCCAACATTCGCCACCAGTTCAAGCGGTTCACCGCCGCTACGGGGTTATACACCGGCGGCGGTGCGCCATCGCCCTTCAGCACCAACGGCAGATACACCCGCTTGATCCCGCCCCCTTGCGACGGGTACAGCCGCACGTCCCAGGTGGTCACCGCGTCCACCGCCGTCCCGCGGCGCATCTCCGTAACATACCCGCTGCGGCTCACTACCAGATCATACACCTCCAACCGCGGCACTTTGAGCAGATACACCTGCCGCGTCCCGTCCCACACCCCCCAGCGGGTGCACGAATCGGCGGGCAGATTCGCGCACTGCGGGATCTCCACCTGCGCGTCTGTGATCGGCGCTCCCGTCCACCCGTCCCGCACGGCTACCCATACCTCAACCCACGGTAGCGACTGCGCCTGCACGGGGACCACCACGAACAGCATTAAGATCATGGCCAACACAATCCGCTTCATGACCGCCTACTCCGCAAATACCGCCAGAATCGGACTCAGCGCCGCAAACAGCAGCAGCGCCACGAACGGCACGAAGAAGAACAGCGCCACCACCAGCACCAGACGGGAGTCCAGCTTCTCCACCTCGCTCTGCAGTCTTGCCCGATACTCCACCGACAGCGCCCGCGCAATTTCGCCCATCAGCGCCGCGCCTGCCACGCCTTTGCCCGCCACCAGATTTAACTGACTGCCAAAGGCGTGCAGCGCCGGAATCCCGCTTCCGCCAAGCACTTCCATCAGCGTCCCGGTGATCGGCTGACGCGAGAAGAGCGGCTTGCCCGTCGTGCGGCTCAGTTCGACCGCCTCGCGCAAAAGCGCCGACAACGGCCCCGGTATCGCCGCCGCCCGCGCCACCGCCACATCCGGCG
>CAYRUO010000042.1:0-7669 GCA_964427505.1 uncultured Thermanaerothrix sp.
ATCGTCACGCCTACTTAATAATTTACGCCAAAATTCTCTGAAGGGTTATTAATCTTGGTCCTTTTTGCCAGGGGTGCTCCACCACATCTTTGGTTTCGCGGCTGTGTGTAGTCATTTCACCCTTTCAATTTTGGACCAAATCGCGTAGGGTGTCTTATAATAAGAGAAACCGCATGATCTAGACATTGGCTTTGTTCGGGTCTGAAGAGGGGGCGATAAGGTTTAAAAAATTACACCATTTTTTCCAACAGGTGCGTTTCCGGAATCAAGCCCCACCCCGCAAGATGCCGGAACTTGTTGCATGAGAGGAGTTTCCTATGGGTGGGGTCAACCTGACTACAAACCAATTGTCCCAAACGAATAAGGTCCGAATTATTACGCGTTTTCTCTTGATCTCAACGCTTGTCCTCTTCTGCATTGAGACGTTGATTATGGTCTTGCTCGAGGCCTATCTCAAGTTAACCTTGCCGCTCGATATCTTTATTGATGGCCTTCTGCTCATCGCTGTTCTTTACCCCATTAATTACTTCTTTATCGTGCGACCCTTATCCCGTGAAATTGAACACCACCGCCAAACCAACCAGGCTCTACTGTGGTCACATCAAGTCCTGGAACGCTTTTTCTCCATTAAAGACCGCCTCATCGCTTACCTGGACGCGGATTTTAACTTCCTGCGGGTCAACCCGGCCTACGCCGACGCCGATGAACACGATCCCACTTACTATGTTGGTAAAAACCACTTCGACCTGTTCCCCGATGCTGAAAACCGAGCCATATTTGAAGCGGTGGTCCGGTCGGGTAAGGCCGTTACCTATACCGACAAACCGTTTGAATACGCCAACAACCCGGAACGCGGGATCACCTATTGGGATTGGAGCCTATTGCCCATCAAGGATACGAATGACCGGGTCGTCGAACTGCTGTTGGTGCTCAATGATGTGACTTCCCGCAAGCAAACCCAAATCGCCCTGGCCGAGAGCGAACGGCGCTTTCGGGCGGTTTTCAACCAGACCTTTCAGCACATGGCTCTGCTGGATGCCGAGGGGAATACACTGCTGTTGAACCAAACCACGCTTGAGTTTTCCGGCCTTTCCGCTGAAGCCGTCACCGGAACGCCTTTCTGGCAGATGCCGTGGTGGGGCGCGTCTGTTGAAGCCCAAGCCGAGGCCGGCGAAGCATTGAGCCGGGCTGTCGCGCAATCCGCCCAAGGTTGTGTGGTACAGTGCGAACGAGAAGTGATCGCCGCCTCTGGTGAGCGGGCCATTCTGGATATTTCCTTCAAGCCCTTGTTGGATGATCAGGGCCATGTTTCCTTGATCATCTATGAAGCCCATGATATTACCGCCAGAATCCGTTCCGAAGAAGCGTTAATCCAGAGCCAGCAAGAAATCCAACGCCTCTATCAGGCCGAAATCCACGAGCGCGAGCGAGCCGAGATCCTGCGAGAATCCATGCAGGCCCTCTCGGGTTCACTTGACACCCATAGCGTGCTCGAAATCCTGTTGGACCGCCTCTTCAAGTTCGTGCCTTTTTGCAGTGCTCACATCCTTCTGCTCGAAGACGAGGACAATTTAACCGTGCGCTTTGCGCGCGGTGAAGAGACTTGGGATGCCTCAGTGCGCCTGGCAGGCCAGCGCTTTGAATTAAGCGACTTTCATCTTTTCTATAAGGTATTGGCAAGTGGGGAGTACTATTGTGTTCAGGATGCCCATCTAACCCCCAGTGAGACTATCTTTCAAGACATCCCATCCGTGGCCAGCTGGCTGGCCATTCCCCTGCGCGCCGGTGAACAGGTGATTGGGCTGTGTCTCTTGGAACATGAGTGTCCGGGGTTCTTCACCCCAGAATTAATCCAATGGGTGGTTGCGCTGACAAGGCAGGCTTCGTTTGCGATTCACAACGCTTGGCTGTTCGAGCAGGTGCGAGATAACCGCGCCCATTTACAAGCCCTGGCACAACGACTGGTCGAAACCCAAGAGAGAGAGCGGCAGTTCATTGCCCGCGAACTCCACGATGACGCCGGACAAGCACTGACTTCGATTATGTTCGGTTTGCATCAGTTGGAACTGGACAGCGGGGATCAGAGGGCCGTCCTGCACCACTGCCGAGAGTTGAAACAAGCCACCAACAGCGTCATTGAGAACCTGCACCGCTTGGCGGTTAACCTGCGTCCATCCACCCTTGATCATCTGGGCTTGGCCTTTGCGCTGCGCCAACACGTCGAGACCATTAGCGCGCAACACCACCTGACCATCCAATTTGAAACCATCGGCACGATTGAGCGCCTGCCCGATGACATGGAAACCGCCATTTATCGCATTGTGCAAGAAAGTTTGACCAACATCGTCCGCCATGCACAAGCGACACGCGTGGATGTTCTGCTCGAACGCTATGACGATAGGATCATTGTAGTGGTAGAGGATAATGGGGTTGGGTTTGACCCTCAAACGCCATTTGTGGATCATCTCGGGGTGCTTGGGATGCGCGAACGGGCCTTGATGCTCGGCGGACGACTAACCATTGAAAGCACCCCTGGAAAAGGCTCAACCGTTCTCCTGGAGGTGCCATGGCCATCCGTATCTTGATTGTTGATGACCACCGCCTCTTGCGGGCGGGACTGAAAACCCTGTTCTCCGCTGACCCCAATTTGGAGGTCGTAGGTGAAGCCGCCAACGGCGAAGAGGCTATCTGGTGTGCAGAGCAAACACGGCCAGACGTGGTCCTATTAGACATCAGTATGCCCGAATCGAACTCGCTGGAAATCACCCGCCGACTGGTTGAAACGATGCCCAACACGCGCATTTTGATCCTAACGATGCATGAAGACAGCGCTTTAATCCAAGCCTATTTGCAGGCCGGCGCGGCGGGTTACATCATTAAGCGCGCGGCTGAATCTGAACTCATTGATGCCATCTATGCGGTGTGGCGGGGAATGATCTACGTTCATCCTTCTATGATGCGTTTGATCATGTCAACCGATCGTCCTACCCCACCCCCCGCGCAGAGATATACCGAACCGATCACCGTGCGCGAGAAAGAAATCCTCAGCCTGATCGCCCGCGGATATACAAATCGGCAGATTGCCGCCATGCTCCATATCAGCACCCGCACGGTGGAAACCCACCGCGCCAACTTAATGGAGAAACTCAACTTGCACAGCCGGATCGAATTGGCTCGTTATGCCGAGGAACATGGGCTGATCTAGGGTATTCTTGTGAAATCTCCCCGCACCGGGTGGGTAAAATATCGTTTGCGTAATTTCTACGGAGGGAATACGTAGATTAAGCCCTCATTAAATACCACCTAAAAATACCCAAATATACGGATTACAAGCCGCCTGTTTTTCTCTATGATGAAACAGGCGGTTTGTTATTTTGAGGGCTTTTCTTTTAGGAGAACCAATTCGTATGTCTGAAGAAACCGGGCGGGGCTTTAATCTTGAGCAAGCCTATTTGTTCATCGGTGAACACTACGAAAAGATACGTGCTGCACTTCATCCCGCACTGCTTGATCCCACTGCCAGTGTAGATGAGGATACCGTTTTTCGTCTGGGCTTGATCACGGCCTTCCAATATGCCGAGAACCTGGACGATTGGACTACCGCACAAGCCACCTCCCAGCGGTCGGATTGGCGCTATGCCCTCCATTTACCCCACAAGCATCCGGGATTCTCATCGGCTCAAATAGGCAAGTTCCGAGCATTCCTGCGTTATTCAACACAGGCTATGCGCGAATTCGCGCACATGCTTAGGGCATTAAGAAAAACCGGTTTGTTTTCGATCCGAGAAAAAACACTCACCGCCGAGAAGGTCATTTCCAGAGTTTGCCATCTCAATCACTTTGTTCAACTCAAGCGGGCGATGAAAACCGCATTAAGTGCTCTGGTAGCCACCGATCCCCACTGGTTAAGTGCCAACGCACTGCCTCACTGGTACGAACGCTATAAATCGGAGCGGCCGGATTTGCCGCTTGAGTTATCGGATGCGGAGATTCAAGAGGAAGCCCTTGGCTTGGGAAGGGACATTCACCATTTGTTGACGGCATTACAAGCACAGAGCAAGACAAGGTTGGCCGCTCAACCCGAGGTGCAGGTCCTCATGCGGTTACTCGCTCGTGAATTTATCATCATTGGTGACCGATTGTCCTGGAACCCGCGATGTTCACCGCGGGCCAATCTATCTAATCCAGGCTTAGTCACTCGCCGGGTGTATCCAATGGTCCGCCCGCTTGGAGAGATGGTTATCACGGGCATTTTGGCGAGAGGATCAAAGAAACCCAAGCCGAGTCCGTGCTCCAAAACGCAGGTGATTCTCCTTTGGGGGTGTAATGATGCCTTAGCCGCAGAGGTATCCTCATTTCTGTCTGCTCAAAGGAGATGGAAAGTCGTCCGTATCACCGGTCATGGTGATGCGGATTCTTTATCCCAAGCGGTGAAACGACTGAATCCCGATATCGTCATCCTGCTCGATCCATGTACCGATACCACCCGTGAATTGACCCTGCTCTTGAAAGAGCAACCCAACATCAGAGTAGTTTCAATGATCCCAGAAAGTCTCACCGTGGATGTCTTTAACAAGCAAAAGGTTTGGGTGGGCCAATTATCGGATCTTATCTCAATTTTAGACTCTTGAATCCAAGGAGGGAGTATGACGTGACTTTAGGACTATTTGGTCAACCCACCAACAGAAAGATTCTGTTTGTTAGAAAAAAGGAGTAACAGATGAACAGGTATAAAACCCTCAACGTGGTGCTGGCTTTCATCCTGCTGATTTCAGCCTTTATGGGGAGCAGTAGCCTTGCCTTCGCGATGCCCGCGAACCCTACGGATGAGACGCAAGTTCCACACTACTTTGGCCCTAACCCAAATTGGGCGCTCAGCCCACTGCGCGAAGCCCGCGCCATGGTGAGCATTTCCGGTGATGGCACTGGTGCCACCGCCGAGGCCGTGGTGGATCCTCAGACGGGTGCTATTTCGGCCATCAATGTCATTACCCCCGGTAGCGGTTATACGACCGCCACGGTCGCCATTACCGGGTTGGGTAACAGCGCCACTGCCGATGCAGTCATTGATACCTCCGGCGTCATTACTGCCATCACGGTGACCGCGGCGGGCGCCGGTTATACCGCCCCGGTGGTGACCATCACTGGCGGCGGTGCAACGACCGATGCCACCGCGATTGCTTATGGCGGGGTTGATTCAGTAAGTGTGAACGATCCCGGCTCTGGCTATACTTTCCCTACCGTGGAGTTCAGTTTGCCTCAGGATCCTAACGGTACGCGAGCCACTGGCCATGCCACCCTAAACGCTTCGGGAGGCATTGCCCAGGTGATTGTGGATAACCCCGGTTCCGGTTATTCTGCGGCGCCTAAGGTCACCCTTCATAATTGCACCGTTGAATCCCCTTGTTCGGGAGAAACCCCGGCCACGGTGACGGCGACCATTTCCATCCAAAGTGTTCAACTGATCACCTTTGGTACGGGCTATACCGCAGAGCCAACCGTGACCATTACCGACACACCACCCGGAACCGGTAGCGGCGCCCTAGCTGCCGCCATTTTTTCGTCCACCGGCTCGATTACGGCCATCAATGTGACGAATCCCGGAACCGGCTATGTCACTCCCGGCATCAAGAAGTTTGTGGACGGACTGCCCGGCCTATGTGTCCCACCCGATTGCCCAACGACCGGCAAATATCTCCCGGTGGCGGTACCCGAAAAGAAAGTGTACAACGGCGTCGAAGCAGATGAATACGTGATCGGCCTGGTGCAGTATCGCACATCCTTCTCTTCCAGCCTGCCCGATACCCTGGTGCGCGGTTATGTGCAGTTGGAGACCCCTGGAAATGCCGCCATCAGCCAGCATGTCCCGGTGACGAACGAACTGCGTGATGGCACCCTCCAAGCCACCTCGTGGTTTGCGGTGACGCCCCCGCAGTACCTTGGCCCTATCATCATTGCGCAAAAGAACAAACCGGTTCGCATCGTCTTCCACAACCTTCTACCAACGGGTTCGGATGGCGACTTGTTCCTCCCGGTAGACTCCACCATCATGGGTTCGGGTATGGTTCCGATGAACATGGCGGCCCCGGTGGATGAGGGCTCGGTGATGGACATGATCCGTAACCCAATGTGCAGCCAGTATCCGAAAGGTGCCGACTGCTTTAAGGATAATCGGGCAACGCTGCACCTGCACGGTGGAATCAGTCCTTGGATCAGTGATGGCACCCCTCACCAGTGGATCACCCCGGCGGGGGAAAACACAATGTGGCCGCAGGGCGTCAGCGTCTCGAACGTGCCGGATATGAATGTGTGCGGTGCCGCCGACGATGGTTGTATGACCTTCTACTATACCAATCAGCAAAGTGCGCGCCTGATGTTCTACCACGATCATTCCTGGGGCATTACTCGCTTGAATGTGTATGCGGGCGAAGCCGCTGGCTATCTGATCACCGATGAGGTAGAACAGCGCTTGTTTGGCCCAGATGGCCCCTTTGCCGCGTTGGGTGAAGGTATTCCGCTTATCATCCAGGATAAGACATTCGTGCCCGAAGATTGGCAGTTATACAACACGGTTGATCCCAATACGAACAAGGTTGTCCGATATGGTCAGGATCCCACCTGGGATAAATCGCGTTGGGGCAGTTATGGTGATCTCTGGTATCACCACGTGTATATGCCGGCCCAAAACCCCGGCGATCCCAGCGGTATGAGCGCCTACGGGCGTTGGATGTACGGTCCTTGGTTCTGGCCGCCAATCCGATGCATGGGCCCATTGATAACCCCTATTATGACCCTAACTGCAACCTGGATGATCCAACCACGTGGCAGTACCAGACGGATCCTTACTGTGAACCCAAGCAGATCCCCGGCACGCCCAACATCTCGGCGGGCATGGAGCAGTTCAACGATACCCCTCTTGTTAACGGCGTCGCCTATCCCACCGTGACGCTGGAAGCGAAATCCTACCGCCTGCGCATCTTGAATGCCGCGAATGATCGTTTCTTTAACCTCCAGTGGTACATTGCCGACCCCACCACCGGCACCGAGAGCGAGGTGGCCTTCAACGCGGCTGAACTGGCTGCCGCTCAAACCGACCCGAACGTTTTCCCCACTCCCGACACGGCCATTAGTCCCCCCGGCCCAGACTGGATCCAGATTGGCACCGAGGGTGGTTTCCTCCCCGCCCCGGTGGTTATTGACGGCCAGCAGGTCACAACCTGGATCACCGATCCAACCCGGTTTGACGTGGGCAACGTTGACCAGCATTCCTTACTGCTGGCCCCCGCTGAACGCGCCGACGTGATCGTGGATTTCTCCCAGTTCGCCGGTAAAACCCTGATCCTGTATAACGATGCCCCGGCCGCCTTCCCGGCGCGCGTGCCCAGTTACGATTACTACACCGGCGCCCCGGATTTGAGCCCGAACGGCGCGGCGTCCATCGTCCCTGGCTATGGCCCCAATACCCGCACCGTGATGCAGGTCAGGATCGTCGGCACCCCGGCGCCGGCCTTCAACTTGGCCGCTTTGCAAGATGCCTTCCGGCATAAAGCAGACGGCTCCGGCGTGTTCGAAGCCGGCCAGCACCCGATTATCGTCGGGCAGGCCGCCTACAATTCGGCCTACGGCACCAATTTCGCCGCCGGCAGTAACTGCAATGCCCCCAACAGCA
>CAYRUO010000043.1:0-7621 GCA_964427505.1 uncultured Thermanaerothrix sp.
GCACGCCCGCTGTGGGCGCCCTGGTGGCAGGGCGCGCTGGATCTAGAGCGCGCCCGCCCGGTGACCCTGGCGCTCTGGCCAGAGCACCAGGGCATTGCACTTCGCAGTGCCGAGCGCATCCCGGCCAACCTGCTCGAGCAGGCCGGCGTGCGCCTCTTCCCCGGCGACCGCGTTTACCGAGACGGACAGAGGATTGACCCCTATCAGCCCTTGCCCCCTGCCGCGGCCTATCACTTGGATGTGCGCCGTGCTGTGCCCATCCATTGGCAGGCCGATGGGGAGAGCGGGGTGTGCTATTCGGCGGCGCTCACCCTGGGCGAGGCGCTGGCCGAGTGCGCGCTCGATCTAAACCCCGGGGATCAAATCAGCCCCCCGCCGGAGACGCCGCTCACCCCTGACCTGGCGGTGACGGTGCGGCGGGCGCGCCTGCTCCAAATCCAAGCAGATGGCCAAACCCTGACCCTGCGCAGTGCCGCCGCCACGGTGGGTGATGCCCTGGCAGCCGCCGGCATTGCCCTGCAAGGTCTGGATTACAGCCAGCCCACGGAGGATCAGCCTGTGCCGGCGGATGGTCGCATCCGTGTGGTGCGCGTGCGTGAGGACGTGATCTTGGAACAAGAGATACTGCCCTTCAAGAATGAGTATGAGCCCGATCCCGAAACCGAGTTAGATCAACGCCGGGTCATCACGCCCGGCGAATACGGCATTGAGGTCTCGCGCTTGCGTGTGCGCTACGAAGATGGGCAGGAAGTGGGACGAACGGTAGAAGCGCGCTGGGTGGCCAAAGAACCCAAACCCCAGCGCATGGGCTACGGCACCAAAGTGGTCATCCGCACCCTGGAAACCCCGCAGGGCACACTGGAATACTGGCGCGCGGTGACCGTCTACGCCACGTCCTACTCCCCCTGCCGCTTGGGCGTTTCCCGCTGTTCAAGCGCGACCGCCAGCGGACTGCCCCTTCAGCACGGCATCATCGCCGTGACCCGCGCCTGGTATTCCTGGATGCTGGGCCAGCGCCTGTACGTGCCCGGCTACGGCATCGGCGTGGTGGCCGATGTCGGTGGAGGCATACCCGGGCGTTACTGGATTGACCTGGGCTATAGCGATGATGACTACCAGCCCTGGCATCAGTATGTGACGGTCTATTTTCTCACCCCGGTGCCGAGTGCCATCCCATGGATTCTGCCGTAACACTGCCACCGCTCAATGTGCCGCAGTTGCTGCGCCAGCACGGCCTGCAACCCAAGAAGTCGCTGGGGCAGAACTTTCTCTACGACCCCCACATCTTGCAGCGCATCGTTGCCGCGGCAGAAATTCCCCCTCAAGCCACGGTGTTGGAAGTTGGGGCAGGGTTGGGCACGCTGACGCGTTACCTGGCCTGCGCGGCGCGGCGCGTGGTGGCGGTGGAACTGGACGGGCGGCTGATCCCGTTACTGCGCGAGGTGCTGGCAGGGACGGACAACGTCACCCTGCTCCAAGGTGACATCCTCACCCTCGACCTGACGCCCTGGCTGGCGGACGCCGATCCCCTGCTGGTGGTGGCGAATATCCCCTACTATATCACGTCGGCGCTCATTCGCCGCCTGTTGGAGGGCACGGTGCGCCCCCAGCGCCTGGTGCTGACGGTACAGCGGGAGGTCGCCGAACGCATCTGCGCCGCGCCGGGCGCGCTGAGTCTGCTGGCGCTCAGCGTGCAGGTCTATGGCCAACCGCGCCCGGTTGGGCGCATCCCGGCCGGTGCATTCTACCCCCCGCCTAAGGTGGATTCGACCATCCTGCGGGTGGATTTATACCCCCAGCCGCGTTTGCCGGCAGAGGACTTGCCGATCTTTTTCCGCCTGGCGCAGGCGGCGTTTGCCCAGCGCCGCAAGACTCTGCGCAATGCCCTGGCGGCCGGGTTGGGTTGGCCGCCCACGCAAGTCGAAACCTTGCTCCGGCAGGCCGAGATTGACCCCCGCCGCCGCGCCGAGACGCTCAGTTTGGAAGAGTGGGGGCGCTTACTTCGGGCATATCATCACATGGAAGGCTAACGCGAGGGCGATTTGCGCTGAATCAGCCCTTGTTGTCGCCGCACATCGGCGTACTGGCCCAGCAATAGCCATACGCGGTAGGCGGCTTCGATCTGGATACGCAGGTTCATCTTGGATTGCCCCCAGCGCCGGTCGGCAAAATGGATCGGAATTTCGCGGATACGCAGCCCGTGCAGGTGCGCCAGGTAGGCCATCTCTACCTGGAAAACGTAGCCGTTCGAGCGCACACGTTCGAGGGGTAAACGCTGTAGTGCCTCGCGCCGCCACAGGCGGAAGCCCCCGGTGGCATCCCGCACCGGGAGGTTGAGGATGGTGCGCGCGTAGGCGTTGCCGAACCCCGAGAGCCAGCGCCGCCAGAACGGCCAGCGCTCGTCCAGCGAGCCGCCGGGCACGTAGCGCGATCCGATCGCCAGATCACAGGTCTCCAGCGCCGCCGCCAGTTCCACCACCTTGGCCGGCGGGTGCGAGAAATCGGCATCCATCTGCCCGATGGCATCAGCCTCGTCCATCGCCAGGCGAAAACCCTGGATATAGGCCGTACCCAGGCCGAGTTTGCCCGCGCGGTGCAGGACACGCACCCGCCCCGGCCAGCGCGCGTTGAGCCCCTCGGCGATCTGTCCGGTGCCGTCGGGGCTGGCATCGTCCACCACCAGCAGGCGCAGTTCGGGCAGGGGGAGATCAAACAGGGCTTCGGCCAGGCGAGGCAGGTTTTCGGCTTCGTTGTAGGTGGGAATAACCAGGGTGATTCTCATGCGTTATCGGTCTCCATCAGCCCCAACAAAGCCGTGCGCAAGGCGGTAACGGTAGCCGGGATTGTTGACAGGGTATAGGGTTTGACCACCACATCCAGACGCGCCCCTTCAAAGCGCCCGGCATCCAAGTCATCACTGCGGTAAAAGAGCCGCAGGGCTTGTTCTAACTGCCGCGTAAGGCGCTCGCCGAAGCCGCTTTTGGCTTCGGGCGCGCCGATCAACACCCATACCGTGGTGTCGAGATGACCCAGAAAAGCCGTGTCCTCCGTGCCAGGGGAGAGTTGCCGCCCAAGTAGAAGCGCCACGGCGCGCAGGGCATCGTCGGCGGCAATAAAGCCGTAAGCCTCGCGGAAGGTGTCCAGATGGCGCAGTCCGACCACCCACAGCGGCGGGGCGGGTTGAGCGGCCAGCCACTGCGCCAGCGCCTCATCCACCAGTGCGCCCTGCGGCAGGCCGGTTACCGCGTGGGTCAGCGATTCGCGTTGGGCCCGTTGCAAGGTGTTGCGCACCCGCAGCCCCAGTTCGCGGATATCGAAAGGTTTGGTGATATAGTCATCGGCTTCCAGTTGCAAACCGTGCAGTTTATCGCGCCGCTCGCGTTTTTCGGTCAGGAAGATAATCGGAATGTGGCGGGTGCGTCGCTGCGCCCGCAGACGCCGCGCAACCTCAAAGCCATCAATATCGGGCAGGCGGATATCCAGGATGACCAGATGAGGCATCTGCTCGGTAGCCGTGGTCACCCCATCTTCGCCCCAATTGGCAGTCAACACGCGGTAGCCCTGCGCAGTGAAAAACGTGGCCAGCATCTCGGCCACGTCCAGATCATCCTCGATAATCAACAGCGTGGAAGGGGTCTCGCTCATGTTCAGCCAAGCGGCTCTTTGAAGATGACAAACTCACACACCGCATCGCCCATCGCCACGCACTTGGATTCATTGACGCGGAATTCCTGTCCCCCCGAGACCCATTTCAGGCCTTCCTGGAGCAGGCCGACCGCCATGTAACAATCGGGGCGGTCGCTCTTGCGTCCCCAGCACACCGGGCAGCGGTGGATGGTGTAGATGAAGTGGGTATCTCTTTCCTCAACTGTGGAATATTGATCGCTGGTGGTACTGAAAATCTTGGCCATTGCCGGCAGGCCGATGCGCAGTTTGGCCTGCAGTGGCAGGACCTTAAAGGCCAGGTCGCCCACGCCGGCCAGGGCGCCGAAATGGCGCAGGCCGTCTTGGAAGGTTGCCCGTCCGGCGCGCAGGGCCAGCCCACGGCCGCCGCGTGGGCCGTACATCTCTTCCAGTGCGCCGTTGATGGCCGAGAAGTCGGCAAAATCAAACTGACGTTCCAGGTTATCCGGGGGGTAGTTATCAATCAGGTGCTGCAGGTTGGCCAGGTTGAGGATCGCGTTGACGCCGTTCTTTCCCATCACGTCTTCGAGCGCCAGCAGGGCGATGCGGGCGATCTTATTCGGGTAGTAATAACCGCTTTTCGGGATCGCTTCCATGGTCGGGGCTCAGATCAACTTAGCGAGGTCTTCGGCAGCGCGGCGCATATCCAGGAAGATCAGGCCCAGTTTGGCCTGTTCGCGCGCCAGGGCGGTGAGCACGGCTTCTTCACCGACCGACATCAGCACCACATAGCCCTTCTGGCCCTTGATATACACCTGATCTAGGGCTCCCCGCCCCAATTCATTGGCGATGCGTTCACCCAGTGAGAGCATCGCCGCCGACATAGCCGAGACGCGATCCTCTTCTACGCCCTGGGGGAGCGCTGAGGCAATCGTCAGCCCATCCAGGCTGACCACCGCCGAGGCTTCGATATCGGGCGAGGACGCCTGCAGTTCGCGTAACCGCTCCACCATGAGTTGAGTGCGAGACTTGGTCAAGGCGGCAACTCCTTTGATACAAAAATTCACACGGATAACGGGGAAGCGAGTTTGACGTTTACTAATTTAGCACAGCCCCCGGTTGGTGTCAAGCACACCCCTCACTGGCTTTGCAGAAGTGTAAGGAAGGACATTAACCGCGAGCGGCTGCCGGAGGTACGGCAGCCGCTCTTGCAGCGTCAGCGGGGGTGACGCGTGGGGGTTGGTTCAACCTAAGGATTACCAGCCCCAACCTCGTCCACCGTGGCAGCCCCAACCGAAGCCACCGCCCTGCGGGGCGTTTTGCTTCAGCCATTCGGCCTGCTGGCTGGTCAGTTTACCTTCCTGGACGGCACGATCCAGGGTGGCACTGCGGGCTTCATCAATCTTGGCTTGCAGTTGATCGGTGGTCAGGCCTAGTTTCTCGGCCAGTGTGGCCAAGAAAGTATCTTTGAGATACGAACCCAAAGCCCAGGTACCCTGCTTCATTTGCTCGGCCTGCTCGGCGGTCAGTTTGCCGTTCTGCACCGCCAGGTCGAGGGCTTCATTGCGTGCTTCCTGCATCAGGGTGCGGAACTCCGCCGCGGTTAGGCCCTTTTCCTGGGCGATCTGCGCCGGGGTGGTGCCGGCCTGAATCTTGGCTTTAAGATCATCCACGCTCATTCCCAGTTTATTGGCCAGGGCGGTCAGCATTTCATCCTGCAGGTAGCCGCCCCATGCGCCCATCATACCTCGTCCGCCCATCATACCCCAGCCGTGCCGTCCCCAGCCCCAGCCGGGTGCAGTGGGGGTGGTGCTATCGGTTGAGGGGGGAGTGGTCGGTGTCGGGGCTTGGGCATACACCCAAGCGACGCTTCCGAAGAGTAATCCCACCACCAATAAGGCACCCAATCCGAATAATAGAACATTCTTGCTCATACCAGTGACCTCCGTTTATCAAAGGGTATTGTCTTATCTTGCAGCCCAAAGGATAGCAAAAGGGTGTGAAGAATTTATGAAGACGTGGCGAAGGGGGTTTGAAGATAGCCCGTTCGTGGCGGCAGGGGCTTTGTGAATAGGGTAACAAAGTTGACGAAAACGGACAATGACCAGTAAAATAGTGAAAGCCAAAGGAATCGTATGAGCACAGCCAATCTAACGCGGGAACAATTGGAAGAACGATTGCTGGCGCTGCATCGCGCCAGTTTGGAATTAGTGCGCGATGTCTCCTTAGAGTCGCTGTTGGAGAAGATCGCCCGCCTGGCTTGCGAGCAGGTCAACGCCCAATATGCCGCTGTAGGGGTAATCGGCGCCAACGGCGAACTGGAAGCCTTCATCCCGGTAGGGATGAGCGAAGAAGAGATCCGCCGCATGGCGCACCCACCGCGCGGTTTGGGGCTGATCGGGGCGCTGATGCGCAGTGACAAGCCCATCCGCCTGGCCGATGTGACCAGCGACCCGCGCAGTGTGGGCTTTCCCCCCCATCATCCCTTCATGAGGTCGTTCCTGGGCGTGCCCATCCGTCAGGGCAACCGCCAGTTGGGGCAGATCTACCTTACCAACAAGCGCGATGCGCCGGAGTTCAGCGCAGAGGACGAGCAACTGATCGAGATGCTGGCGGCCTACGCCGCGGTGGCGATCACCAACGCGCGCATCTACCGCCAACTGGTCGAGCGCGACCGCATCCTCACCCGCCGCAATGAGAACCTGGCATTGCTCAATGAACTGGCCTCAACCTTGGCGACCTCATCGGATATTGATCAGATTCTGGATAAAGCCCTCACCCAGGTCTTGGATTACCTACAATTAGAAGTAGGGGAAGTGTATCTGCGTCAGGAAGGCGGGCGCACCTTGCAGCGCATGCTCCACCGCGGCTCCATGGTGGAAGCGCTCTGGCAGCGCGACGAGTTTACGCTCGGCGAGAGCATCGTCGGCCAGGTGGCTAAGCGTGATCAGCCGGTCGTCTTCTCGCCTGCTCCGCCCGACGGGCAGGGCGTGCACCCGCAGGTGTTGCTGCAGAATTTCCGCCAGGTGGCCTGCCTACCTATCCGTGGCCGCCAGGGCGTGCTGGGGGTGCTGTGCGTGGCCAGCCGCCACGCCCGCCCGCTGGATGAACTCGAAATGCAGTTCCTGGCAACCATCAGTTCTTGGATCGGGTTGGCGATTGAAAATGTGCGCTTGAATGTGCAAAGCCGCCGCCTGGCGATCCTGGAAGAGCGCGAACGCATCGGCATGGACCTGCACGATGGCGTGATTCAGTCCATCTATGCCGTGGGGTTGACGTTGGAACATGCCCGCCTGTTGATCCACCAAGACCCACAGGCGGCACTTCAGCGCATTGAGCAGGCCATCCGCGATATTGACAGTACCATCCGCGATATCCGCGCCTATATCCTCGACCTGCGCCCGCGCCAACTCCAAAACGAGACCCTAATGCAGGGCATCCGCCGCCTGGTCAAGGAATTTCATGCCAACACCCTGCTGAACGTGGATTTACAGGGCCCAGAAGATGATCTGGCCGGCCTGCCCGAACTGCAAGCGGTGGCGTTGTTCCACATTTGTCAGGAAGCGCTGGCCAACATCGCCAAGCATGCCCGTGCCCGCCATGTCGCGATCTCGGTGTGGAAGACCCCCGACCGCGTTCTGCTGGAAGTGCGCGATGATGGGCGCGGCTTTGACCCGGCCAAGGTCAGCCAGTCCATCGGGCATGGCCTCTCGAACATGCAAACCCGTGCCCGCCAAGCCGGGGGTGAGGTCGAAATCATCTCCGAGCCCGGCGCCGGCACCACCATCCTGGCCTGGGTGCCCGTGAGCAATGAGGACTAATTCCGATCCTGCGGAGCGCGCCGCGCGCATCCGCCGCATGTTTGGGCAGATTGCCCCGCGCTATGACCTGACCAACCGTGTGATTACGGGCGGGTTTGACCTGGCTTGGCGGCGGCAGGCGGTGGCCGGACTGCGCCTGGCCGCAGGGGCGCGCGTGCTCGACCTGGGATGCGGCA
>CAYRUO010000044.1:0-7616 GCA_964427505.1 uncultured Thermanaerothrix sp.
GAAGCCCTCGTCTTCGGCGACCTGAGCGACCCGGAGAGCCGCGTCAGCCGGATGGCGCGCAACCAACGCCGCTACCACCTGCTGGAAGAACTGGGCACCCTGCCCCGTGTCACCTACCTGAAAGGAGTAGGAAGCCATGGCGGTTGAATCGAAATCTCTGGAAACCCCTCTGCCGCTGGCCCAAGCCGAAGAAGACCCGCGTGAGCACCTGATGTTCGATCCCCGCCCGCGCGAGGAGATGAACCGCATGGTCATGGAAGCCATGACCACCACCTCGCGCGGCTACTGGGCCTGGGTGATCGGGCTGGCCTTGGTGGTGCTGGTGTGTCTCTTCGGCGCCTGGGGCAACATGATCCTCACCGGCATGGGCTTGGCCGGCATCCGCCGCCCGGTTTTCTGGGGCGTGTTCATCGTCACCTTCGTCTTCTGGATCGGCATCAGCCACGCCGGGACGTTCGTCTCGGCCATTTTGCGCGTCTTCAAGGCCGAATTCCGCCGCCCCTTCACCCGCGCCTCGGAGTTGATGACCACCTTCGCGCTGGCTGCCGGTGCGCTCTACCCGCTCATTCACCTCGGACGGGTGTGGGTCTTCTACTGGTTGATCCCCTACCCGAACGCGCGCTGGCTGTGGCCGAACTTCCGCTCGCCCCTGGTGTGGGACTTCTTAGCCATCACCACCTACCTGCTCAGCAGTACCATCTACCTTTACCTGCCGCTGGTGCCCGACCTGGCCATGGCACGCGACCGCACCACCGGTTGGCGGCACGCCGTCTATCGCCTGCTGGCGCTGGGCTGGCGCGGCACCGAGGCCGAATGGCACCGCCTGCGCCGCGCGATCAACATCTTCGCTTTTGCCATCATCCCGGTCATGTTTTCGGTGCACACCATCGTCTCGTGGGATTTTGCGGTGGGGGTGGTCGCCGGGTGGCACTCCACCATCTTCGGCCCTTACTTCATCATTGGCGCCATCCTTTCCGGCGTGGCGGCAGTGGTGAGCATCCTCTTCGTCCTGCGCAGTACAATGGTGCACATGGATTACTTCATCCGCAAGGAACATTTTGACGCCCTGGGCAAGTTGCTGTTGGTCTTCTCGATGGCGTGGGCGTACTTCTTCTTCAACGATTACCTGCTCACCTGGTACGGGGGCGAGGAGACGGCGCGGCGTATCCTGACCTTCCACGCCACCGGGCCAGCGGCCTGGGTATGGTACCTGATGCTGATCTGCAATATCGTCATCCCCTGGCTGACGCTGTGGAACCGCACCATCCGCCGCACCCCCTGGGCGATGTTTATCATCACCCTGCTGATCAACGTCGGCATGTACGCCGAACGCTACACCATCATCCCGCTCACTCTGGGCCACCAGCGCATGCCCTTCGATTGGGGCGTGTACACCCCGCGCCCGACCGAGATCAGCATTGTCATCGGCACCTTTGCCCTCTTCCTGCTGCTTTATCTGCTGGCCTCGCGGCTGATCCCGCTGGTGCCGGTGTGGGAAGTGCAGGAAGGCCAAATGGCGCACACCCTGCGCCGCGTGGGCAAGGCCGAAGTGCCCAGTGTAACCGAATTGGAGTGAAGGAGGCATTATGGGTGCCAACGTTGTTCACCTGGCATTGTTCAAGGAGACCGAGATTGACCATGCCGCCGAGGCCATCGCCCGCCTGCGTACGCTGGGCGTGAGCGACCGCGACATCTCGGTCATCTCCGGCATCCCCTATTCCGAGCGCATCCTGGGCCGCCCGATGACCTGGACGACCATCGGGCGCATCGGCCTGGCCGGGGCGGTGGTGGGCTTTTTGGTTGCCGTGTTCCTGTCCTTCGGCACGCCCCTGCTGTACCCCATCCGCGTCGCCGCCATGCCCTTCCAGCCCATCCCGACCTCGATCGTGGTTATCTTTGAACTGACCATGTTGGGGCTGCTCATCAGCACCTTCATCGGGGTCTTCGTCGAAACCATTTCGCCCTCATTCGGGCCGCGCGGCTATCACCCCAAGGTCAGTGATGGGCACATCGGCATCCTCTTCAGCAGTCCCGCCCAAGCCGAGGACGCCGTGCATGCCGCACTGCAAGCGCTGGGGGCAGAGATCGTGCACAACGTGGAGGAGGAACGCCTATGGCCGTGATGAAGCGGTTGCTCATCGTCCTGGTGATCCTGGCCAGCCCGTTGGCGATTGGCCTGCTCTTCACCTACGACATTATTAAGATTGACTGGATCAGCCTGATGGAGATTCAGCCCTCTTACCGTGCGATGGAAGATCCACTGCCCCTGCCGCCGCGCTCGGTGCCGGTGCAGGGTGCGGCTTACATCCCCGAACTGGGCGCGCCGAGCAATCCCGTGCCCGCCGATGAAGCCTCGCTGGCGCGCGGCAAGGCCTACTACGATGTGGCCTGCGCGCTGTGCCACGGCCCCGAAGGCAAGGGAAACGGCTCGTTTTCCGGCTTCCTGGTGGTTTATCCCCCGGCTAATTTGGTGGCGCCGGATGCCAACGCGCGCCAGTTGAGTGACGGCGCCATCTTCCTCACCATCACCAACGGCATCGAGGGGCGTATGCCCGCGCTGATCGAAAACCTGCCCGACCCCACCATGCGCTGGGATGTGGTCAATTACGTGCGCCACTTGCAACAGCAAGCCGCGCCTTAGCCATTATCCTCCCTTCCTCCCCGCTTTTGCGAACCGACCCGCCGAGTAGCGGGTCGGTTCGATTTTCCCTTAAGCCAGCGGGGCTTACACCACCTGGATGACGGCATCGTGCCGCAGTTGACACGGCTTCTCAAAACTCAGTTCCAGTTGGGAAGTGAGCACGAAGCCGCCGATGGTGTGGGCGGCATCGAAAGGCGAGGTGCCTTGGAGCACGGTGTTGACGTCCTGGGCGAACACGAAAAGGTACCAGTAGCCCGGGCGGTCGTAACGCTCGGCACTGGCGTGGGTCGCGGCCATTTCCGGATTGCCGACCTTGAAGGTGTAGCCGCCGCTGTACCAGCCATCATTGGCCTTGGCATCGAACGCCATGCCGTGATCTTTGAGATCGAACCGCCGCGCCACGCCGTAGGTGCTGACCAGCACCGCCGAGACGTAGAGGCTACCGCCGGTGTAGTAAGTGCCATCCGGCTTCTTGAAACGCGCGCGGATCACCAATGGGCCGCTCAAGCGGTCGTGCACGGCGGGTGCATCCACCTCGTAGGACTCCAGCCAGTGCAGGTTTTCGCGTTCATCGGCGGCCTCGTAGGTGTACACTTTGGCGTTGGTGGTACGGGTGTACTGCCACTTACCGGCAATGGGGAACTTACGCCCCGGGCTGGGCGCCTCGGGATACTCGATGTACAGGCGCACCTTCTCGCTGAGCGTCTTTTCCCCCTGGCCGGGCGGGGTAGCCGCTTGCCCGCGGTAGTGCAAATCCGGGCCGTCTGAGGCAATGGCGGCGGTAGCGGCGGCGCCCGCGGCGGCGTACAGGCCGCGTGCAACCCAATCGCCGGTATCGGTCGCCGAAGAACTCACCGAGGTGCAACAGGACACCGAAGGATCGGTCTCTTCAAAGGTGCCGCTGACCGAGACCATGCCGCCGTCCAGGTCGCCATCGCTGAAATAGTCGTAAAGCAGTGCCCCGAGTAGAAGCAGAGCCGCCAGGATGGCCAGGGCGATCTTCCACCATGGGTCTTCATAGGGGAAAGGCCCACGTACCCCTTCATAGGGTGGGGTGGGTACCCACTCATAGGACACATCTTTGATCAAGGCGATGAACCCACCGCGATCTTCCTTGCAGCGCTCGCTCTCCGGCCCGACGATGGCGCGGTGGATGACGATGCGCATGGTGCCCTGGGGCATGACCACGCTGTAAGTGCGGGTGGGTTTGTGGTAATCCACGCGGGTGATGAAAAGTTTCTTCAGCACACGGCGGAAGGTGAAGCCATCCGCCTCGACGATCAGGCTGATCATGGCAGTGCCGGGGGTGGCATCGTGAAAGTTGCCCAGGAAGCGCACCGGGAAGGATGCCCCCGCCGGCACGTCGCCCACGGTTTGCACACCGGAACCGTACACCACGCCGGGATCCGAAATGCCCTCGATATAGACGCGCACATTCTTAAGCAAGGTATTGCTGGCATTGGTGATCTGCACTTCGATGAACTGCAGCCCCATGTTGACGATGAAGAACCCATCCGGGGTCATCAGATTGGTGGGCAAACACACCGCATAGGGACGATAAGGGATTTGAATCGCCACCGGGGTTGGCATCTCACACCTTCCTGGTTCGAGTCTGAACGGGGGAATCGGCTGCGGGCGGTGCTTTTTGCGCCGTCTCCGCCAGGATCAACACGCCCACACCGCCGGTTACCTGGTCGCCTTCAATCTGTTCCACCAGGAAGAGCGCGCCGCCTTCAGGGGGAAATTTTTCGGGCAGGCGCACGACCAGCGCCACCCCCTGCTGGTGGCGCGGCGGCAGGGTCAGGGTCATCTCGGGGCGCTGGCGTTCCAGCAGTGGATCGCCACAACGGTAAGGTTGTACCCCAAAGCGCTCCACCCCTTCGGCCTCGTGGGGCAGGGTCGTCAAACCCAGGCCGGGGAGCAGGGGGCGCAGTAGATCAAGCGGCGCCCGGCGGGCGCGCAGTTCGACTTTTTCGCGTTGGCCGAAGTTGCCGGCCAGAAAAGGATGCACAAAAAAGGCCATTTTTTGCATCGCGTAGCCGATGGTGAGGTTCTTCTGCGCCATTTGCCGCCAGGCGGGGACGTTGTAGGGCGTGGCGGCAGAACGCGCCGGCAGGGGATCGGTAGGGGCAAAGGCTTCGGCGATCAGGCACTCATGCCCATTATTGACCCACTGCGGAATCCAGGGCGTCACGCACAGCACCGGCTTGGTCTCCCCGGCGGCCAGGCTGACGTTGCTGAGGCCGATGAGCACGGCGGTGCTGTCGTTGATCGCCGAGGCGGGGTTGCTCCAATAGAAGCGCACCGTGGCATTGGTTACGGGCGAGGTGCCGCGGTTATGCACCCGCGCCCATACGTAAGCCGAGACATTGGCATAAGGCACCCCCGGTGGGTCGTTGGGGTCATCGCTGGGCACCGTCCAGATATCGGGGCTGAGGTACCAGGGGTTGCCGTCATCTATCCACAGTTCAACAGCCATGGGGTTGTCTCCTTTTTCAACATGGGATGTCCAAACCGGGGGTGACCTTGGGTTCCACAAAGGTTTCACTTACCGGCTGGATGACGTTAAAAGGCAGGGCGCCCAACCAGGTCTTATAGCCGTAGCCGCGGTCCGAGTCGAGGTTCCAGTTGGTATGCGCCAATTGACGCAGGCTTTCGGCGGCATTGGCATCGGCGGCGGTGCCGATCATGAAGGCGGTGAGGTGGGTGGCATTGCCGATGCGCAGACAGCGCTCGTAGAGCGCCCGCGTGCGCGCCGGCGAGGGTGAGGCGGCATAGGCAGCCAGGGCATCTAAGTTGAGCGGTTCTTGGTTGATGAAGGCATCAGGGGTGGTATCGGCGGTGGGCGGGGCAAAATTGGCCACCGTGAGCGGTAGTTCGCCCTGCGGCGGAGGATAGACCAAGTGGCTCACCAGCAGGTTGGTCAGGCGCGGATAGATGCCCGTAGGCAAACCGGCGGCGGTCAGGCGGGGCTGGCAACCGATCAAACCACCCTGAAAGGGGGTGGTCAAATTGCGCCCGTGGGCGTCATTGAGGTCGGCGGGAATGGGGTAGATGAAACCGGTCAGGGCGAGGGTCGTGCGCACCATCTGCATGATCTCATAGAGCAGTAACTGCAAAGCATACAGGATCGCCAGCAAGACCAGGATGGGCAGTGACAGCAAGAGCGAGAGCAAGAGATCAAACAAGTCGAGCAGGGTTTCGAACGCCCAGGCCAGCAGTTCACCGACATATTCGAGCCAGGAGGCCAGTTCCTTGAAGAACGATTCGTAGCAATCACGCGAACTGGCGGTCAGCCCGAACGAGAGGATATCCCCCAGCGAACAGGCGCCGCTGGGCAGAGAGGGCGGGGATGGGGGCGGTTCGAGCAGGTCGTCCAGGGCGCCTTCGAGGATATCGGTCACCCCGGAGAAGGGTTCCTCGGGACGCTCGACGGCCTGGTCGCGCATCAGTTCCAGGACTTGGTAGAAAATCTCGTAGGTTTCATCCAGTTGGGTGCGGGTGAGGAAGCCATCGCCGGGCAGGCGGCGCGGGTGATCCACGTTCTCATAGGTATCACGAAGGGTCTTGAAGAGCAGATCGCCCACGTCGGAAGGGAGTGCTGTAGGCAGTCCCAGGGTGTTCAAGAGGTGCTGGTTGATATCACGGTTGTAGTACTGCTGGAACTTCCACGTATCCATCCAGTTTTCAACCGTGACGTGGCGCTGTACCTGCAGGCGGAACGGCCCGCCCACCACCTGGTTGACATAGGCGTGCCCGACCAGGTCAGTGGCAATGTGGGAGAGGTAGCCGTAGGCATAGGCGCGTTGGGCCGCCGAGCCGGCGCGCGCGTTTTCCACCAGGCGGCGGCCAAATTCGCCGGTGCGGCGGTAGTGGAGCATATCGAACCAGTACCAGCAGTTTTCGCCCTGCCCCAGTTGCAGGGGCGGCACGAACATCTGGAAGAGCGCCGAGGCCAGATGAGGGAAGCCCACGGCATCGGTGAGCAGGTCGGCGCCGGTGATGACACCCGCAAACAGCCCGGTCTGGACAGTTTTCTTGAACAGTTCAGCGGTTTCCTTCATTTCCTCGATCAGATGACGGATGAGCGCCACGGTGGAAGGCGCCAGCGTCTCCACCGCGGCTTCCAGCGGCTCCACCACGGCATCACGAATATCGCGGATGGGTTGCACCAGCGTGTTGTAGAGATCGCGCAGTTCGGCGTAATTTTTATAGAGGGTGTAGAACTTATCCACAATCTCGTAATCCGGTGCCCAGAAGAGCAGGTCCGGTCCGACCGCGCCGAGGTTGGCAATGGGCATGTTGGCGGCCAGTTCGGCGCCGGCTGTGCGCGCCGGTGCCGCCGAGGCGCCCAAGAGCACTCCAATGGCATCGTTCAACACAATATGGTGGATGGCATACTTGGGCATGGGGCTACTCCAAATTTTGGTAGTGAACGCTGGTGATGTGGCGGTCGTACTGCCCGACGACGGTGAAGCCGCGTGGATCGAGCAGAGGATCATAGACGATGCCAACCACCCGCCCGCTTTTGCGCAGGCGCATCCAGGGCAGGGTGACCTCGCGTTTTTCGCCGGGGTGGAGGGTGATGATGGCACGACCGCGTAGTTCATAATCGGAGAGGGGGTGGGTGTAGCCGCCGGGGCCCTCGTAGATTTCGACGTAGCAGGTCCAGGCGGGGTAGTTGCCATCGTTCCAGACGGTGAAGGTGATGGTACCGGCCTCGCCTACGCGCAGGGCGCTGATCTGGGGGGCGAAGTTGCTGGTAGCATCGAGGTAGGGGCGGGGCATGACCACCTTGCGGCGGTCGCGCCCACATTCATCTTTTTCGTGTTCACGTTCGCGTTGGGCCAGGCGGCGGGTGAGGAAACGCCGCATGTAGGTGTACCACTCGCCTTTCAGGGGCACGGTACGAGGCTCGCCCCCGGCCAGGATAGGGGGCGCAGGGGGCGGCTCGAACGCCACGCGGGGCGGATAG
>CAYRUO010000045.1:0-7275 GCA_964427505.1 uncultured Thermanaerothrix sp.
ACTGCGGCGGTGGTGCAGGCGCTGGATGCCGCCGGTTTTGAGGTCATCCTGATCGAAACGGTTGGCGCCGGCCAGGCCGAGGTGGAGATCGCCCGCCTTGCCCATACCACCATCGTGGTCGAAGCCCCCGGCGGCGGGGATGATATTCAGGCCATCAAGGCCGGCCTGCTTGAGATCGCCGATCTATTGGTCATCAACAAAGCCGACCGCCCCGGCGCCGACCTGACCGAGCGCGCTCTGCGCAGTATGCTCGATCTGGGCTACCCGCAGGGGCACCACCGCCCCGAGGATTGGGCGGTGACGGCGGCACAGCCCGGCGCGGCTTGGGTGCCGCCCATCCTGCGCACGGTTGCCACTGAGGGTAAGGGTATTCCCGAGGTGGTGCAGGCCCTGCACGCCCACGCGGCTTACCTGCGCGCGAGCAGTCAATGGCAGGCGCGTGAACAGGCGCGGCTCAAAGACATCCTGGATCACATGCTGCAGGCGGCCCTGCTGGCACGCTGGCAGGCCAGCCTGCCCCAAGGGCATTACCAAGCCATTGTGGAGCGCCTGCTGCGCCGCGAACTTTCGCCTCACCAGGCGCTGGAAGCCCTGCTGAACCTGACGCCGATCCCGAGCGCGGAAGACCCGCGCCTTGTATCTTGAATGCCATCCTTATCGAGGAGTGATCTGCATGGAACGCACACTTATCGCCCATCTCCCCCAGGCCATCGGCCAAAAGGTCAAAATCCAAGGGTTTTTGCACACCCTGCGCGACCAGAAAACGATGCAATTTCTCATCCTGCGCGACCGCAGTGGCATGGTGCAGGTGGCCTTTTACAAGAAAGCCAACCCCGAACTGGCCGAACAAATCTCGCGCCTGACCAACGAATCGGTGTTGACCATCATCGGCACGGTGGTGGAGAACCCCATCGTCAAACTGGGCGGCTTGGAAGTGCAATTGGAATCGCTTCAGGTGGAAAGTCTGGCCGAAGCGCCTCTGCCGCTGGATCCGACCGCCGAGGTCTTGCCTTCCCTGGACTACCGCCTGGATTGGCGCTTTCTGGATATGCGCCGCGCCCCGGTCACCGCGTTCTTTGAGATCCAGACCACGCTGGAGATGGCATTCCGCGAATACTGGTTGCAACATGGGTTTGTGGAGATTCACTCCCCCAAACTGATGGGCTCGGCCAGCGAGAGCGGGGCGGAACTTTTTGAAGTGCAGTACTTCGATACCAAGGCCTACCTGGCGCAGTCGCCCCAGTTCTACAAGCAGATGGCGATGGCCGCCGGCTTCGAGCGTGTCTTCGAGATCGGGCCGGTCTTCCGTGCCGATCCGTCCTTTACCTCGCGCCACATGACCGAATTCACCGGCCTGGATATGGAGATGTCGTATATCGAGTCGCATGAAGATGTCATGCGCTTCCTCGAAAATATGCTCCACTACGTCTACCAGCGCGTGGCCGAGAAGCACGCCGCCGAGATTGAAACCCACTTCGGCGTGCAGTTAGAGGTGCCCAGCGTGCCCTTCCCGCGCATCCCCATGGCCGAGGCAGTGGAAATCCTCAAGCGCGAGGGCTACACCCTGCCCCCGGAAAAGAAGGGCGATATTGACCCCGGCGGAGAGCGCACCTTGGCGCAGTATGTGCGCCGCGAGTTCAACCATGATTTCTTCTTCCTCACCGATTGGCCGTGGACGGTGCGCCCGTTCTACCACATGCGCCATCCCGACCGCCCCGACCTGACCCGCTCGTTTGACCTGATCGCCAAAGGCACCGAGATCGTCACCGGCGCCCAGCGCGAGCACCGCTATTCCATCCTGCGCGAGCAGGCGCTGGAAAAAGGGCTTTCACTGGAGCCGATTCAGTTCTACCTGGATTTCTTCCGCTACGGCTGTCCGCCGCACGGCGGGTTTGGCCTCGGCCTCTCGCGCTTGATGATGGTGATGCTGAACCTGCCCAACATCCGCGAGGCGGTCTTCCTCTTCCGCGGCCCCAACCGCCTGCATCCGTAGATCGCGGTCGTTATTATTTACACTGTGGAGGAAATGCGTGATCGTTGGTCAAGGAATTCGTTTGCGTGCCATTGAACGTGAAGATTTGCCCCGTTTTGTCACCTGGATGAACGATCCCGAGGTGCGCCAGGGGCTGAACCTGATTTATCCGCTTTCTATGGCGCAGGAAGAGCGCTGGTTCGAGCAGATGCTCCAGCGCCATCCGGCCGAGCAGGTGCTGGGGATTGAGGTCGAAATCGGAGGGGTGTGGACGCTGATCGGCACCTGCGGCCTGCACAACGTGGATTGGGTTAACCGCCAAGCCGAACTGGGCATCTCCATCGGCGATAAAGCCTTTTGGAACCGCGGCTATGGGCGGCGTGCGGTGCGCCTGCTGTTGCGCCATGCGTTCAACACCCTTAACCTCAACCGCGTCTATCTGCGCGTCTATGAGACCAATCCTCGCGCCATCCGCGCCTATGAACACGCCGGTTTCACTCTGGAAGGCCGTCTGCGCCAGGCACGCTTCCAGAACGGGCGCTACGTGGATGAACTGATCATGAGCATCTTGCGCAGTGAGTGGCATGATGCGGAGGACTAGAAGAGGAGGTCGGTAGCCTATGCCCAACCATACCCGTCATGAGCGCATGATGTACGGCGGCATTCGTCTCTTTGCCGGGACGGCCTGCCCCGAATTGGCCCAATCCATCGCGGAATACCTCGGCCTGCCCCTGTGCGGGCGCGATGTGATCACCTTCCCGAACGACAACCTCTTCGTCCGCCTGCATTCCAGCGTGCGCGGGCAGGATTGCTACGTCATCCAGACCACCTCGGCGCCGGTGCACCGCAACCTGATGGAACTGCTGATCATGATCCAGACCCTGCGCCTGGATTCGGCGGCGCGCATCACGGCAGTGGTGCCGTATCTGTGCTACGCCCGCTCGGACAAGAAAGACCAGCCCCGCGTGCCCATCACCGCCCGCCTGGTGGCCGATATGATCGAAGTAGCCGGCGCCGACCGCTATATCACCATGGACTTGCACGCCGGCCAGATCCAGGGCTTTTTCTCCATCCCCGGCGATGTGCTGACCGCGTTCTACCTGCTCACGGATTACTTCAAGACCTTGCTCCCGCAGATGTACAATCCGGTCGTGGTCACGGTGGATTTGGGCTTCGCCAAAAAGGCGCGCAACTACGCCCAAGCCCTGCACCTGCCCCTGGCCTTCATTGAAAAGCGGCGCGTGGCCAACGACGCCCGCGCCGAAGCCCTGACGCTGATCGGCGATGTGTATGACCGCGATGTGATCCTGGTGGATGACGAGGTGGATACCGGCGTCTCGGTGGTGCAGGCGGTCAACTTAGTTAAGGATAACGGGGCGCGCAACGTGTACGTCTCGTTCGTGCACCCGGTGCTCTCGCTGGATGCTGCCGACCGCCTGGCGACGCTGCCGGTGCGCCAGTTCGTGACCACGGATAGCATCCCCATCCCGCCCGAAAAGCGCGCCAAGTTCGGCGAGCGGCTCAAAATCCTCACCATCGCCCCCTTGCTGGGTGAGGTCATCCGCCGCACCAACGAGGGACGCAGTGTGGGCGAACTCTTCAACGAGTGAGGGGAACGCGCATGCCGGAACTGCCCGAGGTGGAGACGATTGCACGGTGGCTGCGCGAGGGACGCGCCGCCGAGCCGCCTCTGCTCGGGCGCACGTTCACGGCGGTGGAAGTACGATGGCCGCGCACCCTCGCCGCGCCCGACCCGGCCACCTTTGCCCAACGTCTTACCGGCCGACGCGTCCTAGAGATTGGGCGGCGCGGCAAGTTCCTGCGCTGGGTGTTGGCCGAGGGCAGGGTGGTCTTACTGCATCTGCGCATGAGCGGTGATCTGCGCTGGCAGCCCCCGCCAACCGCGGCGCCCCATCCACACGACCGCCTGGTCTTTCACTTTGCCGACGGGTGGCGCCTGGCGTTCAACGATCCGCGCAAGTTCGGGCGGGTGTGGCTGGTGGAAGATGAGACAAGCGTCCTCGGCGACCTGGGGCCGGAGCCGCTCGACCCCAACTTCAGCGCCGAGGATTTTTATGCCCGTTTACAGGCCTCGCGCGCCCGCCTCAAACCCCTACTGCTCGACCAGCGCTTCCTGGCCGGCCTGGGCAATATCTATACCGATGAGGCGCTGTTCCAGGCCGGTCTGCATCCCCTGCGCCCGGCGCATACCCTCACCCGCGCCGAGGCCGAGCGCCTCTTAAGCGCCATCCGCCAGGTGCTCCAAGCGGGCATCGCCCATCACGGCGCCAGTATTGATTGGGTTTATCGTGGGGGCGATTTTCAGAATCATTTTGCGGTGTACCGGCGCGCCGGCCAGCCCTGCCCGCGCTGCAGCACGCCGATCCAGCGGCACCTCGTGGGTCAACGCGGCACGCACTTCTGCCCCCATTGCCAGAGGTAGTGTTTAACCATCATGGATCGTTTTTGAGTGAGGTGGGTTGTGACGCAACAGGTTCTTCTGCTCATTCTCGTCGGTGTATTGGGCTTCTTATTAGGGGCACTGGTGGTCTGGTGGTGGAGCGAGCGCGAGCGGCATGCCACTGCGGCAGGTGAAAGTGCGCCGCCGCAGCCGACCAAGACCGAGACCGCATCATCCGCGACCGCCTCCCCACGACAATCCCCGTTCAGCGAGGCTTCGCACGTCTTTGTCACCCGGCTCTGGCGCGACCGCAGCACCGGCCAGTTGCTGGTCGAGGTAGATGGCATGCTTCATGCAACGCCGGATACCTTGACCGATGAGCAGCGCCAGCGCCTGAGCACGGCAGCGGAAAGTTGGTCGCTCTGGCTGGGACTGCACCCCCCTACAGCCCCCGTCCCACCCCCACCCGCGGCGCCGCCCAGCGTCTTCACCGTACCCATCGAGACGCTTATGGCTCCCACCGTCGAACCCCCGCGCGAGGGCAGTATCGTGGAACAGATAGACGCCATCCTTCAAGACCTGCTTGCCCAATCCCCCTACGCCGACCGCCGCGTGCGCCTGGCGGAAGAGCCCAATCACGGCGTGGTCGTGTGGGTGGGCCTGGAACGCTATGGGAGCATTGACGAGGTGCCCGATGAGGGCATCCGCGCCCTGATCCAGGAAGCGGTGCGCCGCTGGGAAGGCTGATCCCGCCGTTTTAGACCACGTGGCTCCAGACCCCCAGGCGCGGCGCGGCTCAAAATCGCACGTAGAGGTATCCTACCATGCCTAAAATCCGCGTGTTGGCGTTCGGGTTCATCCTCACCCTGTGGCTGATCGGCTTGGCCCAACCGGCCTGGGGCAGTCCGCCCCCTCCCCAACCTCAAACGACCCCCTTGGTGGATCCGGCGCTCGAAGCCGCGCTGGAAGCGAAAATCGGCCAATACCAGTTTGAGGTGCTGGCGTTTACCCTCTACCGCGTCAAAATTGAGCGTGTGGTCGAGGCACCGGATGGACGCCTGGCGTTGCTGTGGCTGGCGCTGGTGGATGCCGAAACCGGCGAGGTGATCCCCGCCGAGCCGGGTCTGGCCATCGCCCGCCGTGACGGACTGGGCGCGCTGAGCACCGACTGGCAGATCACCTTGCAAGCCGATAGCGACTGGGCGCAGGCGCTGGCCGAAGTGCCGGATGACCTGCTCGATCCTGAGATCCGCGCCCGCTACGCTGCGCCCAGCGCCGAGCAACTGCAAGCCCTGGCCACCGTTTACCGCGGCTACAAACTGCCCTGGGCCGGCGGCCTGAAAAAGCGCCTCAGCGGCTCCATCGGCCACTTCCTGTGGTACTACTCGTGCAGTATTGATTACTGCCGCTATGCCTACGATTTCGCCGATGGCACCATGTTCCCCATCCTGGCGGCGCGCGGCGGAACGGTCTATATGGCCAAATGGGATTGCCCGAACGGCTCAGAGACGTGCAGCAACTACATCGTGCTCAAAGATGTGACGACCGTGCCTACCACGTATCAACTTTACCTGCACCTGGCCTACGATAGCATTCCCCAAAACCTGCGCCAGGTGGGTGCTATCGTGCGCCAGGGGCAGTTCATCGGCAATGCCGATGACACCGGCTACAGCACCGGGCATCACCTGCATTTTCACGTCCACACCAACCCCACCTGGTACTGGGGGTCGTCGGTGGACATTCGCTTTGATGACGTCAGCATCAACGACGGCACGCCGCGCAACTGCTATGAAGCCAGCCGCTGGCCGAGTTACGGCACCCAATGCCAGGACGAATACGTCTCGGGCAACTACGGCGCCTTCCCGCCCAACGGCGACCTGACCCTGCCCCTGGCGGGCGAGGTGATCACCAACGGGCGTGTGCTCATCGGCGGCAGCGCCAGCGATGATATTGCCGTCACCCGCATCCAGCCGGTGGTGCGCGGCCTGGATGGGCAGTGGCGTGAGATCGGCAGTGCCTTCACCACTACCCCCTTCGTGGGCGAGATTGACCTGTGCACGCTGGGCTTGCCCAACGGCCCGGTGGACGTGGCCTTCTACGCCTGGGATTACGAGGGCAACCGTTCGCCGGAGCCGCTGGGGGTGCGCACGGTGCTCAACCGTTCCAACTGCGCCCCACCCCCGCCCACCTGCACCATCACCAGCAACCAGGTGGCGCTCTTCAACCAGCCCAACTATCAGGGCGCCTGTGTGGTGCTGGGGGTGGGTAGCTACGGCAGTGCCGGCAGTTTCGGCCCCGTGGGAGACAATGCGACGGCCTCCATCCTGGTCGGGAGTGGGGTGCGCGCCCTGCTCTACGACCTGCCCGATTACCAGGGGCGCACCGAAGCCCTCGAAGCCAGCGACCCCGACCTGAGCGACAACCCGCTGGGGAGCGGGCGGCTCTCGGCGCTCAAGGTGCAAGCGCGCAGCACTGCCCCCACAGCGCCCAACCTGATCACCCCGACCTACGCGGCGGATCTCAACCAGCCGGACACGCTTTACTTCACCTTCCGCAGTGAGGGCGCCACCCGCTACCGCCTGGACGTGCGCCGCCACGCGGATGGGCAAAACGTGTTCACCGCCGACAACCTGCGCAGTCCTGCCGCCGTCTTAGGCACCCTGCCGGCGGCCAGCCCGGCCACCAAATACGTCTGGCGCGTCACGGCGTATAATTCGGCCTCCGCCAGCGGCATTGCCCAAGAGCAGTCGTTTGAGGTTTTCCCACCTTATCTCTCCGGGGGCACGACGCAAGCCCTCCCCTATCAGGTGACCTTCGATGCCGGCGGCGAGGGTTGGCTGGCCAGCGGGCCCTGGCAGTGGCGCACACCCGCGCTCAGCGCCGCCAGCGCGGCCTGGGTGGC
>CAYRUO010000046.1:0-6305 GCA_964427505.1 uncultured Thermanaerothrix sp.
CACTGCCAGAGGTGATCGCGCTGGGCGAGGGCGTGCAGGCCGGTAGCGAGGAGGTCGTTGGCGAGGGCGTCCTCGGGCCGGCCGGTCTGGCGCGCGAGGGACTGGAGGGTGGTCAGCAGGTGGGTATCGAGGGCGAAGGTGTGGTGCGTGTTGCCCGTCCGCCGCCTTGCCCACCAGGCACGCAGATGTGACCATAAGCGGAGCATACTATGATTCTAATAGAACATATGTTCTGTGTCAATGACTTCCCGAAGTTCAGACATAAGTTAGGATAGGGAGTGAATGATAACGGTGTGTGAGCCAAAAAGTGTTTGACAATCCCTCGGCCCTTACGGGTCAGGATTCACCATTCTATATTGAGCAAGTTGTCGGTCACAAACGCCACTGCCTGGTGGAACAATCGCCACACAGGGCCTGGCGGGGATCACACCGTTTCAAGCACCACGGGAGGCGCTTGTAACCGGCATGACTGCGGCTGCGCATTTTGGCCGCGATCTCGCAAAAGCGCAGCGAACGGAAAATCAGTAGGGCTTAACCGATCTCGGCGGCATGGGCAGTCGCCTTGAGATCATCAAAGAGATGCTGTATAAAAGGACACAGATGGATAACCTTGTGCATGAGGAGCCTCTCACCGATAGGGGGTGGCAAAGCAAGAGGTTCGGTTTTGAGGCTCCTTTTTATCCGTTTGTCCTAACTCATATCCGGTGTTCAGCCTTAAATTACCTTTTGATCTAGCCAATGATTCCTGATTAGAAAGGCTGAACATCTCCATGAGGTCTGACGATTGTTAGTATGCTCCTTTGCGGCGAATGACGGCGATAACGGTTTTGACTAGGATAAGCAAATCCAGCCAGATGGAATAGTTTTGGATGTAATATAAGTCGTCTTCCGTGTGTTCGTGCATGGGTTTGTCACTACGCCCGTTGACTTGCCACCAGCCGGTGATGCCCTGGGGTACGGTAAAGCGAATCCGTTGCCAGGTTTCGTATTGATCCACCAAATGCGGTAACTCCGGACGTGGGCCAATGAGGCTCATCTCGCCGCGCAGTACGTTGAACAACTGGGGCAGTTCATCCAGGCTGGTGCGCCGTAGGAAACGCCCTACCCGCGTGACACGCGGATCGGGTCTGCGTTTATCTTGGTGGATGCGGCCTTTCTCGTCCACCCATTCAATCACGTGACGCATTTGATCGGCACCGTCTATCATGGTGCGGAATTTGAGCATATCGAATAGACGTCCATTCTCTCCGACCCGCTTTTGTCGGAAAATAACCGGCCCTGGGCTGTCCAGTTTAATGGCGAGTGCAATCAGCCCCATCACAGGTAGGGCAAAAGGCAGGATTAATACCGTCACAACGAGATCAAAGATTCGTTTGATGAGGCGCTGGTAGTCATCCAGGGCCGGGGCACGTAAGTCAATCAAGGGGATGCCCTTAAGTTCCTCGACCCGCGCCCGATATAAAGCCAGGGTGTAGTAATCCGGTACTACCCACACGCGCAGGGGCAATTCGTGCAATTGGGCGACAAGCGCGCTGATGCGGCTCCATACCCGTGAGGGCAACGCCAGAATCACCTCTGTGATGTTCTCTCTCTTAATAATCTCAACCGCCCGGTCAATCGGTCCTAGCACCTGAGGCTCTTTTTGCTTCAGCGGGTCATCATCTAAGAAGCCTACTAGGGTCAATCCGTTTTCTTCAAAGGCCTGTAGTTGCTGAGCAATGCTCTTGCCAACCGAGCCGGCGCCCAGAATTAATACGCGGTGTTTTTCTTTGGCGCCTTTTGTTTGTAATCGAAAGATGATCCGATAAATAATCCTAATGGATACCAGGAGTATTGTGGCCGTGATGGCAAAAGTTAGATATAAGACTCGCGAATAGTCACGGAAACTGAGATAGAGGAAACCGGCCAACGCAATCGCGGCCAGTACGGAGGCGTTCAGGACGCTGCTCAGTTCATCCCTAAAGCGAAAATTGCGCCGCCCATCATAGATCCCATGAAGCAAGAACACCAGGACCCAGAAAACCGGAAGAACGAAATACAGTAGAAGATCAATGTGTAGGGGTCCAGACACGGGTCGCGCGAAGGTAAACCAATACCCCAAATAGGGCCGTAAAAGCGCTGCGATACGCAGCGCCACCATAACGAGCACGAAATCTACGACTATGGAAAAGATAGCAAAATCAACGGAAAAACGCCGCAACATTTTCTCTCACCCCTCTGTTCAATGTGCTGGCGGATATTATATCACAGGTATGATAAATGTGTTGCTATTGGTTTTTAATGATACCCAATAATAACTGACATAGGGCTAGAAGGACAAACCGCGGGTTGTGATAAAGATAGCGCCGCCACAGCCGCCGCGGCTCACTGAGCAAGCGAAACAGCCACTCCAGCCCCGCGCGCTGCATCCAGGCCGGGGCTTGCGGTTTTTGCCCACCGTGGATATCAAACGCTGCCCCAACACCTAACATCACGGCATTGACCCGATCTTTATGCTCCGCCATCCATCGTTCTTGCTTGGGGCAGCCTAATCCCACGAAGAGGATGCGTGCGCCAGACGCGTTAATCGCTTCCACCACCCGCGCGTCTTCTTCAGGGGTTAGCGGGCGAAACGGCGGACTGTAGCGGTAAGTAATTTGCAGTTTTGGAAACCCCTTGTGCAGATTGTGCGCTAGACCTTCATTGGCCTGGGGGGTGCCCCCGTAAAGCCCGATCGGTATGCCTTCTTCAGCGGCTGCTTGGGCTATTCTCAAAGTCAGTTCCGGACCATACACGCGTTCCTGATTTTTAACCCCCAAGCGGCGCAGCATCCACACCAACGGCATGCCGTCAGGGGTGACCAAATCGGCTGCGTTGACCAGGGCACGGAAATCGGGATGATCGTAGGCTTCCATGACCATGTGCACATTTGCCACGCACACGTAGCGGCTTTCTCCGGCCTTGGCCCAGGTCACGACCTGCCCCGTGGCGTGTGCATACGAGGTTGCATCCACACGCATGCCCAGGATGAAGCGACCTGCTGGCGTCATGGGGTGAGCACCTCGGTGTAGATTTCCATAAGCCGCTGATAGTTGCGTTCGGCGGTGTAGTGGGCTTCAAAATCGGCCCGCGCCGCGCGGCGCATGGAGGCATGCTGTGCCGGGTGCTCATACAGCCAACGTACTTTGGCGGCGAGGTCCTCGGCATCCCCGGCTCGAAAGAGCAGCCCGGTTTCGCCTGCGCGCACCAGGCTGGCCGGCGCTCCCCCATCCGCCACCACGACCGGGCAGGCAGTGGCCAATGCTTCCACTAATACTAGTGAAAATGTTTCATAAGATTCAGATGGGATGATCAGCCCTTCGGCGCCGTGCATCAGGCTGATCACGTCTGCGTGGGTGCGCCACCCCAGCCAGGTCAGGTTTGAGGTTGCATTTACTGCTTGCTGGACCGCATCGCGCAAGGGTCCATCGCCCACGATAACCAAGCGCCAGGGGAGCGTGAGGTTCTGCCAGGTCCTTAATAGGGTTAATACCCCTTTTTCGGGGGTCAGGCGACCTACGAAAAGGACGTAGCCCCCCTGGCCTTGACCCGGTCCGGGATCCGGGGCAACGAAATTGGGCTTGAGGCGGATCTTCGTCTCAGGTATGCCCAGGGCGATGAACTTGCGCTGGGCAAACGGCGTCAGGACGATGAAGCGATCTACCTTAGACCATGTTCGCAGGGCGCGGTGCAACATGAGCATGGCGGCCACCACGGCGCTCTCACCGCGGCCGCGGTAGCAGGCATAGCGCACCCCCGGCCAGGGTGAGCGCCCCAGGCAAGCCTCGCATATCTGCCCCTGACGGTAGAACAACGCATTAAGGCACCCCAGACGGTAGTTGTGCAACGTCATCACCACGTGGCTCCCGGCGGCTTGGGCGGCCTGGATGACCGCCAGAGAGGCCAAAGGAAACGTGTTATGGATGTGCACGATTTCAGGATGGTAGGTTTCAACCGCCCGCCTGACGCGGCGGTAGGCCAGCGGGTTCCAGATGGCAAACAGGGCTTGCTGCCAGGGCGGAAGTTGCTCAAGATCACGGTTATGGAAGGTGAGGGTATGCACCGTGTGGCCGTGCGCTTGCAGTAGGGCGGTCTCGGCGGCGAAGACTGCGTCCTCACCGCCGGGCTGTTGGTAGTGGGTGTGGAGAAGAAGTATGTTTACGTGTCCGATTAAAGAATTATCACACACCATGATTGCATAATTAATATCTGACATTGTCTGACTAATTTTTTAGGCATATTTAGATAAAAATCTAATTTTTTGCCTGAGAGCTCAATTTTGAGTAATATGTTCGGGTTTTATTTGTTTCCTGACCCAGAAGTGAAGCGGTTAAAAAAAGTATTGGCCAGATAGCCCATGGTTCTGAAATTCCACCCCCAACTATCCCGTGTATCGTTCCATATACCGCAATTGAAGATAAAAAGAGCCAATCGGATCGTTTGCAATATTTCCTAACCCGTAACACGGTGGACCATAAAGATAAAAGAGCAAAAATAATAATAATGCCCCCTAATAGTCCTAGATCTAGAAGAGTTTTAGAAATTATGTCGTGTGCTGCACCTAGGTTAATTCCAGTACTTTGAATAAATTGTACTGCGGCGCTGCGGCTCCCCGCATGATAACCAAAGCCAATAATAGGAGATTCTTTCCATATTTCCATGTTATAAGCAAACATAATGGTTCGGGCAGAAAGCGTTAGCAAGCTTTCTGGGCTTTGGCCTCTCACGAAGTACTGAATAACAATCTCTCCCATGGAGAGAATGGTTATTGAAATAGCCAATAAACTTATCACAATATAAATTCTTTTGAGTAATCCTTGTAATCCAAAGATAATGAGTAAGCACAAGATAACGAAAAAAGCGAACCAGATGGAACGAGTTTGAGCCAAAATAAGCAATATTATGCACCACGCTATAATTGTTAAATATATTACTCGGTTTCCAGAGAGAACCCTATTATTTAGAAGCTTTTGTGTTGTAATGTATGAAAAAGTGAGTAAAGCGTAACTTCCATAGTCGTTTAAAAATCCTCCTGTAAGGCGAAAATTTATTATTCCAATAGAAGGTTTTGATACTAGAGAAGGATCAACTAAGAAAAGAAAAGTCAGCAGCGTCATCCCAAACAAGTAGGCATTTCCGATAATTTGAATAAGGTTTCTGATAGGGCTTTGTTTATATTGGATACTTTTAATAACTAAAATTAGAGTTATTAGTATTGTGACTAGTATTTTATAAACGAAAAAGAGTGTATATAGAGGGAAAATAGACCATATAGAACTTAATAGGGCTAGAAACAGAAAGAACATATACCAACAAGAAGGTTGGAGGCGAAAAAGAGTAATAAAATAGCCCAGAATCTTAGGATTAGCAATAATCACCAAAAAAACATATACTCCCGCTATTATCCATACTCCTAGATGTAAAAGATAAGTTGTATCTAGATTGGCGAGCGGAGATGTAAAAGCATCGCTAGCGTTCCTTCCCTCTCGTAGTGTGGGGGGGCCAAGAAGCACAAGGAATAGTAACAATCGTTCAACAAATGCAACTTTGAAAATATGACTTAATTTCATTGTGATCAACCCCTATTGATACTTTTTATAAATGGCGTAAACTTACCGCCATTTCAATATATCAAGATGTTGATCTTTTCCAGAATTTTTATTTTGGAGAACCTAAGCAATTGATTATTCTTTCGTTTATCATGTTCGAGGTATAAATTGAAACAAGGGTGACTTTCATTACTTTAATCCCGAGAAGGGTAAATAAACCTAAACATACATCTTATCCGAATAATACTTAGCGATTTGGCCTATTCTAACCTTCCAACGAAACGATTCAACCACTCTTGCCTTTGCGGCGTTACCCATTTGAAGACAGCGCGCTTGATCTGTGGCAATTTGCACCATCGCATCGGCCATTTCCCCGACCGCTTGATCAGGGGTGTATGCATTCACCTTGAAACCGGTTTCTTGGGTGACCTGTGTTGCCGGCCCACCCAGGTTCAAACAAAGCACCGGTCGTCCGGCCGCCATGGCTTCAAGGCATACCCAACCGCCGGAATCGTGCAGACTGGGATGAACCAAAGCGTGCACCTGGCCGAGGAGGCGAAGGGTTTCATGGCGGGGGAGCGCCCCCCAGAAGCGCACACGATCAGCAACCCCTAACTGCTGGGCTAGGGCTTCCAACCGCTTACGCTCGGGGCCATCTCCAACAATCCAATATTCCGCGGCTTGCAGACCACTGCGGGCGAAGGCCTGCAAGCCGAGGTGAAACCCTTTCCAAGCCAG
>CAYRUO010000046.1:6315-6620 GCA_964427505.1 uncultured Thermanaerothrix sp.
AGCGACCCAGGCTTAAAAAGCGAAGCGGCGTTGAGGGAGACGGCGGCAGTTCGGCCAAGGCTCGGAGGTCCGCATCGGAAAGGGCCACTTGGCTTAGAACGTCCACGCGTTGAGCGCCGAGAGCCTTTAGGCGCGCCGCAGTCTCCGGTGTGGTGGCAAGCGCCAGGGCTGACCGCCGCGCGGTGAAGCGCACCAGGGGATCGTGCTCGGCCAGGGTGCGGGCGAGGGTGCGCGCACCCTCATAGAAAAACCCGCGCACACCCAAGGTGAACCAAAACGGGAAAGGCGCCGATTCCCCCCCCCCC
>CAYRUO010000046.1:6630-6860 GCA_964427505.1 uncultured Thermanaerothrix sp.
GATGAACGGCGGCCCTTCCACAAACGCCAGGGCACTCGGCGCCCAGTATTTGACAAAGGTGACATGATGGAGCACATCAAAACCGATCTCTTGGTGTAATTTACGCACGCGGGAAACGGCGGTGAGTTGCCACAGGTAGTAATAGGCCTGCACGCCCCGCGGGCCGGGCTTCCAGAAACGCGCCCAGGACGGCAGATCATGATTCACCACATGCAGGTTAGGGAGTGGTT
>CAYRUO010000047.1:0-6456 GCA_964427505.1 uncultured Thermanaerothrix sp.
TCGAAGCCCTGCGCCGGGTCAGCCGCTTGCGCCGCCGACCGGCCTGGGGGGTGATCCTGGTATTGGTGGCGGGTATGCTGGTGGCAGGGTTGTGGTTCTGGCCGGGCAGCCCTGTGCCCGGTTGGGTGGCGGTGCTTTTCCCTGCCGCAACCCCGACCCTGGAAAGCCCGCCTCTTTCTGAACCGACCCTGCCTTTGGCCACTACCGAGGTGGTGCTTACCGAGGAAGTCCTCCCGACCGAAGAGGTTCTCGCGACCGAAGCAACGGCCCCGGAGGACACGGTGACCCCAGAAACGCCTGCCCCGCCAACGGTTACCCCCGAACCCACCGCCGGCCCGCCTCAACTTACCCTGGGCGCGCCGATCCTTGCCCTGGATGGGTCTTACCGCGCAAACCTGATCGCATTAGCGACCCAGACCGGGGTGGGACTGTATGATGCGACCACGCTGGCGCGTGTCCGTTACTTGGAAAATCCGGCCAATCCACCGCGTCTAGCGTTCTCACCGGACGGGCGTTGGCTGGTCACCAACGGTGCGGTAACGCGCTTATGGAATGTGGAAAGCGGCGAAGTGAGCCGCACCCTCAGCACGGCTGTGGTTACGGCGGTAGCATTTTCGCCGGATGGACAGCAAATCGCCCTGGCCGAAGCCGGCGGGCAGGTGCGCGTGGTGCCGCGCGAAGAAAACGGCCTTCCCACGGTGACCTTACCGGCGGGGAGCAACGTCTTTGCGCTGGCCTTCTCACCCGATGGCAACCGCTTGGCGGCGGCTTTGGACGATGGCCGCACCCTGGTCTGGAATCTGAGCACGCGCACCGTCCTCTTCACACGCATCCCCGAAACCGGGCGCACCTTGCGGCTGGCTTATTCGCCCCGCGGTGAGATCCTGGCCGGCGGCAACGAGGATGGGGGCATTTGGCTGTGGGATGGCGAGGGCAACCAGGTAAATGTCTTGCGCGGCCCCAGCGGGATGATCTTTGCCCTGGCCTTTTCGCCCGATGGCAAGCGCCTGGCTGCCAGCGGTGAGGACCCGGCCTTGTATGTGTGGACGCTGAGCGACGGCCAGTTACAACAGCGCCTAGAAGGACCGACCCGCCCTGTCCACGGCCTGCGCTTCACCGCGGATGGCGCTCAGTTGCTCACCGCCGACGAAGAGGGGTTGGCGCGCTTTTGGGCGTTGAACCCCTGATCATCCGATGGCCTGGCGCAATTGACGCGCCAGGTGGGCAAATTCCAGCGTATAACGCAGATCGTCACTGCGCGGGCGGGGCAACGGCACCGTCAGGTCCAGGCTGACCCGCCCCGGGCGGGGGGTGAAGACCAGCACACGGTCGGCCAGTAGCAGGGCTTCTGAGATGGAGTGGGTGACCATCAGCACCGTTTTGCGCTGGGATTGCCAGAGATTCAGCAGTTCGGCGCCCATACGTTCGCGCGTCAGGGCGTCCAGCGCGCCGAAAGGTTCATCCAGCAAGAGCAGGTCGGGGTCGTGAATCAATGCCCGGGCGATGGCCACCCGCTGGGCCATGCCCCCCGAGAGGTCGCGCGGCCAGGCCGATTCGAAGCCGCTCAGCCCCACCCGTTCGACCCAGGTTTGGGCTTGGCGGCGCGCTTCCGCCGGGGGAACTCCCTGCAGTTCCAAGGGGAGCATGATGTTTTCGATCACGGTACGCCAGGGCATCAAATTGGCGTGCTGGAAGACATAGCCGATGCGGGGCGGGGCCGCGCCGGCGAAGCGAATCTCCCCTTGGGTCGGGGTGACCAATCCGGCCAGGGCGCGCAGTAGCGTGCTCTTGCCGCTCCCCGAAGGCCCAAGCAGGCACACGAATTCCTGCGGCCAGACACGGAAGGTTACATCGTCCAGGGCTTGCAGTTCGCCACTGCCGTTTTCAAAGTTCACGCTCAGGTGCAGGACATCCAGGGCAGGGGTCGGCTCGGCGGTCATGGGGTATCCTGGGGTAGGTAAGCGTTGCTGTAGGCTTGGGTGACATCCAACGGCTGGCTCAACAAGCCCATCTCGCGCAGAACGCGGTGCATGTTCTCCCACCCCTGCGGATCGCTGTAGCCCCAAGGGTTTTTCTGCCACAGCCCGATGGACGTAGTTAACACTTCCATTTGCACCGCGCGGTCGGCTTGAGCCAGGTTTTCCACATATTTCTCGCTGATGGCATAGGCGCCCTCGGGATCGTTGATCGTATCCTGTAACCCGCGCACGATGGCACGGATCATGCTCCGCACCAGGTCGGGGTGCTCACGCAGGGTACGCTCGTTGGTGATAAGGCCGTTGGAGACCAATGCCATGTAATCGGCCACGCGGAGCACGTCCACGGCGTAGCCGCGGGCACGCAACTGAATCGGCTCGTTGGTCACGTAAATTACGGCGGCATCCACCTGACCGCTGATCAGCGCCTCAACCTGGTTGTATCCGATGGCTTCCAGGCGCACCTCGTCCTCGGACACACCCCCCGCCGAGAGCAGGGCGCGCAGCCCGATGTAACTGGCGCCGTACAAGCCGGGCAGACCGATGCGCCGCCCGCGCAAATCGGCCGGTGTGTGCACCCCCAAACCCTGGGGCACCGCGACCCCGACCGGGTAATCGCGATACCAAGCCATGACGTAAACAACCGGTAAGCCCTGGGCGCGGCCCAGTAACACCTGCTCACCGGAGACGATGGCAAACGGCAGGTTGTCCGCCCCAACCAGTGCCACATTATCCGTCTCCATGCTGTAATCCAGGCTGACCTCCAACCCTTCGGCGCGGAAGTAGCCCTTTTCGATGGCAACATAGAGCGGCGCAAACTGGATATTGGGAATATAACCCACCGGTAGGCGAATCGTGGTCGGGGTGGGGGTGACCGTGGGCGCTGCGGCTACCGCACGACACCCTCCCAGTGCAATCGTGCCCAATACCAGCAGGATACGGCTCAGAAATACAAGGAATAAACGCGGATAAGATGTGTTCATGTAGGCCGATTCTCCGTTCGTTTTAGTGATGATCGCGCGGACTGCCTTGCCAGCGCAACAGCCGCCACTCTGCCAAAAGCACCAGCCCATAGAGCGCCAGTGCCAGCGTCATCAGGGTGAAGGTGGCGACAAAGACCAGGGCGGTATCGTATTGGCCGCGGCCAACGTTGATTAGGAATCCCAGGCCGCGATCGGCGCCCACCAATTCCCCCACCACCGCGCCGATAACCGAGAGGGTCGCGCCAATGCGCAACCCGCCCAAAAAGAGGGGCAGGGCAGCGGGGATTTCCAGGTAGCGCAGGGTTTGCCAGCGCGTCGCACGTAGGGTGTGCATCAGGGCGCGCAGGTCGCGGGGTACGGCGCGCACCCCGACCACAGTATTCACCAGGACGGGGAAGAAGACGATCAGGGCGCAGATGAGCACCTTGGAGAGCATGCCCGGCCCGAACCAGATCACCAGTAGGGGGGCGATGGCCACGGTCGGGATGGCTTGGCTGGCGACCAGGTAGGGCCCGATCAGGCGTTCCAGCAGAGGCGAACGCGCCAGCAGATAGCCCAGGAAAGTGGCGAGGGTGACGCCGATCCCCAGCCCCAGACAGACCTCTTGCAGGGTGGCCAGCGTATGGCGTGCCAGAGAGCCATCGGCCAGGGCAGTACCAAAACGCGCGCCCACCTGGGCCGGCGAGGGCAAGATAAAAGGCGGCAGACGGGTGAGGCGCACGGTGAGTTCCCAGACGGCCACGGCCAACCCGAGCGATGCCAGCGTCCAGGCGCTTTGGGTCAGCCAGCGTGGAGGCTTGACCCGGGAATGTGAGATCGCTTTCACCTGCGTTGCCATGAGCGTTGACTCCCAAAAACAAATACCCCGAAGGCACAAACGTCTTCGGGGCATCTGAACACAACCCGGCTCAAGGGGTTCGATATAACGCCTTCTCCCATCCGGACTGTACCGTCGACTCCGGAATTCCACCGGATCCTGCGTCGTGAGACGCTCGTGGGTTTTCACCACCGATCGGGAATTGGGAGGCGCACCTCCCTCACCCTGCCCCGAAGGCGTGCTATGCACTTGTCGGATGAATTTAGTTTAACCCCGGGGAGGGGAAATGTCAACGGTCTGATATGATCTTTGTGCTCACCCGGTTTGTTCTAAGGCTAGGATGATGTAATATATTAGTTGTTGACCGATGTGGCTTATAGGGTGGCGGGAATGAAATTGCTAAAAACGCAAGCAAGAGTTATCACACCCACGCTGTTGGTGCTATTTTTCTCAATCCTGTTTGTTGTGTTCACCTTGGCAAAAAATCACTGGGATCCTTTTGCTTTTGTCTTGATTGGTGGAAAATTCGATCCTCGGGTGGATAATCCGTTTTATGGCTATGATGGTCAGTTTGTCTATCAGATTGCTGTAGACCCCGCAAATGGATGGCAGTACGTTGACGTGCCTGCCTATCGGTATCAAAGAATCCTTTATCCTATGTTGGTTCGGTTGCTCTCATTGGGAAACCCCATAGTCATTCCCCGGATATTGATCGTGGTGAACTGGCTTTGTCTAGTTATTAATACATGGTTGATTGAGGGTTGGTTACGGAAGCATGGTTTTAATCCGTGGTACGCGTTGAGTGTTGGCGGCTTTGCTGGTCTATGGTTAGGGTTGCGTTTATGTCTCACCGAGCCTTTGGCGTTTCTTTTGGTCCTGGGGGGTATTCGATTGTTTGAACAAAGAAATATTTGGGTGAGCGCGTTGTGCTTTGCACTGGCGCTCTTAACCCGTGAGGTAACAGTGCTGTTTGCGTTGGGTGTTGTTGTATCTCTATTATTTCGGCGCCAGTTCCGTCTTGCCTTCGCTTGGGGTTCAGTTGTATTGTTGCCTTTTTTAGCCTGGCAATGGATATTATGGCAATGGTTTGGTGAACTTGGTATTCGCTCAGGGGGTGCGTTTTCTACGCCTGTTGAATGGCTTCCTTATCGTGCTTGGTGGGGAGTCGCTTTTATAAATTTATCCCTTTTTCTTTTAATGTCTATCTTCGTCCTGCCTGTTGGGATTTTGCCATCATTAATTGCTATAGGTGCGTCCATACGGACGTTAACCGAAAGGCCTGATTCGATAGCCAGTTGGGTTATGCTTCTGCATGGACTATTAATAGCAGTTTTACCCCGCTCCATCCTTCTTGATCCCTCTGGTCTTATCCGAACCCTTACAGGGCTTGTTATATCTGTCCTATTTTATGGAATATCCAATAACTCAAAGCGTGCTTTGAGTTATTCTCTACTCGGTTTGTTTTTAATGGCGTTTATAGTGACTGACGGGCTTGTTCCCCCTCATTAGGTCATTATTACCCCCCAATCTCGCTCATCACCCGGTTGGTGGCGATCTCACCTTCGGCCAGGCCGTGCCCCCAGGGTTTTTCCCAGATGCTCTCCACAATGAGTTGGCGCATCTCTTCCCAGGTGGCGCCGTTGCGCAGGGGCGTGAGCAAATCTACCTCTTTATCGCGCAAGAGGCACAGGCGCAGCCGCCCGTCGGCGGTCAGGCGGGCGCGGGTGCAGGCGGCGCAAAACGGCAAGGTGACCGAAGCGATAAAACCCAGCGTGCCCAAAGCGCCCGGCAGGCGGTAAAGGCGGGCCTCGCCGTCCAATTCACCCTCATTGACGGGTTCGACCGTGCCGAACGCCGCTTCTAAGCGTGCCAACATCTCGGCGGTTGAGACCACCTGAGAGCGCTGGAAATCGCTGATACCGCCCAGCGGCATCATCTCGATGAAGCGCACCTGCCAATCGTGCTCAAGGGTCAGGCGTGCCAGATCCACGATATCGGCTTCGTTGTACCCACGCACCACCACGGCGTTGATCTTGATCGGGGTGAGGCCGGCTTCCTCGGCAGCCAGGATGCCTTCCCACACCTGGCGCAAGTTACCCCAGCGGGTGATTTGATGGAAACGCACCGGATCCAGGGTATCCAGGCTGATATTGACGCGCTGCAAGCCGGCGGCTTTGAGCGGGCGCGCCAGTTTGCCCAGCAGGACGCCGTTGGTGGTCATGGTGAGGGATTTGATTCCCGGCGTGGCGGCGATTTCCCGCACCAGATCCACCACGTGGGCGCGCACGGTCGGCTCGCCTCCGGTCAGGCGGATTTTATCAAACCCCAGGCTGGCGAAGAGGCGCACCAGGAAGATGATCTCTTCGTCTTGGAGCATCTCCGCCGGGGGGCGGAAGGTCATATCTTCGGGCATGCAATATACACAGCGCAGGTTGCAGTGATCGGTCAGGCTGATGCGCAAGTAATGAATACGGCGGCCAAAACGGTCAAGCGCCATCTTTTAGGTCTCCGAGGTAAGAGCCATTCTACTTCTCTTTCTCATCATTATACAAAAAACAATACCTCTAAACCATCATCCAAGGGGTGATTTTTGACCTCTGGAAGAGAGACATTTATCTTATTCACAATTATAGACTAATTAAGTAGCAAATATCAGGATACTTGTAGCCTTTTCGTATGA
>CAYRUO010000048.1:0-6445 GCA_964427505.1 uncultured Thermanaerothrix sp.
ATCGGGGGCGGGCTTGGCGCGCGGCACGTCCTCGCCGGTGACGATGATGTCAAAGTAATCCCGCAGGCCGGCACTGCGCAGTTTGCCCTCGGCCATGGCGCGCGAGGTGGATGAAGCCACCGCCCGCGGCAAACCGGCGCGGGTAGCGTAGGTCAAAAGGTCGTGCGCGCCGGGCTTGGGCGGCACCCCTTCCCGCGCCAACGCTTCTAGAAAGTGCGCCTGGCGCAGGTGGTAGACGGTTTCAAACGGGAAGTTGCGCCCGAAGACCCGTTCAAACAGCGTTCGCACCTCGGTCTCGGAGCGCCCGATCATCTGCAAAAAGATGTCATCGGTCAGGGTGTAACCGACCTGGGCGATGACCTCCGCCCACGAGCGCCGGGAGAGCGGCTCGGAATCCACCAGCAGGCCGTCCAGGTCGAAGATTAACGCCGCTACAGACATGTGCTTCTCCATACGTATCCGACTGCGGGGGATTATACCCGCTTTGGGGTGATAACGGGCAGGTCGGCGGCATTTCTAACCGCTTTCTCATTATTTTTTAATCTTTCGCGGGCAAAAATCCGTAAAATGATAGGGTAGGAGGACAGAAAGGGGTATGGTGATGGAAGAGATCAGCCAACCCAGGCAACGGGAGCCGTTAACGGCTTTGCGCGCGCTGGCCATCCAGCAACTGCCGCTGACGCTGGCGGTGCCCTACAAGGGGCTGATCCTAGAACAGACGCTCCAGCCGCGCGCGGTGAGCAGTGAGGGTGTATTTTTCCCGCCGCCCAAGATCATGCTGTGCGCGGCAATTTATCAGACCGCCTACCTGCACAGCCGTTTTTTGCCGGCCACGGTGCGCGGCTACGTGCAGTGGCTGACCACCGAGCGCTGTGAACTGCACCTCTCGAATTTACGCTTCCTGACCACGCCCTGGCGCCCGCGCCGCGAGCAGAGGGTACAGCCGGAAGAGCACCTGGCGGTCACGGTATGGGTTAACCGCCTGCCCTTCCAAGCCCTATTAACCGATTTAAGCATCCACGGGGTGGGACTGCTCTTCGACAGTTGGGTGGAGACACCGCCGGCCAACCTGGAGCGCGGGTTGAAGTTCGATGTCACCCTGCCGCTGGCGAGCCAGCACGCCATCACGGTGGCGGCGGAACTGGTGCACGTGCGGCGCTATCAAGAACACCTCTGGCAGGTTGGGGCGCGCCTCTTCCCCACCCTCGAACAAGAGCGCTGGCTGGATCACTACGTGGCGGAGCGGCGGGTTGAGATTTATTCCGAATTAGAGCAACGCGCACGCGAACTGCGCGAGGTAGCGCAGGGCTCGGGGTTGTTCTTCTTGTAGAACGTTGCTTGCGGGTAAGCCGTCTTAAAACCTTATCCAAAGATTATACAAACGTTTTTATTGACAAACCTGACCCTCTATAATCGAATGCAGGTTGTCCGATATGGATATGGATGAGGGTCAGGTGCATGATGGTTGAAACATCGTCTTCCTACCGCCAGGTGGAATCGGTTTGGGACTATCCCCGCCCACCGCGGCTTGAACCCACCCCGCGCCGGTTGGAAGTTTACTTCGGCGATACCTGCATTGCCGCCACCCAGCGTGGTCTGCGGGTGCTGGAAACCGGCCACCCGCCGGTGTATTACTTTCCCCCCGAGGATGTGCACCGCGAGTTTCTGATACCTTCACCACGGCGCAGTTTGTGTGAGTGGAAAGGGATTGCAGTCTATTACCATGTGTGCGTCGGCGGCGCGCTGGCCGAAAATGCGGTCTGGTCATATCCAGACCCGACCCCGGCCTTTCGCGCGTTGGCGAACTACCTGGCGTTTTACCCGCAGAAGATGACGCGCTGCCTGGTGGATGGTGAAGTGGTGCGCCCCCAGCCGGGGCACTTTTACGGCGGTTGGATCACTGCCGAGATTCGCGGTCCGTTCAAGGGTGAGGCGGGAGTTCAGGGGTAGGTTGTTGATTATGGACGTGTTCGAACGCGCCCTACTCTATGCCCTCAGCCGACAAGGGGAGTTCTGGCAGGCGGTATCTCAGCATCTGCTGTTGACCGTCAGTGCGGTGGTCATTGCGTTGATCATCGCGCTCCCGCTGGGGATCGGGACGGCGCGCTCACGCTGGATGAGCCTGACCGTTATCAACTCGGTCAACGCCCTGCGAGTCGTTCCCAGCCTGGCGGTCTTGTTCCTGGTCATCCCCTACTTTGGCCTGAGCGCTACTGCCGCCGTGGTGGCACTGACCATACTTGCCATCCCGCCGATTCTGCTGAACACCGACGCCGCCTTCCGGTCTCTAGATCCCGGACTGATCGAAGCGGCGCGCGGGATGGGGATGTCACCGCTTCAGATACTGACACGGGTTGAGTTACCGCTGGCTCTGCCTGTCATCCTGACCGGGATGCGCACAGCAACGGTGGATGTCATGGCCAGCGCCACCTTAGCCGCCTTCGTCGGTAGTGGCGGCCTGGGGATCTATATTACGCGCGGTTTTGCGCTCTACGATTACAGCATCTTGATGGTTGGGGCGATCCCGGTCGCCCTGCTTACCCTCGGCGCGGAAGCTGCTCTGGCCCTGCTTCAACGTCTGACACAACCGCTGCGAGCCTCCCTCGTAGTGGAATATTCCGATTAGGAGAAACTCTTATGAAACAACGACTAGGAATAAAGGTTTTACTGCTGCTTGGGGTGATGGCTTGGGTGTTGGCGGCGTGTGCGCCGCGCAGCGAGACGAAAGCCATTCGGGTCGCCTCTAAGGATTTTACCGAGCAGTTCATTTTGGGTGAGATGTATGCTCAACTCTTAGCCGCCAACGGCTATAGGGTGGAACGTAAGTTGAACCTGGGTGGAACGCCGGTGGCGCATCAGGCACTGCTGGCCGGTGAGATTGACCTCTACCCCGAATACACCGGCACCGGCCTGCTGACCGTACTGAAACTACCCACTCAGAGCGATCCTGGCACGGTATATCAGACGGTCAAAGAGGAATATGCGCGCCAATTCAACCTGATCTGGCTTGACCCCGCGCCGATGAATAACACGCAGGCTATCGCGATGAAGCGAGAGCGTGCGGAAGCCTTGGGCATCCGTACCATTTCTGACCTGGTGGCCCGCGCCGGTGAACTGGTGATGGTCGGCCCGCCGGAATTCCAAGAACGCGAGGATGGACTGCCCGGACTGCGCCGAGTCTATGGGGAATTCGCCTTCAAGGCGTATAAATCGGTGGATCCCGGCTTGCGCTACCAAGCCCTCAACAGCGGCGAGGCCGATGTGACGGTGGCCTTTGGCACGGATGGTGAAATCGCCGCCTTTGACCTCGTGGTGCTGGTGGACGATAAGGGCTTGTGGCCGCCGTATCAGGTAGCGCCGGTAGTGCGCAAGGCCGTTCTGGATGCGAATCCGCAGATTGCTACCCTGCTCAACCGGTTGGCACCGTATCTGACCGACAGCGTCATGCAGCGCCTGAACTATGAAGTCTCCGGGAAGCAACGCGAGCCGGCCGATGTGGCGCGGGAGTTCTTACAGCAACAAGGCTTATTAAAGTGAGATGGAGCATATTCGATGGCGGCGATTGAGTTTCGCGGTGTGACCAAGCGCTATCCCAACGCCCCGTCGCCGGCGGTGGACAACATCAGCCTGCGGATCGAGGATGGCGAGTTTGTGGTCCTGCTGGGGCCCTCGGGATGTGGTAAGACCACCCTGCTCAAAATGGTCAACCGGTTGATCGAGCCCAGCGCAGGGCACATTTACCTGGACGGTGTGGATATCCAAACTCTGCCGGTGACCCAACTGCGCCGCCGCATCGGTTACGTCATCCAACAGGTGGGGCTGTTCCCCCACCTGACCGTGGCTAAAAACATCGCGGTGGTGCCCGAGTTGCTGGGCTGGCCGCGCGAGAAGATCGAGGCGCGCATTGACGAACTGCTGGAGATGGTACATCTGCCGCGCCATTTTCGCCAGCGCTACCCAGCCCAACTTTCGGGTGGGCAGCAACAGCGGGTGGGACTGGCCCGCGCGCTTGCCGCCGACCCCGAGGTGTTGCTGATGGACGAGCCGTTTGGGGCGATTGATGCCATCACCCGCGCCAGTTTGCAAGATCAAGTGTTGGAATTACAGCGCCGCCTGCATAAGACCATTCTGTTTGTTACCCACGACGTGGACGAAGCGCTTAAACTGGCCGACCGCATCCTGGTTTTGAATCAGGGCCGGTTGGTGCAATTTGATACCCCGTGTGCCCTGCTCACCCGTCCGGCGGATGCATTTGTGCGCCGCCTGCTCAATACCGAGGATCGCATCCGCCAGTTGGGTTTACTGCGGGTGGAAACGGTCATGTCGCCGTTACAGCGGGTAAACGGTTGGGCGCATCAGCCCCGTCTTCCCATCGGGAGCGACCTGCGCCAAGCGCTCTCGGCCCTGCTACAGCCCGGGGTGGCGTCCGTGGTCGTGACGGATCCCGAGGGACAACCCCGGGGGCAAATCACGTTTGAAGACCTGCGGCAGCGGCTGGGGTGCCGTCTGGAAGAGGCGTCATGAGATTTTTAGTCAATTATCCCGAGGTAGTCGCACAACTGACCTGGCAGCATCTGCAATTGGTATTACTGCCGCTGGTGCTCGCAACCCTGATCGGCCTGCCCTTGGGTTGGGTGTTGCACCGCTCCCCGCGCCTGGCGTGGGGGGTTCTGGGTGTGCTAAACCTCATCTATACCATCCCCAGCCTGGCGTTGATGATCTTCCTCATTCCTTGGTTGGGGTTAAATGCACGCGCGGTAATGGCGGCGCTGACGCTCTACAGCGAGATCATCATTTTGCGCAACGTATTGGCCGGATTGGCCGGGGTGGACGCCGCCATCTTAGAAGCGGCGCGCGGTATGGGGATGACACGGTTTCAGATAGCATGGCGGGTGCAGTTGCCCTTAGCCCTGCCGGTGATCCTGACAGGGGTGCGCCTGGCGGCGATTCTGGCAATAGCCATTGCCACCATCGGGAGCAAATTCGGTGCCGGCGGCTTGGGCACCTTGCTCTTTGAGGGCATTGCCCAGGCCGGACGCATGGATAAAGTATGGGTTGGGGCGTTGGGGGTAGCCATACTCGCCCTTGCATTTAATTATGGTTTGCTCTGGCTCGAGCGGCGGCTGACCCCCTACCGCACCGCGTTACCGACCTGAAAAGCCATACTTCCCACCCTACTCCGCGAGGGTGATTGATTAGGATAACCCCAGATCTTTACTTAACAGCCAGGGCACCCGGCGCTCAGGCGTAGCGCTGTTCTTTCCACACGTCGGCTTCGTTGTGGTAGCCGGCCTGCTCCCAAAAGCCGGGGCGATCTTCGGCGGTGAATTCCAGGCCGCGCAGCCACTTGGCGCCCTTCCAGAAGTAGGGCACTTTGAGGTCGTCCCGCCCGGGGATGGCACCGACCACGCCGCGCAGGGGGAAGCCGTGCTCCGGGGTGAGCGGTTCGCCGTTGTAGTGGGTGGCGAGCAGGAAGTTCTCCGCCAGCACCACCTCCAGCGGCAGGTTGGCGGTGAAGCCGTATTCGGCGTGCTGGATGACGAAGCGCGCGGTGGGCTTGAGTTTGAGCAGGCCGAGGTCCATCAGCGTGCGCAGGCTAACGCCTTCCCACACCGTATCCAGTTTGCTCCAACGGGTGACGCAGTGGATATCGAGGGTGAGGCGGGTGCGGGGCAGGCGGCTGAATTCCTCCCAGGTGAAGCGCAGGGGCTGTTCGACCTCGCCCCAGATGCGAAAATCCCAGGTGTTCAAATCCACACGTGGGACAGGCCCATAGTGAAGCACCGGGAAGCGGTTGGTCAGCGCCTGGCCGGGGGGCAGGCGGCGCTCGGCGCGGAATTTTTGTTCGTCTTGTTTGCGGCGCAAGATGTCGTCAAACATAGGTCACTCTCCCAAGTCAAATTATAGCGGCAAGGTCGGAATTCGGGGAGCCGCTGAATAAAGTTGAGAGGGCTAATGGTGGGTGGCCTGCCAGCCAGGCCTGCTTGAGCAAGGGTCTCCGGGCGCGCAGGGGGAATCTGTGGGGGTCATCCGGTTGCGCTCACCCGCCCGTGCGCTTGTCCCTGCCCGCATCTGCTTGGGGGGTAAACCCGGGGTCATCGCCCTGCCCGGGGAGTAAACGCCGGGGCTGTTGACCAGCCGTACATTCGCCCGAGCATCATCCCGCCCGGGGCTGAAGCGCCGGGCTACGACTGCAAAGCCCCCTGACGGGGGCTGGGGTACGGCGTTGCGCCGGCATGGGTAGGCGAAAACGCCCCGGTAGGGGCGCTAGCCCGTAGGGCTTCGTAAACGTAGCGCGGGGATTTATCCCCGCGCGGGCGGCGTTCGAGCCGTGACCCTAACCATACCCTTACCCCGATGGGGTTTACCCCCGCGCGAGCGGGGAACAATGCACCCCCGGCCTGCCACCGCGCGCCGGGGCACACCCGAGGGACGCGAAAGGGCA
>CAYRUO010000049.1:0-6225 GCA_964427505.1 uncultured Thermanaerothrix sp.
GCGATCCGGCGCGCCAGCGCCGCCCGCCGCGGCGATGCCCCCCTGGCAACCCCAATCGGACGCTGCCTGCAGGCTAACGCCACCTCTCGCGGAGGTATGCCATGACCCCCGAACCCCTCACAGAGAAGCGCAACCACGCGGATGATCTTTCCCTACCCCCGGGCTTCAAGATGACCGAACTCGGCCCCCTGCCCGAAGAGTGGCAGGTGGTGCGGTTGGGGGAGGTGGCGGATAAACCCCAATATGGCTATACGGCCAGTGCTGTTCAAGAAGCGTTGGGTCCAAGATTTTTACGCATTACAGATATTCAAGAGGATAAGGTCTATTGGCCTTCTGTGCCCTTTTGTGTCATCACTGACAACAAAGAATTGGAACGATATCGCCTAGAAAATGGTGACCTACTTGTGACACGAATTGGAGCCACTACGGGAAAGACCTATCTTGTTAATGAGTGTCCTTTGTCTATATTTGCTTCTTATTTGATACGAGTGCGGGTAAAAAAGGATTATCTTAACGCGGACTACCTTTATTTTTTTACTCGCACAGATCAGTATTGGAAACAAATAAATGCTTCAAAAGGGGGACGGTTAAAGGGGGGCCTCAATATACCGGTTCTCACAAGCTTATTAGTTCCTCTCCCGCCCCTGCCCGAGCAGCAGGCGATTGCCCATGTCCTGCGCACGGTGCAGGGCGCCAAAGAGGCCGCCGCGCGGGTGATCCAGGCGGCGCGGGAATTAAAGAAAAGCCTGATGCGCCACCTCTTCACCTACGGCCCGGTGCCCCTCGACCAGGTGCACCGCGTGCCCCTGCGGGAGACCGACCTGGGCCCACTCCCCGCCCACTGGCAGGTGGTGCGGTTGGGGGAGGTGGCTGAAACTACAACTGGGGGTACTCCTCGACGAGATACTCCAAGTTTTTTCGGTGGCTCAATTCCATGGGTAAAATCTAGTGAATTAAGAGACTCATGGATTACAAATACCGAAGAAACCATCACTGAAGCAGGCTTGGAAAATTCGAACGCGAGATTATTGCCAAGCAATACACTTTTAATAGCGATGTATGGTGCTACAGCGGGGAAGGTTGGAATATTAAGGCTTCCTGCAACAACTAATCAGGCTATCTGCGCGGTTTTACCCAATCAAACTTTAGCATCTAATGAATATCTCTTTTATGTCTTTATTTTTTTACGTAAGAAATTACTTGATCAAAGGTTTGGGGGAGCTCAACCCAATTTAAATCAGACAACCATTCGATCTTTTCCCATTCCTCTCCCGCCCCTGCCCGAGCAGAAGGCGATTGCCCGCATCCTGCAGGCGGTGGATCGCAAGATCGCCGCCGAAGAGGCGCGCCAGCAGGCCCTGGAGGCGCTGTTCAAAACCTTGCTCCACCACCTGATGACGGGGCAGGTGCGGGTGGTTCCCCCCACTGCGGAGGCCGCCGAATGATCCAGACCTCGGAACACGCCACCGTTCAAGCGCCGCTCATCCGCTATGCCGTTGAAGCCGGCTGGACGTGGCTCGAACCCGAGCGAGCCCTTTCCCTGCGCGGGGGCGAGCACGGCCTGCTCTTGCGCCCGGTGTTCCTGGAGGCCGTGCAGCGCCTCAACCCCGGACGCCTCGACCCCAACCGCGCCGAAGACCTGGCGCGGCGGCTCGAACGCGTTGCCCCTAACCTGCACGGCAACCTGGAAGCCTGGGAGTACCTGCGCGGGCTGAAGACCGTCTTCATCCCTGAAGAGAAGCGCGAGCGCAATGTGACCCTCATCGCGCCGGATTGGCGGGCGAATACCTATCACGTTACCTCAGAACTGCGCTACGTCTCGCCGGCCGTGCCCCATCCCATCCGCCTGGATGCGGCGTTTTTCATCAACGGCATCCCGATCCTGCTGGTGGAAACGAAAGCCGCCCACAAGATTGACGGCATCGCCGAGGCGTTGGAGCAAGTGCGCCGCTACCACCGCGATGGGGCGGAACTGCTGGCCCTGATGCAGATGTTTGCCCTCACCCATCTGGTGCAGTTTTACTACGGCCCCACCTGGAATACCTCACCCAAGGCGATTTTTAACTGGAAGAGCGAACTGCAAGCCCAGGCCGCCGCACCGGTGGATTTTGAATCGCTGGTCAAAACCTTTGTGCACCCCGAGCGCGTGGTGCGGGTGTTGCTGGATTACATCCTCTTCGTCCGCCGTGAGGATGAACTGAGTAAGGTGATCCTGCGCCCGCATCAGATGCGCGCGGTGGAGCGCATTCTGCACCGCGCCGCCGAGCCCGAGAAGCGCCGCGGGCTGATCTGGCACACCCAGGGCTCCGGCAAGACCTATACCATGATCGTCGCCGCGCGCAAGATCCTCGAAAACCCGTATTTTGAAAATCCCACCGTGCTCATGTTGGTGGATCGCAACGAACTGGAAGCCCAACTCTTTGCCAACCTGGCGGCGGTGGGGTTTGGGCATGTGCGCGTGGCGGAGAGCAAAGCCCACCTGCGCCAGTTACTGCGCGAGGATTACCGCGGCCTGATCGTGAGCATGATCCACAAATTCGATGACATGCCGGCCAACTTGAACCCGCGCACGAATATCTTCATCCTGGTGGATGAAGCCCACCGCACCACCGGCGGTGATCTCGGCAACTACCTGGCGGCGGCGCTCCCCAATGCCACCTGGATCGGCTTCACCGGCACGCCGATTGACCAGACCGCCCACGGCAAGGGCACCTTCAAAATCTTTGGCCTGTACGATCCCAAGGGCTACCTGGATAAGTACAGCATCGCCGAATCCATCGCCGACGGCACCACCGTCCCCCTGCACTATGCCCTGGCGCCCAGCGAACTGCGCGTGGACCGCGAGACGCTGGAGCGCGAATTCCTTGATCTTAAAGAAACCGCCGGCATCAGCGATATTGAACTGCTCAACCAGATTCTGGAGCGGGCGGTGACCCTGCGCAACATGCTCAAAAACCACGACCGCATGGACCGCATTGCCCGCTATGTGGCCGAGCACTACCGCACCCTGATTGAACCGATGGGGTATAAAGCCTTTCTGGTGGCGGTGGATCGTGAGGCCTGTGCCTTGTATAAAGACCTGCTCGATCGCTACCTGCCGTCGGAGTACTCCGAGGTGGTCATTAGCCCCAATTACAACGACCCCGAGTTCCTGCGGCGCTTCCATTACAGCGATGAAAAAGAGCAGGCTATCCGCAAAGCCTTCCGCCAGCCCGATGCCCTGCCCAAGATCCTCATCGTGACCGAGAAACTGCTCACCGGCTTTGATGCCCCCATCCTTTATGCCATGTACCTGGATAAGCCCATGCGTGATCATGTTCTGCTTCAGGCCATTGCGCGGGTGAACCGCCCCTACGAGGATGTCCAAGGACGGGCGAAACCCTGTGGGCTGATTGTGGACTTTGTGGGCATCTTTGAGAAACTGGAACGGGCGCTGGCCTTCGACAGCCAGGATGTGGCCGATGTGCAAAGCGTGGTCACGGCCCTGGAAAAGGTGTGGGAGCACTTTGAGACCTTGATGCGGCAGGCCCGGGCCGAGTTTCTGCCGGCGGTGGCAGTAACCTATGGGGATAAGGGGCTCGAAGCGGTGCTCAACGCCTACCGTGATGAGGAACGACGCCAGAATTTCTACCGCTTCTTCCGCGAGGTGCAGAGTTTGTATGAGATCCTCTCGCCGGATGCCCGTCTGCGCCCCTATTTAGAGGATTATCAGACCCTGGCTTGGATGTATCTGGTCCTGCGCTCGGCCTATGAGAGTTTGCATGTGGATCGCGAACTCACCCGCAAGACCGCCCGCTTGGTGCAGGAACATACCCACGGCACCGAAATCCGGCCCGTGCTGCAGGTCTATGAGATCAACGAGCGCCTGCTGGAAAAACTGACCCACGATGACACACCCGACACGGTCAAAGTGTTCAACCTACTCAAAAGCATTGAGGATCTGATCCGCCGTCAGGGGCAGGAAGCGCCTTATCTCATCTCGATCGGCGAACGCGCCCAGCAGATTGCCGAGGCCTACCGCCAGCGCCTGGTGGAAACGCAGGCCGCCTTACGTGAGTTGGAAGCCCTGGTGCAGGAAATCGTCCAGGCCGAACATGAACGCCGGCAAATGGGGCTTTCACCGCTGGCCTTTGCCGCCTACTGGCTGCTCACCCGCGAGGGGTATCACGAGGCGGCGGCATTGGCGGAGCAGGTTGAGGCCGCTTTTCAAAAGTATCCCTATTTTCGCCTTTCGCGCAGTCAGGATCGTGATTTGCGGCGGAATCTCTATGCCCTTTTGGGGCGCGGCGATCCTGCGGCCGGCGCGGAAAAACTAAAAGAACGGGTGGAAGCGCTACTGCGCATGGTCACCCGGGTGGAGGAAGGGCTGTGAATTTAGATAAATCCACCCTGCCGCCGCGGCTGGAAGAGAGTGTGCCGCTGGAACTCTTCAAGGCCGAAGTGCAGGCTTGGGCTGAGCGCATCGGCGTCACCCCCAAGTCCATCACCTTTCGCCCGATGAAGCGCAAATGGGCCAGTTGCTCGAGCAAGGGGCATTTGACCTTTGATACGGAACTGCTTTATCAAACGGCCGAGGTGCGGCGGCGGGTGATCGTGCACGAACTACTGCACCTGAAAATTCCCAACCACGGGCCGCTGTTCAAAGCGTTGGAGAAAGCCTATTTAGAAGACGCGTAGTCAGGTGTAAGGCAATTGTGAGGTCGCGCCCGGATATCTGCGGGTATAATTCCCCCCAGAGGGAGATGGATCCATGGCGCATATCCTGGTCACCAATGATGATGGCGTAACCGCTCCGGGTCTGCTGGCGCTGGCGCAGGCCATGCGCCGCCTCGGTCAGGTCACCGTGCTGGCCCCCGATCACAACTGGTCGGCTTCGGGGCACGTCAAGACCCTGCACCGTCCCCTGCGGGTCAAAGAGGTCACCCTGGCCGACGGCACCCCCGCCCTGGCCAGCGATGGCGCCCCGTCGGACTGCGTGGCCCTGGCCGTGCTCGGCCTCATTCCCACCAAGATTGACCTGATCGTCTCGGGCATCAACCCGTATGCCAACGTCGGGCATGATGTGACCTACTCCGGCACCGTCACCGCCGCCATGGAGGGCACCATCTGGGGCATCCCCTCGATTGCCTTCTCGCTGGATTCGAAAGAGAGCAACCACCTCGACCGCCTGGACTATTCCGCCGCGGCATACCTGGCCGGGCTGATTGCCGAGCAGGTGCTGAGCCGCGGCTTACCCCCCAACGTCTTGTTGAACGTGAACATCCCCTACGCACCCCTGGCCGAGATCCGCGGCCTGATGATCACCCGCCAGGGACTGCGCATCTATCACGATGAACTGATCCGCCGTGAAGACCCGCGCGGCCGCCCCTACTACTGGATCGGCGGCGATGCGCCGGGCGGGGTGGTCGAAGAGGGCACCGATATCGGCGCCCTGGCCCAAAATTACGTTTCGATCACCCCCATTCAGTTAGACCTGACCGCGCACCAGTATATCGAGACCCTGCGCCAATGGCCCTGGCCGCAGTGGGAACGGCAGTCCCCGCCGCCCCCCGCGCCATAGCCTCAATGTGGTTCGCATCACCGTCGGGGAGGAACGAATGGCGTGAGTGCGGTGCAAGCGCAGGTCAAAGGGGTGCTGTGGGGCTTGGCCTACGGCAACCGCATCGGCGGGCCGGTGCGCATGGCCTGTGTGGTGGCCGAGAGCCTGATCGCCTGCCGTGCCTTTGACCCTGCCGACCTGCTGGCGCGCTACCTGACCTGGCGGCAGGGCGGGGGCTTCGATACCGGCCCGACCGCCGCGGAGGTCTTCGCCCGCCTGGCCCAAGGTCGGACGGTGGAAGCCGCGGTGCAGGATGTGGATCGTCAGGCCGGCGGTAAGACGGCGGGGGTCAATCCGGCCCACCGCAGTGCCCCGCTGGCAATGGCCGCTACCTGGCATGAACTATCCCAACCCACAGGAGCCGCTTCGCTATGCCCGAATTCCGAGCCGTGATCAACCGCGCGATGGCGAACAACCTCAAACTGGTCATCCGCTACCGCAACCGCGCGGGCGAGGTGCGCGAGCACGAGATTCTGCCCTTGAGATGGATTAACGCCCTGCTGTTTGAAGCCCACTCATTCAGCGCGGATCGCTCGCTCACCTTCAACATCAACGGCGTGTTAGCCTGCCGCGAAGAAGGCGCGGTGGAGGTGACTGCCGCGGCGCCGCAGGCCGCCCCTCCGCCG
>CAYRUO010000050.1:0-6034 GCA_964427505.1 uncultured Thermanaerothrix sp.
TGCATCTGCCCTCGGATGACCAGCGGCCCTGGCCCTCTCCCGCGCTCAATCCCCTGTATGAGATAGACCAGGCCAGCACCCCGCGCCTGCGTGGGTGGCAGGTGGCAGGGCTGACCCTCCCGCTGGCCAAGGCGTTTACCATTTTGACCACGCTCCCCGCCGAGGGCGTGGCCGGCGAGATTCGCCTCGGCGCCGATACGCGCTACTGGCAGGTGGTGTGCAACCTGGTGTTGGAAATCCTGGCCCAGCAGAAATATCTACCTACGCTGCAAGCCCCTACCGGCCCCCGCGAGCACTACCTGGCGCGTTGGCTGCCGGTGCTGGATGGCCCCAACGATGCCCAACGCCTGGATCGCCTGGAACAGGCCATGCCGCCGCTGTGCCGCGCCGAACGCCGCCCTAATCCGCGCGGCACACCGTTCTTTTCACCGGCGCGCGCCCTGCTGGATGACTTCATCCGCTATGCCACCGATGCCCTGGTACGCACGTGGGGGCGCAGTCAGATGCCCCTCATCCCCCCGGATTCCGATCAGGTGCAAGACCGCTGGTTGGAAGCGCTCTTCCGTCCTGATCCAATGGTGCGGGCATCGCTGGCGCAGGTACGCGCCCTTCACAGCACCTTGCAGGCCTGGCTGCGCAATCTGCACGTGGCCGGCGATGAGCACTTCCGCGTTGCCTTTTTGCTCGAAGCCCCCCCGGCGTCCGAACAGCCCAGCGCCGAAGGCACCTGGGAACTGCATTACCTACTGCAATCGCGCAGTGACCCCAGCCTGCTCATCTCTGCCGAGGATATCTGGTTCAAATCCCCGCACGAACTGGTGCAACTGAGCGACCGCCTGATCGCGCCCCAAGAGCGCCTGCTGGCCGGATTGGGCTACGCCGCGCGCTTCTTCCCGCCCATCCTCACCAGCCTGGCCGCCCGCCACCCCACCGGCATCAGCCTGGATACGCCGGCAGCCTACCGCTTCCTGCGCGAGGTGGTGCCGATCCTGGAACAGGCCGGGTTTGGCATCCTGACCCCACCGTGGTGGAACCAGCGTGGGGCGCGCTTGGGGGTGCGCGTGCGCCTCAAGCCCGCTACTCCCCAACCGCCTTCTGCCGCCCCCGGTTTGCTCGACCTGCGCACCCTGGTGCAGTTCGAATGGGAAATTGCCCTCGGCGAAACGGCACTCACCCGCGAGGCGTTCGAAGCACTGGTGGCGCTCAAATCGCCCCTGGTGCAGGTGCGCGGCCAGTGGGTGCTGTTGGACAGCGCGCAGGTCGAAGCCGCCATCCGCTTTTGGGAGAAACAGCGCCAGAGCGCGCCGGTGACCCTGCTCGAAGCCACCCGCCTGGCGCTGGGCACCGAACAGGTGCACGATTTGCCGGTGGATGAGGTGCAGGCCGAGGGCTGGCTGGCCGAATGGCTGGAACGGCTCAAGGAACCCCAGCGCCTGAGTGAACTGCCCCCGCCGCGCTCATTGCGGGGTGAACTGCGCCCTTACCAGCGGGTGGGCTTCTCGTGGCTGGCCTTCTTCCGCCGCTACGGGCTGGGGGCCTGTCTGGCCGATGACATGGGACTGGGCAAGACCATCCAGACCTTGGCGCTCTTGCTCTATGAAAAAGAGCAGTACGGGCAGTTTCCGGCCCCGGTGCTCTTGGTTTGCCCCACCTCGGTGGTCACCAACTGGCAGCGCGAAGCCGAGCGCTTTGCTCCCTCCCTGCGCTTGCTCATCCACCAAGGGCCTAACCGCCTGCGCGATGAAGCGTTCCGCCAAGCGGCGCAGGCGGCGGATATGGTGGTCACCAGTTATGCCCTACTGCGCCAAGATCAAGCCCTGCTGGAATCGCTGGAATGGTTCGGCGTGATCCTGGACGAGGCGCAGAATATCAAGAACCCCTCGGCGCGCCAAAGCCAAGCCGCGCGCCGCCTCAAAGCCCAGTTCCGTTTAGCGCTGACCGGTACACCGGTCGAGAATCGTTTGGATGACCTCTGGTCTATCATGCACTTCCTTAATCCGGGCTACCTGGGCTCGCTGGAAGCCTTCCGCCGCGAGTTCGTCCTGCCGGTACAGCGCTTTGGCAACGCCGAAGCCGCCCAGCGCCTGCGCCGCATGGTGGCGCCGTTCATCCTGCGCCGCGTCAAGACCGACCCACGCGTCATCCAAGACCTGCCCGAGAAGATCGAGGTCAAGCAGTACTGCACCCTCAGCGAGGAACAGGCCACGCTCTACCAGGCCGTGGTGGATCAGACCCTGGCGCGGATCGAGGGCAGCGAGGGCATGCAGCGGCGCGGCCTCATCCTGAGCATGATCACCCAGTTGAAGCAGGTATGCAACCACCCGGCCCAGTTCTTGCACCAGCCGCTCGATCCGCATCGTGATAGTGCCATGTTGAACGGGCGCAGTGGTAAATTGAACCGCCTGATTGAAATGCTGGATGAGGTGATCGCCGCCGGCGACCGCGCGCTGGTCTTCACCCAGTTCGCCGAGATGGGTGAACTGCTGGCACAGGCGATCCCCTTACATCTGAACGTTCCGGTCTACTTCCTGCACGGCGGCACCCCGCCGCGCCAGCGCGAGCAGATGGTGCGCCGCTTCCAAGAGGATGACCACAGCCCGCCGGTATTTATCCTCTCGCTCAAAGCGGGCGGGCTGGGGTTGAACCTCACCCGTGCCACCTATGTTTTTCACTTTGATCGCTGGTGGAACCCGGCAGTGGAGAATCAAGCCACCGACCGCGCCTTCCGCATTGGGCAAACGCGCAACGTTCAGGTGCATAAACTGATTACCCAAGGCACGTTAGAAGAACGGATTGATGACCTGATCGAATCCAAAATCGGTCTGGCCCAATCCATCATTGGCGAGGATGAATCCTGGCTGACCGAATTGAGTAACGAGCAGTTGCGCGACCTGGTGATGCTGCGCACACAGGGGAAAGTTTCGTATGAGCCAATATCATGATGTTGAGGATCGCGAGTTTGCTGCGTGGGGGCCGCGCCAGCCGCGCAAAGCCAAAGGCGGGATCAAAGCCATCAGCGCCCGCGGCGATTTTGGCAAAAATTGGTGGTCGCGGCGCTGGATTCAGGCGTTGGAGCAGATCACCGATCTGCGCCGCCTCCAGCGTGGGCGCACCTACGCGCGTGCCGGCCAGGTCTTGAAGATCGAAGAGCGCGAGGGCGGGATTGAAGCCCTGGTGCAGGGCACGCGCCCCCGCCCTTACAAAGTCACCATCCGCCTGACCCCGCTGACGCCGCGCCAATGGGAGAAGGTGCTGGACGTGCTGGCAGATCAAGCCGTCTTTGCGGCGCAATTGCTGGCCGGGGAGATGCCCCCGAACATCGAGGAAGCCTTCGCCACCGCCGGGGTAAACCTCTTCCCGACCGCGCGGGGCGACCTTTTCACCTCGTGTTCTTGCCCCGACAAGGCAAACCCCTGCAAGCACATTGCCGCCGCGCACTACATCCTGGGCGAACGCTTCGACGAAGACCCCTTCCTGCTTTTCCGCATGCGCGGGCGCAGCCAAGACCAGATCCTGGAAGGCCTGCGCCAGCGCCGTGGAGTGACCCCGGCGGTGCCGGCACGGCGTGCCGCACCGACGGCACCCAAGCGCACGCGCCCACAGCCCCTTGACGCCGACTGGGAAGCGTTTTGGAACCTGCGCGATGACCTCACCCGTCTGTCGTTCCAAATGCAATCGCCGACGATTCCCCAACCCTTACTGAAGCGGCTGGGCGATCCGGAAATCGCCGCCGGCTTGAGCCTGAGCGCGCAACTCGAAGCCACCTACGCCGCCGTCACCCAGATGGCGCTGTTCCTGGCTTACGGCGACCTGGGCGGCAACGGCGGCGGAGAGACACCCTCACCAGCGGAAAATGGGCGCCGTTAAGCGCTTGAAGTGATAAACAATCTGCGGGGCATTGAGCGCCGCGAGGTAAATCAGCACCACCCCCACAATCATCAGGATGAAGATGACCAGAGCACTGCTCTTTTCCTCTGCCGGTGCGAATAGAAAGCGCATAAAGGTGACAGCAAAAATGATGCCGACAATCAATACAATCGTCCAGAACACCAGGGGATGGATGTAAAATGGCAGCGGTGGTACCGGAGGAAGGTTAAAGGGTAAAGGGGGCATGGGCGCAACTCCTTTACAACAGGCAAGATGCACGCAATGACTCAGGCTCTTGCTTTTATGATAGTAAAATTCGGGTAATGAGTCAAAAGGAAACACCTTCGCATTTGCTCCATCCCTGGTCCTGGCTGATCCCACTGGGGCTTTTCGGCCTGCTCACCACCGTGACTGCGCTCATCACGCTGGATCGTAACGACGGCCACCTGATTTATGCCCAAGACGATGCCTACATCCACCTGGCAATGGCCAAAAACCTGGCCTTTTACGGCGTGTGGGGGGTGACGCGTTACGCTTTCTCGCCATCCTCGTCCTCGCCGCTGTGGACGGCGGCGTTGGCGCTGGGAATGCGCTTGGTCGGCAACCAGGCCAGCCTGCCCTTTTGGTACAACCTGGCGCTGGGGGCGGCTCTGCTGGGGCTGGGCGAGTGCTTCCTGCGTCGCCGCGGGTTGAACCCCTCTCAACGCGCGCTGACACTGTGTGTGCTGATCATTGCCATGCCGCTGATCCCGCTGGTCTTGAGCGGCATGGAGCACGTCCTGCACGCCGTGGTCATGCTGGGCTTCCTGCTGGCGCTGGAAACCGCTTGGGATCACCCTCAAACCCGGCCGGCACGGTGGGCGCTCTTAGGGTTGGCGGCGCTCTTGCCTCTGGTGCGTTATGAGGGGTTGTTCCTGGTCGCAGTGACGGCGGGGCTGTTGATCCTACGCCGCCGCTGGAGGCTGGGGGCGGGCTTGGTGGTGCTGGCGGCACTGCCGGTGGCCGTGCTGGGCGCCTGGTATATCCGCCAGGGCTGGTGGTTCCTGCCCAGTTCGGTGCTGGTCAAAGGGTCATTGGGCAGTGGGCTGGGGTTAGCCGGCTTGCTACTGAGCATTCTAAAGCGGTTCTCGACAAATCTAACGGCGGCGCCGCAGGTGGGTTTCCTGCTCGTGGGATTGCTGATCGGCGTGGTAGCCCAGTGGAAGCGCGCCCGGCGCTTGAGCGGTGAGGTGGTGCTCATGCTGGTGGTAACCGGCACAATGCTTTCACACCTTGCCCTGGCCGCCGTGGGTCCGATGATGCGTTATCAGGCTTACCTGGTGGCAATTAGCCTGTTGGTGTTGGCCCGACCGCTTTTCTCCCTCGACCTGCGGCGCTGGTTCTCCACGCCAGCCCTGGCGCGCACGGCCCAGGCACTGGTAGCGGCGCTGATCCTGGCGCTGGCAGTGCTGGCCGGCGGCTACATGACGCTGAACACACCGCGTGCGACCACGAACATCTACCAACAACAGGTGCAGATGGCGCGCTTTGTACGTCAGTTTTACAATCAGGGTACAGTCGCGCTGAACGATATCGGCGCCGTGGCGTATTTCACCGATGCCCACCTGGTGGATCTGGCCGGACTGGCAACGCGAGAGGCCGCCCAGGCGCGCCTGAACGGCACTTTTGGCCCTCAGATCATGGCCGACCTCACCCGCCAGGCCGATGTGGTCATCATTTACACGGCTTGGTTCCCCGCCGGACTGCCCGACACCTGGCAGGCTGTAGGGGAGTGGACGATCCCCGAGAATTTGATTTGCGGCGATGACACGGTAACCTTCCTGGCGCCCCGGGCCGACCTGGCGGCGGCTTTGCGCGCCAACCTGCGCGCTTTTGCCCCGTACCTGCCGGCGCCGGTGCAGCAGCGCGGAACTTACCTGACCCCCTAGATGAATCCTGCCGAGCACCTTCAAGGTACAATAAGGAACATGAAAGCCTTCCTCAGCCATCTGTGGCAGCGCCTGCTGGCGCTCAGCCTGCTGTGCCTGGCGGCAGGGGGCGTTTTGCTCTGGGTTGGCCTGGAGCGTGAAATCCCCCTGCGCGTGGACGGCACCTGGTGGGTGGTGCGGACGCGCGCGCTCACCCTAGGGGGTGTGCTGGAGGCTGTGGCGCCGCAACCCCAACCCGG
>CAYRUO010000051.1:0-5922 GCA_964427505.1 uncultured Thermanaerothrix sp.
GCGCTCACGTTTCAGCCGGGCGCGCAGGTCAGCCCAGCCCTGCGGCCCCAGCCACAGCGCCCCGGCGCCGGCCACCAGCAACGCCCCCAGCAGGATGGCGCCGAGGTCGTTGCCGGCCAAGCCCAGCGAACCCAACAGCCAGGTGAGGTAGCCCAGTACGAGCCAGCCCACCAATTTGGCCAGGGCATAGCCGCGCTCGGGCAGGTGTGCAAAGAGCCGAAACGCCAGCGGCAGTCCCAGTGCCTGTAAGACCGCCAGCGCCAACACCCACTTGACGAACGCCAATCCGTCGCTTAACGGCACGGTGCCACCTCGGTCAAGCCAAATTGACCCGCAAGCCGGGCCTGATCTTGGTTATTATACCGGAAGGGGCAATGGCGTGCGGAGTGGGGAAGGGGCAGACGTTGCCAGAGGGTGAATGCGACCCGCTCCCTGGGGCATGCGATTGGCACGCCTAAGGGAGATCCTTCAGCAAGGGCGGGGGCGTCTCGTCGTGACCCTTTCCCGAGTCCGCTTTGCCCTTGGTGCGCTTTTTGGCCTTGCCAAGCGCGGCAACTTCTTCACGCAGAGCCGCCATTTGGGCGTGGAAATCCCGAATCTCTTTACGCAGTTGGTCAACCTGATGGCGCAGGTCTTGCACTTCCGCCCAAAGCCGCTCGGTTGGGGGTTCTGAGGGCGAGGGTGCTTCGGCGCGTTCTGCCGCTTCTGCGTCCTTCGGCGCAGGCGCTCCGGGGATGGGCGCGGCAGACGGCAAAGCGCTCAGCGGGGATTCCGCCGGCGCCGATGCGGACACGGGCGCAGCCTGCGCGCCGTTCACCGCTTCGGCGAGATAGTGTTTCAGCGCACCCGGTTTCATCTGAAGCACTCGTTCATAAGGGAGCGCTAGGCCGCCCTTTTCAATCAGGGCCAGGTTGCCCGCGGGCATACCGCTGTAGGTCAGCACCAACACCGGCACCCAGCGATGGCGCAGTGCTTCGATGGCCCCGGCCCAGGTGCCCCCCTTCTCTTTATCGCTGGCCACTACCACTGCCCAGTTGGCCAGGGTGTAGATGAGTTTGTTGCGCCCCATGGCATTGGCCACCGAAAAACCGGCTTCGGGGTGATAGGGGGTGAGCAGGCATAGATGACCGCTGCGAAGCCAGCGCCCCCACGTGCGTAAGGCGCGCACCAGGCTGTCCCCTAAAACCCCCACCGCATAACCGCCGGCGTCGAGTGCGGCTTGCATGCTCAGGGTATCCACGCCTTTGGCGCCCCCGCTGTAGAGGATCAAACCGGCATAACCGCAGGCCTCGCCGAGGCGCTGTGCCGCTTCTTGCGCCACCGCATCGGCGTGACGCGAGCCCACTACGGCAATGCCGGGCTGTTCAACTAGTTCGATGTTCCCGGCATAAAACAGCACCGGCGGCGCCGCTTTACCCAAGCGTTCTTTATAGCGTTTGGGGTATGACGCATCGGCGCGGGTGAGGGGGAAGATGCCCACGTCGGCCAAGCGCTCCAGTTCAAACGCCAATCCCACCCCACGCTCAAGCAGAACGCGAATGCGGCGAATACTGCTCTCATCCCCCTCTAAAAGGTGGATGAGGTCGTCGTCTTGCATCCGCAGAAGATGGGCGGGGCGCAGGTTGTGCTGGCGCAGTCTCTCGGCCAGAGCGTTCCATTCCGAGGGGGTGAGAGGCAGAACCGCTTCCCCTTCCGGTGCGCCTCCCTCGGCTTTGGATTTAACTACTGCGGGCGCAGGGGGTAAACCCAGCCGCGAGCACAGAAGCAGGATGGCTTTCGAATCATCGGATACAGGGGTCATGTGTTCCTCGAGGTGGCTTGGGCCAGGGCGAACGGATAGACGATCCCACTGCCGCTCTTGCGGAGCAAATAGCCCGCAATGGTCAACGTCCAGCGAGAATCCACGATATCATCCACCAGCAGAACCGGCTGGGCGAGCACCTTACCGCTAATTTTAATCGTGTTGAGAACATTCTTCGCCTGCATGTGGCTGTTTTGCATCTCTTTCTGGGGCGGTGCATCGGCAACCCGCTCCAAAACCGGGTAGAAGGGTATGCCCAACCGCCGCGCTAAACGCTGGGCAAAATCGGGCACCAGGTTGGGGTGCCGCCGGGAAGGGATGGCCGTGACCCATTTTGGAAACGGATCAGGTCTCCACACGTCCTTGATCAATTGCGCCGCCGCTTCCACCAGGTCATCCGCAAAACGGCCGTCCTCGTATTTTCCGCTCCGCACCAGGCGCCCCCATCCAACTCGCCCGTAGCGACACAGGGCGCGCCCGGTCGCGTTTTGATACGCGGATGGAATATTAGACCGACCGGGAACCAGCCCGGACGGAAACTGTTTGCGAGGCGGCAGAAGGATGATTTCATGCTTCAGAAATTCCTCGGCCTTGCGCACCAAATCCGCCGCCACCGAGGTGGGCAGTCGTCTCCCCTGACAATTGGCGCAGTGCCCGCAGGGTTCGGCATAAGGGTCATCTAACGCCCTTTGCAAGAACGCCATGAGACAGCCCTCGTGGTGGATATACGCCCGCATTTGGGCCTGCTCTTGGCGGCGCAGTTGGGTGATCCGTTCAATGCGTTCGAGGTCTAAATTCAACGTCTGGCGGTTGACAGTATAGATGTTATGGCCGTTGAGACGGCCAATGTGACCCTCGACCTCTAAAATCTTGAGCGTCTTCTCGAGCAGGCCGGCACTGACGTTGATCTGTGCCATCAATTGGTTAGGCGAGAGTCCATCGCTCTGCGCCAAGGCCTGATGAACCGAACGAAAAACCTCAACCGGGGGAAAAGCCGATTCGATAAAGTAATCTTGAATGTCTTCATCCTCGTCGCCGCTGAGCAAAACGCAGTCGGCGTGATCTATGGCGCGGCCCGCCCGCCCGATTTGCTGGTAATAGGCAACGGGTGAGCCGGGGCGCTGGTAGTGGATGACAAAGCCGATATCCGACTTGTCAAATCCCATACCCAGGGCGACCGTCGCCACTAAGACCTTGATCTCATTGTGCAGGAAGCGCTGTTCCAGGGCTTCCCGTTGTTCGCTCTGGGAATGGTAGGCTTCGGCCGCGATCCCCTGAGACTTTAACCAGGCGGCCACCTGTTCGGTATCGGGGACGGTCAGGCAGTAAACAATCCCGCTCCCGGGCAGGCGGGGTAGATTCTCGGCCAACCAGGCCAGCCGTTCACTTTGACTGCGAAGGACGATATTCTGCAAATACAAGGATTTGCGCGCCAGCGGGCCGCGCAGGATCAACAGGTCTTCGCCCAGTTGCTCGCGGATATCCCTTAAGACACGGTCGTTGGCGGTCGCGGTTGTGCCCAACACCGGCACATTCGGCGGTAACGCCTTTAGAATGCGAACGATGCGGCGGTAGTCGGGGCGAAAATCGTGCCCCCAATCCGAAATACAATGGGCTTCATCCACGACAAACAGCCCGATCCGACCCTGGATCACGTTGGTCAAAAGATTCTGGAAGTGGTGGTTGGCCAGCCGCTCAGGCGAGATCAGCAGGACATCACAGGCGTTCTGCCGCAGTGCCCGCTCGACCTCCGGCCACTCGTCTTCGTTATTGCTGTTAATGGTGTAGGCGCGAATGCCGATGCGCTTGGCCATCTCGATCTGGTTGCGCATCAGGGAGAGCAAGGGGCTCACCAACAGGGTCAGCCCTTTGCCCTCATCGCGCAACATCCGGGTGGCGATAAAATACACCAAACTCTTGCCCCAGCCGGTGGGCTGAACCACCAGAGCCCGCTGTTTGTGCACCGCCACTTTTTCAATGGCTTCCCATTGACCGGGACGGAACTCCGCGCCGTCGCCGAGCATTTGATGCAGGTGGTGGAGAGCGCGTTGGTAGGAAGAATCGGGCATGGATGATGACCCCCTCAGATCGGTGAGATTTAAGTTAGAAAGCGACAAAATTCTAACCAAAACGCGCCCGCCCGTCAAGTCGCTGTTGGCGACGGCTGATTCGACTTGAACCCGGCGGTGGCAAAGGGGCGATTGAAGGCGCTTCCACCGACTTTATCCCGCCATCGGCGTGGAGAGCGTGAGCTGCCCCATCCCGGCCCGTAAGGCAAACGGGACTGCTGCCCGCACATGATCTGCTCTCGTGCCCGGGCATGTGTGCGCTTGGGACACTGCTCGTCCCAATATTGGCCCCGGTCATTGCCCCCGGATATTCGCCCGGGCTTCAGCCCCAGGCGAGATGATGCCCCGGCAACAGCCGGGTGACAACCCCGGCTTTGCACCTCGGGTAAACGCAGGGCCGGGCACAGGCAATGGCGCCAGTCTCCCCTCGAGTGGGCAGTCGGCGTGTGGGAAGCGATCTTTGGCAAGCGTTAATGAAAGCCACGCCACCCCAGAAGCCGCGGCATCCCCTTTATGGCGCTAACCCCCGCCTTCATAGGTACAGATTGACCGTCGCAACCTGCATCGGAGTCCTTCCTCCCACCATGCGCCAAGTCACGATTCCTTGACGAAGAACCTCTCTTCCGCTATACTCTGAAACAGCGGGGTGTGGCGCAGATGGAAGCGCACCGCGTTTGGGACGCGGGGGTCGGCGGTTCAAGTCCGCCCACCCCGACTGGGTGATGGCCGCCGAGAATGCTCGGCGGTTGTTCCTGCAAGCGGACGGCGCAGATGTGCGCGTACACTATCAAAGGGTGAAGACAACCGATGGCGCTACCCTTCCTTAAGACTAAATCCCAGGATAACCGACCGCCCAAACGCTATGACGGGGTGATCGAAGCCGTGCGCTACGACCCCACCGGGCACATCGCCCTGGCGCGGGTGCACGAACGGCGCGGCATGGTGTTTTCCGATCACATCCTGCTCACCCGTGAGGAACTCATCCGCCGCCTCAAGGCGGGGCAGGTCTTTGTCACCGGACGACGCGTGCCCCGCATGGGCAATGCGTTCGAGGTTTTCGATGTGGTGCGCCTGGCCGGCGCGCCGGGGCAGGAAGTTGTGGTCAGCGGCGCAACGGAACCCGCAACCGATGGCCGTGACCACGATCATCTCAACGTGCCGCTGTTCTAAACCCTCGCGCGCCGCCGCGGTCCTCGCGCGGGCAGGTGTCCCTTGAGCGCCCCACTGCTTTCTATCATTATCCCGGCGTATAACGAAGAGCATCGCCTGCCGGGCACCTTGCAGGCGATTCATGATTTCCTCGCCGGTCAGCCCTATTCCGCCGAAGTCTTGGTGGTGGAAAACGGCTCCACCGATGCCACCCTGGCCGTGGCGCAGGCCTACGCGGCGCGCCTGCCCTACCTGCGGGTATTCCACGAGGATATTCGCGGCAAGGGCTGGGCGGTGCGGCGGGGGATGCTGGCCGCGGTCGGGGCTTACCGCTTCATCTGCGATGCCGATCTCTCCATGCCCATTACCGAGGTCAACCGCTTTCTACCGCCCCAACTGCCCCCCGAGGTGGATATCGCCATCGCCTCACGTGAAGCCCCCGGCGCCCGCCGCTACGGCGAGCCGGAATACCGCCACCTGGCCGGGCGCGTCTTCAACTGGATGGTGCGCCTGCTCGCCCTGCCCGGCTTGCAGGATACCCAGTGCGGCTTCAAGATGTTCCGCGCTGCCGTGGCCGAGGACCTCTTCCGCTATCAGACCATCACCGGTTGGACGTTCGACGTCGAGGTGCTCTTCATCGCGCGTCGGCGGGGCTATAAAATCGTCGAAATTCCCATCCCGTGGTACTTTAATCCGGAGAGCAAAGTGCGCCTGTGGCGGGATGCGCGCCAGATGTTTTTAGATTTGCTGACGATCCGCCGTAATGCGCGGCGAGGCGTTTATGACACACCGCCTTCCCCGTGAGCCGCTTCAAGCCCCCACGCTGGCGTTTGAACGCCGCCTGTGGGCGCAGGGCCTGCGCTATGTGGCCGGGCTGGATGAGGCCGGGCGCGGCGCGTGGGC
>CAYRUO010000052.1:0-5713 GCA_964427505.1 uncultured Thermanaerothrix sp.
ACTGGATGGGCGTGATGAGCGCCCTGGCCGCGCTGGCGCAGTTTTCGGGCGTGGGCGTGGCCGTCTCGGTGGGGATGGGGCAGTGCCGCCTGCGCGCCGCCGAGGGTGCGGTCAACCCAGACGAGGACGAAGCCGCGCCGTTAGTCTAGTTGCCGGCCTTATCTATGCCGCCCCGCGCACGGGTTACGGCGCCGGCGCCAGGCTGAAATCGAGGCGGCGGTCTTCGGGCGCAAACGCATGGAAGAACTGGCGGCGTGAGGGCACATACCCCGGCGTTTGTACCCAGACCGAGACCATGATGCGGCTGGGCAGACGCACCCGCCCCTCGTAGTACCCGTTGGCATCGGTCGGGCCGAGGCGCTGCAGCGCATCCGAATTGCCCATTTGCACGATCACATACAGCCCGGGGATGCCCCGACCTTCTGCATCGGTGATCCAGCCGTATAGGCGGTTCTGGTCATCGCGCTCGGGAGGCGTGAGCGTGCCCCAATAGGAATAAAAATCATACGTCCAGCGCGTCACCCCCGCCTCGGCCCGCCATTGGTAGAACCTCGGTTCGAACTGATCTTCCGGCGCCGCGGCCGATAAACGCAGTTCATCCCCCGCGTTCAACGCCGTGAGGGTGATGGTATATGAGCCATCAATCATGCTGTACACCACGGGCTGGGGCACGCCGTTGACGGTCAGCAAGACCTGGCCGGCCCCCACCCCGGCGGGCTCGGCATTAGGGAACAGCCGCCACAGGTGTCCGGTGATGCGGACCTGTTCGGCGGCGGAGGAAGGCGAGGGGGTGGGCGGTAAGGGCGTGCCGATGGGAGGAAGCGGGGTGGGTGACACGGGCGTGACGGAGGGCGGAAGCGCGGTGGCGGAGGCACGCGGGCGGGGTGAAGGGGTAAGCGTGGCGGCAGCCGGGGTCGGGGTAAGGGTCATCTGGATGACCGGCGCCTCACTGCCGTAGAAGGTGAAGCGGCGCGAACGCGATGTTGCGTCCACCGTCCAGAGGGCTTCGGGCGGATCAAACACATAGTTGGGCGCAGCCGCCCAAAGGCGCACAATCTGGCCCTCTGTCAGGTCGAGCGCGCCCGAGAAAGCGCCGGAACGCCCGGTGCGCCCTAACGGCACCGCGGGCATCGCACCGACCTGGGCATAAATCTCGACCCCGGCCAGCGGGCGGGCCAGGAAACGGGTGCGCAACCACACCCGCCCGGTGAAGCGCACCGTGCGTAGGTTCTGGGCCGCATTACCGCCTTGAGATTCGGCGGGGGTATAGGTGGCGCTGAGGGTATAGGGCTCCAGCGAATTCTTGTTCCCCAGGTTAGAAATCCGCAGGTAGTACACCTGGCCGGTTTCAAGGGTCGCCGTCAGGGACAGCGGCCGGCCTCTTTCGCCGTTGAGGCTTTTGAGCGGGTAACCGCGGCCTTTGTAGAGGAAGACGCTGAGCCGTTCATTAGGGAAAGGATTGGTCACCGTAAAGGTCACTGGGGATTGATCGCGGGTGGCGGGGGCGACAAACGCGATGTAATCCCCGTAGGTATCACCCCATAGGAAGCCCTGGAGCGGTCCCTGGGTAAGATCCCAAAATGTGGCCTGGTCGAATGTGTCGTTGGGCTCAAAAGGATCCGCCACCATGTTGCTCAGGCTCAACTGATACGTATTCGGACTGCCAAAAGAGCCGTACAGCCCAGAGGACACGGCGATAAGGAAAGTTTCGCCCGCCGAAGCGTCAAACGTGAGCTGGACGGCGTCCCCTCTTTTCTGGGCTTGCGCCGAAAGAAGGGTGACGCGTTTGGTCGGATGGATCAACCGCAGTCTGAGTTCCAGGGTGTTGTTCTGATCCACGGCGGTGAAGGTGTAGATTCCGGATTGGTGGAACGTCACGGATAGGTAATCCGTGTCGGCGCTGGGAATGAGATAACCGTGATAAGGGGCGGCCATATCCCAGGCCGTGGCCTGCGCCGGCGCGTCGTTCGGTTCATCGGGATCGGGGAGAACTTGGGTAAGGGCGATTTGATAGGTTTGGGGCGGCAGCGAGGGGCGCATTTCTCCGGTAATCGCCAGATCGAACGCTTCACCGGCCCGTGCCCCCACCGTCAGCGTGAGCGGCTGTCCTGGTTGCTCGGCGCGGGTATCGTAGAGGACGCTTTGGCCCGGGGATCGCATCAAGCGCAGGATGGGCGTAAACTCGGCACTGAGGGGGGTGAGCGTGAAGGTATAAATCCCCGCCTGATCAAACGTCACATGCAGGTAGTCCACATCCATAAACGTCAATTGGCCGCTGAAGGCGGCCTGCATATCCCAAGTATTGGCGGCCTGGCGGGCATCGTTCGGCTCAACTTCGGTCAGGGTGACGGCGGGGGGTGGGGTGCCCTGGAAGGTGGGCGTGGGAAAGGGCGTGAAGGTGGCACGCGGGTAAATCCATTCAATGGCGAGTTGAAAGGCACTGCCGGGGGCGGCGTTGACGAAGATGTAGTACTCACCGGCGCGAGGGTTCAGGTATTGACATTGGTTATCAAAACTCAGCGTGGCCTGCATCCAACAATCGTAGTCTTGGTTTACGGTCGGGTAATCGGGCACCGGGCGCTCCCCTTGACGCACGAACACGTTAAAAAGATGATCGGATTGGGCAGTGATATAAACGTTGAGGTTTTGCAGGTTGGCCGGGACGCTCAAGCGGAACAGCGCGCCGGGCACCCCAGGGGGGATTGAAAGTGTATAGCGCCCCGGGCCGGCCAGGTCGGTGATCGGGAGGCTGTCCACGCTCAGGGTTTCCCCTTGCGTTTGTCCCTCACTCTCGCGTTGCCCTTGTTGCGGCAAGACCGCCGAGGCTTCGTAACTGTAACCGGCGCGGTTATCGGCCGGGTACTTCTCATGGCCAAGATCGGCTTCAACCTCAACCTGGTAAGTGCCGGGCAATAACTTCTCCGCCGGGCCTTGCAGGGCAAAGACATAGGTATCTACATCGGTGCGATCCCCAAAGATCCAACAGGTGGAAAAGCCCAAGGTGCACTCGTGGTTGGTGATCTTAACATCCCCATTGTGGGCATCCCAGGGGATCACCTGTTGGGAGTGGGTCTTTTTGGAGACGTTATAGGTCTTGATCCAGACCAAGCCGGCGAAATCCCCTTGGCGGATGGTGAGGCTGTCCCCATCGCTGAGCAAACGCACATAGCCATCATCTCGGAACGACCCCGTGGCCGAGGACAGGCTGGTCACCTGATCGGTCAGATCATAGAGGGCGCCGTTCAAAAAATTGACTGCGGTGGTCACATCGCTGGGAATGAGGAACGCCCCCAGGATCGAACAGCGATCCTGATCGGCGCCAAAGGCCTGCACACAGTCATCGTAGCCGCCGCGGTGAATCCAGGTCGGAAAACTGAGGCTCGGCATGTCCTGGGTATGGATGAGCAGGGGCGTGCCGTCATTCCATTTCAGGTATGCGTTCAGGCGAAAGGCGCGGCTGTAAGCATTGGTTTGCCGTTCAGGGATCGCATCGCGGTTGGTATCGTTATCCACCTTGACCTCGAAATACCCCTGTTCGGCCGTGGTGAGGGTCAGTTTCAGATTCGGCGCATACTTGGCATCGGGGATGGTGTAGTCCCGACACTGCTGAGCGCATACCTGGGCTTGCCCCTGCACGCCCTGCCAGCACTGCAAGGTCGGCGCGCCGGGCGCTCCCACGATGTCGCTAATCACGTCCAGCAGAAACGAAAACTGGCTCTTCCAATCAGCCTTACAACCGGTCAGGGTGTAGTATGTGCTATACCAACTGTGGTAAACCTCTTTGGCCACCCGATCCCCCATTTCAGAATGGAGAAAGTAAATATCCACCACACAGTTGCCCACACAGGCCTCATGAGAAACACGGGCCTGCGTTTGCGCTTTTACGATCCAACGGCCCAAGCCAAAGAGCACAGCCCCCAGCGACAAAAGGGAAACGAAAAGCCCGATCCGTTTTCCTTTCATGGCCCCATCCCCCCGGGTAAAAAAGAATTGTCTAAACGAATTATAGGCTGAGCCTGGAAATGCGCTACTCAAAACAGGCTTGGATTTCGGGTCAACTGGCAGTTTTCTTGCACCCGGGATGCGTCAGGGCGTCTTGTGCCCATCCGGTTATGCAAAAGGGAGGAATGACATGCCATGCCGCCGCTGTATGTGGCCCACCAGGGGGCGCGCCTGCGCATCCAAAACCGCCGCCTGACCGTCGAAGCCGCCGAGGGCGACCCCCCGCCCATCCTGGCCAATGTGCCTTTGGGGCAGGTCTCGCAGGTGGTACTGTTCGGCAACATCGGCCTGACCACGCCCGCCATCCATGCCCTGCTGAGCGAAGGGATCGAGGTCGTCTTCCTGACCCAAGACGGTGACTACCGCGGACGCCTGAGCGGGGAATTGACCCCGCATGTGCCCTTGCGCCGTGCCCAATACCGCCGCCTCGAAGAACCTGCATTTGTCCTCGATATGGCGCGTGGATTCGTGCGGGCCAAACTGGAACATCAGCGTGCTCTGCTCCAGCGCCACCAGCGCGAAGCACCCCATCCTGCCGTGACGGCCGCCCTGGCCGGCCTGGAGCAGTTCCTGCGCCAGGTGAACCACAAAACCACCCTGGCGTCCCTGCGCGGGCTGGAGGGCGCCGCCACTGCGGCCTATTTCAGCGGCTACCGCCGTTTCTTCGATCCGGTCTGGCGCTTTGAAGCCCGTCAGCGCCGCCCCCCACCCGACCCGGTCAACGTCCTGCTTTCGCTGGGGTACACCCTGCTGGCCGAACTGACCACCAGCGCCGTGCGCACGGTGGGGCTGGATCCTTATGCCGGTTTTCTGCATGAGGTGGTCTATCACCGTCCGGCGTTGGGGTTGGACCTGATGGAAGAATTCCGCCCGGTAGTGGATGGGCTGGTGCTGTGGGCCTGCCGCGGTGGGCAGATCACGCCGGATGATTTCAGCCCCGGTGATGCCGAGCGCCCGGTGGTGCTGGGGGAACGCGGGCGGCGCGTCTTCCTGCACGCCTTTGAAGAGCGTATGGAGCGGCGCTTCACCCACCCGTTGAGCGGGCAGACGCTGACCCTGCGCCAGTGCCTGATCGAACAGGCGCGCCAGATTGCCCACCGCATCACCGAAGGGCCGGCCGGTTACCAGGGCATGGGGTTTCGTTAAGCATGGACGAACGCGCGTTTTACGTGCTGGCCTACGATATCGGCGATGACCGCCGCCGCCTCAAGATCGCGCGGCTGATGGAGAGCCTGGGCGAGCGGGTGCAGGAAAGCGTTTTTGAGGCTTACCTGACGCCGCGCGAGTTGGAGCGCCTGCTCAAGCGTGTGGAGCGGGTGCTGGCCGTGGAGGAAGATTCCCTGCGCATTTACCGCCTGTGCGGGGGATGCAAAGGGACCATTCGCACCCTGGGGCGCGCCCGCCTGACGCCGCCGCCGGGGGTGATCGTGGTGTAAGGCATAGGCGGGGCCGCCGGTTGCTTGCGCGTTGGGCTTGCTTGGTCGCTCAGGGCATGGATGGGGTGCGCCGAGCGCCGGCTGAGGTAAGGCCAGCTCTATCAACGGGAAAAGCCTAACGGCACTGATCTGTCTTCTGCGCCTGCACCCGCCCGTGCGCTCGCCCATCCCCGTGGGCGCCGGGGTGGGGCATCGTCTTTACGTGCTCGCCCGAGCATCGCCCCGCCCGGGGAGTAAACGCCGGGGCTGTTGACCAGCCGTACATTCGCCCGAGC
>CAYRUO010000053.1:0-5685 GCA_964427505.1 uncultured Thermanaerothrix sp.
CTGGGGCGCGACCTTGGGTTCACCTGGACACCGCCGCAGGCCGGGCGCTATGCCCTGCGCCTCACCCCGCTCATCGCCGGCTTGGCCGGGAGCGGGGCGCGCTACAGCGTATCATATAATGATGCCCGTTTCCTGTACCTGCCGCTGGTGAGCCGCTGAGTGCTCAATCCGGGGCGCGTTGTAGATAGGTTTTCACCGTCTCAATAAACGCGGCAGCAGCAGTGAGAGCCTGACCTGCTTGGGATGCATCCAAGTGGGTGCCCAAGATTGTAGTCACCGAGATTGCGTAGTTCAAACAGCCAACTCAGCGCTTTGCCCATCTCTGGGCTCAGCCGCCCGGGCTTTACAAAGTGCTGATGGATGGCCGCGATAACCGCGCTGTGTTTGGTAAATTCTAAGCCTTCGCGGATGAGCAGGGCTTCAGCGGCATAGAAGGCCGCATAATAAGCGCGCGAGACGGCAAAATCGTAGAACGCCTCCCGCGCTAATACCTGCGCTGCCGCCAGGGACTGCTCGGCACGTTCGAGATAGGCTTGGATCTCCGCGGTAAATCGGCTCACTTAGACCTTTACCCCCTCGGCTTTGACCCGACGATAAAAAAGCGTTCCCCCTTGCTCAAATGCTTCCCACGCCGCCGGCTTTACCGAGATCAGGCGCTCGGACTGCAACTGCAGAGGGTAGAGAAGGTCAATCAATTGGTGCAGTTCTGCGGCATAATCCATGGGCGGATCAAGCAACACCAATAGATCAATATCACTCTCCGCATCGGCATCCCCACGCGCTGTGGAACCGTAAAGGATCAAGCCCTTGAACCGCTGTCCATAATGACGTTCCAGGACCGCCCGAATTTCCCTTAAGAGCGGGTGAATAGAGCGAGGGGATTTCACTGCCTTGACCCTGATATGACTATAATTAGACGCGAGGTGCGTTTACATTTTCATTATAGCATATGGCATGTCTTCCCCCGGTGTGTCGAATGAGACACAGGGATGCCCCTCCGAAGGCTTACGAACTCTTGCTCGATGGAGTTTGCCATGCCCACGCTTTCCCCTGCTCTTCACGATGAAGTCATTTCCTTACTGCAAGCCCTGGTGCGCACGCCCAGCCTCTCCGGCCAGGAAGGGGCGCTGGCCGACCTGGTCGAAGCCCGTTTACGCCGCCTGGCGTTCGATCAGGTCGAGCGCGACGCCTGGGGCAACGTCATTGCCAGCCGCCAGGGGTATGCCCCCGGCCCGCACCTGCTCTTCGACGCCCACATGGATGTTGTCGAGCCGGGTGACCGCACCGCCTGGGCAGGGGGTGATCCGTACAGTGGCCGCCTGGAACATGGGCGGGTGTGGGGGCGCGGCGCAACCGATACCAAGGGCAGTTTGGCGGCCATGATGGTGGCGATTGGCCGCCTGCCCACACGCGCGTTTCGCGGCACGCTGACGGTGGTCGCCAGCGTGGGGGAAGAGGCGCTGGAAGGGGCGGCGCTGGGGAAGGTGTGCGCTCAACTGCGCCCGGATGTGGTGATCATCGGCGAGCCGACCGAGGGACGGCTGGGGATCGGGCAAAAGGGGCGGGCGCGGTTGTGGTTCCGCGCCCAAGGCCGCGCGGCGCATTCCTCGACCCCCGCCGAGGGCCACAACGCCATTTACGTCGCCGCCGAGGTGATCCAGCACATCCGCACCCTGCCGCTGCCCACCCATCCCGTGCTGGGGGCAGGGGTGATGGAAGCGTTGGATATTCATTCCGAGCCTTATCCCAGCGCTTCGACCATCCCCTACACCTGCTTGGTGCGCTACGACCGCCGCCTGGTGGTCGGGGAGACGCCCGAGAGCGTCCTGCAGCCCTATCGTGAGGCGTTCGGCGGGCGGGAGGACGTGGCCTTCGGCTTTGAGGATATTGCCTTCACCACCTACACCGGCGCCGTCCTGCGCACCCCCGATTTTCATCCCGCCTGGCTGTGGGCGGAGCACACGCCTTGGGTACAGCAGGCGCTGGCGAGCCTGAGCGCGGCCGGCCTGCGCGCTGAGACCTTCATCGCCCCCTACTGCACCAACGGGAGCACCACCGCCGGCGAACTGGGCCTACCCACCTTGATTTACGGCCCATCGAGCATCGCCCTGGCGCACAAGGTGAACGAATATATCGAGGTCAATGACGTCCTGGCCGCGGTGCTGGGTTACCAGGCCCTGGCGCAGGGGTTGGGGAACATACGTTGACCTTGACAAACAAGAGACGTATACTGGGTCTGTCCGATTTTTAGGGTTACCGGTTTTCCGGAACGTTGGGTAGGCGCACAGGATGACAAGACGCCCTCTTATCCTTTTGGTCGGGATGATCGGTATGGGGTTATTGGCGGGGTGTCTGGCTATCCCTGGCTCTCGGGCTACCCCAACCCCTCTTCCACCCGAGGCCGCTACCGCGACCGCCGCGCTGGGGGCGAAACTCACCGCCATCGCCGTGGCAACGGCTCACCCCGCGACCCCAGCACCCCCGGAAGAATATCCGACCGTCACCGAGGCCTGGACGCCCGGCGCGAACGAGATCGTGGCCAGCGATAGCGGTAAAACCTATGCGATCGGGGTCACCACGCGCATTTCCCTCATCCTGGAGCGTGCGGCATACCCGCCGGAAAACCTGACCGTGACCTGTGTGCCCGCAGAGGTGCTGGGGCGCGTTTCGAACCTGCCCCAGGTGCCGCCGCAGTATTACGCCGTCCGCTACGAGGGGGTGAAAGCGGGAGAGTGCCTCATCCGCAACGACGCCTTTCAGGTTACCATCAAGGTGGTTGAACAACCATAGCAGTAGCACGGCTCGAGCACGCGCCCAGGGGGATGACCTGGCAGTTTCGGACTGGACGGGGGAAAGGTGTGGGTTTGTACCATACAGATCACATAATTAGCTGGCTGTGAGAGCGGTTTAAATCTTGCTTGGGTTTAGATTGATGACGCAGGAAAAATAGGTTTGTATTTGGTTTAAGAGGGGTGATTGTTTTGAACCACAGTTTATGCTACACTATTATTGTTATTGCCCAGATTTGAACATGGGGGCAACATGCAGGGTGGAGATAAAAAGGGTGTTATGAAACAAGACTAAAATAGCGATCCTGCTTTTTTCCCATTTCAAAAAGTGCCGGAGATTCAACCTGAATGATGAGGATATCAAGTTTCCGCGTCAAGAATTTCCGTTCCTTAGCCGATGTCAATATTCCACTTTGCAATTACACCATCTTGATTGGCAGAAATAACGCAGGAAAATCTTCTGTATTGCTGGCTCTCAAATTATTGTTTGAGGGAACATCGCGTGATTTATCGGAAAACGATTTTTACGTTAATGGAGAGCAACGAGCTGAGGATATTTCTTTAGAAGCCATTCTTGAAGGTGTGAGTGAGTACTTGCCTCTATGTAACGAGAAACACCGAAGCAAGATAGCCGACTGCATCGTTGACGATACACTGCGGATTAGACGCCTAGTCTCTCGTTCGCCCTTGGACGTTGGAAAGCTTGAACTTTGGCAACCGAAAGAAAACGACTTCGGTTTACCAACGGGTATTGAAAGCGCTCTCAAACAACTGTTACCTGAACTTATTTTTATCGAGGCATTCAAGGATCCAAGCGAAGAAGCGCAAACCAAAAGTTCAGCGACTTTTGGAAAGCTTCTAAAGCAAATTGTGGGACAGGTATCTTCTCAATTGGAACCAGATATAAAAGACGCATTCGACCGTATAACGCGGCTATTCAATGTTGTTGAGATGGAAGGAACGGTACATGACGAAAGGCCCAAAGAGTTGCAACGCATTGAGCAAAAGATAAAAGAATACATGCGAGCAATCTTTGAAGAAGCGGATGTTCGTTTAAGATTCCGTATGCCTGAGATTGATGACCTTTTTGGATCAGCGATAATTGAGCTTAGAGACAGAGGCCCATGGACACCACTTGAGGGAAAAGGACAAGGTTTTCAACGGACACTATACTTGGCTCTCCTGCGAACGCTTGCCGAGGAGTTGCGAACGGTAAGCGCCAAGATCCACAGACCATTTCTGCTACTCTTTGAAGAGCCGGAAGTATTCCTTCACCCAGCCCTGCAACGAGAAATGGGAGATATATTAGAGAGTATTTCCTCTAGCAATCAAGTGATAATAACAACACATTCTCCCCTTCTTGTAACCCCTCAGCGTATCCAAAATGTATTAATTCTCCGACCGATTACTGATATAGGATCACAGGCAACAAAATGCCTTATCCCCAATCCTAATTCACTTCCTAATCCCGAGGACAAACAGCTGGCTAATCTTCTAAGGTTTTCTAATAGCGCCGAGTTTCTTTTTGCCGACCATGTGCTTGTTGTAGAAGGGCCATCTGACCGTGCTTTGTTGGAAGCGAGTTGGCATGTTTTAAGAACGTCCTTACACTCTAGGGGATCCCCATTAACTCTTGCTATAGTGGAGGCGGGTAGCAAGGCGGTTGTCCCTGCTTGGATCAATTACTTGCGAGCATTTGGGCTATCAGCATGTGGAGTGGTTGATCTGGATTTTCTTTGGGACGGAGCCGGAAGATGTCTAAAAGCCGATCCACGTCTCAGTCAATTTACCAACGAATTCTGGAAACTTGCAGAGCAGAAGGGTATTTCTGGGACAACAGATGGAAAGCGTTGTATTCCACCTGAGAGGAAATCAGATGCTTTCAGATTAATTTTGAACGAATTTAAGGAGCAAGCCCAGACTCTTCGCCAACAGTTACAAACCACAGCGTGGATATGGGTATTAAGTCAGGGAGAAATAGAGAGATACTTCAACTTGTCGTCCAGTTCTAAAGGACACTATGCTGCTGTGAGTCAGAGAGTCCGTAACGGCGAAGTTCCAGTGGATCCAGAAATAAAGTCTATAATGGAATGGGTAATAAGCATACAATAACCAATTTCCTGGTCTCGCGGAGTAGTTTTTAGATCCCATATCAAAATGCTTCTCGTTAAATAGATTGTATTGGTCCATCGAAGTTAGAATTTGGAACAAAAACTCATGGCATTAGGAAAATTCCTCACCCACAAAGTTACTCTCGCCTTCTTCGGCAAGAAGTTTGCCCTGCCGCTAATATTGCTAGTTCTCCCCTTAGTGAGCTGTTGTGGTTGTTTTGCCTTGGCATTAGTAGATGTTTCGTTGCGTGAAGTTGGCTTATTGCCGACGTACACGTTATCACCAACCCGCACGGCAACAGTGCCACCGTCTCAAACTCAGACCTCGACTCAAAAACCGTCAAGCATTCCTTTACCAACAACAACCAAAATTCCTTCTGCAACGCCAGCATTGGAACTAACTGAAACGCCCACCATGGCACTCGAATCAACCGAAACACCCACACTAGTCAACAAAGCAATGGTCGTCATCAAAGATGTGAATAAAGTCGCGGAATACGTCGAGCTGGAAAATATCGGGAATCAACCTCAAGACTTGGCGGGATGGCGGATTGTGTCCGAGCGAGGAAATCAGGTCTGCCGGTTAGCAGGCATCTTAAGACCCGGCGAAACATTGCGAGCCTGGACCAATAATCCTGATGGCGAGGGTTACAATTGTAACCTCCGCAACAATATCTGGAACGATTATGAATCCGATCCTGCCGTGCTTTACAACGCTCAAGGCGTAGAGGTCAGTCGCTATCCCTAGAAAGGAAGGGTAGAAAATGCCTTGGCGCTTCCGCCGT
>CAYRUO010000054.1:0-5550 GCA_964427505.1 uncultured Thermanaerothrix sp.
CGTTGACCTCATACTCATAGACCACGCGCGGCGCAAACACGCGGTTGCGATCCCCCTCCGAATCCACCTGGACATCTTCTGCCACGTAGGCTTCCACCACGCGCCCGCTGACCGCCGGCCAAGTTTGCGTCTCGGTGCCCTTTTTCTTCTCCCGCCCGTAGAGGCTGAGGGCATAAATTCCGGCCCCGATGAAGACCAACAGGAACACCCCCAAACAGACAAATCCTAGAATACCGATGCCCGAACTGTCCATACCGGCTCCCCCCGGATGTAAAGGATGATAAGCCTAGTATAGATGGGTTTGGCGCGGTGCACAAGCACCGACAGGATATGAGTTTGAGGTGCGGGCGGTGGTTTTCGCGTCATGTGCTCTCCACCGCACAACCGGGGCGTTCGTGATACAATCAACACGGCGATGAGGCTCGCCATCAACCGTCGGTAAGACTGATAGCCTCTACCCAATCTCATGGAGCGGTGGAGGTTTTTTGCTTAAGGGTTATGTCCTTTTTGACTGCCATTTTTGACCTAAAGGCACTGTTGAGCCGCCCGGGTTGTCCCATCTGTCAGGTGAGTCACCTGGCTGCCCGCCGTTACGTGGAAAGTTTGCACTGGGAGCACATCAACGATCCGGCGACGCGGGTGAAGTTCTTGGAAGCCTGGGGGTACTGCCCAACGCACACACGCTTGGTTGCCCACGTGGAGCAAGCCATGTTCAACGACTGGCTGGGCACCAACATTCTCTATGAATCGCTCAGTCGCTACGTCTATCAGCGGCTGGCACAACAGCCGTTGCCCCACCTACACCCAGCGCCCCAACCGCGCCCATTAGGCCGGCTGTGGCGGTGGTTGGAGCGCCTGCGGGTACGTCTGGCGCCGCCCCCTGCACCCACGGCCTGCCCGGTGTGCACCGCCGCCGCATCCAGCGCCCACAATGCCCTGGCCGGTTTGCTAGAAGCGCTGGAACAGGAAGCGGAGACCTGGCAAGCCCTTTATCGTGAGTCGGATGGCTTATGTTTGCACCACCTGCGCCAGGCCTTAACGTTGGGCGTGCGCTACCCTCAGGCGGTGGCGTTTGTGCGCCAAACGGCCCTGGCGCGCCTTACCCGGCAAATTGCCGCTATGAATGAATACATCCGTAAGCACGCCTGGGAACACCGCGATGAACCCCTGAGTGAAGCCGAACAGCGGGCTTGGCAAGAGAACCTGGCCTTTTTCAGCGGCTATCCGCCCAGCGATTTTGTGGATACCCGGCGGACTTGATCGGGGTTTGTCCCTGGCATGGAGAGTGCAATGAGCGATTACGGCCGTGAATTTGAACAGGAATTTTTTGCCCAGACGCGGCGCGTCCACCTGGAGGTGGACATCCTCGATGAGATGTGGGAAGCCATTCGCGCCGTTTGCGCGGCCAACGGATGGGACGAAGCCGAAGGGGTGCGCTTCATCTTGGCGGCGGGGCTGGCCGCGCTGGAAGAACCGCGCCAGAGCCGTCCTCCGTCCGCCGGCACATCCAGCGAAGACGCCGCCCTGCTCGAACGCCTACTGCGGGAGCGGGTTGAGATCAATGCCCGCTATGCAGTGATGCGCTTCCGCGCTTATCAATTCCTTAAGGATGCGCAAGCCCTGGCTCTGCGCCTGAACGTGTGTCAGCAGGAACGGGATGAACTGCGCCGCTGGGTCGCCCATCTGCGGGAAAACAGCGCCGGGGCAGAGGCGGCATGAAACCGCGTGCCCCGGCTATTGAGACCTGCCGTGGGGTGATCCGGCGCAGGATTTAAGATGCAGCCTTGCGTCCGCGCGGCCAGAGCCGGCGCAGGCGTCCCCACCCGCCGCCGGACGGTGGTTCAGACGCGGGGGCAGGCGGCGCGGGTGCGGATGAGGTTTGGCGCAGTGCCGCTTCCAGTTCGGCCAGGCGGGCTTTGAGGGCTTCGATGTCCTCTTTTTGCCGTTTGACCAGAGCGTTTAGCCCGACGTTTTCGGCTTGAATGGCGCCGGTAGAAAGGTTCCAGGCGCGGTTGGCTTCCTGCGCTTCAAAGAGACGGAAGCGCAGTACGGCCAGGCTGGCCTCCACGTGGATCAGGCGCCGGCGCATGGCTTCAAAGGTAGGCGGCGCGTCATTGGCTTCAGGCAGTGCCTCGTTCTCCAGATCCGCTTCTGCCTGTGCCGCCCGCACGGCCCCCATCCCCGCGCCCAGGATCAGGCGCAGGCCTTCGTCCTGCGTCCAACCCTCTTCTTGCAACAGGGCGCGCAAATCCTCCGCCATCTCGCGGGTCACCCACACCTCTAATTTTTCCAATTCGTGTTCTTGCTCACTCATGATCTTCCTCACGGCACGCCGCGGGGTGCGTTTTACCCCGGGCAACTGAACACTAACGCACGAAGGCGTGCTGTCCGGCATACGTGGCGCGTGACCCCAGTTCCTCTTCGATGCGCAAGAGTTGGTTGTATTTCTCCACCCGCTCGCCGCGGCACGGCGCGCCGGTCTTCAAGTGCCCGGTGCCCATGGCCACGGTGAAATCGGCGATGAACGAATCCACCGTCTCGCCACTGCGGTGCGAGACCATGGCGCCCCAGCCGGCCTGACGCGCCAGTTTGACCGCCGCAATGGTCTCGGTCAGGGTGCCGATTTGGTTGAGTTTGATCAGCACTGCATTGGCGATATTCTCTTGAATGCCGCGGGTGATGCGCTCCACGTTGGTGACAAAGATATCGTCGCCGACCAACTCGATTTTCTCGCCCAGAGCCTGGTTCAAGAGTTTCCAGCCGTCCCAATCATCCTCGGCCAGGCCGTCTTCCAGCACCTGGATGGGGTATTTGTTGACCCATTCCGCGTACATATTGACCATTTCCATTGCCGAGACGCGGCGGTTCTCGGTGCGCAAGTGGTAAGCGCCGTCTTCAAAGAAACCGCTGGAGGCGGGGTCGAGGGCCAGCACGACCTGCAGGCCGGGTTTGTAGCCGGCCTTCTCGATGGCTTGGAGGATCAATTCCACGGCATCCACGTTGCGCTTGAGGGCAGGTGCAAAACCGCCTTCATCCCCCACGCCGGTGGCATAACCCTTCTCTTTCAGCACCCCTTTGAGGGTATGGTAAATCTCGGCCCCCCAACGCAGGGCTTCACGGAAGGTCGGCGCGCCGACAGGCGCAATCATGAATTCTTGCAGATCGGTGCCTTGCCAGTTGGCATGCACCCCGCCGTTAAGGATGTTGAACATTGGCACGGGCAAGAGCGTTGCATCCTCGCCGCCCAGGTAGCGGTAGAGCGGCTGGTGCAGTGAGGTCGCGGCGGCGCGGGCGGTGGCCAGGCTGACGCCCAGGATGGCATTGGCGCCTAGGTGGCGTTTGTTGGGCGTCCCATCCAGGTCGAGCAGAATGCGATCTACTGCTGCCTGATCGGTGGCTTCCTGGCCGAGCAGGGCGGCGGCAATGGGGCCGTTGACATTGGCAACCGCCTTCAATACCCCCTTGCCGCCAAAGCGCGTCTTGTCGCCGTCGCGCAGTTCCAGCGCTTCGTGGACGCCGGTTGAAGCGCCGGAGGGAACAGCAGCGCGCCCGAAGGCACCATCACTGAGGCGGACTTCAACCTCAACGGTAGGATTGCCGCGTGAATCGAGAATCTCGCGCGCGTGAACAGAAGTGATTTTGGCCATAACAGTTTCTCCTTAAGGTATCGTGTGTTTGAGTCCTCATTTCCGTTAAGTCGCTTGACTCCGACTTAACGGTTTCCATTCATCTCTCCATGACGAGCCGCCAGCACTGCCCGCACCACCGCCTGCCGCGTGATCATTCCCACCACTGCCCCCTGGCGCAAGACCGGCAGAGGATGTTTGCCGCTGTTGATCATGATCTCGGCGGCCTTGAGCAGGGGAGTATCCTCGGTTACAGAGAGGACGTTGGTATTCATCAGGTGTTCAACGCGGGTTCGATTCCACACCTGACGCAGGGCATCGAGGTCAGGCTGGCGCAGGGTGGCACCCTCAAAGTGGGCTGGAACCGGAGCGGTAAACAGATCGCGCAAGCCGATGGTTCCCACCAGCCGCTCGCCCTTAACCACAAACAGGGTATCGGTATGATCGGCGAGCATTTTCTCCGCGGCAACGGCCAGCGTGGCTTCCAACGCAATGGCAGGCACGTTGGGTGTCATCACATCACGGACTAACATCTTGATCTACTCCTTTCCACGAATCACATAAAACAACGGAAGCGCCGCCAACTGCACCAGGATGGAGAAGATGATCAAGGCCGGAAGCGCGACATCGTATAGATACCCCATGAGCACACTGCCCCCGAACCAAAACAAGCCGTAGGCGGTGTTGAAGATCCCGTAGGCCAGCGCCCGGCGTTCCGGACGGATGCGCTCGGCCAGGGCGGCGCGCATGATGGATTCCTGCGCCCCCATGCCGATACCCCACAGCGCCATCCCGATCCCGGCGGCCACCGCCCCGCCCAAGAAGACCAACGGCGCAAAGAAGGCGGTGAGGAATGCCACCAGCATCATGGTAACCACGCCGAGGCGATCAAAGATGCGTCCAAAGATGAGCGCTGCCAACGCATCCACCCCCATGGCAATGGCGTACAGCACCGGCACCATGGCCGGGGACACGACCGCCGCTTTTTCAAAGTGGTAGGCGATCAGCGGAAAATCGGCAAAGCCGGCGGCAATCAGACCGGCGGCCAGCACGTAAATCCAGAAGGCGCGGTTGAACCCGCTAAAGCGCAGGGCCGGGGCGTCGGCTTCCAGGTCCTGCGGGCGGGGGTAGAGGTAACGCGCCGCCGCCAGAACGCCCAAAGCCAAGAGAGCCGGGAGCAGTAAGACGGCATAACCGTGGCGGTAGTTGCCCTGGATGGCCAGAATTGCCGCCACCACCAGCGGGCCGAGAATGGCACCGATTTGATCGAGGGCTTCGTGCAGGCCAAAGCCCCAACCCCGCCCCATCTGCTGGGTGGCAAACGAGAGCATGGTATCGCGCGGGGGCACGCGGATGCCCTTACCTACCCGCTCGGCGATCATCAGCACCGCTGCGACCGGCCAGTTCCCGCTCAGGGCCAACAGGGGCACCGCTAACAGGTTGATGCCGTAACCGATAAAGGTGGTCAGCCAGTAGCGCCGCGTGCGGGTGCTGAAAAAGCCGGAGACCAAGCGTAAACTATAGCCGATCAATTCTCCCAACCCCGAAACGGTGCCCACAACCGCCCCACTGGCGCCCAGCAGTGCCAAAAAAGGCCCGTTGATGCTGCGCGCGCCCTCGTAGGTCATATCGGCGAACAGGCTCACCACCCCGATGAGCAGGACGAAGCGCAAGGCGCGGTGCGGGCTAAGCGCCGCTTGGGTTGTCGTTGGCGATGCCGATGTGTCCATACTTTCCCTCCATAATAATAAGCGAGGCCAATAAAAATAGCCTCTACCGGATTAGGTAGAGGCTATCATCGGTTACCCCGAAACATCGCGTTGCATGGCACGGGCGAGCCTCATCGTCACCGTGCCGAGATGCGTGGACGACCTTGATTATTTTACCTCACTTCGGAGGTCATGGGGAGAGTTGGATTGAGCGG
>CAYRUO010000055.1:0-5454 GCA_964427505.1 uncultured Thermanaerothrix sp.
CCGCGCCTATTACCGGCGCCCGGTCGAAGCCCTCGCCGCCGAGCAACCCCTGGCCGCGTGGTGGATTCAGTGGCGCACCTGGACACGTGCCGTGCGTCACCTGGGGGAAGCCTCGCCCTGCTACGCCGATTGGCACACAGCCGCCGAAGCGCTCGGCTTGGGCTTGAGCCAGCGCGAACGTATTCTGGCCGCGCTGGATGCCTACCTGGATACGGTCGAAGAAACGCTCGATCAATGGGCCGGCGAAAACGGCGTGCGCATGTAGCGCGCCGTTTTTCCAACCTCCAACTGCTGGCCCGTCCGTCCTCTGTGGGCGGACGGCGCGCCTTTTAATGACCGGGGCGCTGCGGAGATGCCATCCCTGGGGGGTGGGCACAAGGCGAATTTTTCCCCGCCCCCTGTGGATAACTGGGCAAAATCTGTGGATAAACGGGGATACCTGTGGAAAAGTGCTCCGAATTGGGGAAAATGAACCTCCGCCCTCCCCCCGCCTTCACCCCCAGATATGGGGGGTGGTTTGCGACCAGCGCCACATCCTTACACAAATGACTCTACGCATGTTTCGCCCTGTTCTCATCCTCATCCGTGTCGCAAGGTTATCCGCACGTTATCCCCAACCGCCTGGGGATAAAAAACGGCGCAACGACCGCAGGGATGGGCCGCAAGCGTCGGGCTTCCCCCAGCCGTGGGGGATGACGATCGGTTATCCACATATCCCCAGCCCCTACGACTACGACGATCTTACAGATTCTTCCCTGGGGAGAGAATGAAGAAATGAGAAGTGAGCGCAGAGGATGGGGATAAATGTCTTGAATAAAATGGGGATGGCCGGGGAAAGGGCGTGTGAGGGCGTGCGCTGAGGGCATAAGAAAAGAAAGCAGGATGAAAGTAGGGTTGGCTTGGCCCATCTCCGGCTGGGCCGTTTGCCGTAGCATTCGGTTGGATTCTCCCAAGGTCACCACCTGCCCGGGGGGTGACCCCCTACGTGGATGAATCAAGATCACCCATCGCCGTAGGGGCCGGGGGGACTGCCCGCGTCGGTTTGCCGGGGGCTGAAGCCCACACCTCACCCGGGCCGTCGCCCTGCCCGACGCATAAACCCCGGCCGGAGCGATGACCCCGGCGCTACCCCCAGGTGGGCAACGGCTCCGGACAATCTCAGGCAGACGACCTTTGACAAACGCGGGTACGGTACCCGGGCAGGGCAACGCTTCCGTTCATCCCTGTCTGCGCCGTCTCCACCCGGTCGCGGCAGGCGCCTATGCCTCCACCACTGCCAGACGGCGGCTTCGGCCCACCGTTAGAGCAGCCTAACCCATCTCAGCGCAGGCTTACCTCACGAACCTCGCCGCGGCTTCTTTAGAAGAGAATTGTGCCCTAAAACCCCAACTTCTTCAGGTTCTCTTCGACGCTGGATGCAGATTTCCCCAGCACTTCCTCCCAGAAGCGCTCGTCATAGCGGCGGCTGCGGATGGGGATGGCCATCGGCACGCCCCAGCCCATCACCAGCACCTCTTCGCGCGGCTGAAGGTGGGTGAGCATCCCGCGCAGTTGGTCGCGGTCGGCCAGGCCGGAAAGCACGGCGTGAATATCGCTCTCATCCCCCAGCCAGCCGCTGATGCGCGTGCCCAACTGCGACATCACCTCATCGTAAATCTGCGAGGGGCGCTGATCCACCACCAGCAGGGTGACGAAGTATTTGCGCATCTCGCGGGCGATGGTGCTGAAGGTGGTCTGCGCGGCCAGTTCGCGGTTGAGCAGTTTGTGCGCCTCTTCCAGCACGATCACCAGCGGGCGCGGGGGCGGGTTCTTGCTCTTATCCGAGCGGTAGGCTTCGGTCTTCTTCACCCACGCCTCGCGGATGTGACGGGTAAGCACGTTGGTCACCAGCAGGTAATCCAGGTCGCTCTCGAACTTGCCGAACGAGAGCACCACGTGCTGACCGGCTTCCAGGGACTTGATGATCTGCTGGATGGTCGCGCCGGGCGGTGGATCGGGGACGATATACGGCTTCTCGAACAGGCGGCGCAGTTTGTTGTGCAGGGCTTCGGCGGCCATCACATTGGTGCCGACCGCATTCGCCCAATAGGCCACGCTGTGGGGCGCCGGTACCTTCTTGCCGTTCTCATCGGTCTCTTCCGCCCCGACCTCCATCTGGCGAAACTCGTGGAACCAGCGCTCCCCGAACGACTGCACCAGCGCCGCCAGGGTGGTGGGTGTGGTCTCTTTCAGGTTGAGTTCGCGCGTCAGCATCTCGATATCCTCGGGCTCCAGGTCGCGCTCGGCCAGGACGAGGTTGAAATCGGGCGTGCGGTCGTGGATGCGGGTCTCCGCCCCCAGGCCGACCACGCGCACCTTGGCCGGGAATTTGGTGCGCAGGCCGATTACCGGCTGGCGCGTATCCGAGGCGATATCGTCATACCCGTATTCGTTGTGCATATCGAAGACCAGCACCGAGGCCTGATCGTAGTTAATCAGGCCGGCCAGGATCATGCGGGTGAGGAAGGATTTGCCGGTGCCGGTAGCGCCGAAGATGCCCGCCGAACGCTGGACGAATTTCTCCAGGTCAATCGGGATGGGATGCCCCTGCTCACGGGTGTAGCCGAGGACGAAGTTGCGCTCGCTCGGCTCCCCGAAGATCTCGGCCACATCGCCGGCGCCGGCCAGGCGCACCGTGGCATGGTGCAGGGGGACGGTGCGCACGCTCATGATGCGCCCGCCCTCGGGATGCTCGCGCACCCAGGCGTCGTAGTCGGGCGTGCCCGGCTCCGGGCCGATCTCGGCCATCAATTTGGGCAGGACTTCCAGGTTGGTGTAGAGGGTCTGGCCGTGGAGCAAATCCACCAGCCCGCGCGGCAGGCGTGCCTCGGCGGGTTCATCGGCAAAGCGCGGATCGGTGGCGCCGAGTTGCAAATCCACCACGGTGCCGTAGAACTGCCAATTTCCGGAACGGATGGTGACGAAACTGCCCTCTTGAATGGTCTGCGGGGGCACGGTCAGGCGCACGCGCAGGGTGCTCTGCAAACTGCCGCCCACCACATAGCCGATGGGCTGGCCTTCGCGGTCCAAAACGGTCAGCGGTTGGGATGTCATGGCAGTTCCTCCCTATAGGTCCAGTTGAGTATCGGCGAGGGCGCTGAGCACGGTGGCGAGGGTGGCGTAGTCATCGCGCAGTAGCGTGATCAATTCGCGCGCCGCCTCGCGCGCCCAGTGGGGGTTGCCGCCCCGGTCGTGGCAGGCTTGGGCGTGTTGCAGGTGCGCCGCCAGCACTTCGGCCAGCGGCTGATCGGTAGCGCGCAAGAGATGGCGGAGATAGCCGAAGCGCCCGTGTGTGGTAAAGCGGCACACCTCGGCGGGGGTGCAGGTATAGAGCACATGCAGTACCAGCGGCGGGCGCGGCGGCAGTAAGTGGCTGAGGCGTCCGTTTTGCTCGTAGCCGACAAAGAGCACGCCGATCTCCAGCGGCAGGTTGCGGTTGTATTGGTTATCCAGGATCACGCTGGGGTCGAGGTTATCGCTGACCACCACCTGGCGCGTCAGCCCGTCATCGAAGACCTGGATATTGGCCACCACGCCGTAAACCTGGTACGCCTCGTCCACGGGCAGGCGCACCAGACTGCCCAACGGCGGCAGATGGGGCTGGCCGGCGCGACAGCCGACCACGCAGCGGGTGGTATCGGCGCGCAGCATGCGCCCGATTTCGAGGGGGGTGGGAGAAGCGAGGGGTTGCTGGGTCATGGGAGAACTCCGCTAGACGAGAAAGATCAACCACAAGCAAGGTAATTCAACGCGTGTTGGGGGTTGGAAACGGGGCAATCACCGCACACCTCGGCGGCTCGAATGTTGCAAATCCTGTTTACTGCGCTGTTTTTCGGATTCCTCGCCCACCGCCACACCCTGCAGGCGCCATTCCTGTTCGATCATCGCCGCCACGGCCTGCCGATCTTCATAGGTTACCACGGCCAACTCGTGGGCGCGGGTGAGGGCATAGGGATAGCGGCGGTTGGGGGTGATCTGCGTCTGCTGGATGAGGACGCCGTGCAGGGTGGCCACCGCGGCGGCATCCGCGGCCACCCACTGCGTAACCTCCACCCGCACCACCTTGGGCTGGTTTGAGCGCCCGACGTTGAGGTAGAAGAAGTACAGCCCCAACTGCCCCTGCGCCGCCTGGCGGAAGCGTTCGGCGCTGGTGGACTGCAGGCCGAAGAGGGCCGAGCGCTCGCCGGGTGGTAATAATTGGTTGAAGAGGGCGCGGTCGGTCACGCCGCGCAGGGGGCGCACCTGCCCGGCCTGTGCCAGTTCGCGCTCATCCAGCAGAGCCAGTTCCAGCAGGCGCACCACCAGGTCGGCCTGGGGCTTGTCCACGTAACCGGCGGTGATCACCCCCTTGGCGGCCAGCGCCGCCAGCACGCGCAGGTAGTCCTGAAACTTGGCGTGGAATTCGGGATCCTCGCGCGGTTGGCGGTAGAGTTCGAGCGGCCCATCGGTGAGCGTGATCAGCGGGGCGGTGGTTTCATCGTGCAGGCGCTCGAGCAGGGCGCGCCGCTCGCGCAGGTCGCGTTCGAGGGCGATGCGTTCCTCGCCGATCGTGCCCAGGTCGTCGTAAAGATCCTGGTTGAGCAGTACCTCGCTCTGGATGATCTCTTGGGGCGGGCGTTGGTGGGCCAGATCGTAGGTGAACAGGCCGATGTTGATCAGGCCGAAGGGGATGCGGTCGTGGTGGTTGGGGTTGGCGTTAGAGCCATCCGCCGCCAGCAGTAACCCCTGGGTGGGGGCGGGCGGGGCGGGGATGTGCGTGGTCAGCGCCTCGCGCCAGGGCAAGGCACAGCGCAGAGAGGGATTGGCACGTAAGGCTTGCTCCACGCGCCGGGTCAGGTCGGGCAGGCGGTCGGCCCAGGTGTGCAGGGCGTCCCAAGCGCACTTGAAACTCTCGTCCAGGCGCGCTTGCTCGCGCAGCGCCTCACCTGCCGCCTGCCGGATTTGCCGATGCACCGCGACGAAATTAATGGTCATGCCGTCTCACCCCTTGAACATTTGTCCTAATTCTAACCCGTTTGGCGGGAAAAGAAAAGCACCGGTACCTTAAAAAATCGCCCTATCGCTCCCCTACCGGCGCGTGCTATAATGAAGCCAGCGCACGAAAGGGCTGTCATGGAGATTTTTAACGTCGGCATTTTAGAGTTAGCCCTAATCCTGTTACTGGCGTTCATCCTGCTCGGCCCGCAGGGCATGGTCAAGACCGGGCGCGAGTTAGGACGGCTGGTGCGGCGCATCCTGCACTCCCCGCTGTGGGCTTCCCTGCGCCAGGTCGAGCGCGAAGTGCGCGAGATGCCCACGCGCCTCATCCGCGAGGCCGGGCTGGAAGAATTGGAACAGGAACTCCAGCGCCCCGGTGAGAGCATCCTTCCCCCCACCGCGCCGCGCCCCGCACCGCCGACGCCGCCCGCAGCGGAT
>CAYRUO010000056.1:0-5396 GCA_964427505.1 uncultured Thermanaerothrix sp.
TGAGCCTGTGGTTTGAGGTGCGCCTGGCCGGGCTTTTCTGGGGCTTACTGCTCACACTGGGCGGGTTAGCCTTCTTGGGAGTGATGCTCTCACGGCGCGAGGCGTGGTGGGCGGCGTTTCCAGCCTTCCCGCTTTTGGGGGTTGGGGCGTTGGTCTTGCTGGGCAGTTTGGCGCCGCAGGCTACGCGCTACCTGGGCGGCGTCCTGGTGCTGGGAAGCATCGGCGTGGGTTTCCTGGTGGTATACCTGCAACGGCGCGAATTCTGGTGGGCGATCATCCCGGCCGGCACGCTGTTCACCCTGGCCGTGGTCTCCCTAGCGGATGCCGTCCTCCCGGCCAACAGCGGCGGGTGGATCTTTTTTGCCGGGCTGGGGCTGACCTTCCTGGCGCTGTATGTACTGCCCGGCCCCGGGGGCACACGCATGACCTGGCCGCTCTACCCGGCGGCGATTCTGCTCGTGTTTGCGGCGCTGCTCTTTGTGGGCGCTACCGCACTGGGGCGCTATCTCTGGCCGCTGGCACTGATCCTGATCGGATTGTTCCTGGTCTACCGCGCCCTGCGCCCGAGACGAGTTTAAGGGAGGTCAAGCCGTGGACGCGAAACGCCCAAGTTTGTTTTTCCCGTTATTACTGATCGCCATCGGGGTGATCTTTCTGCTCAATAACCTGGAGGTGATCCGTGTCAACGGCGCTGATCTCTTCCTGCGCTACTGGCCGGTGCTGTTCATCATCGGCGGCCTGGATCACATCTACCAGGGCAAAGGCTGGACCTGGGGGGTCTTTTCCATCCTTTTGGGCGGAATCTTTCTACTGGCCAACCTGGGCTACTTGCCCCTGGGGGGCTGGGAGTTGCTGCTGCGCCTGTGGCCGATCTTCCTGATCGCGTTGGGGCTGGACCTGGTCCTGCGCGAGCGGCCGGCCTGGGCCTCGGCGCTGGCCCTTTTCGTGACCCTAGGGCTGGTGGTCGGGATCACCTGGTTTGCCGTGGGGCAGGCGCGCCTTCCGGCCAACGCCCAGCCTCTGACCTATACCCTGCCGGCCGGGGTGCGCACGGCAGAGGTGACGGTTGAACAACCGCTGGGGCAGTTGGAGATCGGCGGAGTGACTGCCGGCCGCAACCTGCTGGAAGGCGAGATCACCCTACCGCGAGCGCTGACGCTGACCGAGGACGTTCAAACCCGCGGCAGCACGGCGCAGGTGCGCCTGGGCGCCGTGGGCTCGACGGTAGTTTTTCCATGGAGCCTGGGGCCAAGCCGGTCGCTGTGGCGACTGCGCTTCAACCCCCAGGTAGACCTGGTGCTCAACCTCAAGAGCGGGCTGGGCAGTCAGGTGCTGGATTTGCGCGGTCTGCAGGTGCGGCAGTTGACCAGCGAAGTTGCGTTGGGCAGTCTGACCGTCACCTTGCCCGTGACGGGTGATCTGCGGGCCGACCTGCGCAACCCCATCGGCTTTACCACGCTCTATGTGCCGCGCCAAGCACGGGTGGAACTGCGGATTGACCGCGCGCTGGCCACGCTGAGCCTGCCCCCCGATATCACCTGCGCGGAGCAGATGTGCTATACCCCCGGCACCACCGCCGTCAATGCCGACCTGCGCCTGAATCTGGAACAGCCCATGGGCGGAGTGCGGGTGGAGTATCTCCCCTGAACGGCGGGAACTTTCCGGCGAGTAGGGCGTCTTTAATCATGCGTAAAGAAATCATACTATCTTAACCTCACAAGGAGGAGATCATGAAGAAACCGTTACTGTTAGCCCTGCTTGCCCTCGCCATGGTGGGCCTGCTGGCCGGTTGTATCCAGGTGCCGGCGGCTTTAACGCCGGAACAACTGCGCACGCTGAATGTTTCCGGCAACGGCAAGGTGTATGTGGTGCCCGATATGGCGTATGTCTATGTGGGCGTGCGCACCGAGGCGGAAGATGTAGCCTCGGCACTAAGTGCCAACAACGAGAAGGCGCAGACTATCGCCAACCTGCTCAAGGAACGCGGCGTAGCGGAGAAGGATATTCAAACCAGTGCCTTTAACGTCTATCCCGCGCAGGAATTCGGCCCCAACGGCGAGGTCATCCGCACCAAGTACGTGGTTGAAAACACGGTCTTCATCACCGTGCGCGACCTGAGCCAGTTGGGCAGTCTGCTGGATGCGGTGGTGCGCGCCGGTGCCAATAACATCTACGGCATCTCGTTCGATGTGGCCGACCGCGCCAAAGCCGAAGCCGAGGCACGCCGCCTGGCGGTGGAAGATGCCAAAGCCCGCGCGCAGGAACTGGCGGCGGCGGCCGGCGTGACCCTGGGCGAGGTGCAGAACGTAAGCGTCTATTCCTCGGGCAGTCCCATCCCGCTGTATGAAGCCAAGGGGATGGGCATGGGCGGCGGTGGTAGCGCACCGATTGCCGCCGGGCAACTGGTGATCAGCGCCGACGCCAATATCACCTACATCATCCGCTAGCCCAGGCTCTAATGCAAGCCTCAAGCCCCTGCCCCGGCGCCGTCCACACCGGGGCAGGGGGTTTTGTTTTGTCTGCGTGGCGGTGATTCGTGGGTATAATCATTTTTAGGTACCGTCATGATGCGCGAAGATACCCGCAACTGGGTCGCGATGGCCGAGTATGATTTGGAAACCGCACGTTATATGCTGGATTCCGGACGATACCTTTATGTCATCTTCCTCTGTCACCTCGCGTTGGAAAAGATGCTCAAGGCGCATGTGTGCGAAGCGACCCAAACCCTACCGCCAAAAACCCATGATTTGATTTACCTGGCACGTTTGGCAAACCTTTCGCTACCACCCGATAGCCTTGAATTTATTGGAAAAATCAACGCTGTGAGCGTCCTGGCGCGTTATCCTGTGGATTTACAACAATCGCTGCGGGATTACCCTCGCCCGGTCGCCGAAGCCTATTATTCCCAAACTGTGCAGGTGGTCCAATGGCTCAAGCAGCATCCGGCCTTAAACAAGTCCTAAGGCGTTATCTCGAAACGCTAAATCAGATGGGCATTCGGGTGGAGCGCGTCTATCTCTACGGCTCGCAGGCGCGGGGTGACGCCCACATTGGCAGTGATATTGACCTCATCGTTATCTCTCCCGATTGGGCCGGTTATTCCCTGCGCGAGCGCCTCGAGATCCTCGGTGTAGCCGCGGCGCGCATCCTGGAGCCGATTCAAGCCCAGGGATTTACCCCGCACGAGATCGAGCAAGCGCAGATCCCGCTCTTCTGGCGCCAGATTCTGCACGATCAGGCGGTTGAGGTTTACCCCCTGGCTTCTTAAGGCGAACCAATGGGGGCATACCTCTGCCCCGGCGCCGTCCACACCGGGGCAGGGGGTTATGTGGGGCTCAGTAGGGGATGGCGCTGATGCGCGCCAGTTTGCTCAGGCGGTGGGTGGCGATGATCCGCCGCACCGTGCCGGTCAGGCCGCGCATGCTCAGGCTCTCGGTGACGGCGCCGTCGGGGAAGTACTGTACCCCGCGCAGTAGGTCGCCGTTGGTCACGCCGGTGGCGGCGAAAAAGACATCATCCGATGAAATCAGGTCATCCAGTGTCAAGACCTTATCGAAATCATAACCCAGTTCCTCACAGCGGGCGCGTTCCTCGGGGGTGCGGGCGTAGAGTTTGTCCTGCAAGTTGCCCCCGGCGGCGCGCAGAGCGGCGGCGGCGATGACGCCCTCAGGCGAGCCGCCGATGCCCATCATCACGTCAATGCCCGAAGAAGGGATGCAGGTCATCAGCGCGCCGGCCACATCGCCATCGGGGATAAGCGAGATGCGCGCGCCGACGCGTCGGATTTCGGCGATGAGCGGGGCGTGGCGTGGACGATCCAATACCACCACGGTCAGGTTCTCCACCGGCACCCCTTTGGCTTTGGCGATGCGGCGCAGGTTCTCTTCCACCGGGGCTTCGATATCAATGACATCCCGCGCCACCGGGCCGACCGCAATTTTGTGCATATACACCGCCGGGCCGGGGTTGAACATCGTCCCACGCGGTGCCAGCGCCACCACCGAGATGGCGTTGGGCAAGCCGTGGGCGGTGGGGCGGGTGCCGTCAATCGGATCCACCGCAATATCCACTTGCGGGGGATCCCCGGTGCCCAGGCGTTCGCCGTTGTAGAGCATGGGGGCTTGATCTTTCTCGCCCTCGCCGATCACGACCACGCCGTCCATCTGGATGGTGTTGAGCATCAGGCGCATGGCGTCCACGGCGGCGCGGTCGGCGGCTTCCTTATCGCCGCGGCCGACGTAGCGCCCGGCGGCCAGGGCGGCGGCTTCGGTCACCCGCACCAGTTCCAAAGCCAGGTTGCGCGTCGGTCGGGTATCTCCGATCTCGCTGTGTAAGGGGATTTGGCTCATCGCGTTCCTCCGCTAATTGGGGAATTGGGGTTATACGGTTAACCACAAGCCGGTGATCAGGTAATAACCGATCACGGCGGCCCAAATCCACGAATCAATGCGGTCGAGCACCCCCCCGTGCCCCGGCAGAAGATGGCTGGCTTCCTTGACGCCGAACTGGCGCTTGAACATGCTCTCCCCCAGATCACCCAAAGGCGCAAACACGCCGATCATCACCCCCAACACCAGCCCTTGCGAAAGTTGTAATTCGGGGTAGCGCAGGCGCCACAGCCAAGCCAACAGCAGTCCGCTGAGGATGGCAAAGACCACGCCGGCCAGGTAGCCCTCCCAGGTCTTATTAGGGCTGATGGTGGGGGCGAGTTTGTGCTGGCCGAAGCGCCGCCCGATAAGAAACGCCGCCGAATCGGCAATCCCGATGATCGGGATGACCAGGAGCAGCCACCACAGCCCCTGGGGCAGGGCGCGCAGGGAGATGAGGTAACTGCCCAGCCAGCCGATATACAGCAAACCGCCCAGGGTGATGGCGAAATCCACGCCCTGGGCGGTGCGCGTGGCAGCCATTGCCCCCATGTGCGCCAGCATGGTCACCAGGATCAGCGCCGAGAGGATGAGGTGGCTGTGATCGAAGCCCCAGGCGGCGCGGCTGAGGGCGAGGATGGCCACACCCGGCAGTAAGACGCCGGCTAAGGGGGCGAACCCGCCGCGGCGGAAGATGCGCCAGTATTCCCAGGCCGCCACCACCAGGATCAACGCGATGAAGGCAGCGTAAGCCCAGCCGCCCAGCACGGCAAAGGTCACGCCAACGGGGATGAGGACGATGATGACCAAGAGGCGCTGGGCGAGCATGCCATCAGACCTCGGCGCAGCATTCGTTCGGCGAAAGGCGTCCGAAACGGCGTTCGCGGCGGCTGTAATCTACCAGGGCTTTGAGCAGTTCCTCGCGGTCAAAATCGGGCCACAGGGTGGGGGTGACGTACCATTCGGCGTAGGCAGCCTGCCAGATGAGGAAGTTGCTGATGCGCATCTCGCCCGAGGTGCGGATGATCA
>CAYRUO010000057.1:0-5303 GCA_964427505.1 uncultured Thermanaerothrix sp.
TGCGCGCGGGCGGGGAAGTTGAGCACAAAGCGCCGTTCGGTCAGCGGCGTGCCGCTCAGGCAGGCGATGGCGTTGGCGGCCAGGGTAAGCGCCTCGAGCACGCCCCAGGCGGTCTCAAGTGCGGGAGAGGGGGTCTCGGAGAGATCGCGCCAGAGTTGACGGGCGGTGGCGGCCAGGCGCTGGGAGCGGGGGTAAACGTTTTCGGGCAGGGTGAAGTGAGCGGTAGCGCCGGCCTGGGTGAACTCGAACCAATGCTGGCGGTCGTAGAGCACCAGCGGGTTGTACCACAGCGCCGAGCCCAGCCATGGATCTTGGCGCAGGCGGCGCGCCGGTTGGAAGGCCGCTGCGCCCAGGTGGGCGATATCGAGGGTAATTTCATCGCTCAGGCGTTGGATCTCGCGCGGGGTGAGCGGCTCGCTGTCGTGGACGTAAACCAGGTCAATATCGCCGCTCCCGCCCAGCAGGGGCTCGTCATCCAAGAGCGAGCCGATGAGGAAGATGCACACCACATCGCGCTGGCGGCGGGCGGTGCGTTCCGCCGTCTCACGGGCCAGGTTAAGCAGCATCTCGCGGGTAATGCGCATGGATCAATCCTTCGAGAGAGCGGGCAGAGCCGATTCCAGGGGCAACTCGGGCTGATAGGGCGGCAGGCGCAGGGCGCGGCGGATGGCGGCCTCGATGGTTTCGAGATCGGCCTCGTTCCGGACGAAATCCATCTCGCCGCTCTCGATGACCAGGACGGGGGGATCTTGGCGTGGGCCGAGGAACTGCGCATCATAGGCGCGGTTGAGGGCTTCGATGTAGTCGCGTTCCATGTGGCGCTCGTAGGGGCGATCGCGCAGGGCGATGCGGCGCATCAGGCAGTCGGTATCGGCGCGCAGGTAGACGATGAGATCGGGTGCGAGCATCTTCTCGGCCAGGGCATCGTGCAGGCGCAGGTACACTTCCCACTCATCGCCGCTGAGGTTGAGGCGGGCGAAGAGTTTATCCTTCTCAAAGGTGTAATCGCTGATCAGGGGTTGGCCGGTGGCCAGCCACTGCGCCGCCTGGCGGAACTGGTGGTAGCGGCTGAGCAGGAAGAAGACCTGGGTCTGGAAGGCGTAGCGCGCGCGGTCGGTGTAGAACTGGGCCAGGAAGGGGTTTTCCTCAAAGGCTTCCAGCAGCAGGTTGGCGTTGAAGCGGGGTTGGAGCAGGCGCGCCAGGGTGGTTTTGCCGACACCGATGACACCTTCGATGGCAATGAACATCGTTCCCTCGCGAGAATCAGAATCGTAGTGGTATGGGGTTAATATACCATAACTTGGCGCAGGGGCAGGGGGCGGCGCGGGCGGCGGGTTTTGAAAAGCGACTGCAAGGGGATCTGCCGCGGCGGTGCGTCTATAATAGAAGCAATGCGGGGGTATCCCGGAGTTTGGGGTTGAGGTGGTCTGTGAGCCGTGCCAATTCTTTCTCTCTCCGCTCTTCCCTGGCCGGGCCGGCGCGCTACCGCACGGCAGTGACGCTGGTGCTGGCGCTGGTGGCGCTGGTGGGATATGGGCTGTACACCGTCCAGTCTATTAGAGCGCGGGGACTGTTTGATTACGTAGGGGTTGACTTTCGCACTTATTATGCCAGTGGTCTGATATTGCGAGAGCACGGTGCCGGAGCCGTGTATGATCTTTCTCTACAGACTGCTTACCAGAAGGCGCTTTATGATCAGTTTGCAATCTATGTGAAAGATAACTCACTTCCTTATTATGTCATCCCTACCCCCTATCCTCCGATTTATGTTTTACTCTTTTCATTGCTTAGCGTCTTTCCACCACTTTTTGCTTTTTTAGTCTGGGAAGGGCTGAACATTATCTTGTTTCTTGTTTATTCAATAACTTGGGTAAAGCGATTGAATTTGAAATGGCTGGAAGGTTTGGGCTTAGTTGCAATGCTCTTTTTAAGCGTCCAAAACTTCCACAATCTTTTTTCTGCACAGGTCAATTTGTTCCTGATGATTTCTATAGGTGAGACGCTTTTTAATGTCATTCAAAAACGCAACATGGCGGCAGGCATATGTTTGTCTTTGGGGTTGCTCAAACCTCATGCAATCCTTTTGATGGTGCTGTTGTTTTTGGTATTGCGAAAATGGCGGTTGATTTTTGGTTTTTTGATAAGCGCCACGGCGATGATTTTGGCTTCGCTTGCAATGCTGAGTTATCAAGGGACGCTAAATTATATTGAAATGCTATCAAGTTATGACCCCCTACTAAGATTAGGGGGTATGACCTGGATGAGCCTGGTGGATAACCTAACCCTTCTGGGGTTACAGCGCCCAACAGCGTTTGTCATTGGGGGTGGTATGGCGTTGGTGGTGTTGATGGCCTGGGCTTACATCTTATGGCAAATGAGACGCTACCCCTCTGACGAGGCTGCTTGGGATGAGGTTTTTCTGCTCACCTCAGCCACTCAGGCTATTGTAGCACCTCATGGTTATGTCTATATGGCCTTGATGCTGGGCGTTCCCTGGTTGGTTTATGTGAATCGGCACAATGATACTATCACCTGGTTGGCCTTTCTGACCTGGGGGATTGGGTTGGGGCTTATTTTCATCGCGATAGCCCAAAAATCACTGGGCAATGCGGTCTTTATCCTGGGAATGTTTACCTTGATGATGCATGTATTTATCATGCTATTGGTTTATGAGAACTGGAAGGCCAAAACGCAACATTAGCCGCCGACTAGCAAAGAAGGGAGAGTTGGCGTGATTCGTCGCACACACCCGTTATTTCATCTGCTCTTTGCGCCCTCAGAGCGTCGCTTTGCCTTTGCTGTGCTGACTCTCTCCCTCATGGCGCTCATCGGATACATTCTATTCACGTTTCATCAGGTTGGTTTGCGCGGCTGGTTTGAGTATGTGGGGTGCGATTTTCGGACTTATTACGCCAGCGGGCAACTTTTCCGCGATTATGGCCCGCGCGCCATGTATGATCTGACCCTTCACGAGGTATATCAGAAAGTTCTTTATGATCGGTATGCCGTTTATACGGAAGGGTGGTCAACCCCCTTCTACGTTCTCCCAACCCCTTACCTGCCCGTCTTTATGCTCCCGTTTGTGGGGTTGAGTTTTTTGCCCCCGTTTACAGCGTTTTTAGTCTGGGAAGGGGCCAATGCGCTTATAACCCTGGGGTACTTGTGGCTGTGGACAAAGCGGCTTGGGCTGAGGGGGCGCATGCGCCTAATGTTGATCACGGTTATTTTTCTGGGGGTTCAGAATTTCTACAACCTGTTTTTCAGCCAAACGAACCTGATTCTGATGGTGGCGGTGGGTGAAGCGCTCTATCACCTGATGCAAGGGCGAGAGGGGCGTGTCGGGCTGTGGCTGGTGTTGGGATTGATCAAACCTCAGGCAATCTTACTGTTGGCGTTAATCCTTTTATTGCTCCGGGGGTGGCGTTTTAGAGCGGGTTTGGTGGGAGGAACGCTTATTATTGGTGGGGCTTCCTGGGTCATGTTGGGGTGGCAGGGGATGCGGGATTACATTGCGATATTATCGAGTTATACGCCGTTACTCCGCATTGGGGGAATCACCTGGATGAGTTTGGTGGATAACCTGGTGCTCTTTGGGCTTGATCGCTCGCTCGCCCTGGGGATTGGCCTGGTCGTTGTCATCCTCATCCTGGGGGTGTGGCTCTATACCTTGTGGCTTGGAGGGCATCACTCATCCCGTCAAATGGGGCTGGCCGAGATCTTCCTGCTCACCCTGTCAGCCCAAATGGTGGTAGCCCTGCACGGGCACGTGCATCAGGCGTTGGCGCTGGCCGTGCCTTGGATGGTGTATCTGAAAGACAAAGATGCACCGACGCCCTGGTATGTTTTTATCACCTGGGTGGTTGTACCGGGGTTGGTTTTTCTGCTGGCGGCGATTAAATCCGTGGGGTATGCCGCGCTCGTTCTGGGCATGGTAGCGCTGATGACCCATGTGCTGATCCTGCTTCTACTTTACCGCGCCCAACGGATGAGAGAGATGCCGCGCGCCGTAGCACCATGATGACGCCGCTGCCGTTTTGGCCTAACGCTGTGTTGGGGATGGGATTGCTGACCCTGCTGGGGCTGAGCAGTCTGGGGGTGGGTCTGCGCCTGCTACGGCGTTTTGAGGGCGCGGCCCTGCCACTGACCGATCAGGCGCTGATTGGGGTGGCGCTAGGGCTGGGAGCGGCGGCCTACGGCGTCCTGGGCTTGGGGCTGGTGGGAAGGCTGACCCCCACGGCCATCCTAACCTGGCTGGGGTTGCTGGCAATCCTGGGCTTGCCGGCGGGGGTTCGCTTTTTGGCGCAGGCACTCCCCCTCTGGCGCCGCGCCTGGGCGGACGAGTGGGCGGCACCCGCACTGCGTCCGTTGCGTTGGATTCCGCTGCTGTTGGGACTGATCGGCCTGCTGGCATTCCTGACCGCGCTGACCCCGCCCTGGGATTACGATGGGCTGATGTATCACCTGGAGGGGCCGCGGCAGTTTCTAGCCGCCGGACGGCTGATCTTACTACCGGAGGTATGGCAGGCGAACGGGCCTTCGAACGGCGAGATGCTCTTTCTCTTCGGCCTCAGTTTGGGCAGTGACCTCTTCCCTAAATTGGTGCATGGGCTGTTCGGTGCACTGTGGGTATTGGTGGCCCTGCGCCTGGGGCGCTGGTGGGGTGGGCCGCGCACCGGCTGGCTGGCGGCGGCGGTATTGGGCAGTATGCCCTATCTGCCCCTGCTGGCCGGCTGGGCCTATATTGACCTGATCTGGTTCACCTGGGAAGGGCTGGCGTTCTATCTATTGGCGTGCTGGGGGCAGAGCGATGCACGGCCTGCGGGCTGGGTGAGCCTGAGCGGGGTGCTGTTGGGGCTGGCGCTGGGAGCCAAATATACCGCCGTGGCGGCGCTACCAACGGCCGGTGTGTTGTGGCTTCTCCAATCCCGGCGTGCAGACCGACGGCGCTGGTTAGGTCTGGGACTGCGGCTGACCCTGCCGGCGCTGGGGCTGGCGGCCCCATGGTATCTGAAGAATCTGATGCTGGGGGGCAATCCCTTTTATCCGCTCTTTTGGGGCGGGGTGGGCTACCCGCGCGAGCGCTGGGAGGTGCTGGCGGCTTATCTCAACGGCTTCGGCCTGCCCCTGACGCCGCGCAATCTGCTGCGCTTACCTATGGCGCTCTACCTGGAACGCGAACACTTTACGTCGTTCACAGGGGCGGTGGATGTGCCGCCGCTGCTGTTGCCGCTGGCCGTGCTGGTGCCTCTGCGGCGGCGCTGGGGGCGTCGCGAGGTGGTGTGGCTAGGGGTGATCTTGCTGCG
>CAYRUO010000058.1:0-4882 GCA_964427505.1 uncultured Thermanaerothrix sp.
GCCCCCGCGCACGCCGCTGGCCAAGCGTTCGGCACGCCCGCCCAGGAAGCCCGCCGAGGTGCGAAAATCCACCCGCTCGGGGAAGCGGCGCTTCTGATGCGGCGTGATGATGTAACAGCGGTTGGCCCAGGCGGCGATCTCCATGGAGCCGCCCGAGCCGGGCAGGCGCACCTTGGGGTGAAAATAATCCCCGATGACGGTAGCATTGATGTTGCCAAAGCGGTCAATCTGCGCCCCGCCCAGGAAGCCCACATCTATCAAGCCGCGCTGCAGGTAGAGGCTGAAAATCTCGTACATACTGCACACCAGCGCCGCCCCACTGACCAGGGTCGGATCGCCGATGGAAAGTGGCAGGCGCGAGGGCCGCGCGCCGATCACCCCGGCCTCATAAACGAGCACCAGATTAGGCGCATGGGTGCGCTGGGCCAGATTGCAGGCCAGGTTGGGCAGACCCACACCGACAAAAACCACATCATGGTCGCGCAAGAGGCGCGCCGCATTGATCGTCATCAGTTCCGCGGCCGTGTAGGTGCTCATCTCAGTAATCTCCGTAGTTGATGGGCGTGGACCAGCGCGGTTTCACCGCCAGGCGGCGGTGCGTCTCTTCGCCCAGTTTCTGCCAATATTCCTGACGGTCTTTGACGCCAAAGACCCATTCGTCCAGCCAGGCCTGAACGGCTTCGCGCGATTCGCTCAATTTATCCCAGGCCAGGTAAAAGGCGTTGTCGCGGTCATAGTAGCCCTGGGTATAAGACGGATGGGCGCAGTAAGGCACGTGGCACACCGCATCCACCACAAACTCCGGGATCAGGGTGCGGTTAGGATCGGAGCGGATGACCGCTTCATCCACAATCTCTTCGGCGGTGAGGATGACGTGCCGTGCGGCAAAGGCGGCTTCTTTCTGTTCACCCAAAATGCCCCAAATATGGGCATTGCCGCGGCGGTCGGCACGCTGGACGTGGATGATCGCCACATCCGGGTTGAGCGGGGGCACCACAACCACCTCGCGCCCGGTGTAGGGGTCTTGCACGCGGCGGTAATTCGGATTGACCCGTTCCAGATCGCCCGCCGCGGTGGGATTCATGGGCATAAACGGCAGTCCGGCGGCCCCGGCCTGCAGGCGCGAGATCATCCCAAAGTGCGAATACTCTTCCCATTCCAGGTTGCCAGCTTCGATCTCGGCGCGCAGGATGCGCAGCGACCCCACGCCGGGATTGCCCATGTAGGAAAAGATCAGTTTGCGCGCACAGCCGGCGGCCACCATCTGCTCATAGATGAGGTCGGGGGTGGCGCGCGCCAACACCAGGTTGCGCCGCCCTTGACGGATGATCTCATGTGCCGCGGCAAAGGGAATCAGGTGGGTGAAGCCGGCGGCATAGACGCAATCCCCATCGTGGACAAATTGGGCAACGGCTTCGGTGAGGGAACACAGTTTATCGGATGGCATAGGTGGATTCACTCCCTCCCTAAATTCTATCCTTAAAATGCACACCGGAGACAGGAAAATTCCCGCCCCCGGACATGAAAAGGGGGCTGTCCCTGCGGACAGCCCCCGCTCGGTCTTAGAGCCGGCGGATGAGCGTGCGCGACTGCTCGTGCATGTAGAGTTGCAGGTAGTGCACGCCGCCGGCGTTCTTGCCGGTCGAGCCGGAGCCCTTCCAACCGCCGAAGGGCTGGAAGCCGGGCCAGGCGCCGGTGGTGGCGCCCTGCGGGCGGTTCGCGTACACCACGCCGGCCTCGATGTGCTCAAAGAACCACTGCGCTTCTTCCTCGGTGCCGTAGAAACCGGCGGTTAGACCGTAATCCACGTCGTTAGCCAGGCGCATGGCCTCTTCCAGTGATTCGACCTTGGCGATGGTGCTGATAGGCAGGAACATCTCATACTTCCACAGGCGGTGGTTCAGCGGCAGGTCGGTCACCAGCGTGGGCGCGCAGAAGTAGCCCTTGGCATAATCGCCCTCGGTGAGCACCTTGCCGCCGGTCAGGATGGTGCCGGCCTGGCTCAGTTCCTCGCAGAAGGCCTGATAGTCGGCGTAGGATTTGCGGTTGATCACCGGGCCAAGGAAATTCTTGCGCTCGGTCGGATCGCCGATGCTGAGTTTGTTGGTCAATTCCACCAAGCGGTTGACCAGTTGGTCATAAACCGGGGCTTCGATGTAGATGCGTGAGCAGGCGGAGCACTTCTGCCCCTGCAACCCAAAGGCAGAGCGGACGATTCCCGCCGCCGCATCTTCCAGGTTGGCATGGCGGCTGACGATGGCAGGGTTCTTACCGCCCATTTCCAGGATGGTCGGGCGCGGCCAGCGTCCCTGGGCAAACGAGCGGTAGATGTGCATGCCCACATCATACGAGCCGGTAAAGGTAATGCCGTCCACTTCGGGGCTGTCAATCAGCGCCTGGCCGAGGGTGCTGCCCGGGCCGGTGACGTAGTTGATCACGCCGTCAGGCAGGCCGGCATCGCGCAGGCATTCGGCGATCAGGCGCACGCTCCACGGCGTATCGCTGGCCGGCTTCATCACTACCGTGTTACCGGTCACCAGAGCTGCCGCGGCCGGGCCACCGGTCAGCGCGCAGGGGAAGTTGAAGGGGCTGATCACCAGCCATACGCCGTAAGGGCGCAGGACGGAGACGTTGCGCGCCTCAAACCCGACCAGTGGATCGCGACCCATCTCAACCACGAAGCCGTTGCTGGCTTCCATGCGGTCGCAGGCATAGCGGAAGAGATCGGCGGTCTCGGCCACATCGCCCAGCGCCTCCATGCGGTTCTTGCCCACTTCCAGCGAAACCACTGCGGCGATGTCGTAGATGCGCTGGTCAATCAAATCGGCGGCTTTGCGGATCAGGGCCACGCGATCCTGCCATGGCATGCGGCTCCAAACCGGAAAGGCGCGGCGGGCGGCGGCCAGCGCGGCCTGGGCATCTTCCGCGGTGCCCTGTTGAAAGATTCCCAACACCATATCGGTATTGGCGGGGTTGCGGTCTTCGAATTTTTTGGCGGCGAAAACCTCTTTGCCGTCAATGATCATGCCGTGTTCTTGCCCCAGTTTGGCTTTGACGCGCGCCAGCGCTTCTTCGAAGCGGGTGTGCAGTTCTTCGGGGGGGTTGAACATCGTGGCATAGGTCAACTTAAAAGTGCTTTCGGCGGTCATAAACCAACGCCCTCCTTTTGTGAGACAGGGAAAATTTGGGGTGCGCCTGAACCGCTCAGGCAGTATTAAGTATAGCCAGGGCAAAGGGGCAAGTCAAAGCCAGGGTGTCAGGCAGTTGACAGGACGTTCGTCCCGAATCACTGCCTTCGTCAAATTATGCTCGCCTTTGCGGATCGAACCGGGTATGGAATGGCTCACCGACAAAGACAAAAAACGCCCCTACCGGGGCGTTTTCCCCTGCTCGCGCCGGCACAACGCCGCACCCCAGCCCCCGTCAGGGGGCTTTGCAGTCGTAGCCCCGGGCGGGGTGATGCTCGGGCGAATGTACGGCTGGTCAACAGCCCCGGCGTTTACTCCCCGGGCAGGGCGATGACCCCGGACGAATATCGGCGGACGGCAAACTCGCCGTTAGTCTTGACCGCCAACCTTTTCAGAGTTAATCCCTCCATAAACAGGTGTGACAACGCCCGCCACGTCGGCGCGAATCATGTATAATCGGGGGCAAGGAGTACCGCCTATGCCAAGCGAAGCCACCCGCCAACGCGTTGATCCTCAAACTTTGGATACCACGCCGCGCCGCCGCCCGGAATGGATCCGCGTGCGCGCGCCCAGCGGCGAAACCTACGAATGGCTGCACAAACTGATGCGCCAAAAGGCGCTCCATACCGTCTGCGAGGAAGCCGCCTGCCCCAATATGGGCGAGTGCTGGGGCGCCGGCACCGCCACCTTCCTCATGATGGGCGATGTCTGCACCCGCACCTGCGGCTTCTGTGATATCAAGCACGGGCGCCCCTCCGCGCTGGACTTCCTGGAGCCGGAGCGCGTTGCCCAGGCGGTCAAGGCGATGAACCTCCAGCACGCCGTCATCACCAGCGTCAACCGCGATGACCGCCGCGACGGCGGCGCACCCATCTTCGCCATGGTCATCCGCCGCATCCGCGAGATCCACCCCGGCTGTTCCATCGAGGTGCTCATCCCCGATTTCAAGGGCAGTGCCGAAGCCCTGCGCATCGTCATGGACGCCCGCCCCGAGATCCTCAACCACAACGTCGAGACCGTGCCGCGCCTGTTTAAGTTGGTTCAGCCCCAGGATCGCTATGAATGGGCACGGGCGACCCTCTCCAACGCCAAAGCCATGGATCCCGAGGTGCTGACCAAATCGGGCATCATGGTCGGCCTGGGCGAGACCATGGACGAGGTAAAAGCGGTGATGGAAGACCTGCGTTCGTGGGGCGTGGATATCCTCACCATTGGGCAGTACCTCCAACCCAGCCGTCATCACCTGCCCATCGCCCGCTACTACACCCCGGATGAGTTCGCCGAACTCAAAGCCTTCGGCCTGGCCATCGGTTTCAAGTGGGTGGAAAGCGGCCCGCTGGTGCGCTCATCCTACCACGCCGCCGAGCAGGTGCGCGCGCTGAGCATCGTGCACCGCAAACTCTACGGCCATCCCGCCCCGGCCTAAAACCGCCCCGGCGTGGGTGCCCCGGTGGAGGCCCACATGCCCCTCGCCATTTGGTGGATTCGGCGCGACTTACGCCTCAGCGATAACGCCGCGCTGAAGGCCGCCCTGCGCGATGGCTTTGCACCCCTGCCGCTGTTCATCCTCGACCCCCGCTTACTTGACAATCACTTCACCTCGCCCCGGCGCCTGGGCTTTCTCTTCGCTAACCTGCGCGCCCTGGCCGCCGACCTGGAAGCGCGCGGGGCGTACTTGCTCGTGCGCCGCGGCG
>CAYRUO010000059.1:0-4804 GCA_964427505.1 uncultured Thermanaerothrix sp.
CAGGAAGGGCGGCAGAAACTCAACGTCTCCGAGTGGAACTTGCGTGAGCAAGAGGTTGAGGACGTGGCCGAGGTGATCCGCAACGGTACCATGCCGCCGGCGCTTTACCTGCCCCTGCACCCCCAGGCGCGGCTGAGCGCGGCGGAAAAGGACGCCCTGATCCAGGGGCTGACGCGCACCTTCGGCGCCGGCGGGGGTGAAGGGGGCGAGGAAGGGGAAGGGGATTAGCCCGACCGCGGCGGGGGTGTGGTGCGGCCGGCGGTTTGCGCCAAGCGTTCATCGCGCAGGCGCCGGTATGCTAATACGGCCCCATCTCCCCGCAGTAGGTGCTCATCACTGCGCAGGGCAGAACGCTTGGGGCGCTGTTGGCTGACCACGCGCTTATCCTGGTTGGCGATATACCGACTGCCCCAACAACCCAACCGGTTGAACAGGTCACGCAGGAACGGAAGGCGCACATACCGCTGGTAAAAGCGCAGGATCATCAGGGCGCTTTCATCATCCACCGGGACAAAAGCCACCACAATGCGCACATCATCGCTGATGCGGTTCTGCCATAGATTGGGAAAGAGAAATTCAAGGAACGGCGGGCGCGCCGGGGCCGGGAGTTCGGCGGCACGGCGCGGGGGCGTGCCGTCATCACGGCGATTGAAAACCCAAACTTGAAGTTTATCGCCTTCCACGCGCACCAGCGGGCCATCTACGATGACGCGCTGCCCTCGCCCGATGGTGTTGTAATGGACAAAGGGGAGGTGCATGACATCGAGTTGGTTTTCGATCATGCGCGAGTAATGCACCGGCCATAGATCTTGAAAACCACAGTAAGAAAAGTCGGGGCCAATATCGAACCAGGCGGGAGGCGTGAGGTTCTCGCGCGGCGCACCCCACCAGATCCAGATCAGGCCGTGCGCCTCATAGGTGGGGTAGGTCGGCACCTGTAAGATTTTCGGCGGATCCGCGCTGCGCCCCAGGGCCGGCACATAGCGACAGCGCCCGCTGGGATCAAATTCAAAACCGTGGAAGGGACAGGCCAGATGATCGTGGGGCTTGACGCGGCCCTGGCTGAGGCGTGCGCTGAGGTGAGGACAGCGGTCGTGCATGCAGACCACCCGGCCTGCGCGGGTGCGCCAGAAGACCAGTTCCTCGCCTAGCCGTTTCACCCCTACGGCTTTCCCCACGGGCACATCCTTGGATTCAAGAACCACGCACCATTGATCTCGTATCATGGCGACCTCGTCAAAAAGGATCTCGTCTGGCTGGCGCTGTCCTTTCCACGGTGAGATTCGTTGGCCATCATCGGGCAAGATTGACGCCGCCTCAATGATGTTCCATCTTCAGGCCGCACTCACCGGCTACCGGAAACGGGCCGATCAACGGCGGTGGCGGAACTTCCAGGCATCCGTGCCGGGGAGCATGCCGGCGCCGAAGGTATCGTTATAGGGGTTGCCGTCGCGGTTGGCCGGGTGCAATTGGGTGTAGCCGTACCAATCCCGCCCGGAGCGCCGCACGTGTTCCAAGTGCCGGCGCGCCGCCTCCTCATCCTCGTCACGGCGGTCGGAAGAAGGCGCCTGATCCCTATTTGCGCGGGCGATCAGGATACCGAGACCCACGACGATGATAAAAAACAGAAGCAATCCGTCCATTGTTATCCCTCCCTGATGACTGTGATCCACTAGCGGCGGTTCGGGTTGTTGAACCCGCGCGAAGCGTAGTACGAATCGGTGCCGGGGTGGTGCGAAGCCCCGAACGCATCGTTGCGTGGGTTGCCGTCAAAGTTGCGCGGATTGTGACGATAGTGCTCCGGGCGGATGACCTGAGTATAAATCGCGCCTGAGGATGAGGTCTGGGACGGCGTGTCGTCCTCCCACCAGATAGTGATTGAAGCCTCTTCTTTCTCCGCGCGGCGTTCCCACAGGCTCCAAGCCACGCTGATGACCATTAAGATAACAATGCCAATGCCAAAAATGAGATCCATGCTGTCCTCCCTGATGTCGTGATGTTGGCTGACGCGACCGGACGGCGCCGGGGCGCTACCTGCGGATGTGGCGATCGGACTGGGTAGGATGAACGGGACTTTTCCACCTCTTCTTTCCCCCTGTTGGCTTTATTATAATCCGGTTAGATCAAAGATGGCAAGCGGTTTAGTGGTCATCATCCAGATCCGGAAAGCCTAGCGGCAGTAACCCAAACGTGAGAAAGAGCAGCGCCACCGCCAGCGGGAATAGAAAGGCGATGCGCAGACGTTGGGCGAAGGTAGGGGCATCTACGAGCAAAAACACCAGCAACGCATACAAGATATAACAACCCCCTAGGATCACGAGAATCGATGTCCAGACGTCCATCGTTACCCCCTGGTATGGATTGAAATCAATCCGCCTTGCCGTGATGGAGATCGGCTTACCCTAATTATACTGAAAAAAGAATGAAGCGAGTCGCTTTGAAGCCCTCGCATCTCGGCTGTGCCCCCATGCGGTCTGGGATGAAGACGCATTCGCTCATTCCTCGCGCGCGGGCAGGTCATCCTCGTTCTCAGGGGAGGGCGCCGAGGCTTCAGAGGGAACGGCATCCTCACGATACCCCTCGGCCAACAGGGTCACCAGCGCCAGGAAGAACGCCACCGTGCGCGCCACCTGAGCCGGCTGGGCTTGATAGGGCTCGCGTTCCGAGGCGTCGCCCAGCCGCCGCACCACCCGCAGGTGCGGGTGCAGTTCGAACTGCGCCGCCGCCACTCCCAGCCGCTGCCAAGCAAAGCGGGTGACCGTTTCCTGCCCGTGGCGCCCATTGGCGGTGAAGGTGCGATCCACATCCACCACCGAGAGCCACGGCCCGCCGGGACGGAACCCAAACTGATGCAAGAGGGCGAGGATGCGGCGGCGCTCCGCCGGGCAACTCTGGCCGTGCAGGGTGCCCAGTGCCAGCCCAAAATCGCGGTAGGCGGCACAGCCGTGCAGATCCACAACAAAGCGAATGCGATACCGGCGCACGATCTGGCGCAGGGCGCGTTTGTAGGGCGTCTCGGGGTAGAAGCCGGGGTCGGGGTCGGCCAGGCGGCAGGTATAGAGGGCGTGCGCGCCGCTCAGTTCGGCCACCAGGCGCGCCAGGGCGGCGGTGTAGTCCTCTTCGTCTTTCAGCCGCCCTTCGCGTACGTGAGCGGCGCCGTGCGGGGCGGAGAGCAGGATCGGCAGACGCCCCGGCTGGTAGCGAAAATAGCGCTCCCCCGGCGCCGGTGGGGTTTTATAGGCGATCTCGCTTTCCAGCGCCACCAGGCGCTCTAGCCACGCGTCCATACGCCCCCTAGATGCGGCTGAAGCGCTCGCTCACGCGGTAACCGCGGCGCATGGGCGTGCTCCCCGCCGCGCAGAACAGTTGGATGCAGGTATCTGTCTGCTTGTTGGCCTCAGCCGCCTGGTATGCCTCGTAGGATGACCAAAACGAGATGATTTGCCACTGCATGGGGTCATCTACCGACTGCACCAGCACTGAGTGCAGAAGATCCTTGGGGGGGTGACGCACGGCCTCGGCAAACGCCTTTTGGAGGGTGCTCCAGTTCTCACGGGAGACGTATCCCATCAGCACGGTGACATACATGGTGACCTCCTGGGCCAGCCCCACCCGCAGGGCGCGTGCCCATTTTCATTATACAAAATTTGGCCAGACAAGACAAAATCGCGCCGGAACACCTCTGCGCAGCCGTTTTGAAACCGCTCCCAAAACGCGGGTCAATGTTATAATGAAAATGTTCATACAACCATGGTGCCCCACCGGCCGCATTTAAGGTGAGCAGGCACATTCTGATCCGTAGGGGGGATTTCCCCGAGAAAGCGAGTTTTCCCATGAATCCACGACGGTTATTTTGGGGCGGTGTGCTGTTACTACTGGGGGTCTTGTTGTTGCTGGAAAACCTCGGCCTACTGCCCTTCAGCGCCTGGGCCGTCTTTTGGCCGCTGGCGCTGATCCTGTTCGGCGTGTGGCTGCTCGTGCGCCCCCGCCCGAGCCGCGAGATCCAAGCCCGTGAGATCACCATCCCCATAGAGAGCGCGCGGGAAGCCCACCTGCGCCTGGATCACGGCGCGGGGCGGCTCACCCTGCGCGCGTTGGAGGGCGAGAAGATGCTCTTCTTGCGCGGCGTTTGCAGTGGGGTCACGCCGGAGGTGCGCCGCGAGGGCGAGCGCCTGGAGGTGCGCCTGCGCTTTGAAGCCGATGTGATGCTCTTGCCCTGGGTTGAAGGGGGTGAGGGCTACCGCTGGACGCTGGAGGTCACCCCCGACCTGCCGCTGGATTTGGAATGCCACCTCGGCGCCAATCAGACCCACCTCGACCTGAGCCGCCTGCAGGTGCGCCGTTTGGACCTGGAAACCGGCGCCAGCGAGACCACGCTGATCCTGCCGGCGCAAGGGCAGGGCAGTGCCACCCTCAAGAGCGGCGCGGCGGCGCTCAAAATCCAGGTGCCTACGACCATGGCCATCCGCGTCCAGGTGCAAAGCGGCCTGGCCGGGGTTAAGATCGATCCTCAGCGCTTTCCGTTCAACGGCCAGGTGTACGAATCGCCCGATTACGCCACCTCTCCGCACCGCTTTGACCTGCGCCTGGAAACTGGGCTGGGTTCGGTCGAAATCTTTTAGCCCTTTTTGCGTAGATAAAAGGGAACGATCTCATCGTCTATTTTCGGATTGGAGGGAAGAATGTCGGATTCACGTTGGCGGTTAATCGGCGGGATCGGATTGATCCTGGCCGGCCTGCTGGCCCTGGTGAGCCTGTGGTTTGAGGTGCGCCTGGCCGGGCTTTTCTGGGGCTTACTGCTCAC
>CAYRUO010000060.1:0-4790 GCA_964427505.1 uncultured Thermanaerothrix sp.
GCTTTTATTATAGGGATTTTCCCGTATTAAATCAAGCGCCGCGCGGGGGGATTTTGGGGCAAATCTGCGTTTTAGGTCTGCGCGGTGTGCCCGCCGTGCGGTGGCAGGCCGGGGGTGCGTTGTTCCCCCGTCCGTGCGGGGATAAATCCCCGCGCTACGTTTACGCAGCCCTACGGGCTAACGCCCCTACCGGGGCGTTTTCGCCTACCCATGCCGGCCCAGCCCCCGTCAGGGGGCTTTGCAGTCGTAGCCCGGGGCTTCAGCCCCGGGCGGGGTGATGCTCGGGCGAATGTACGGCTGGTCAACAGCCCCGGCGTTTACTCCCCGGGCGGGGGCGGGCCACCCCCGGCGCCCACGGGGATGGGCGGCCTGTGGACTTCAGCCCCCGACAAACGGCGCAGGTAACAACCCCGGCGTTACCCCCAGATGGGCAAACGCAGGCGCTTCCATCGGGAACGTCCCACGCGCCGCAGTGTCACCTTCTCCCTCTGTTCATCCACCGGCGGCGCAGTCTGTGGGATAATACTCGGCGGCGGTGTGTCACCGCAAACCACATCGCACGGCCACGCCGATCATTCCACGACTGGGGAAAAAGCCGATGTCCTTTTGCACCGCGATCAACTGCATGGACGGCCGGGTTCAACTGCCCGTCATCCGCTATTTGCAAGCCCGCTTCGGTGTCTCATTTGTAGATACGATCACCGAGCCGGGGCCGAATCGCATCCTCGCCGACCGCGCCGATGTGCGCACCGTCCAAGCCATCCTGGATCGGCTCGCCATCTCGGTTCAGAAGCACGCTTCCGTGGGCATCGCCGTGGTCGGCCATCACGACTGCGCCGGCAACCCCGCCCCGCGCGAAGCCCAAATCCTACACCTTCAAGAAGCCGTTCGCTTTCTCCAAACCCATTACCCCACCTTGCCCATCCTTGCCCTGTGGGTGGATGAAAACTGGACGGTGACCGAGATCCCCACGTGATACAAGGGTTGCCCGCCGCCAACAAAACAGGATATAATATATCCAAAATATTCGATATAAGGCGGGTAACATGCAGAACGAGGTTCGAACGGTACGTGAGGTCATTACCCCTCAGTTGGTCATCGAGGGCGCGGGAGTCCTGCTGTTGCGGGCCTTTGCGCCCAGCCGCGCCAATCCTTATGATCCTTTCTTGCTCTTCGATCACTTCGCCTTCAACGATCCCCGTGAAGGGCCGATCCGCGGCTTTCCCACCCACCCCCACCGCGGGATCGAGACCGTGACCTACATGCTCGAGGGCCAGGTGCGCCACCGCGACAGCCTGGGCAACCTGGGCATCATCGGGCCGGGCGATGTGCAGTGGATGACCAGCGGGCGCGGCATCCTGCACGAGGAAATGCCCACCCGCAGTCCGCAGGGGCGCGTGCTCGGCTTTCAACTCTGGGTCAACCTCCCCGCCGCGCTCAAGATGAGCCCACCGCGCTACCAGGATGTGCAGGCCGCCGCCATCCCCCAGGTGACCTACGGCGGCGCGCGCCTGCGCGTGGTGGCCGGCACGGTCAACGGCGTGCACGGCCCGGTGCGCGAGATCGCCGCTCAGCCGGTCTACTTAGAGGTATCTCTCCCCGCCGGGCAGGTCTTCGAATGGGCGACCCAGCCCGACCATACCCTGCTGGTGTACCTCTTTGAAGGCCGTGGGCATTTCGGATACGACGCGCAGGGGCAGGCCGTGCAGGTCGAGGCGCCGTGCATGCTGGTTTACGATGTGGGTGAACGCGTGCGCATCGCAACGGCCGCCGGCGCTCGCTTTATGTTTATCAGCGGGCGCCCCTTCCGCGAACCGATTTACCCCTACGGCCCCTTCGTCATGACCACCCGCGAAGAGATCGAGCAAACCCTGCGCGACCTGCGCAACGGCACGTTTATCCAGCCCCAGGGCGCGTGATCCGCGGCATAACGATAAAAAGGCCGGCGGCGGTGCGAATACCTACGCCGGCCTTTGCGTTCCATCCCGCTGACGAGGGGTTTTGCCGGCCGGGCAGCCCTCAGGGCGCCGGGGTCGGCGTTTCGGTCGGCGGGGGTGGGCTGGGGGACGCCGTGGGGATGAGCGTGGGCGTAGGGGTGACCGTGGCGGTCGGGGTAGGCGTGGGGGTCGGCGTCGGCACCTGGATGTTGAGGTGGATGCGCCGCTCGGCGTAGGTATCGCGCTGGCTCTCCACGTAGAGGCGCAGGGTCACCCGCCCGGGCGGCACCTCGCGCAGATCCCAGGTGGCCAGCAGGCGCGGTTGATTCTCGCTGGTATTGCCCACCGCCAGCGCCGTCCATTCGTCCGGATCATCGCCCAGGCCGTACTCCAAGCGAAACTCTCGGAACGGCTCCGGCACGGTAACCAGGGCGTAGATCTCCAGCGGGCTGGTGGTGATCGTCTGCCCCTCGCTGAGGTTAGAGAAGAGCAGAAGCGGGCGCGGGTCACCCGGGCGGCACTCGCGCTCGGGGACGAAGACCAGCGGATCCTTAAACCCGTACTGCTCGGCCCAGCGCCGCCCCTCATCGGTCTCACGAATCCACTTGATGGCAAAGGGATCGGTGACGTTGAGCGCCAGGACCTCTTTGATCGAATCGGCACAGGCCGAGGTAGCGCGCAGGCCGGTCCAGGTGTCAATCATCACCTTCTTCCACAGATCGTCGTCTTTGGGCAGGGGCGGCTGATCGTAAGCGAAGTACTCCAGGCGCTGAGAGGGGCACCACTCCGAAGGCTCGGCGCCGGAGACCTCGCAAATGATCTTCTCTACAATGCCCGCCGGGCGGATGAACGGCGTGGGGCGGCCATCGGTCAGTTTCTGGATCGCCGCCTGCATAAACTCGGCCCAAATCGGCGCCGCGCCGGTGAGGCCGGTGGTGTTCTGCATTGGGGTATAGTCGGCGTTGCCCACCCACACCCCTACCGCCAGGTCGGGGGTATAGCCCAGCGTCCAGTTATCGCGGAAGTCATTGGTCGTGCCGGTCTTGGCGGCCACCGGGAAGGGCAGGTTGAGCACCGAGTTGGTGCCGAACATCGGCGCGCGCGCCTGGTTATCCGAGAGGATCGAAGAGATCAGGAAGGCATGTTCCGGACGCACCACCTGATCCCCGGCAGGGGGCTGATACTCATAGACCAGGTTGCCCTTGTAATCCACGATTTTGGTGATCGCCACCGGGGGCACGCGCCGCCCGCCGTTGGCAAAGACGGCATACGCCGCGGTCAGTTCGAGCAGGCTGACATCCCCGCCGCCCAGGGTGAGCGAGAGCCCGTAATCGGGGCGGGTGAGGGTGGTGATGCCCAGGCGCTTGGCAAAGTTGATCAGGCCGTCCGGCTGGGGCGTGTTGGGATCGTCGTAAATGCCCACAAACTGCAGGGCTTTGACCGCCGGCACGTTGTAGGAATTGGCCAGCGCCACGCGCACCGTCACCGGCCCGTGGAAACGCCCATCGTAGTTGACCGGGCGGTAGGGCTCACGCGGATCGTTGGGGTCGCCCGAGGGTGGGAACTCGCTCGGCACATCCCAGATCAGGGTGGCCGGCGTCCAGCCCTTTTCGAACGCCGCCACGTAGGTCAGCGGCTTGATGGCCGAACCGGGCTGGCGCGGCGCCAGCGCCATATTGACCTGGCCGGAGATGGCCTCGTTGTAAAAATCCGCCGAGCCCACCATGGCCAGGATTTCGCCCGTGGTAGGGCGGATGGCTACCAGCGCGCCGTTGGTCACGTGACGGTCGGCCAGTTGGGCAATTTGGCGCTTGACCATCTCTTCGGCCTGTTGCTGCAGGTCGGGGTCGAGCGTGGTGTAAACGGTAAAGCCGGAACGATAGATGGCATCGGCGCCGTACTGGGCTTCGAGCAGGGAACGCACGTAGGTCACCCAATGCGGGAAGCGCATCACATTGGTCGGGGCTTGGAACTGGTAATTTTCCATCTCCCGCGCCGCCAGGGCAACATCTTCCTGGGTCACGCACACCGGCTGTAAACTGGTGCTGACTTCGATACAGCCCTTTTCCTGGCTCATCTCGTACATCAGGCGCAGTACCTGGCGGAAGCGGTTGAGGGTCACCTCGCGGTTGGTCTCGATATCATACACCGCCGGCGATTGGGGCAGTCCGGCCAGGAAAGCCGCCTGCGCCAGGGTCAATTTCTCGGCGCTGGTGTGGAAGTAGGTCTCGGCGGCGGCTTCCACGCCGTAAGCCAACTTGCCGTAGTAAATCTCGTTCAGATACAGTTCGAGAATCTCTTCCTTAGAATACTTGCGGGTGATCTCGGCGGCCAGAACGATCTCGCGCGCCTTGCGCTCGACCGAGCGTTCCGCCCGCTCATCCGGCGAGAGCAGTAACGCCCGCGCCAGTTGCTGGGTGATGGTCGAAGCGCCGGAGACGACCTCGCCGCTGGTGTAGTTCTGCCACAGGGCGCGCGCAATCGCCCAGGGATCAAAGCCGGGATGGTTGTAGAATTCCTTATCCTCGGTAGCCAGGGTGGCGGCGATGAGATAGGGTGAGATTTTTTCCAGCGGGACGTAGGTGCGCCGTCCGGCCCGCGGATCAATGATTTCGTAGATCAGGTTGCCGTTGCGGTCGAGGATGCGGGTGGTCTCGAACTGCGAAGCGCGGGCTTGCAAATCATCCACGCTGGGCAGGTTGGCGGCGATGGAGAAATAGCGGTAGATCAGGAACGAGCCGATGGCAATGAGCACCACCACCCCGGCGAAGAGCAGGGCAATGAACGCCCGCAGAAGACAGCCCAGAGCGCGCTTTCTGCCGTTGCCCGGCGGGGGTGGGGGCTGGGTGGGTG
>CAYRUO010000061.1:0-4652 GCA_964427505.1 uncultured Thermanaerothrix sp.
GCCAGGATGGACGCCGCCGCTACGGCCGGGTCGCGCTCGGCCTGCGGATACTGCCGCAGGTGCACCGCGGGGGCTTCCTGCGCCACGGCGGCTTCCAGTTCATGCGCCGCGCTGAATTGATCGCTCAGGGCATGGGTGATCCCGGTTTGCCGTGCCAAACGGGCAATGACCTGGGCGTGGGCCCAGGCCAGCAGGCGGTTCAGGTTACCGCCGTGCTGGGGATAGAGCGCGTTATACGTCTGTGGCTCCAAAACCAGCACCTCATGCGGGCACAGCGCCTTGATCGCCTCCGCCAGGCGCAGGATGCTGGCATCATCCAGGGTTTTGCTGTCACGCACCCCCAGCGCCTGCAGTTGAGGCAGGGTTTCGGCGGTGACGGCCACCCCGGCCACCACCAGCGGGCCGAAGACATCCCCCTTACCGGCCTCGTCCGTGCCGATCCAGGCTTCGGGGTGGTCGTCGGCGTCTTCCGCCGGGGTCGAGGGCGAGGCGGCGGGTACATTTGGCGATGCCGCCCAGGTGCGGTAGAGGTGCGTGATGGTCTTCAACACGGCGGTGATCTGCGCTTCGGCCTCTTCAGGATGGAGCGGCGGCGCAGGCTGAAGGAGAACATCGGGGCGCAGGGCATCGCACAGGGCTTCCCAGGCCACCGCCAGCGCATCCTGCACCTGCGGGTCAGGGGCGGCAGAGGCGAGGCGTTCCCACCAGCCGCGCAGGGTATCGAGGGTTGGGGGCACTGTGAGCGCACCGCCCTCCACCCAGCCCAGGTGCAGGGCCAGTTGAGTCAGGAAGCCGCCCAGCGCCCGCGCAAAGGGCAAGACCAGCACCCGCGCCTCGGCCAGGTGCAAATTTTCTTTCAGCCCGGCTTCGCGCAGTTGCGCCGCCGCGACCAGGGTGTAGAAAAGGGACGGGCGGGCGAACCACAGCACCTGCGGGTCGCAGTGCATCTGCAGCCATGCCAGGGCGGGCGAGGCCTCACCATCTTCCAGGACGGCGTAGCGCTCATCCTCCGCCGGCGGTGCGCCTTCCACCAGCGCCCAATCCAACGGCTTGACCACGTGCGCGCTCAGGGTTTGGGTGATCTCATCGAGCAAGCGCGAAGCCGGCCCTTGGATCACCAGCGAGCCCGAGGGGTACAGCGTCACCACCACGTGCTGATGCTCCCGTTCGATCTCGGCGCGGAGCAGGGCCGAGCCGCGCGGCGAGACGAAGCGCACGCCGGGCAGGGCGGCCAGCAAACGGCGCACCTGATGAAAGTGGGGCGGCGCCACCACCAGGATGTTGGCCTGCGACCTGCGCTCTTCCTCGGGCGCCTGACCGCGAAAGGTGGCTTCCTGCTGCTGCGCCCAGGCCTTGAGTTTGACCTGCAAATCCGAGGGCTTGCCCTGAACGGTGATGCGTCCGCTGGTAAAGAAATTAAGCGGTACCTTATTCAGGCCATCGGTGAGCACAATTTGCACGCCGTAGGGAATGGCCTGCCGTTCGACAATTTGCAGGCCGCTCTCGCGCAGCAGGTCTTCCAGGGCAGAGAGGTGGGCATCCAGGCGTTCGTTCATCGGTCACGCTCGCGGTTCAAGGGGTTAAACATGCCAAACGGCCAGGGCATAAAATCGGGTGTGTTTGCGAGGGAAGAGGCGTTGGGCTTCATCGCCGGTAAGCAAATGACGGGTGATGACCTCCGGCAGGGAGATGCCCGAGGTCACCTCACGATACTGCAACAGCAAGACCACCTCTCCCCAATGGCGCCGCTCCAGGGCGCCAAGCATCTCGGCCATGAGATCGCACACGCCCGGGAAGTAAAGATCACACACCACGACCAGCGTGGGTGATGCCGCCAAGTCCAGGATGCGCAGGAAAGTCTCCAAGACGGCCTCGCGGGCGTGGAGCAGGTCGTTGAGGCAGTTCTGCATCACGATGAGCGAGGATCGCCGGATGGCATTTTGCAGTCGTGGTTGTTCCAGCGCCGTGGGGTTCAGCAGATCGAATTCAAACGGTTGGAGCAGGGTCTTCCCGCGCGGCCAGTAGCACGGCGCCAGGGCGTAGGCCGTAATTTCCTGACCGATGCGCCAGGCGTGGACGTGCCAATCCAGCAGGTACGCCAGCGCCACCCTGGCCTGGGGCGCGTGCCGGTTCAGAAAAGCCACCCACCCCAAGACCTCCGGGGCCGGGCCGGCTCCCAGGAAGGTGGCGCGCACCTTCTCACCGCCGAAGCAGGTCTGAATCACGTCTTGAGGCAAGGCGCACAGGATGTGATAAAGCGGCTCGATGTAGTGGGGGTAATAGACCAGCATGTAGGCGGCGCGGGTGTGCTCGCACGAAAAATCCACCCGCGAGGGCGAAGCGGCGTAACTTTCACGCAGGCGGGTGACGTACGGTTGTAAGCGCTGCAGGGCATCCGCAAATGTTTCCTCGTCCTCGGCGTCGTTGCGCAGGCGCAGTTCTTTCAGCAGGGGGGTATAGGGGTCATGCCAGATCATGCTCATCGTGCCGCTGATTAGGTTTCAAAATCAAACCCCAACTGCTGTGCGCCGGGAGACGGCGCCTCATCCTTGGTCGGTTGCGGCACCTCATACCACCCGATCAGCGAGGGCGATTCGGGGTTGTGCGCGGCGTGCTGTTTGCGTGCGCGATCGAAACTCTGCGTGGCGTAGCAGTACTGACAACCGAACAGACAGGTATCGTAAGCGCCGATGTCCTTGCTGACCACACAGCCGCAGGCCTCGCGCTGGTGGGGATCTTTCTTGTGGGTCACCTCAAGGCCGAACACACGGCGGATGTAGTCATCATCCACGCACTTGCCCGGGCGCACGCCATAGGGGGTCAGATCGAGGTCTTCGGCGCAACTGACGATCTCCATAGCATTCTGGGCGGCGATGGCGACCAGATCGCGCATCAAGACCTCAAAGGCGGGGGTTTGGGTAAACGCCTCGTTCAACGGGAAGCCGTGCGGCTCGAGCGCGGTCAAGCGTTTCTCGGCTTTGGGGTAGCGATCCATCACGCTGATCACCACGCGCTGGGTGAAGCCGCGCAGTGCCGCGGCAATGCGGGCGAAGGAATCGCGGTGAAACTCGGCATCGGTGTGGGGGGTGAAGACGATGGGGTCGTAGCGCCAGATGACCTTCTGCGGGCCGACTTTTTCGGCCAGGCGGCGGAAGGTGCTCAGGGCTGTCGGCAGGGGCGGAGATTTGGGGTCGAGGGCGCGCGGGTTATTGAGAACGGTGTATTGAAAGTAATAGCGCAAGCCGCGCGCATCCAATTCGTCCAGGTAAGGGATGAGCGGGGCAGGGTTGCGCGTCCAAAAGACGATGACATCCACATCCTCGGGTTTGAGCGAGACGTAACTCACCTGGTTGCGGTTGAAGGGGTTGGGTACGGTGCAGTACCCAGCGCGCACGCGGCGGATAAACCAGGGTGTGTAGAAAGCCGGAATATCGGTGCGGCGGCTGGCGCTGATGATCACACAAACCTCCCCCGGGGCTGAAGGGATACGCCCCCTCGATGCGTTGTGGGCTGCAGATGGGTTGCCCGTTGACACGCTCTAACCGCAGGCAAACCTGGAGATATTATAGCACTGACTCTGCTGGCATCTACGTACCTCGGTAGACCGCACTCTGCTGGGGGTGGATGCGGCGGTGTTCGTGGCGGGGTATTTTATGTTAGGGGAACTTGAAGAGAGATGAGGATTTCGTATAACGCGGATAGCCGTGCAGGGCAACCGCATAGCCCCCTACCACCAAATAGCGCACCTCATGGGCGTTTAATAATTCGATAAACTCTTTGAAATCGGGGTTCAGCACCGTACCTCCATTGGTGATACGTTTGGCGAATCTCTTCAAGCGCCGCCAGACGAACAACATAGGGCTGACTGCGCCACCAGGCCGCGTCCCGTTTCTGAGCCTTTAACGGATACCGAGAGACCACTTTGGCAATCTGATGTTGGTTTTCCATGATCCTATGACGTAAATGTTATCGAAAGTCTTTAAAAAGGTGACCGTCTCTGGATCTCGTTTTAGTATAACATTCATCCATTTTTACAGGGGGATTAATCTCTCGCCATGATAAATTGATCTGGAGGGGCTTTCCAACCGCCAAATTCTAAGCCGCACCAAAATCTCACCCCTCCCCCAGCACCTCGCGCAGGAAGACCTCGACGATGCGCGGGTCAAAGTGCTTCCCCGCCTGCTCGCGCAGGTAACCCGCCGCCTGCTCCCGCGTCCAGGCCGGACGGTACGGACGGTCGCTGGTCAGCGCATCCCACACGTCCACCACGGCAAAGATGCGCGCCGCCAGCGGAATCTCCTCCCCCTTCAGCCCCCGCGGGTAGCCCGTGCCGTCCCACTTCTCATGATGGCAGTAGGGAATATCCAGCGCCGGACGCAGGTATTCGATGCGCGAGAGCATCTCGTAGGCCAACACCGGGTGCTGGCGCATAATCGCTTGTTCCTCCGGCGTGAGCGGCCCGGGCTTGTGCAGGATGCTGTCGGGCACGCCCATCTTGCCGATGTCGTGGAGCAGGGCGCCGCGGCGGATGTGCACCAGGGCTTCGCCGTTGATCCCCAGGGCGCGCGCCAAGCGCAGGGTCAACTCGGTGACGCGCTGGGTGTGCCCCTCGGTTTCCTTATCCCGCAGGTCGAGGGCATACGACCAGCCCT
>CAYRUO010000062.1:0-4532 GCA_964427505.1 uncultured Thermanaerothrix sp.
GGGTGCTCTACACCGGCGGCGCGGTGATCCTGCTCTTGCTCTCGAACCTCATCTCCCAAGACGTGAGCAGTGCGCTCTTCGTGATCGCCCAGGCGTTCTTCTTGGCCAGCCTGGTCGCCGCTTGGGGACTGCTGGCACTGGGCGGGGTGATCGCCGCCATCCTGTGCCTGAGCGGGCAGGATGTGCGCTACCCTCTGCTCGGTGAGCGCCTGGAGCGCGCCCTGTGCGTCGAGGCCGAGCCTACGGCGCTCGACCCCGAACGTGAGGCGCGCTGGATGGCCGGGCTGACCTATGGCGGTGTGCTGATCAACCTTTACGGCTGGTTACTGCCGCTCATCGTTTGGCTAACCCAGAAAGACCGCTCGCCGCTACTGCGCTTCCACGCCCTGCAGTCGCTCATCTTTCAGGGCATCGGCAACCTGCTGTTGTTCCTGGCCAGCCTGTTGCTGGTGCTGACCGCGTTCCCGCTGGTGTTCGTGGCGGCCTTGGTGGAGAGCACCGCCGCGCCCCTGACGCCCGTCCTGCTCATCCCCTATGGGCTGTTGGTGCTCGGCGTAGTGGCATTTTCTTTCATTTATGTTATTTTGGGACTGTGGGCCGGCCTGCGCCTGGTGCAAGGGCATGAGGTCACCCTGCCCGGGCTGGGGCGCTGGCTGCGCCAACGCCTGACCATTTCCCCGTCTGCATCCGGAGGTTCGCACGCATGACCGACTACGAGGCGATTATCGGCCTGGAGACCCATATCCAACTGAACACCCAGACCAAGATCTTCTGCGCCTGCAAGGCCGATTCGTGGTATGACCCGCCCAACACCAACATCTGCCCGGTGTGCACCGGCCTGCCCGGCGTGCTCCCGGTGCTCAACCGCGCCGCGGTGGAGAAGGCCGCCCTGCTCGCCCTGGCCATGCACGCCGAGATCAACGAGGTCTCTTACTTCGACCGCAAGAACTATTTCTACCCCGACCTGCCCAAGGGGTATCAGATCTCGCAGTATGACCGCCCCCTGGCTTCGGGCGGCTACATAGATATCCCCATGCCCGCCACCCCCGACCGCCCGGCTTACGTGCGCCGCGTCAACATCATCAAACTGCACATCGAGGAAGACGCCGGCAAGACCAAGAACGTCAACGGGCGGCGCTGGATTGATTTCAACCGCTGTGGCGTGCCGCTGGTGGAGATGGTCACCGGGCCGGATCTGCGCTCCGCCGATGAAGCCGCGCAGTATCTGATCCGCCTGCGCCAGTTACTGCGCTGGCTGGGCATCTCCGAGGCGGATATGGAGAAGGGACACCTGCGCTGTGATGCCAACGTCTCCATTCGCCCCAAGGGTGCGACCTACTTCAACCCCAAGACCGAGATCAAGAACGTCAACTCGATCGAGAACGTGCGCGATGCCATCCAGCACGAGATCGAACGCCAGATTCGCGAGGTGGAAGCCGGGCGCACCATCGAAGCCTGGACGCTGGAATGGGATGAGGACGCCGGCGTCCTGCGCAAGATGCGCTCCAAAGAGACCGAGGCCGATTACCGCTACTTCAAAGAGCCCGACCTGCTCCCCCTGCGCATAGATGCCGAATGGAAGGCGGCCATCCTGGCCCAGCGGGTGGAACTGCCGCTGGAGCGCCGCCAGCGCTTCATCGAAGCCTACGGCCTGCCCGAATACGACGCCGAAATCCTGACCAGCGAGCGGGCGCTCTCGGATTACTTTGAGCAGGCGGTGCAGGCCTACGGCGGCGACCCCAAGAAAGTCTCGAACTACCTGATGAACGACGTCCTGCGCATGCTCAACGAGAGCGGCAAGAGCGCCGCCGACCTGCGCCTTACCCCGGCCTACCTGGCGGAGATCCTTAAACTGGCCGATGCCGGCACGATCAACACCTCGACCGCCAAAGCCCTCTTGCAGAAGGTGGAAGAGAGCGGGCGCTCACCGCGCGCGATCGTCGAAGCCGAAGGGCTGGCCAAGGTCAGCGATGCCGAGGCCATCCGCGCCGTGTGCCGCGAGGTGATCGCCGAGAACCCCGGCGAGGTGGAGACCTACCGCAAGGGCAAGGTCACCCTGATCGCCTGGTTTGTCGGCCAGGTGATGAAGAAGATGCGCGGCAAAGCCGACCCCACCCTAGCGCGCCAGATTCTGGAGGAGTTGCTGAAAGAAGGGTGAGCGGGGCTGATCCTGGATGGAGGAAAGCGCCGGTTTGGAGACCCAGGCTGCGTTTGACCTTCTGCAAAAATCCTTGCAGGATTTCTGCGAGGCGTTCAATCGAAAAGAGATTTTTCCATTACTAGAAGCCGATGTTACGGCTTACCTTTATCATCGGTTGCTGGAAAACGGCTGTTCGCCCGCAATGGTTTACAATGAAACCCGCTTGTGCGGTATATCGAAAGGCGAACGCAAATATGACCTGGTCATAGGGACAATGAACATTGAACACGCCTGTGTTCAACCGGTATTGGTTGTTCAGGTTAAGGTCTTTCAACGTTGGGGACACTCACCTCAACAGCACCGGCGTCGCTTTGCGGGGATTCTTGATGAGGATCTGGAATCATTGAGAGAGATCAAAGATCATTTGCCCAATGGTCGGGTAGAAGTGGTCGTTGATCTTGTATACACCTCCAAACGTACTGGATATTTGAGCGGTTATTGGAAAGAGGAGAAGCGGTTAGATTATCTGGTCACACGGTGCAAAGAGAGAAACATTGCTCTCTTCTGGGTTCATCCTAGCGCTCAGGATGAATTGGAGGTAAAACGACTAACTTAAGATGTCAAATTGTTATGTCCAAGGGTGGCAAAATTGCTTATAACCGGTTGATCCACGAACGGTGTTGTGACGCTGGTTTCAAAAGGTAGCCGCTTTCGTGATCAGCAATCCCACCGAGATTGAGCATCCGCAAGTCTGGAAGGCAGACTATGTGGGTGCGCTCAAAGACAAGCAAGGCTTCTAAAGGCTGATGCTGGTTACATCCTAAAAAATTTTTCATCCTGCTGCAGTTACATATGGCTTACGTGATCCGTCCCATCCAGACCGAAGAGCGGGCCGCTTTGGCCGCGTTTATGCGCACCCATTGGGGCGATGATAGTATTGTGGTCCACGAGACCGTTTACCACCCCTCGACCTTACCGGGTTTCCTGGCCCTAGAAGGCACGGCGTGGGTGGGTGTGGTCACGTATCACCTGGCTGACGATCAATGCGAAATCGTGACCCTAGATAGCCTGCGCCCGGGTGAAGGGATCGGCACGGCTCTTGTCGCCGCCGTGCGCGAGGTCGCACAACGCGCCGGCTGCCGCCGATTGTGGTTAATCACCACGAACGATAACCTCGCCGCGCTGCGCTTTTATCAGAAACGCGGCTTTGTCCTCAAAGCCCTCTACCCCGAAGCCGTCACCCGCGCCCGACGGATCAAGCCCCAAATTCCTCGGGTCGGAGAAAACGGCATCCCGATTCGCGATGAAATCGAACTCGAAATGCGGTTGGAGATCCAACCCTGAGGCTGCTTGCCCCCTTCATCCATAGCCCAAGGGTGACGTGACGAGGTTAGAGAGGATGCGGATCTCCCCGCCGCCACTGCCCGCCGTGGGGCTGGCGCTGGGGTGGCGGGTGTGCGGTTGGGGCGACCCGGCGGATCGCCCTCGACGGGCTGACCAGAGCGCTGGTAAGGGAGATGGTAACGCTCACGCTTAAACGCTGGCAAAGCCCGCGCCCAAATCATGGCGCAATTCGCAATTTTAAGGTATGCTTTAATCACCCCTCTGCCTGGGGCGGTGGTATCCCGCGCCCCAGGGGCAGAGCGGATGCCGTGCCCGCAAGGGCGCACGACCCTACGTTGCCAACGGAAGGAGGCCTGGCCTATGATTAAGGACGCACTCAAAGAAGCCGAAACCCGCATGAAGGGCGCCTTGCAAACGCTGGAAGAAGACCTCGCCGGCATTCGCACCGGTCGCGCTACCCCCGCGCTGATCGAGAAGATCCCCGTGGAGTACTACGGCGTGCCCACCCCCCTGATGCAACTGGCCGCCATCAGCGTCCCCGACCCGCGCACCCTGCTGATCAAGCCCTTCGATCCTTCCACCCTGCGCGCCATCGAAAAGGCCATCATCGCCTCACCCCTCGGGCTGACCCCTTCCAACGATGGCAAGACGATGCGCCTGGTGCTCCCGCCGCTGACCGAGGAACGGCGGCGCGAACTGGTTAAGATGGTGCACGCCCGCCTCGAAGAGGCCCGCGTCGCCATCCGCAACATCCGCCGCGACGTGATGAAAGACCTGCGCGAATTTGAAAAAGAAAAATTGATCTCCGAAGACGACCTTAAAAAAGGCGAAGAGGAATTACAAAAATTAACCGACCGAATGATTGGAGAAGTAGATACCATTGGTGCGCGAAAAGAGAAAGAAATCCTGGAATTCTGAGCCCATGACCGCCACCCCCGCGGCTGTTGCGACCCCGGAACTGACCAAAGTCCCCACCCATATCGCCATCATCATGGATGGCAACGGGCGCTGGGCACGCCAGCGCGGCTTGCCCCGCCTGGCCGGCCAC
>CAYRUO010000063.1:0-4483 GCA_964427505.1 uncultured Thermanaerothrix sp.
GCCAGGGCCACCCGCTGTTGCTCCCCGCCCGAAAGGTCGGTCACGCGGCGGTGGGCAAAATCACGCAGGTTGACCCGCGCCAGGGCTTCCTCCACCCGCTGGGCGATTTCGGCCCGCGGCAGGCCCTGCATGCGCAGGCCAAAGGCCACGTTCTCGGCCACCGTGCGGTGCGGGAAGAGGGCATAATCCTGAAACATCAGCCCAAAGTGACGCTGATGCACCGGCACCGCGGCCAAATCTTCCCCCTGCCACAGCACCTGGCCGGCTTCCGGCGCTTCCAGCCCGGCGATAATGCGCAGTAACGTGCTCTTTCCGCTCCCCGAAGGCCCCAAGAGGCACACCGTTTCCCCCGCCTGCACCGTGAATGAAACGCCGCACAGCAGGGGTTGGCCCTCGTAGGATTTCCAAATCTCGCGTACCTCCAGCATGCCTACAACCTCGCGCGAATCGGATCGCCGATAATCCTACCATAAAGCGCCTACGGCGGCGATCCCATCCTGGCATGATATAATTCCCCCTGGCAAAACGAAACGGCGCCGGATGCGGCGCCGTGAACCACGAGAAAGTTTTCCTCTGGTGCCGAAGGTGGGAGTCGAACCCACACCCCTTTCGGGACACGATTTTGAGTCGTGCGCGTCTGCCAGTTCCGCCACTTCGGCGTGCTTCGTCACTTAGTATAATGAGAACTCGGTTCAGGGTCAAGGGATAACGACAATGCGTTTAGGAATCATCGGTTTACCTCAATCCGGAAAGACCACGATTTTTAACGCCCTCACCCGTGGGCATCAGCCTACCGGCCTCTCCGCCGGCAAGGTCGCCATGCACACCGCGGTCGTGGATGTGCCCGACCCGCGCGTGGATCGTCTGGCGGCGATGTTCAACCCCAAAAAGGTCATCTACGCCAAGGTCACCTACGTAGATATCGCCGGCATCGAAGGTACGCGCAGTCAGGGCGGCTTGCCCGGGCCTCTGCTCAACCAACTCACCCAGATGGACGGCTTCATCCAGGTGGTGCGCTGTTTCGAAGATGAGGCCATCCCCCATCCCCTGGGCGGTGTGGATCCTCAGCGCGACATCGCGGTCATGGAAAGTGAATTCATCCTCAACGACCTGATCGCGGTGGAACGCAAACTGGAACGGCTGAACGAAGAACGACGCAAGGGCGCGCGGGATAAGGCCAGCCTGGAGCGCGAGATGGGGCTGTTCGAGCGCCTGCACCAAGCCCTCAGCGCCGAGACCCCTCTGCGCGATCTTGACCTCAGTCCCGAGGATGAGCACCTGCTGGCGGGGTTCGGCTTTCTCACCCGCAAGCCCATGCTGATCGTGCTCAACCTGGCCGAAGGGCAAACGCCGCCGACGGTGACCTACCCCCACCGGCGCAGTCAGGTGGTTGCCCTGCAGGGCAAGTTGGAGATGGATTTAGCCCAGTTGCCCCCGGACGAGGCGGCAGAGTTCATGCAGGCATACGGCTTGAGCGAACCCGGCCTCAACAAGGTGATCCGCCTTTCCTATGAACTGCTGGGACTGCAGTCGTTCTTCACGGTCGGCCCGGACGAAGTGCGCGCCTGGACGGTGCACCGCGGTGCGACGGCGCCCGAGGCGGCAGGTGAGATCCACACCGACATGCAGAAGGGCTTCATCCGCGCCGAGGTGATCAGTTATGACGATCTGATCGCCCTGGGGGGCATGAGCGAGGCGCGCGCCAAGGGCAAACTGCGCCTGGAAGGCAAGGACTACGTGGTGCAGGACGGCGATATCCTGACGATCAGGTTTAGCGGGTAGAAAAAAACGAAGGATCGCTCAAGGGCGGCCCCCCTGAACGATCCTTCCAATTAAGCACGGCGCCCCCTGATCGCCGCGCACCGGTCGTCAACCCGGGCTCATAACTCTAAATCTCGAGAACGCAGCCGTTGAATGTCATCACGAGTGAGCCTTGTGCTGATAGCGCCAAGTCTCTCTTGCACCTCAATCTCATATTCTAAAAATTTCTCTGGTAGCATAGGCCTTGTTGGAATTTTCCATATTATCTGCTCATGATAAGGTGATTTCTCATACGGGTGCACGTGAGCGTATCGTGCAAAACGTGCCAGCAACCCCGAGTTGTACGGTGCCGCCGCCACCTCGCTCTGAGCGGCATAGACAAACCTCAGATCAGCATGGGTCATCCAAACCCCACCTGCTCTATCGCGTGCCGATACCCGGAATGCAAGATTGAGGTCCGTAGCCTCTGTGGCTGATGGGGTGATGATTTCCAAGTACAGCCTTTGCACCCGCCCCGCCTCTAGGTTACCAACAAACAACCTCAAACGCCCATCTTGCTGGGTAAACCACCAGTCACCGTAAACTCTGACCGTCACCCCATTGGGAATATCCAAGGCAAGTTCAACATCACGGGCGGTGATATTCGCCATATGCTCAAGTTCTTGCGCAATAAAGCGTGGAATATCCTGCGGCTTCTCAATGAAATAGAAATTTCCATACCCCATATCCGCCATGCGCCTGAGCAACTCCTCGTTGACGTTACGACCGACGCCAAATATGGATGTCGAAGCCCCAAAACGTGCGGCATTGCGCGCAAATATTCCCAGTCTCCTCGGATGAACGTCCCCTATATTCGCCAAACCATCACTGAATAAAAGGATACGAGGGAATCGAAGCGGGGAATGCGCCTCATGGAGCAGTTCATATCCCTTTATCCATCCCTCGCTAAGAAAAGTGAGGTCTTTGGCTTCGATCCTGCCTAATGCCTCAATCAAATACCGGCGATACTCTTTCGTTGCGGGACGACACCGGCTGAGCACAGAAACACGGTGATTAAAAATCACGACTGCCAGATGATCCTCTTCGCCCAAAGTTTCGATCAGCGAAGCGGCCGCGTTGAGGATGTAATGCAGTTTCTCCCCATACATCGAGCCACTGCGATCAAGCACCAGCGCCAGATTCAACGGAATGCGCCGCTGCGGCCCGCTCGATGTCTCCGGCGCTCGAATCACAACCTCAACCACGCGCAATGTTGGCGCTTCACGGGCAATAAGAACCCGATCGCCCTCAACCAGAAGACGTAGAGGCGATGTTGACATCGTCATTCTCCCCTTTCCCGACTATTCAATTGATGTAGAGCGTCTCATCACTCCGAACGAAACAGATGACGGGCGAACTCCACCAGTTGACGTACACGCGAAACAAAGTGATAGTCGTTTGACTCGCGGATGTGAATCTCCAAGCCCGGGACGATGATGATGCGCTGCCAGCGGGCAAATTCTTCCTCATCCGGCGCCAGTTGTTCCCGGCGCGCCTTATGCAACAGCATCGCTTGGGCTTCCTCATAAGCCCGAGAGGTTTCCTCCTGAACGGGGGACGTCTCCTCATCGGCCGGAGACGATCTAAGCGCTTCTGCAATTTCCTCAGATAAGGAACCACCCACTCTTTGATATAACCTGAATCCCCCTCCTTCCCTCTGGGGAATATCCTCCACGTTTGTCACTGACTTCACCCTAGGTTGAGGCGCACGGGGCAAAGTCTCCAATAGGGCACGGATTTCGGCACTGCTCAGCGAATTGACCAGGCGATGGATTTGCCGCAGGGGGAGAAAGGCCTCTTTGAGCCGGCGGATCAATTCCAGCCGTTCAACGTGCTCATCGGTATACAACCCGATGCGCCCCTCTTGCAGGGGTGGGGGGAGCAGGCCCTCTTCGATATAAAAGCGGATCGTGCGCGGCGTGACCCCACAGCGTTCGGCCAGTTCCTGGATCGTATAGGTCCTTGCTCCCGGGTTGTCCATGATTAATTTTATTATAACAGTATTACGTAACAATGTCAATATGCAGTTTTGATAACAGAACACATGTTCTACACCTATTGTCCATACCGCCAGATCGTGGTAGAATCAGCCACAGAACGCGTGGCTTCGGTGGTCATCTGGAGTTGACACGATAAAGGCGCGACCTTTTAACTGGGCTGATTTAATAACGTTATACCGCTACCGTCATCAGATAGCGTGCTTGGATAGTGTCCTGGCGCTGACGCGTGGTCGGCCGCTGGGATTCTGGGTCGTTTTGCGCCACCTGCGCCTGGAAGAGAACGCCTTCACTGCGGTCTTGCAACCCGGCGAGGGCCGCCCCACCCTGATCGGGCAGGCCAGCCTGCGCAACGGGAACAGCCTCGGTCAGGTTACGTTTGTCCTGCCCGCCGCCTCCCAAGCGGCGCTGGTGGCGCGCCTGATGGACGAACTGGCGCGCCAGGCAGGGCAACAGGGCGGATTGGGGTTGCTCGCCGCCGTAGAGGACGAAAGCCCGCTGTTTGAGGGCCTGCGCCAGAGCGGGTTTGCAGTGTATGCCCGCCAGCGCATCTGGCGCCTAGGCAGTTCACCGGTCAACGATGACCATATGGGCGAGTGGCTGCCCCTCACCGCGCTGGACGAGTTCGCCATCCGCAGTCTCTACCAGGCGCTGACCCCGCCGCTGGTCCAGCGCGCCGAGCCGTT
>CAYRUO010000064.1:0-4364 GCA_964427505.1 uncultured Thermanaerothrix sp.
CGGCGGCGCCCTTTGAGCCGCCCCCGCCGCCGTGGATGGGCGAGGTGGACTACATCCTGCCCCCGGCGCCGCAGGCCGCCGATGGCACGACCATCCCGTTGGAACTGCGCATGCTCACGCTGGTCTTCCGTTCCAGCGGCGATAAGGTGCGCGATGTGCGCCGCATCAAACACGCCTACTTCTTGTTGCGTTCCTCACCCGGGACGGACCGCTTCGCCTTTTGGGTTTTCGAGGGCGGCGCGCGCTACTTGCTGGAATTCCCCAACGAGACCACCGGCATCACCCCGGAACTGCTGGACGGGCTGGCACGCCTGGTGGGGAAGAACAATCTCTTCATCGAAACCATTCGGGTGCAGTGAGCGAGCGTGATCTTTCACCGGCGGAGATGATCGCGGAAGCGCGGCGGTTGCTCTACCCGCGGCAGTTGAGCTTCGGCAACACGGCGGGGTCGGTGGCGTGCGCCCTGCTCAGCGCCAGCGGACGGCTGTACTACGGCGTGTGCATTGACGTGAGCAGTGGCATCGGCTTTTGCGCCGAGCACAGCGCGATAGCGGCCATGATCACCGCCGGCGAGACGGCGATCGCGCGCATCGTGGCCGTGGCGGAGGATGGGCGCGTGCTCCCGCCCTGCGGTCGCTGTCGCGAATTCATGGCTCAGGTGGATGAGGGCAACCTGGAGCGCACCGAGGTGATCTTGGGGGAAAAACAGGTGGTGCGCCTGCGCGATTTACTGCCCTTCCCCTACGTCGGAGCGTGAGGCGGAAGGGGCTTACTGCCGCGGAATGCCGTAGAGATGTACCTGACCACCAAGGTTTCGAGTTTCAATCTCCGCTGGCCGACATACTCATCGAAGTAAACCACACTGCCGATCTCATTGGGGAATTGCTTTTTCGTGTGCCATGCGAGATGTGTGCCTGGCCACCAATTCTGATAGTCGCGATCGGTGCAGTGCAGTAGAAAATCCGCTACGGCCTTTGCCGAAACTCCCTTAAGTTGCACCTCAGTTTTTAGTTCAATCATGGCCGTATTGGGTCCGGAGATGAGGCTACAAGCAAAAACTACAAAAAACGTGAAACGAATACCACAAGAATCTCATTTATTACCTTAGCATTCACAGTTTATTGTCCAGCCTGGTTGGGGGTGGAAAGACGAGAGAAGGGTCACCCCAATTGATACCACATTCATTTCTAAACACTGATCTGTTGATCTGTTCTGATTCTTGAACTATAAAGGATAGGAGGGTTTGGCCAATCGCTGAGATCAATATAGTGGTCGTTGCCACGATTAGGATGAAGATAAGGGAAGCGGGGTTGTTGTTTCGTGTACTACACTATTATTAAACCGCACATGTCAAGCAGCCTAACGGCTTGCTGCTTATTACATAAGTTATGATATTCTACGGTATAAGCCTTGCCCAACAAACTGTATCAAGCCTAAGCCTCGAGCAATTTGTAGTTGTTGTCTAATTTTGGCTCGTATATTCTTGTTCGCAGGGTACAACTTGGCCAATAAACCCTCATAAGCGTACATATCTTGAAGCGAGAACTCTCGTGGCAATAATTCTGCTATTCGCAAGACAAGAAAAAGCCATCCTCTTTTGGCAAATGAAAGTGCCGAGATGGAGTGAGCAATTTTCCATTTTGCCTGTATTGTAGGTGTCGGAATTATTACACCATCTTGCACGACATCGACAAATGCGATACTTGGTATGGCATCAATTGACAATAAGCAACCTTGCCAACCAGCACGTCGCGCTTGGGAACTTAAAGGGCAACGAGGTATTATGCTCTGCTCGGTGATCCACGACCGATGAAGTATTCTCACTTGCTGAACAGTTAGGTTACTGGGATCATATCGTAGGAGGATTAGAGAAGGATGAGAGCCACCCCTAACCGCTTGTATTGTAGTATTGTATTCGGCCCCGAGTATTTTCTTCCCAAAAGGCTTTGACCGGCTTTTCAGTTGGTAGGTTTCCCCGCAAGACCGACATTGTAAATCAGATGCGCGCGAATTTGGTGGTAAGAGAATCAAAGCCCCACCACAAGAAGGGCATTCAAGATTGTCAGATGCCCACGCTTCCGTTAGGATACGCGCTTTCTGAGAAGCACTCTTGTAGCCTGCTACCTTGGTGAGGTACTTTGAAAGATCAACATCCATGGCACTGAAAAGAGCGGGGTAACGGTTTGCATTTCACCTACGCTGCGAAGTGCAACGAAGGTTTGGCTGGAAGCATGCGTTAGGCGGATAATTTCATAGTGTGGTTGTGTCCACTTGAATAGAATGCATATAGGCTTGTACTAGTGGAGCAGGAACATGAATCATTGGTTGAGGTGGCCTTTGTATGATCTCTCGAATGACGAAGAAATCAACGTCAATGGGAAGAAGTTCTGATTTTATTTCATGTACAAGGCCGTAATCTTTTGCTTGATTAGGATTCAAAGTGATGTGGTTGTTCATGTCTTCTTCGATTTTATGAAGTGGCTTACCTGGTGTGTCAGCGATCACTCGTGCAATGTTCTCTTGGTCTATTCTCAGGCTTTTTAGGTGTTCTTCTATTTGCTTATCATCGAATGATGCGTTACCAGAAATATTGAATCGAACGCCGTGTATTAGAAATCTTGCATGATGAACAGAAAATCGCTTACTACCTGCACAATAGATGACTATACCGATGGAATCTACAGTACTGAAGTTATAGGTAAAAACTTCTGTCGGAATACCCTTGAGAAAATTATAGATTGATAGTCCATGAAAAACCGATCCGCCAGGCGATGACATATAGTAGATGTATTCGTTCGCATTCGTTCCGAATCGCATTACCAACGTATTGTAATAATTGGTCTGTCGTTTCAGGAACAACAGGTGCCATAAACCGAATGTAGATTTCTTTTCCCGTCCTCTTCTCCTTATTTTTATGATCAGGTGGGGTATGCCCACCTTGCGATAATTATACGGATTCCTGATACTGATATACAGCATTTTTTAGCATACACCTAGCCCGAATGATCATATCGTACGGGATTAGCGCAATCCTCCGGAAGCAAACCCTTCGCTTTCATCCTACACCTAAAGCGGGAAAATGCAAACATTTTTATGCCCGATCCGCCCTCGCCCAAGGCGGCTACCTACGCGGGGGTAAGCCATTGCGGTTGCCGCCCGGCGCGGTGCCGCCGGGGGTGCCCGCCCCTGCCCGTATGTTTGCCCATACCCGCATCTGTTTGAGGCGTAAACCCGGAGTTATCGCCCGGATTGTTGCCGGGGCATCACCCCGGCCGGGGCTGAAGCCCCGGGCTACATAGACAAAGCCCCCTGAAGGGGGCTGGGGTGCGTGGTTGGCTTGCCATGGGCATAAAATGCCCCGCAGGGGCATTAGCCCGCCAGGGCTTCGTGGCATTAGCGCGGGGGTTTACCCCCGCGCGGGAACGGCGCGGCTGAACGCGATCCTGCGTGACCGCCAACCCTGGCGGGGTTAGGCCGATAGGGGGCACGGACAAGTGAGGCTCAGGCAAACCCCCACGGGCAAGCACTCCGGCCCGCGGGGATGGGGGTGATGTGCGCCCAGGGGCAAAAAACGAGGGTTACGCCGTGATCACGTAACCCTTGACAAAAAGGACGGTGGCTTAATGCCCTTCCGGGCATTCGATGATTCTGACAGAATGGAAAGGGTTATCTTAGATTTGGCCAAGCGAGCTTATGTCTTAATGCCCTTCCGGGCATTCGATGATTCTGACCCCTTGATTTGGACGCTCTAAGAGACGTCCTTGAAAAAGAGTCTTAATGCCCTTCCGGGCATTCGATGATTCTGACGCAAAAATGATTGCGGTTGATAAGAGAGTTGCAGGTATCTTAAAGTCTTAATGCCCTTCCGGGCATTCGATGATTCTGACATCAAAACATCCTGGGGATTGACGTCCTCCGGGTAAATTCCGTCTTAATGCCCTTCCGGGCATTCGATGATTCTGACCATTATATATCAAACCGGAAAACAGGAAATTGCTGAAAGTCTTAATGCCCTTCCGGGCATTCGATGATTCTGACTCATATTGCCGGACGATGGCAGCCCGCACACGCTTGGACAGTCTTAATGCCCTTCCGGGCATTCGATGATTCTGACCACCAACCAAGCGAAGGATGGTATACGGAGGTATACGTAACAAAGTCTTAATGCCCTTCCGGGCATTCGATGATTCTGACCTTACTTGCAGATTTACCCGCCAGCCGAAAAGTAGAACGTCTTAATGCCCTTCCGGGCATTCGATGATTCTGACTCAAGAGCATCACCATCAATGCTAACGTAGATGACTTGGAAGGTCTTAATGCCCTTCCGGGCATTCGATGATTCTGACTGCAGACATCTAGACAAC
>CAYRUO010000065.1:0-4313 GCA_964427505.1 uncultured Thermanaerothrix sp.
TCCGCAGTCTCTACCAGGCGCTGACCCCGCCGCTGGTCCAGCGCGCCGAGCCGTTCGGCGCCCACGGGCTGGCCGGGATGGTCTATCAGCAGGGCGGCGAACTGCTGGGCTACATGGAAGCCCATTTCGGCCCGCGGGGCATCCTGCTCTACCCGCTCTTCCACCCGGAAGTGCGCCAGCCGGCGGCGGCACTGCGGGCCTACTTGCGCGGCCTGCACTTTTCACTCGGGCGCCCGGTGTACGTGGCCGTGCGCTCTTACCAGGCCTGGTTGGAAGATGCCCTGCGCGACCTGGGCGCCGAACCGGCCTTCCAGCATGCCCTGATGGTGCGCCACCTGGCGGTCACCCAGCGCGCTCCGGTCATGGCGCCGGCCAAAGCCAGCCGCGATAACCGTCAGCCGGCCCTGATCGGCCCCGTTCCGGAGGAAACGCGCCCCCTTCCGGCCCGGGTTATGCTCCCTGAGGGCGCCGTAACACATGAATCCTATTACAATTAGACTGCGAACTTTGGAACGATTAACAGGTGATGAACGACTATGACACAACTGCGAATTACCGATGACTTGCAAGCCTTGCTGGACGTCCTGCCGCCGCGGGTTGCCGAAGCCGTGGTGCGCGTGGACGACAGCGACAATCTACTGGAGATCATTCTCGACCTCGGGCGGCCGCCCATGGCTCGCTTCGTGGACCGTGAGGTCGTTTTGTTGGAGCAGGAAGTCACCCACGAGGATATCCAAACCGTGGTCTCGCGGGTGGGCGAGTTCGATGCCGATAACCGCGCCGGTCTTGAGCGCACCCTGCACCGCATCTCGGCCATCCGCAACCGCAAAGGGCACATCGTAGGCCTGACCTGCCGCGTGGGCCGCGCCGTTTACGGCACCATTGACATCATCCAAGACCTCATCGAATCGGGCAAGAGCATCCTGCTCTTGGGTCGCCCCGGTGTGGGCAAGACCACCATGCTGCGCGAGGCGGCGCGCATCCTGGCCGAGAAGGCGCGCGTAGTGATCGTGGATACCTCGAACGAAATCGGCGGCGATGGCGACGTGCCCCATCCCGCCGTGGGCAAAGCGCGCCGCATGCAGGTGCCCACGCCCTCACTCCAGCACGAGGTGATGATCGAGGCGGTCGAAAACCACAACCCTGAGGTCATCATCATTGACGAGATCGGGCGCGAACTGGAAGCCCAGGCCGCCCGCACCATCGCCGAGCGCGGGGTGCAGTTGGTTGCCACCGCGCACGGGCGCACGCTGGAGAACCTACTACTCAACCCTACCCTCTCCGACCTGGTGGGCGGCGTCGAGTCGGTCACCCTCTCGGACGAAGAGGCACGCCGCCGTGGGACGCAAAAAACGGTGCTGGAGCGCCGTTCGCCGCCCACGTTTGACGTGCTGATCGAGATTCAGGAACGCAACCGCCTGCACGTGCATGCCGACGTAGCCGCCGCCGTGGATGCATTACTGCGGGGCTACCCCATCCCGCCGGAGATTCGCTACCGCGATGAAAACGGCGAGATTCACATTGAACGCCCGGCGGCACCGGCCATGCCGCGCGCCCTGCCGAGCGGACTGCGCCGCGCCTTTGGCAACGCCACCGACTACGCCCCCGCCACCGGGCGCGGCACGCGCCCCTCGACCCAGCCCACCCCGACACCGGCACCCGAGTATGAGCCGAGTCCCGCCACACCGCCGACGCCACTGCCCACCATTCGCATCTACCCCTACGGCGTGGCCCGCAACCGCCTGCTCCAAGCCGCCAAACGCCTGGGCGTGCCGGCCATCGTCGTGCCCACCCTGGAAGAGGCGGACGTACTGATGACCCTGCGCACCTACTACCGCTCGCGCCAACAGCCGGTGGTCATCGCCGAAGAACGTCAGATGCCCATTTACGTCTTGCGGGCTAATACCATCAACCAAATGGAGCAATCGCTGGTGGAAATGTTCAACCTGACCCCGGAAAACACGCCGGCGGAGTGGGAAGTTATTGCCGCGCAGACCCAAATCGCCATCCAAAGCGTCTTGAACGGCCAGCGCTATGTGGATTTGCCCCCGGCCTCGGCAGAAGTGCGCCGCTTCCAGCATCAGATGGCACGGCAGTATAACCTGGTCTCGCATTCCTACGGCAAAGAGCCCAATCGCCGCGTGCGCATCTTCCGCGATTGAGCCGGCCCTCACACTGCGATCGGGAGCATTGAGCCGTGTTCATCACCCTCGAAGGGCCGGAAGGTAGTGGCAAGACCACCCAGGCGCGCGAACTGGCCGAATTCTTACGCCAGCAGGGTTACCCCGTGCTCACCACCCGTGAGCCGGGCGGCACCAGCATCGGCGACCAGGTGCGGGCGATCCTGACCGACCTGCAAAACGCGGCCATGCATCCCCGCACCGAAATTTTGCTCTTCCTGGCCGCGCGGGCGCAGTTGGTCGAGGAAGTGATTCGCCCTGCCCTGGCGCAGGGGATGCTGGTGCTGTGTGACCGCTATGCCGATTCCACCCTGGCCTACCAGGGGTATGGGCACGGCGTCTCCCTCGAAATCCTGCGCACCCTGCTTGCCTTTGCCACCGGCGGCCTGACCCCCGACCTGACCTTTCTGTTGGACCTAGACCCCGAGGAAGGTCTGCGGCGGCGGCGCAGTGCCGGGCAGTGGAACCGCCTGGATGCCTATGATCTGGAGTTTCACCGCCGTGTGCGCCAGGGCTACCTGGAACTGGCGCGCCAGGACCCCCGGCGCTGGGTCATCGTGGATGCCTCGCAGCCGCTGGCGGTGGTACAATCTAACTTACGCCAAGTCGTGCTAGAACGCCTGCGTCATCCTTCCGCTTCGGCGAGCCTGACGGGAAGAAAGGACTCCTCGGCATGAAGAACGTCCTCTGGTTATCCATCCTTGCGCTGATCCTCGGCGCGTGTGCACCGGCCACACCCGCCCCCACCGCCACACCCACTTCCGCCCCCACCACAGCCGCCCCACCCACCGAGTGCCGCGTGGTGGATCTCTTTCCCAGCCCCAAGAACCCCGCCGACTTGAAGTTACCGGCGATCAGCAATAACGACTACCACCGCGGTGCCGAACGTGCACGGGTGACCATCCTGGAATACAGCGATTTTCAATGCCCCTACTGCGGCCTCGCGGCGGGCTTTCTCAAAGATTTTGAAACCCAGCATCCTGAGGAAGTGCGGGTTGTTTTTCGTCATTTTCCTTTAAATTCTCATGATAAGGCCCAACTGGCCGCCCAGGCCGCCGAAGCCGCCGCTTTGCAGGGCAAGTTTTGGGAAATGCACGACCTGCTCTTTGAACAACAGCAAACCTGGGCCACCCAGACCCCGAACGAGTTCGAGACCTGGGTGCTCCAGCAGGCAACCACGCTGGGATTGGATGCTCAGCGCTTGGCCAAAGATATGAAAAGCACGGCCATCGTGGACAAAGTGAAGCAAGCCACCCAAGAGGCGCTGAGCATCGGACTCAGCGGCACACCCTCCCTCTTCATCTTCCTCGATGACCAACTGGTCTTTACCCCCACCGACCGCGTGCCCTACGACACTCAAACGCTCAATCTTATTCTCGATCTGCACAAACTGCGCGACCGCCAGTATAAGCAGTGTCCACCCATGGTCATCAACCCGGCCAAGCAGTACACCGCCACGCTCAAAACCGAAAAGGGCGATATCGTCATCCGTCTCTACGCCGATAAAGCGCCCTTCACGGTCAATAACTTCGTCTTCTTGGCGCGCAACGGCTGGTATAACAACGTCACCTTCCACCGCGTCATCCCCGATTTCGTCGCCCAAACCGGCGATCCCACCGGCACCGGGCTGGGCGGGCCGGGCTATCAATTCCCGGACGAGATTGACCCCAACCTTAAATACGATCGCCCGGGTATCGTGGGCATGGCCAACGCCGGGCCGAACACCAACGGCAGTCAATTCTTCATCACCTATCAGGCCTTGCCCAATCTGGATGGCAACTATACCATCTTCGGTGAAGTGATCTCAGGGATGGACGTACTCAAAGCCCTCACCCCGCGCGACCCCGATCAGAGCCAAAACCCGCTCCCGGCGGGGGATAAAATCCTCAGCGTGACCATCACCGAGCAATGAGCGATACGCCCACACCGGCTTCCACGCCTTCGTCCTGGCAAAGTGTGCTGTTCCTCATTTTCAGCAGTCTGGGGGTTCTGCTGGGGCTGGGCGGGGCCGCCGTCTTGGCGTTTTTGGGCTTACTGGCCCTGGCCAGCGGTGAGACCGAGGGCGTACAGCAAGCCACCGGCGCCATGGGTTTGGCCGCCGCGGCAGGTCTGGTTGCCGTGGTGAGCCTGCCC
>CAYRUO010000066.1:0-3578 GCA_964427505.1 uncultured Thermanaerothrix sp.
GATAAAATCCTGAGCATCATTCCGCCCATCTCGGCTTTTGTGGCCGCCGGATTTGAACACAGCATCGCCAACATGTACTTCATTCCGATCGGCCTCTTTATCAAAGAATGGGCGCCAGCGTCATTCTGGAAACTGCAGGCTTTAGTTGACGCCGGGAAAACGCTCGAAAGTTATACCAATCTGACCTGGAGTAACTTCTTCCTGGCCAACTTACTGCCCGTGACCATTGGCAACATCATCGGGGGCGCTTTTATGGTTGGTTTGGTTTATTGGTTCATTTACTTACGTCATCACCGCTCATGAATGGACGGTCGTGAGTTAAGGGAGAGATGAACATGGTAACGGTAATGATTGACGGGAAAAGATTAGAGGTACCCGAGGGAATGACCGTACTTGAAGCCGCCGCACAGGCCGGCATTATGATACCTACCCTGTGCTATCACAAAGATCTCAGCCCTCATGGGGGCTGCCGCCTGTGCGTGGTTGAAGTCAAAGGGGCACGCACACCCCTGGCATCCTGCACGCTACCGGTTAGCGAGGGCATGGAAGTGACCACCGAGTCCCCGGCCTTGCGGGAATCGCGGCGCACCATCTTACAACTTCTGCTTTCCACCTACCATGATGCGGGTTATGCAAGTGGGGATGGTCGTTTTAATGAACTCGAACACTGGGCACGCACCTATGACCTAGACCCCGCATCGCTCATGGCAAAGGCGCCGCGCTATCCAATCAACAGTGATCCTAATCCCTTTGTTTGGGTGGATTTAAATAAGTGCATCCTATGCGGGCGCTGTATCCGCGCCTGTGCCGAAGTGCAGGGGCGCTTCGTATGGGGTTTGGCCGAGCGTGGCTATGAAACCCGCATTGTCGCCGGTATGGACGAGACCATGCTTGAAGCCCGGTGTGAGTCCTGCGGCGCCTGTGTGGCTTACTGCCCCACCGGTGCGCTCGATAACAAACCCTCCGTCGGCAGCGGAGCCCCAGACAAAGTTGTTACCACTACCTGCTCGTACTGCGGAGTAGGGTGCCAATTTGACTTACACGTCAATACCAAAGAGAACCGCATTATCCGCGTTGTCTCCAATCCAAACGCGCCGGTTAATGGCATGCATCTGTGCGTTAAAGGACGCTACGGCTACGATTACGTCCATCACCCGGACCGCTTGCTTAAGCCTAAGGTCCGCGCTTACTTGTTAAAGGGCGAAAAACGTCCTGCTAACGGCGATCGCGGCCCCTGGGTCGAGGTGGATTGGGAAACCGCACTGGACATCGTCGCCCGTAAACTGGCCGAGACGCGTGATACGTACGGCCCAGACAGCGTGGGTATTCTGACCTCAGCAAAGTGCACCAATGAAGAAAACTACCTGATGAATAAACTGGCACGACAGGTCATCGGCACCAATAACATTGATCACTGCGCCCGCCTGTGCCATTCCAGCACGGTGGCCGGCTTGGCAATGGCGTACGGATCCGGTGCGATGAGCAACTCCATGAAGGATGTAGCCGAAAAAGCATCCGCTATTTTTATCATCGGCTCAAACACCACCGAACAACATCCGGTCTTCGGCGCGATGCTTCGTCAGGCGGTCCTCAAACGGGGGGCTAAACTTATCGTGGCCGATCCACGGCGCATTGATATTACCGAATTTGCGACCCTTCATCTTCAACAGCGGCCCGGAACGGACATTGCTCTCTTGAACGGGCTGATGCACATTATTGTCCAAAACGGCTGGGAAGATAAGACCTTCATTGCCGAACGCACCGAGAATTACGATACCTTTGTTGAGAATCTGCGCGACTACACCCCTGAAAGGGTGGCGGCAATCACCGGCGTGCCGGTAGAACAACTTTATCAGGCGGCAGAGATTATGGGCAAATACCACCCCATGGCCGTCATCTGGGCTATGGGCATCACCCAACACATCGTTGGGGTGCAGAACGTGCTAACTTTGGCCAATCTGCAAATGCTCTTGGGCAACATGGGCATCCCCGGCGGTGGGGTGAACCCTCTGCGCGGCCAGAACAACGTTCAGGGTGCCTGTGACATGGGCGGTTTGCCGGATGTCTATCCCGGCTACCAGCGCGTTACCGCTGAAGAGGCACGGCTAAAATTCGAACAGGCGTGGGGAGCCCCTCTCTCGGATAAAGTGGGACTGACCGTTACCGAGATGATACCAGCGGCGGGTGAAGGCAAGATCAAAGCCATGTATATCCTGGGCGAAAACCCGGTCACGAGCGACCCGGATACCAATCATGTCCGTCACTGTCTGGAACGCCTGGAATTCTTGGCACTCCAAGAAATCTTCCCCTCTGAGACCTCGGTTTACGCCGACGTTTTGCTCCCCGGAGTTTCCTTTGCCGAAAAAGATGGTACCTTTACCAACACCGAACGCCGTATCCAGCGCGTACGTCAAGCCATCCAGCCCTTGGGTGAGGCACGGCCTGATTGGATAATCATTCGCGATCTAGCCCAACGCATTTTGCGCCATGGCCAGCGCAAGGTTAACCCAGAAGCCCCCTTCGCTGGCTGGAATTACACCAACACAGCCCAAATCATGGACGAGGTGGCTGCCCTCACCCCCATCTACGCTGGCGTCAGCCATGCTCGGCTTGAAGCGGGTGAAAGCCTGCAGTGGCCGGTGCGCGGCAAAGATCACCCTGGAACCCCCATCCTGCACGTGGGGCAATTTACCCGTGGCAAAGGCAAATTCCATCCTACCGTCCATGTGCCACCGGCTGAGCAACCCGATGAAGATTATCCCATGGTACTGACCACCGGCCGTGTGCTTTATCACTGGCACGGTGGAGAAATGACGCGGCGTTCCAAAGGATTGTTGGAGGTGTATAACAAGCCTCTGATCGAAATTAACCCTGAGGATGCCCAGCGCCTTGGCCTTAACGGCCATCGCAACGTCAAAGTCACCTCACGCCGCGGCAGCATCATCGCCGAAGCCTGGATCACCGACCGGGTACCCCCCGGCTTGATCTACGGCAACTTCCACTTCCCCGAAGCCTCAGTCAACGAACTGACCCTCGCCGCATTGGACCCGATTTCCAAAATTCCCGAGTTCAAAGTTGCGGCGGTCAGAGTAGAAGCCTACCACACCACGAACTAAATCTGCAAAATATGCATTCACTAGAAGGGAGCAGGGATGGCCACAATCACAATCAACCAGCAAACCTACGAAGTACCCGATGGGATCACCGTCTTACAAGCCGCTAGACAGTTAGGGATCTTCATCCCGACCCTATGCGATCATCCCCACCTGACGCCTTATGGGGGATGCCGGCTGTGCATGGTGGAAATTGAGGGCTTTCGTACCCTGCAAGCCGCCTGCACCATTCCGGTCTCTAACAACATGGTGATCCATACCGAGAGCGAAAAGGTCAAAAAAGCCCGCGAATTCGCCCTTTCGCTCATCTTTAGCGAACGCAATCACTTCTGCCCCTACTGCCAGGTCAGCGGAGGCGATTGCGAATTACAAAACGCGGCCTATCGCCTGGGGATGACCCACTGGCCGCTCCAACCCAATTGGCAACCCTTCCCGGTGGATGCCTCTCATCCATACATTATCCTT
>CAYRUO010000066.1:3588-4307 GCA_964427505.1 uncultured Thermanaerothrix sp.
GTTTGCCCCACCGGCGCCATGATTGACCGTAAAAGCGCCTACTTAGGGAAGAAATCTGAAGCCAAGCATGTGGATACGGTTTGCACCGGCTGCAGCCTGGGTTGCGGCCTGGATGTGTTGATCACCGATAGTCGCATTTTAAGCATCTACGGGAACTGGGATGCACCGGTCAACCAGGGTGTCTTGTGCAAAGTCGGGCGCTATTATCCGCTCGATGATGAACGCCCGCGGATCACCCAGCCCTTGGTGCGCAAAAACGGCGAACTTAAACCTACAACCTGGGACGAGGCCTTGGCCACCGTTGCCGGCGCTCTCAAACGTCATGCCGCCAACAGCCTCGCGCTGGCATCCGCTCGTCTGACCGCGGAAGCCCTGTATCTCTTCCGCAAGGTATTTACAGAGGGGTTGCAAAGCCCGCTAGCGACCACCTTGAACGGCCATGCTGTGCGTCCCTTGGTCGAGGCATTGGATGATCTCGGAGAACCTTTTGAAGGAAGCGTTGCAGATTTAGATCAAGCCACCTCCATCTTGGTCATGCAAGCCGACCTGGCCGACTACCATGAGGTGCTCGGATTTATGGTGCGCCGGTCACTCAACCGGGGAACGCATGTCGTGATTGCCGATAGCCGAGAAAATCACCTCTCACACCTCGCAGAAGTCACACTGCGCTTCAAGGAAGGACGCCAGTTAGCGGTTATTGAAGGGTTAATGGCCGCAGT
>CAYRUO010000067.1:0-4299 GCA_964427505.1 uncultured Thermanaerothrix sp.
GTGCCGCGCGAGTACTTCATCGGCGGCCTGCAACCGGAGGTGGAGCAGGCGGTGCGCCAGGCCATCGCCGTGCTGGAATCGCTCGGCGCCAGCGTGCACGAGGTCAGCCTGCCCCATACCGAATACGCCCTGCCGGTCTATTACCTGATCGCTCCCGCCGAAGCCTCGGCCAACCTGGCGCGCTACGACGGCGTGCGCTACGGCCTGCGCGTGGAAAGCGACGCCCTGTGGGAGATGTTCCGCCGCACCCGCGGCGCCGGCTTCGGTGCCGAGGTCAAGCGGCGCATCATGCTCGGCACGTATGCCCTCTCCGCCGGTTACTACGAGGCCTATTACGGCCAGGCGCAGAAGGTGCGCACCCTGATCAAGCGCGATTTCGAAACCGCCTTTGAGCAAGTGGATGTCATCGCCGCACCGGTGGCGCCCACCACGGCCTTCCGCCTCGGTGAGCATACCGAAGATCCGCTGGCGATGTATCTGGAAGATGTCTTCACCCTGCCCACCAACTTGGCCGGCGTTCCGGGGCTGGCTTTCCCGGTCGGCTTCGATGGCTACGGCCTGCCCATCGGCATGCAGTTGATAGGCCCCCACTTCCGCGAAGAGGTGCTCTTCCGGGTCGCCCACGCCTATCAGATGGTCACCGAGTGGCATCTGCGCAAGCCGCCCCTGCTGTGAGCCACCGCGCAACTCCGTCGGCGCAGGTGCGTAGATAGAAAGGCTGATCCTCTGCGCTCGGCCTCATATCTCAAAGGGAGAAACGACCATGACCCAGACCCCACCATCTGCGGTTGTCCTGCCCGAAGAACGCGGCCCCGGCTGTCTGATTCGGCTGTTGTATTTCATCCTGATCGGCCTGTGGGCCGGCGCCATCGTCACGGCGGTGGCCTGGCTGCTCAACATCACCATCATCGGGTTACCGTTGGGGCTGTGGCTGCTCAACCGCCTGCCGGTGATCATGACCCTGCGCCCGGTGCGGCGCGAGGCGCAGGTGGTGGTCGTGGATGGGCGGGTGCAGTTGCGCCGCCGCGACCTGCCCCAATACCCCTTCCTGGTGCGCGCGGCATACTTCCTGCTCATCGGCTGGTGGTTCAGCCTGATCTGGATGGGCATGGCCTGGGCGCTGACCGGGCTCAGCCTGGGGTTGGGCTTGCCCCTGGCCTTCTGGATGTTCGACCAGGTGCCCTTTGTAACCACATTGGCACGCTTGTAACTCACCTATTCCGCCGGGGCTTCCCGGCCACGCATGGAGCATAAACGTATGTGGAACGATCTACCCTCGGATGCCTCAACCCTGATGTCCTGGACGTGGACGAATTTCGAGCCCTACTACCAGGATCTGCTCCAACGCCCCCTGCGGGCGGAGACGGTCAACGCCTGGCTGGAAGATTGGTCGGCGCTGGACGAGCGGCTGATGGAACTGCGCAGTCGCCTGCACGTGGCAACCGCCGTCAACACCGCCGATGAGGTGGCCCGTCAGCGCCTGGAAGCCTTTTTCGATCAGATTTTTCCCCAGGCCATGGCCGCGGAGCAGAAACTGAAGCAAAAACTGCTCGCCAGCGGGCTGGAGCCGGCCGGGTTTGAGATCCCCCTGCGCAACATGCGCGCCGAGGTGGCCCTCTTTCGCGAGGAAAACCTGCCCCTGCTGGCCGAGGAACAGAAACTGATCCAAGAGTATGATCGCATCGTCGGGGCGCAAACGGTGGAGTGGGACGGCCAGGAACGTACCCCCCAGCAGATGCGCACCGTCCTGCAAGACCCCGACCGGGCGCGCCGCGAAGAGGCCTGGCGCCGGGTGGCCCAGCGCCAATTGGCCGACCGCGCGGCACTTAACGACCTCTGGGTGCGCCTGTTCCGCCTGCGCCGGCAAATCGCCCACAACGCCGGCTTTGCCAGTTACCGCGATTACCGTTGGCAGCAGTTACTGCGCTTCGATTACACCCCCGCCGATTGTGAGCGTTTCCGCGAGGCGATTGCCGCGGTGGTGGTGCCGCAGGCCGCCGCACGTTACGAACGCCGCCGCCGGCTGATGGGGTTAACCACCCTGCGCCCCTGGGATCTCGAAGCCGATCCACTGGGGCGCCCGCCCCTGCGCCCCTTCCGCCAGGCAGGCGAACTGGCCGAGCGCGCGGCGCACATCTTCGCCCAGGTGGATGCCACGCTGGGCCGGTACTTTGAGACCATGCGCCGCGAAAACCTCTTGGACTTGGAAAACCGCAAGAACAAAGCCCCCGGTGGGTTCTGTACCGAATTCGCCGTTCAGCGCCGCCCCTTCATCTTCATGAACGCGGTGGGCATCCACGATGACGTAAGCACGTTGGTGCACGAGGGCGGGCACGCCTTCCACGTCTTTGAAACTGCCCCCATCCGCCTGGTGCACCTGCTGGAAATCCCTATGGAGTTCGCCGAGGTCGCCTCGATGAGCATGGAATACCTGACCCTGCCCTACCTGGAGGCCGATCACGGCGGCTTTTACTCCACGGCCGACGCCAACCGCGCCCGCGTGGAGCAGATGGAAGGGGCACTGCTCTTCTGGCCGTTCATGGCCGTGGTGGATGGCTTCCAGCACTGGGCTTATACTCACCCCGATGAGGCGGTTGATCCGGCGCGTTGCGATGCCGCCTGGGGCGCACTGTGGGAGCGCTTCATGGTCGGGGTGGATTGGAGCGGGCTGGACGAGGAAATGAAGACCGGCTGGCAGCGCAAACTGCACATCTACGAGGTGCCGTTCTACTACATCGAGTACGGGCTGGCGCAACTGGGCGCCCTGCAGGTCTGGCGCAATGCCCAACGCGATCCGCATGAGGCCGTCACCGCTTACCGCCGCGCGCTGGCGCTGGGCGGAAGTCGCCCCCTGCCCGATCTCTACCGCACCGCGGGCGCGCGCTTCTCGTTCGAGGCGGCCCTCTTCCGCGAGGTGACGGACGCCATGCAGGCGGCCCTGCACACCTGGGAAAACGACCACCAAGGGGGGTAAAGCATGGCCGAACGTCCTACGGTTGTGGCTCTGGTGCCGATGCGCCATCACTCCGAGCGGGTGCCGGGCAAGAACTACCGCCCACTGGCAGGCAAGCCGCTCTTTCATCACATCCTGGATACCCTGCGGCAGTGCCCCTCGATCACCCGGATCGCCGTGGATACCGATTCGCCGATCATCATCGCGGGACTGCGCGAGCACTTTCCCCACGTTGTGGTGATCGAACGTCCGGAGCACTTGCGCGGGGATGCCGTGCCGATGAACGAAATCCTAATGCACGATACCGCCCTGCTGGAGGCCGATTTTTATCTCCAAACCCACAGCACCAACCCGCTTCTGCGCGCCGAGACCATCGAACGGGCGATCCAGACCCTACTCGGTCTCTACCCGGCTTACGACAGCCTGTTCGGGGTGACGCGCATCCAAACCCGCCTGTGGGATGCGCTGGCGCGCCCGATCAACCATAACCCCAACATCCTACTGCGCACGCAGGATTTGCCTCCGATTTACGAAGAAAACTCGTGCATTTACCTCTTCACCCGCCAGACGCTGGTACAGCGGCGCAATCGCATCGGCGAGCGTCCTTACCTCTTCGAGATCCCGCGCGAAGAGGCGCTGGATATTGACGAGCCGCTGGACTTCATCATCGCCGACCTTCTGCTCAGCCGGCGCGTCGAACCCAACGGTTAGAACATGCTCATCTGCGCCGTCTCGCGCCAGAGCGGCGGGTCGCTGTCCAGCAGGGCTTCCCACAGGTCATGGCCGAGATCGGCCTGGCCGGCCATGCGGTGCAGGTGGCGGAATTTGAGCACGTGCCAGCCGCGCTGTAAGGCCGCCGCCAGGCGCGGGTCGCGCTGCATCTTATAAGCCAGCAGGCCGGCGCGACTGCCCGGCAACACCAGCACGTGGTGGTGTGCCTGGGGGTGCGGGGCGGCCAGAAAGCGCCACACCATGGCCGACGCCAGCAGGTAGAACGCATAGCGCACCTCGCCGCTTTGGGCGTGCCGCCAGAGCAGGGGATTGTCACCCTCAACCTCATACCCCAAGCGCGTGCCCAGATGACGCAGGGCATGTGCCACGGCCTGCAGATCGCGGCGGCGTTGGTTGGGCTGATCCTGTGGGCGCAGTTGCCATTGGTCGGCCCCGGCCGCGACCTCTTGCGCATACGAGGTGAGGATAGCCTGAAGAAGCGCGCGCCGCGGTGTGATCAGACCGGGGAAAGCCTGACGTACGGCCTGTTCAACCTCCACCGTGGTCGCCAGCGGGTGGTTAAGCAAATACCCGACCACGGCCTTCTCGGCGCGGTCGGCCAGGGGCAGGGGCTC
>CAYRUO010000068.1:0-4209 GCA_964427505.1 uncultured Thermanaerothrix sp.
ATCCCCTCCCCGTGACGAACTGCTCTATGCAGTGCGCAAATTAGCGCCGTACCTCCCGCCCGACCTGCGCCGCCGGGTCAACCGCTTACTGCGACAGGCGCGCCAAAGCCAGCCGGATAGACTGCGCCTGCTCGATGTGCTCGCCGAGGACTATGACGCGCGCGCCTGGTTGCATCAGGTCTTAGCCCCGTTCATCCACGAGAGCCTGTTAAGCGGCTTTGCCCCACTGCCCGGGGAAATCGGTCCAATTAGCGCACGGCGGTGGGTCTGCCCTGAGCCCGACTGCGATTTCGTCTTCACCATCCGCCACGCCGGGCAGAAGCCGACCTGCCCACGCCATCGCATCCCGCTCATCCCCTGGGGACAGAAGCGCCGTGCGCAGATGGCGCAAGAGCCCCATCCGCACGAGGGAGGCTCGTAAATGCTCAATGCTTTCTGGGAAAGCCTGAGCGGAGAGGTCACCAGCCGTTGGGCACGCCATTTGCTGGGGCCGGGTTTGCTCTTCTGGGCCCTGGGTGGGCTGGCCTTGGCCCAACGCGGGGATTTGGCGCTCTTCTGGGCTGAGGTGAGCCAACGCTCCGGTTTGGAGCAGACTCTGATGGTCGCCGCGGCCGTGCTGATGCTGATCCTTTCTGCCGTACTGATGCAGCGCCTGCGCCTGGAGTGGCTGCGCCTGCTGGAAGGCGCCTGGCCGGCCGGGTTGAACGGCCTCCGCGACCTGCTGACACGCCGTTTGGCGCATCGCATCGCGCGCGAGGAAACGCGCTACCAAGACCTAAAACAAGCCGAAGCAGCGCTCACCCCGCGCCAGCGGGAGGAACTGACCCGCCTGGAAATGCGTTTGCACTACGTTCCTGCTGACCCCGCCGATTACGGTCCCACCCGCCTGGGCAATATCCTGCGCGCCGGCGAACGCGATTCGGCCTACAAATACGGCCTGGATGCCCTGGTGTGCTGGCCGCGGTTGTGGCTACTGCTTCCGGCCGAAGCCCGCAACGACCTGGCTCAAGCGCGGGAACGCCTGGAAGAGGATGCCGTCCTGTGGGGATGGGGATTGCTCTCGCTGGTGTGGGTCGCCTTATTCCCGCCCCTGGGACTCATTTCGCTGATCTGGATGGTCGTGGCCTACAACCTGGCCCTGCGTTCGGCCAGCGTCTATGCCGATCTGATTATGGCCACCTTTGACCTCTACCGCCATAAACTCTACACCACACTGGGGTGGCCGCTCCCGCCCCCCGGCGAGGCCGAACGCACCCACGGCGAAAAACTTAGCGAGTATTTCTGGCGCGGCACCCTGCCGGAGTGAGGTTTAGGCTACCGGCTGAGGTGCGACCGCCAGCAGGTGCGCCAACAGCGGCGCCAATTCGGGCAGGTCAACTTCTTCGATCCGCCCGGCATCGCCCAGCACGGTCAGATCCGGGCGGATGGGCAGGCGCACGATCACCTCGCACCCTGCCGCCGCAGCCACTTCTGCCGCGTGGCTGGGACCAAAAATCTCGTGCACCTCACCCGTCTGCGGGCAGGGGTAATAAGCCAAGTTCTCCACCACCCCCAGCACCGGCACGTTCAGATTCTTGAGCAAATTGACCGCCTTGCGCACCACCAGCGCCGCCAGTTGCTGGGGTGAGGTCACCAGCACCGCCCCGCGCAAGGGCATTTGGCGCACCACCGTGAGCAAGGGATCCGAGGTGCCCGGTGGGAGGTCCACCAGCAGGGTATCCAATTGTCCCCACAGCACCTGTCCCCAGAACTGCTGAATCAGCCCTGTGATCAGCGGGCCGCGCCAGGCCACCGCCGCGTCCTCCTCCGGCAGCATCAGGTTCGCCGAGACGACGCGGATGCCGGTGCGGGTAATGGCCGGTAAAATGCCTAGGTCGTTGCCGCGCAAACCGCCCGCCGGTAGTCCGAATAACTTAGGAATGCTCGGCCCGGTAATGTCGGCATCCAGAATGCCCACCTTCTGACCCTGGCGGCGCAGTGCCACCGCCAGCAACGCCGTCAGCGAGGACTTCCCCACACCCCCCTTGCCGCTCACCACCGCGACCACCTGCCTAATGCGGTTAAGACTGGCCAGTTTGGGCGGTTGCAAAGCCCCTGCCCCCAGCACCGCTTGGCGCTCCTCTTCGCTCATCACGCCCAACGTAACCTCTACCTCCCGAACATCCGGCAAGCGCAGTAGCGCCGCTCGCGCCTCTTCGGCCAGGCGGTGGCGCAGTGGGCACGCCGCTGTGGTTAGCGCCAAGGTGAAGCACACTCGCCCCTCCTGTGCATCAAAGGTCAAATCGCGCACCATGCCCAGGTCTACGATATTCCGCCCCAGTTCGGGGTCAATGACCTGGCGCAGCACCTCGCGCAAAATCGTGTCGTCTATAGCCATGGTTTACTCCTGGATCGCGATGGAACCGGCGCGGGAGGCCGGCGCCGACAGCGGCTGACGCAGTAGGGTCGCCCGCACCACATAGCGGTTGACCGCCCCAAAACGATACTTATAGTCCTCATCCCCGCGCATAAAATCGAATTCCTGCCGCCCCTGCTGATTAGCCCACTGCAAGAGGTAAGAGAGCAACACCCAACCCGGCGAGATCTCGTTAAAGCGGCGGTTGAATCCGGTATTATAGACATAAATGCGGTTGCCATAGTCAAAGTTGAAGTAGGCGGCCGCTTTTTCGCCCCCCACATCAAGAAACGCCAGTTGCAAATAGCCATGGGCGGCCGCGGCCAGCGCAATCCGGCGCAGGGTCTGGCGCATTAAAGGCGTCAGGAAAGCCGCTTTATCCTCATCTTGCGCCATTAGGTCGAGGAACGCCTCCACCTCCGCTTCAACATTGTCCTGGGCACAGTACCAGCACACCATGGACGTATGTCCCTCCGCCCGGCGCAATTTACGGCGGATTTCATGGCGCTGTTTTTTATCCAAACTGGCCAGATAAGCCTCCCAATCGCCCGGCAGTGGAACATAAGGCGAGGGTTGTAAGCGCTCGGTCTGAAGCGGCAGGGTATTTTCATCGGCCAGCGCCGTAAGCATCGTCAGTGTTGGCGAGGTTTCGATCAGGTTATAGAGATCTAAGGCCTGCCACCCCCAGGTTACCTCTCGCACCAGATACGACCATAGTCCACGCCCAAAGCGCTCTAAATCCGCAGGACGGACGATGAAATCCAGGTAATCGGAGATCTCAATACTGCCCAAAAAGAGCAAAGCCGGTCGCCCATGATGGTTGGGGGTATAGAAGAGCGGCGCAATCCCGACCAGATGATCACCTTCGTGGGCAGTGATGATCGCCAGTTGGGCTTGAGGCCATTCCCCTCCACCACGCGTCTCCCACCAAGCCTCCAAATACTCGTAACGCAAAAAGGGCACGTTGGTGATGGCTTCATCTAAAAGGGCGTTCCAAGCGTCCTTCAAATGGGCGGGAAATTCGGTATGCAGTGTCCACCTCATCGTCAACACCTCAACGGTGCGGATTATACCCCACATGCTCCGATTATGGTGCGCTTTATCCAAACGCGCCGATCCCCGCCAGGGCGAACTTAAATTTTTCTCAATTAATGTTGCGATTTATTGAATAACACTTGACAAATTTGAAAGTATGACTACAATAAAATTGTAAAATCGTGTTCACCCTGCCGTTCAACGGCTGGGGAACGCCTTTACAGGAGTGCGTTATGAATCCAATGCTCGAACGCTGCCCGGTTTGCCGCAGCGAATTAGTGGTGACTCGCCTCCACTGCCCCAACTGCCAGACCACCATCGAGGGGAACTTTTACCCTGCCAGCAATCCCTTTGCCGCACTCACCCCAGAGCAGGTTCAGTTTCTGCTCACCTTCATCCGTTGCGAGGGGCGTTTTACGCGCATGGAAGAGGAACTCGACCTCTCATATCCTACCCTACGCAACCGCCTGAATGAAGTGATCCGTGCGTTGGGGTTAGAGCCCGGGCGCGAAGAGATCCCACCTCGCCCGGGAAGTGAAGAGCGCCTGCGCATCCTCGATGAACTTGCCCAAGGGTTGATCACCCCCGAAGAGGCGCGACGCCGTCTGCTGGGCAAGCGCGAAGAAACGCCTTAGGAGTGACCATCTTATGATTTCACGGGAAGAACGCCTTAAAGTGTTGGAAATGCTGCAAGAGGGCAAAATCACCGCCGAGGAAGCGGCGCGTCTGCTCGAAGCACTGGAAGCCGCCCCCGGCCCCAAAGCCCCACCCCCGCCCCA
>CAYRUO010000069.1:0-4129 GCA_964427505.1 uncultured Thermanaerothrix sp.
GGCAGGCGGGAGGGTTTGCCAGGCGTTCAGTTTGGCCGCGGCCAGGTTGAGGGCTTGTAAGTCTTCGCTACTGGCTGGATAGCCTAACGATTTCAAGGTCAGGCCGATGACCGTGCGCGGATGATCCCAGAGGAAAATACGCCCGGCATAGTTTTTATCCCACAGATCGGCCCAGCGCTGAGGGGGAGAGACGATCCCTGACTCACGATATACGATTCCCGAGGTGCCCCAGGCATTCGGCACGCTGTAGCGGTTGCCGGGATCAATCACCAGGTCGCGGAAGGCAGGGGCGATGTGGCGGAAATTGGGCACCTGGTTGAGATCGAGCGGGAGCAGGCGCTCGGCGCGGATCAACCCCGGCACCTTATCGTTGGCTACGATCGCCAGATCACACGTTTCGCCTTCCAAGATGCGGCGGTAGGCTTCCTCGGCGGAGTAGTAATAGCGCAGTTCAACCTTGATCCCCGTCTCGGCGGTAAAGCCCTGCAGGATCTCGGGGGTGATGTCGTTCTCCCAATCCAACACTACCAGCGGCACCGGCTCAGGCGAGGGCGAAGACGCGGCCAAGGGCGGAAGCGGAACACACCTGGCGCCCAACAGCGCCAAGAGCGCCAGCCAGATCAGCCAGCGGTGGATGGGAAAAGGTCGAACCGGGGTAGGGGTACAGGCGGGCTCGTCGTTCACGATGCACTCCCCCGAAATGGGCAACGACGATGCAAAAATGCGCGGTAAGGTGTGGGGTTGCCCTGATTATAGCAAATTTAAATCGCACAGGGAACGTGTGCGACTTAACAAAAGTGCAAAAATAGGGTTGGGTTAGATGTGGTTATCATGCGGTAATTCGCTGCAGAACACCTGTTCTTTATCAATGTGATATAACCTCCCTCTTAGGGATCAAGCCCGTCTAAATCAGGTGCGTTCTTCTCAGCAGTTGGGCATTGAGGGCAACGATGAGCGTGCTCAGCGACATCAATAAAGCCGCCACGGCGGGAGAAAGGAAAAGGTTCCAGGGTGCCAAGACCCCTGCCGCCAACGGCAGGGCGACGACGTTGTAGCCGGTAGCCCAGACCAAATTCTCGATCATTTTGCGATAACTGGCACGGCTCAGGGCGATTGCTTTGACGACGTCCAAGGGGTTGTTTTGCACCAGGATGATCCCGGCGGACTCAATAGCCACATCGGTACCCGCACCGATGGCAATGCCGACATCGGCGCGCACCAAGGCCGGAGCATCATTGACCCCATCCCCGACCATGGCCACATGCTTACCTTGTGCCTGTAATTCGGCGATTTTCCTCTCTTTATCCTCCGGCAGAATCTCCGCAAAGACACGATCTACGCCCACCTCCTCGGCAACAGCTTTGGCCACTGCAGTACTATCCCCGGTCAGCATGGCCACCTCAATCCCCATGTGATGCAGGCGCCGCACTGCCTCGCGGCTCTGGGGGCGAATCACGTCCGCCACCGCAAAGGCGGCCCACACCTGCGATTCGGCGCAAAGGTAGACCACCGTTCGCGCCCTGGTTTCTTCCACGCGGGTAAATGCGGCCAGTTCGTCCGGTAAATCCAGATGAAGCATTTCCAGGAGGCGCGGTCCTCCCACGTAAACCGGCCTGCCCTCGTGAACGGCGCGCACGCCGCGGCCTTTTATGGCCTCAAAATCGGTGACCTTGGGCATAACGAGGCCGCGTTGATGCGCCGCATGGTGCAGTGCTTGCGCAATCAAGTGCTCCGAATCACCCTCCACGGCGGCGGCCAGGGCTAAAGCCTCCGCCTCATTCATGCCTGCCACGGTTTTAATGCCGACCACGCCAAATTTTCCCTCGGTCAACGTGCCGGTTTTATCAAAGACCACGACATCAACCTGTCGGGCAATCTCTAACGCCAGACGGTCGCGAATCAAGATACCGTTGCGAGCGCCGAGCGTCGTGGTAATGGTAACCACCAAGGGCACGGCCAAGCCTAGTGCATGCGGACAGGCAATGACCAGAACGGTCACCACGCGCTTGAGCACCTCAACATTAAATCCAATGGCCAGGCTCCAAATCAACGCGGTAAGCCATGCGACCCCTAACGCAACGTAAAACAGCCAGCCGGCCGCCCTATCGGCGAGCACCTGCGTATGGGATTTTGAGCGCTGTGCCTGTTCCACCAAGCGCATAATACCGGCGAGTGTCGTCTGCTCGCCAACTGCCGTAACCCGGACGCGAAGGCTGCCCTCACCGTTCACCGTGCCGGCGATGACCTTATCCCCGAGGCTCTTTTTAACCGGTCGAGATTCGCCGGTTAGCATGGATTCGTTGACGCTGGATCCCCCCTCAATGACCTCGCCATCGGCGGGAATGCGGGTACCCGGGCGCACCAATACCACATCACCCGGGCGCAGCGCCGAAACCGGGAGCACTTTAATATTCCCTTCCTCATCAATGCGCTCCGCCGTATCGGGCAAAAGGCGGGCCAGTTCGGTTAGGGCCCCCGACGCCTGACGAATCGAACGCATCTCCAGCCAATGCCCGAGCAGCATAATGTCAATCAGGGTGACCAATTCCCAGAAGAAGCCTTCCTCAACGTGCGCCAATTGCGCCCACACGCTGTAAACCAAGGCGACCGTGATGGCCAGCGAGATCAACATCATCATCCCGGGTTGTCGGTTGCGCAGTTCGGGCACCGCCATGCGCAGGAACGGAACACCGCCGTAAACGAAAACAACGCTCGCAAAAATTAGAGGAATCCATTCGCTTCCGGGAAATTCCGGCACCCGGAAGCCCAACCACCTCTGAAGGGTGGGGCTGTAAAACAGCACCGGAAGGGAGAGGATCAGACTGCCCCAAAAGCGGCGGCGAAACAGTTGCTCGTGGCCACGATGATCAACGCTGTGGGCAGCCGGTCCGTGATGGGAATGCCCGTTACCTGCCGGATGCTCTTGCCCCCGAGCGGATTCCAAGGGTGTTTGCTGCGGAGCGGGCTTCTCTTCAAGGGGGCTTTCGTGATGATGGTGGTGCTCCGTCATAATTTAGCAACCTCCAATCCACGGCCACACTTGAGCTGGGTTTGCCGGCCTCATTTTCTAGGCGTGAGCGTGGGTTTCCTGTGTTTCTCTCAGCGGGTAGCCACAATAGGCGCAGTGGGTCCAATTGGGCTCAACCGTTTGACCGCATGCCGGGCATTGCGTTTCCTGGAGTCTCATGCCGCACCCAGGACAAAATGCGTACTCAGCACGAAGTGGAAAGCCGCAATGAGGGCATAAGCGCGTTTCGGCGCCTAACGCGTTCGTCGGGGACCCGCCCGTATTCGATGTCGGGCGAGGATGTTCTTCGTGAGACTCACCCTGATGTCCGGCATGGCCGGTTAACATGTGCATGAGCATACATCCGCACATCTTCGTTTCTCCTCGTCACGCCCCTTGGAAAGTGGCGCGTGTCATCTCAAAATGAAATCTCAATGAGAACTCTGAGAATGGTGTTCGTGATCAGCAGAGCCGAGATACTTTTCAGGGTTGCGCTCAAAAGCCCGCTGACAGCCCGGGGAGCAGAAATAATATGTTATGCCCTTATAGTCGGACTTAGCGGCGGCTTTAGAGGGTTCCACCATCATACCACATACCGGATCCTTGACCACAGAAGGGGTATTCATAGCCCTTACTTCCTTTGGAACAATGAGATTATCGCGGCATACCACTATTGCCTGTGCATCCCGCGAGAGGGTTCATTACAGGGTACTCACACGAGATTCCTTCCTTTTGTCTCACTTTACCAAAGGATCGGCTTGGATTTCTAGCGTCAATTCCCGCGTCTTGTAATAGGCATAATGGCGTATGACGTCCGACAGGGCATCCGCGGCGTGGAACTTTTTACCCCTCTTCAGCGTATTAATTTACAGAAATCCAATTGCCCTTACAAATCTGTCAGGCCGGAGAACAACGGGCTGACAAAAGTGTTGGGAAACGGCGAACGGCCGTTAACTACAATAAGAGTAACCCACACCGCCGCTTTGGGTTTAACTGACAAAGGAACGAGGTTGCGAGGTGGTTAGGCAGGGGAAGAAGGAGGTCACCATGGCGTTCATCGTCTATGCTGTCGTCGCATTGGTTGGAATAGTGTTCCTGGGGTGCAGTCTGCTCGGTTTACGC
>CAYRUO010000070.1:0-4082 GCA_964427505.1 uncultured Thermanaerothrix sp.
GGGTCCTTTCAGCCATGTCCATCCCCTCCCACCGCACCTTTGGGCGGAGCACCGCCGGCTTAAACCCTTTCTTTCCTCCACTCGCCCCGCCGGGGTTCATCATCAGCACCCCGTCCGTCACACTGCCGAACAACTCCGCCCGCTCGTGGGTGCACCGGGTCACGAAATACGCGCCGGGTTGGGCGTAGTCATGGCCCTGCCGGCGCATCGCGCGGCGTCGGCGGCGTTGGGGCTCATACCACATGGTCCCCTCCCAACCCCAAATCCTTCAACACCGTCCACAGGGCGCGGTCGGCTTCGGCGCGGTCTTCCTCGGCTTCGCGCAACTGCACCAGGGCCTCTTCCAACGGCAGGACCTCTTCTCTGCCGTTGAGGCTGACGTAGCGGCTGGGGCTGAGGTTGTAGTCGTTGCGCACCGCCTCGGCGGTGGTGATGACGGCCGAGAGCCCCTCACGCGCCTCCCACCGGTGATACACCTCCGCAATTTCCTGCACGTGCGCTTCGGTCATCTCGTTCTTGGGCCGCCCCTTGACGAACTTCTGGCCGGCGTTGATCAGCAAAATCTCGCCGGGGTGGCGTTTGGCGCGGTCCACCACCAGGATGATGCCGGGGGCGGTGGTGTTGTAGAAGAGGTTCTCGGGCAGTAAGATCACCGCTTCGATCAGGTCCTGCTCGACAAATTTCTTGCGGATATCGCGCTCGCGGTTGCTGCCGGCGTTGCCGCTCCCGCGCGAGACCGCCCCCGTATCCAGCACCGTCGCCAGGCGCCCGCGGGGTGAAAGCGAGGCCAGCATGTGCTGTACCCAGCCCCAATCGGCGCTGGATGAGGGCGGGGTGCCCATCTTAAACCGCTCATAGGGATCATTTTCATACACGTCGGCGGGGAAGGATTGATTCCACATCGGGTTGGCGGCAATGCGGTCGAAGGTGCGCAAACGGCCATCCTCGGTTAAAAACGCCGGGTGGCGCATGGTGTCCCCCAGCCGGATATCGGCATCAATCTGGTGGATAAAAGCGTTCATGCGCGCGATGGCAAAGGTATCCGGGTTGATTTCCTGCCCGAAGATTTGCAAGGGTTTGAGCGTGCCGGGGAGTTTCGGCCGCCCGTTGGACGGGATGCCGTAGCGCTCCAAAAAATGCAGGTGTGCCTTGATCAGCAGGCCGGCCGAGCCGCAGGTCGGGTCATACACGGTCATCCCCGGTTGAGGGTCGAGGATGCGGGCGATCAGCACCCCGACCATGCGCGGGGTGTAGAATTCGCCGGCGCTCTGGCCGGAGCCCTCGGCAAACTTGCGCAGTAGGTACTCATAGGCGCGCCCGAGCACATCCGGCTCAACCTCGTGCAGGCCTAAGCGGTGCCGCCCCAACACCTGGATGAGTTCGCGGAGCGTATCATCGGGCAGGATGCGCTGGCCGGCGGTGGTGGCATTGAAATCCACGCGGTTGATCACCCCGTCGAGCACGGGGTTCTCGCGCGCCACCCAGCGCACGGCATCGGTCAACCCCTCGCCGATCTTCTGGGTCAGTTTGGCCAGGGTGCTCCAGCGCGCCGCGGGCGGGATGTAGAAGGTCACCAGGCCGTGATCTTCTTCCACCAGCGCGGCGGCGAAGCGTTCATCTCCCTGCTCGGCAGCCAGGGCTTTCACCTCATCCTCAAACACATCCGAAAGGCGCTTGAGAAAGATCAGCGGCAAAATGTAGTCCTTATACTTCGCCGCATCAATCGGGCCGCGGATGACGCAAGCGGCATCCCACAGCCACTGTTCGAGCGTTGGAAGGTCAAGGGTGTATGTGTCGGTCATCGGTCGCCTCGTGCCGTTCGGCGTCTCTACCCCCAACAGAGGAATCTCGTCCCTTCGCGCGGAGACACAGCGGGAGAGCGTTGCTATTTATTTTACCCCGAAAAGCGAGACTACTCCGGCGGGTGGCGCAGGGGCAGTTGGCGCGAGGCGATGCGGCTCTGCCACCAATCCGCGATGACGGTGGCGGCGGCTTGGAGCAGGTTGATGCGCGGGCCGTGCACGGGGATCTCCAGTTCGCGCTTGTCGCATACCGTGCTCAGATTGGCCTGATCCACCTCGGCTTTGAGCGCGCGCAGGGCCTGGCGGCGCGCCTCGCCCTCGGGCGTGCTCGCCACGATGCGGTCAATCTCGGCCATGAGTTGGCGCGCGCGGCGGATGCGGGCATCGGTGGCGGCGGCTTGGGCCGGCTCGATCACCCCGAACGCGCCCTTAAGATCGTTCAGGCGCAGGCCGGCCTCGTAGGTAGCCTCCACAATCTGATCGCGGTTCATCCAAATCGTTTCGTAGTTCAACACATATTTCCACGAGGGCGCCAGCAGGCGTCGGCGGTGCTCTTCCAGCGTGCGCGCAAAGAGGCGGTAGCCGTGCTTTTCGGGCTGTTCAAAGGCCTGACTGCCCGGATCGAGGAACGGCGCCAGCGGGGAGATGAAGGGAATCAGGCGCGGGCCGTAGTGGGGGGTGAAGCGCTCCAGCAGGTAGCGCGCGTAGTCCACCGTCGCCATCACCGAGGCGTAGGTCTGCTCTTTAAGCCCGACCATGAAGAAGATATCCAAGCGCTGACAGCCGGCGGCAAGGGCGGCTTCCATGCTGGCCTCGATCGCGGCGTTGGTATACGGGCGGCCAAAGGCGCGCCGCACCCGCTCATCGTGCGATTCGAGCGAGATCTCGACCGTGAAGTTGGGCAGGGCGCGCGCCACCTGGCGGAAGAATTCCGGCGGCGCGGCATCGAAGAGTTCGATGAACACCGGCCGCTCGTAGCCGGCAATGGCATCCAAAAAGCGGCGGGCGTAGTCCTCGCCGGGCTGGCGGATATCGCCGAGGATGAAGACCGGCCCGCGGCTGTATTCGCCGATGCGGCGGATATCCTGGGCCAGTTTTTCGGGCGAGCGGAAGGCCGGGCGGGTGCGCCCGTGAATCTGGCGGAAGGCGCACGCCGAGCCGCCGCAGGTGACGCAGTTATAGCGACAGCCGCGCACCGAAAGCGCCGCGGTGATGGGGTAGCGCAGCCAGTTGCGGAACGGCTTATACGAGGCCAGGTCGCGGTAGCGCACCACCGACCGCAGGACGTGGGTGTAATCCAGCAGTAGGTCGTCCAGCGTCTGCGGGGAATAGGTGAGGGGGTTGACGTGGGCCGCGCCCTCGGCGTCCTTCCACACCAGGTTGGGGATGGCTTCCAGCGCCCGCGCGGCGGGGCTGTTGGCGGCGGGGTGCAGGTCGCCCCCGGCACGCAGGTATTGCATCAAGAGCAACAACGGGTGCTCGGTCGAATCGCCGCGCAGGATGAAATCCACCGCCGGGTAGGTAATCAGTTCGCGGTGAAAATACGAGGACGAAAAGCCGCCGAAGATCACCGCCCGGCGTGGGTGCAGGCGCTTGACGATCTGGGCGACCTCGAGGGCGCCGTGGGCATGGGGCAGCCAGTGCAAATCAATCCCGAACGCCAGGGCATCCAGGTGTTTGAGGTAGGCTTCAGGGTCGAAATCGGGGTCATCCAGCATGCGCACGGCCAGGTTGAGGATGCGCGTGCGCAGGCCGTGGCGCTCCAGGTACTCGGCCAGGGTGGTGAACCCGATCGGGTACATCTCGAAGACCGGGGTAGAGGGCACCAGATCGCTGACCGGGCCGTAGAGGATGGCCTCGCGGCGGAAGTCATAGACACTGGGAGCGTGCAGGAAGATCAAATCGGGGGTAGCCATGGGCAAACTCGCTCCAGGTCGAACGGACTAGGTATTCCCCCCAACAGGCAGGGAAACGGCACAATACGCGTTCGATTATATCACGCGAACGCGATATTCCCCTAGAAATTGTGCCGAAATTCACAAAGCGGGCCGGCGAAACGCGGCCTGGCTATAACATCAAAGCAAGCCGGCCGGTGCAAGGGATTTTGCGGATGCCGTCCGAGGCGAGTGCCGCGCGGTCGGGGCGGATGTCCGTCCACGCTCCCGGCTAACGGATCGAGGCGGGTGCAACACCATCATTGCCTTCGTTCAATCTGTCAACCTATGTGTTTCAGTATCCACTAACGGATCGAGGCGACTGCAACTCTCCCTGGATGAACTG
>CAYRUO010000071.1:0-4080 GCA_964427505.1 uncultured Thermanaerothrix sp.
CGTGGGCGTGGAAACGCTCCAGCAGTTGCGCCTTTTCCGCGCCCAGGCCTGCGACCGCGCCCAGGGCTACCTGATCAGCCCACCCCTGGCCGCTGAGGATGTGCCGCTCTTCCTGGCCCACCGCGAACGCCTGCTCGACCCGCTCTGGCTCGAAGCCGCGTGAGGGAGACCCATGCGCCCGCGCTTCTGGCTCTGGTTCTTGGCATTGTTCCTGCTGGTGGCGCTTGGCCTGAGCGCCGCGTCCGCCGCCGCCAACCTCGTCCCGGTGACCTGGCTGGGGGAATCGCGTCGGACGATTACCCCGAACGACCTCAAGCCCGCCGCCTGCGCTGCGTTGAACCTGAGCAACCTGATCACGGGCAGCGGCACCTTTAACGGCACCAACAACAACGACCTGATCCTGGGCAGTCCCGGCGCCGATACGATCAACGGCCGCCAGGGCGGGGACTGCATCCTGGGCGGGGGCGGTAATGATGTCATCTATGGCTTTGTCGGCAATGATGTTCTGCTGGGCGGGCCGGGGGATGACACCCTCTACGGCAACCAGGGCGACGACGTCCTCATCGGCGGGGATGGCTACGATACCTGCGTCGGCGGGGGCGGCGCAGACATATTTGATCCCTCGTGTGAAGTGCAGATTCAGTAATGACCCCATCTTAAAATCCCCCATTTTTTAAGTCCCCCGTGGGCGGGGCGGCGGCGACCCCATGCTATAATCCTTAGCGTCCCCCGTGTTCATCTTTAGTCCTCGCACCACCCAGGGGTAGGTATGTCCTTCGTTCATCTGCATGTTCACACCCAATACTCCCTGCTGGATGGGTTCAGCGACATTAAGAAACTCGTCCAGCGGGTCAAGGATTTGGGCATGCCCGCCGTGGCGATCACCGACCACGGCGCCATGTACGGCGTGATTGATTTCTTCAACGCCGCCCAGGCCGCCGGGGTCAAGCCGATCATCGGGCTGGAAGCCTATCTGGCCCCGCGGCGCATGCAGGACCGCGATCCCAAGATTGACCGCGCCGCCTACCACCTGCTCTTGCTGGCCGAGAACGAGACCGGCTACCGCAACCTGTTGCGCATCGCCTCGGCGGCACAATTGGAAGGGTTTTACCAATATCCGCGCATTGACCGCGAGTTCCTCGCCGCCCATGCCGAGGGACTGATCGCCACTTCGGGCTGTCTGGCCGCCGAGGTGCCCCAAACCCTGCTCAAACTCGGGCCGGAAGCCGCTCAGCGCGTCCTGGATTGGTATTTCGAGGTCTTCGGGCGCGACCGCTTTTTCATCGAACTCCAGCACCACAACATCGAGGAACTGCACACCGTCAACCGCGCCCTGCTCGAATTGCGCCAGCGCTACCAGGCGCACCTGATCGCCACCAACGATGTGCATTACATCAACCCCGAGGATTGGCGCTTGCAGGATATCCTGCTGGCGATCCAGACCGGCGCCCTGCTCAGCGACCCCAACCGCTTCCGTATGACCGACCCGACCTACTACCTGCGCACGGCGGATGAGATGGCGGCGCTGTTCCACGAGGTGCCCGAAGCGCTCCAAAACACGCTCTGGATCGCCGAGCGCGCCAACGTGGACCTTTCGCCCAAGGGCTACCACCTGCCGGTCTTTGAGGTGCCGGCGGGCTACGATACACAAACCTACCTGCGCAACCTGTGCGAAGAGGGCTTACAGCGGCGCTACGGCCCCCGCGCCCACGACCCCGCGGTGCGCGAGCGCCTGGAATACGAACTCAAGGTCATCCACGAGATGGGCTTTGATGCCTACTTCCTGATCGTGTGGGACCTGTGCCGCTACGCCCGCAGTCAGGGCATCTGGTATAACGCGCGCGGTTCCGCCGCCGGTTCAATGGTGGCTTACGTGCTGGATATCACCAACGTCGAGCCGCTGGAACACGGCCTGATCTTTGAGCGCTTCCTCAATCCCGGGCGTATCTCGATGCCCGATATTGACCTGGACTTTCAGGATGACCGGCGCAACGAGATGCTGGCCTACTGCGCCCGCCGCTACGGCGATGACCGCGTCGCCCAGATCATCACCTTCGGCACATTGGGCGCCCGCGCCGCCATCCGCGACGTCGGGCGGGTGATGGATATTCCCCTCAGCGAGGTGGACCGCGTCTCGAAATTGATCCCCAACGTCCCCGGCAAGCCGGTCTCGATCCCCGAGGCGCTGGAACAATCCCCCGAACTCAAGGCGCTGTATGACGAGACGCCTTACCTTAAAGAATTGATTGACACCGCGGCGCAGATGGAAGGCTCCATCCGCAACGCCGGCACCCACGCCGCCGGGGTGATCATCACCGACCGCCCGGCGATCGAATACGTGCCCCTGCACCGCCCCACCGGCGGCGATGACGAGAACCCGATCAAGACCGTGACCCAATTTGAAATGTCGGTGCTCGAATCGCTGGGCTTGCTCAAGGTGGACTTCCTCGGCCTGGCCACGCTGACGATTATGCAGCGCGCCTGCCGTCTGATCGAAGAGCGCCACGGCGTGCACCTGGATTTGAGCAACATCCCCACCGATGACCCGGCCACCTATGAGTTCCTGAGCGAGGGGCACACGGCGGGCGTCTTCCAGTTGGAAGGCACGGGGATGACGCGCTACCTGATGCAGATGCGCCCCAAGACGCTGGCCAATGTCATCGCCATGGTGGCGCTCTACCGCCCCGGCCCGCTGGAATTCATCCCCTCGTATATCCGCCGCATGCACGGCGAGGAAGCGGTCACCTACCGCCACCCGGCCATGCAGCCGATCTTTGAAGAGACCTACGGCATCCCGATTTATCAGGAACAGATCATGCGCGCGGCGGTGGACCTGGCGGGGTATTCGCTCTCGGAAGCGGATGACCTGCGCAAGGCCATCGCCAAGAAGCAAAAAGAGAAACTGGAGAAGCACCGCGAGAAGTTCGTCCAGGGAGCGGTAGCGCGCGGTATGGACGAGGCGACCGCTCAGGCCATCTTCGCCGATTGGGAAGAGTTTGCCCGCTACGGCTTCAACAAAGCCCACGCCGCGGACTACGGCATCATCGCCGTGCAGACGGCTTACCTCAAAGCCCATTACCCGGTCGAATACATGACTGCCCTGCTCTCGGCTTCGATGAACGACAGCGACAAGGTCGCTTTCTACGTCGCCGACTGCCGCAGTATGGGCATCGAGGTCCTGCCGCCGGACGTCAATTACAGCGAGTATGACTTCACCATCGAGGACCGCCCCGATGGCAAAGCCGCGATCCGTTTTGGGCTGGGGGCAGTTAAAAACGTGGGGCAAGGCCCGGTGGCGCTGATCCTGGCCGGGCGGCGCGAGGGCGGCCCCTTCCGTGACCTGAACGACTTCGCCCGCCGCGTGGATCTGCACCAGGTAGGGCGGCGCGCGCTGGAGTGCCTGGTGCGGGTGGGAGCGCTCGACAGCCTCGGCCCGCGCAAGGCGATCTTAGAGGTGCTCGACCGCCTGATCGCGCTCAGCCACAGCCACTTCCGCGCCCTGGCCAGCGGGCAACTCTCGTTCTTCGGCGCCGTGCAGGGGGTGGAAGAGCCGGTCACCCTGCCGGCGGTGAACAACGTCAACCCGCGCGAATACCTGGAATGGGAGCGCGAACTACTGGGCTTGTACGTCTCGGCGCACCCCTTGACCCCCTACCTAGAACGCCTGCGCCGCGAGGTCACCCACTTCTCCGCCGACCTGCCCAACGGCGCCCACCGCCAGCGGGTGCGCGTGGCCGGCCTGATCACCCAATGGCGCACCACCCAGACCAAGGGTGGCAAGATGATGGGGTTCGTGACCCTGGAAGACCTGCAGGGGACGATGGAACTGGTGCTGTTCCCCAAGGCATGGGAGCAGTACCGCAGTCTGGTGGCGCGCGATCAGGTGGTGCTGGTCAACGGCACGCTCGACCTGACGCGGGACGACCCTGCGGTGCTGGTCGAGGCCATGGAGGTATTGACGCCTGAGGCCGCGGCCAACCCCGGCGCGGCCTATGTGCCGGGTCACCTGCCCCCGCCGCCGCGCCAGGAGGATCGGCCGGAGGAGGACCTTTCGCCGGTGGGGGTCAAAGAGGCGCGCGC
>CAYRUO010000072.1:0-4064 GCA_964427505.1 uncultured Thermanaerothrix sp.
CGTTGCCGCGGGGGGCGTGGTGGACGTTGTCGGGGCAGCCGGCGCGCAAGCCGCCAGGATGAGCACGAACATCAACAAACCAACGAGACGTGACGTTAAGGCTTTCATCCGACACCTCCGATAAGGGTTTGGGGGGAGCGGTGGGTGTGGATGCAGAGAAGCAGGCCGTGTTCCAGTCGTACCACAGCCTGCGGGGCGATCAGTTCGTTGCTGATGCCGCGGGTGCGCTCCGGGTACAGCGTCTCGCCCCGCAGAGGGTAACGCAGTCCCTGGGTAACGATGCCGTGCGCCGGGCCGTTGAGGGGGAGCAGCGAGACCGTCTCCCCCGGTTCGCCCGTGAGTGTCGCCTGGTCGCGGATGAGGAAGACCTCCTGCACCCCATCGTCCAGGCGCACATCGCAGGCCGCCAGTTCCGGCAGCATCAGCAGGAAGAGGTTACCCAGGGTCTGATCCAGGCGTCCGCCGAGCGCAGCCACCACGCGGATGGTGCGATAGCCGGCCCGCGCCACCCATAAAAGGGCTAATTCCAGGTCGGTCTCGTTCTTTTCCGCCGGATGGCGTTCGATGCGCACCCCCCGCGCCTGCAACGCGGCCAATTGCTCCGCCGCAACCGAATCCAGATCGCCGATGAGCAGGTGCGGGTAGCGCCCCAGGCGGCGCACATGCGCCAGACCGCCATCGGCGGCGACCAGGAAATCCTGGGGCTGTAGCCAGGCCGCGACCGCGGTGGGGTTCGGGAGTTCGCCGTTGGCAAAAATCACTGCGCGTGTCATGGATAGTGCTCCAAAAGCGCCCGCCCTCCAAGCAGGGCGGAGGGCGGGAAAATGAGCGGTAGCCTCGTGCTATCGTCCCTCCGCCGGCATTACCCGGATCAGGTTCTGCGGGTCGAGGGCTGGACGGCCCTCCTCTCAGCCCGGCCTCACCGGGCTCCCCGTTGTCTGCACCTAGTATAGCCAGAACAAGGGGAAAAGTCAAATGGTTTTGTAAGGATTACCACAACCCACGACTCCCCGCGTCCGCAAAAATCCATTCTCCCCCTCAAGGTGATAGAATAGGCTTGGATCTTCAAGACCTTCACCCTTTGCCCCATGTCCCCCGAGATTATCCCCTACCAACCCGAATGGCCCCGGCGCTTTGCCGCCCTGGCCGAACCCCTGCGCCGGGCGCTGGGCGATCTGGCCCTGCGCATTGATCACATCGGCTCGACTGCCGTGCCGGGGCTGGCCGCCAAAGACGTCATAGATATCCAGATCACCGTACCCGCCCTCGACCCGCGCTTGATTACGGTATTGCAAGGGCTGGGCTATCTCTGGCGCTCAGAGATCACCTGCGACCACCACCCGCCCGGCGTAAGTGGCAAGGACGCCGACTGGGAGAAGTGGTATTTCACCTCGCCCCCCGGCCTGCCGGCCGTGCACCTGCATGTGCGCGTGCACGGGCGGGCTAACCAGCGCTATCCCCTGCTCTTTCGCGATTACCTGCGCGCCCACCCGGCCACCGCCGCAGCCTATGCCGAACTGAAACGCCGCCTCGCCCGCCATCTGGCCGACCCAGAGATGTACTCCGAGGTCAAAGACCCGGCCGTGGATTTGATCTACCTGGCCGCCGAGGAATGGGCGGCAGTGATCGGCTGGCAGCCCGCCGATTCTTGAGTAAAATAGAACCATTCAACCCCTTTACCGTTCGTGATCTCCCCGATTGAGGTTACCCCATGACCGAAGCCGTCTTCACTCAAACCCGTTGGTCGCTGGAAGACCTATTCCCCGGCCCCCAGTGCCCGGAACTGGAAGCCGCCTTTCAACAACTGGAAGCACAAACCACAGCGCTGGAAGCCCTCCGCCCCACCCTGCGCGAAGATCTGCCCGAGAGTGAATTCCAGGCCATCCTGGATCGCATTGAGCGCCTGCATGACCTGGCTTCCCGCCTTTACGGCTATGCCAATTTGCTGTTCAGTGAAGATACCCGCAACACTGCCGCCCAAACCCTGGTGGCGCGGGTGGAGCAGTTCCTGGCCGAACTGGCCAACCGCACCTTGTTCTTCGAACTGTGGTGGAAAACCCTACCGGATGCCGCCGCAGAGCGCCTGCTGGCCGTCTCCGGTGACCGGCGTTACTGGTTAGAAACCTTGCGCCGCTTCCGCCCGCACACCCTTAGTGAGCCGGAAGAGAAGATCATCAACCTCAAAAACGTGACCGGGCAGAGCGCCCTCCAACGCCTCTATGAATCCATCACCAGCCGCTATGTCTTCAAACTGGTGGTGGACGGCGAAGAGAAAGCGCTCACCCGCGATACGCTGATGACCTACGCCCGCGGCACCAACCCCGACCTGCGCGCCGCCGCTTACCGCGAACTTTACCGCGTTTTCGGCGAGGATGCCCCCATCCTGGCACAGATTTATCAGGCCATCGTGCGCGATTGGTACAACGAGCAGGTCACCCTGCGCAAGCATCCCAGCCCGATCTCGGCCCGCAACAAGATGAACGATCTGCCGGATGAGGTGGTGGATACCCTGCTCGATGTCTGCCGTGCCAATACCGAGGTCTTCCGCCGTTTCTTCCGCCTTAAAGCGCGTTGGCTGGGGGTGGACCGCCTGCGCCGTTATGATATCTATGCCCCGGTCACCCAAGCCGATAAACTCTATCCCTTTGAGCAGGCGGCGTGGCTGGTGTTGGATTCCTTCGAGGCGTTTGAGCCGCGCGTTGCCCGCCTGGCCCAGCGCGTGTTTGAGCAGAAGCACCTCGATTCCGAGATCCGCCACGGCAAGCGCGGTGGGGCGTTCTGCTGGAGCGCGGTGCCCGGCCTAACCCCCTGGGTACTGACCAACTACAACGGGCGCGCGCACGATGTCGCTACCCTGGCGCACGAGTTAGGCCATGCCGTGCATTCCATGCTGGCCGAGCATCACAGCATCCTAACCTTCCACGCTACCCTGCCCCTGGCCGAAACCGCCTCGACCTTCGGCGAGATGTTGTTGGTAGATCGCCTGCTCCACGAAGAGCAAGATGAGGCCGTCCGCGCCGATTTGCTCTTCCGCCAGATGGACGATGCCTACGGCACGATTCAGCGTCAGGCCTTCTTTGCCCTCTTTGAACGCCAGGCGCATGAGATGATCCGCCAGGATGCCGCGCTGGAAGACCTGGCCGCGGCTTACCTGGAAAACCTGCGCGAGCAGTTCGGGGATGCCGTCGAACTGAGCGAGGAATTCAAGTGGGAGTGGGTCTCCATCCCGCATTTTTACGAAGCCCCCTTCTACGTCTATGCCTATGCCTTTGGGCAATTGCTGGTGCTGGCACTCTATCAGCAGTACCGCCGCGAGGGGGCAGCCTTCCGCCCGCGCTATCTGCGCATCCTGGAAGCCGGCGGCGCCAAGGCACCCATCCAGGTGCTGAACGAAGCCGGGATTGATGTCACCCAGGCTGCCTTCTGGCAGGGCGGGTTTGACGTCCTGAGCGATCTGGTCACGCAGTTAGAAGCCCTGCCTCTCCCGGCCTAGGGAGATAACCCCATGACGGCAAGCGGGTTCGGCGTGGTGCTGTTGGCGATGGCGCTCTACGGCGTCCTGCACTCCGCGCTGGCCTCGCACACTTTTAAACGTTTTCTCGCCCACCGCCTGGGGGAGACCTGGGTACAGCGCTACTACCGCTTGCTGTTCTCGCTTTTGGGCGGGCTAACTTTGCTCCCGGTGTTGGCGCTGATGGTTCTACTGCCGGATAGCAGGCTCTACCGTCTGGATTGGCCCTGGTTGGGGCTGAGCCTGGCCGTGCAAGGGCTGGGCGTGTGGATCGTCTGGCGCGGCCTGCGTGCCACCGGTGTGATGGCCTTCCTGGGCTTACCCCAGGCGCTGGGGCAAAGGCCTGCGACGCCGCCGCGCCTGGTGACCGAGGGCGTCTATGCCCTGATGCGCCACCCGCTCTACACCGGGTCACTGCTGACCTTGTGGTTCATGCCCCTGATGACCTGGAATCTGCTCGCCTTTAACCTGGCGGCCACGGCCTATTTCATCCTCGGCGCCCGCTTGGAAGAAGCCAAACTGCGCGCCGAATTCGGGACGGCCTACGTGGATT
>CAYRUO010000073.1:0-3969 GCA_964427505.1 uncultured Thermanaerothrix sp.
CGAAAGAACGCTTGAACGATTATCCCCATCAATTTTCGGGTGGCATGCGCCAGCGCGTGATGATCGCTATGGCGCTGATTTGCACCCCGCAGATCTTGATCGCCGATGAGCCCACCACGGCGCTGGATGTGACCATCCAAGCGCAAATTGTGGACTTAGTCAAGCGCCTGCGTGATGAACTGGGCATGGCGATTATCTGGATCACTCATGACTTGGGGATCATTGCTGGCTTGGCGGACCGGGTAGCCGTCATGTACGGCGGCTATATCATCGAAACGGCACAGGTGGATGAACTTTATGCCCATCCTACCCATCCTTACACAATCGGTTTGCTGGGTAGTCTCCCGCGTATGGATGAAACCGGCCATCGGCGCCTGGTTTCGATTGATGGGTTGCCCCCTGTATTGTTGGAAAAACCAAATTATTGCCCCTTTGCGCCGCGTTGCAAGTATGCGGTTGAACGCTGTTGGCACGAGAACCCACCCTTGATGACAGTTGCCTCTGAGCATCAAGTGGCGTGTTGGGTGGATACTCAAACTGGGAGAGAACGCTGATGGCCGAGCCCGAAGTCCTGGTTCGCGTTGAAAATCTGGTAAAGCATTTTCCGATCACCCGCGGCATCATCATTCAGCGCCAAGTGGGGGCAGTGCATGCGGTGGATGGATTGACCTTCGATGTTTATAAAGGGGAAACCCTGGGCTTGGTCGGCGAATCGGGGTGTGGTAAGTCTACCACCGGCCGAACCATCCTCCAGCTCTATCGCCCCACCTCGGGAAGCGTGCACTTTGAAGGGGTAGACCTGGTTAAACTTAAGGGCGAAGAGTTACGCCGAATGCGGCGGCGCATGCAGATGATCTTCCAGGATCCTTATGCCAGCCTCAACCCGCGCATGACGGTGGGCGAAATCATCGGTGAGCCGCTGATCATCCATAATGTGGCGCGGGGACGCGAGGTGCAAGAACGGGTTGAGCACTTGCTGGAATTGGTGGGATTGAACCCGGCCTATGCCAACCGTTATCCCCACGAATTCTCGGGTGGGCAGCGCCAGCGCATTGGCGTGGCGCGTGCCTTGGCGCTACAACCCTCGTTCATCGTCTGCGACGAGCCGATCTCGGCGCTGGATGTATCCATTCAGGCGCAGGTGGTCAACCTGTTGGAAGACTTGCAGCAAGAATTCGGCCTCACTTATCTGTTCATCGCGCATGATCTTTCGATGGTGCGCCATATCAGTAACCGCGTGGCGGTGATGTATTTGGGCGTCATGGTGGAACTGGCCTCGCGCGATGAACTCTATAACCACCCGCTGCATCCTTACACCCAAGCGCTGCTCTCGGCAGTACCGATTCCTGACCCGGCGGTGGAGAAGAAACGCAAGCGTATCATCCTCCAAGGGGATGTGCCTTCGCCGGTCAACCCGCCCTCAGGGTGCCGCTTCCGTACACGCTGCCCGTTGGCGGCAGAGATTTGTAAAGAGGTCAAACCCGAATGGCGTGAGGTAAGTCCAGGTCACTTTGTGGCCTGTCACATGGTATAAACCATTAAATGAGGCAAATTTAGGAAGGAGGTGATGGTTGGAAATCTGCATTAGGTCTATAGAGTTGGTGAAAGCGGGGCGTTTAACCCACTCGAATCCATTTTAGATCCTTTTCAAGGAGGAGAAAGATATGCGTACCAAGTTGTTCCTGTTGATCAGTGTGTTGGTGCTGGCGAGCCTGGTTTTGGGCGCCTGCCAACCCGCTGCTGCGACCCCTGAAACCATCATCCAAACGGTGGTGGTCGAAGGGACTCCCAAGGAGGTCGTGGTGACCGCGACGCCCGCGCCAGCCGCGGCCGGTCCCAAGGTGTTGCGCCTGAACATGGGTCCGGGTGATATTCCCACTATAGATCCAGCCCTGGCCACGGATACCTCATCGGTTCAAATCATTGAAGAGACGACCGTAGGTCTAACGCGTCAGAATGAGGAAACCGCGGAAGTGCTGCCCGGCATGGCCGAGTCTTGGGACGTGGTCAACAATGAGGACGGCACGCAAACGGTGACCTTCCATTTGGTGTCGAATGTTCCGTGGGTGCGCTGGAATGGTAAAGAGGTGGAGCAGGTGTTGGATTGCGAGGGCAATCCGCGCTATGTCACCGCCTACGACTTTGAATATGGCATTCTGCGCACGCTGAAGCCCGAAACTGCGTCAGATTATGCCTATGTCTTGGCCTTCGCGATCAAGGGTGCCCAGGCTTACAACTCTGGTGAGACCGATGATCCGACCACGGTGGCTGTGAAAGCCCTTGATGAGAAGACCCTCGAGATCACCTTCAACGAGCAGGCCGTTTACAACGTCAACATCGCCGGTATGTGGGTGGCGCATGCGATGCCCAAGTGGCTGATCGAGGGTGATGACTGCACCGAAGCCCGCGGCGACAAATGGACTGAGACTGGTTTCTTCCAGGGTTATGGCCCCTACACCCTGAAGGAATGGGTGCACGACTCTTACATTACCCTGGTTAAGAACCCCTTCTGGCCGGGTCTGCCCTCCGTGCCGGTGGCCAAGATTGATGAGATCACCTGGACCATGCTGGATGAGGTTCCGGCGTTTGCCGAGTACGAGGCCGGCAACCTGGATGTGGCGGCCGTACCCTTGGCCGACATTGACCGTGTGAAGGCGGACCCCGAACTCTCCAAGCAGCTCGCAATTGGCCCGGTGATGTGCACCTACTACTATGGCTTCAATACCAAGGCCAAGTTCGTGGATGATGCCCGCGTGCGCCGCGCTCTCTCCATGGCGATTGACCGCCAGAGCCTGATTGACAACGTGCTCAAGGGTGGTCAGGAGCCGGCACAGTGGTTCTCTCGCCCCGGTTTGACCGGCGCGCCGACCATAGATAAGTATCCCGACCTGGGTGTCAAGTTCGATCCCGAGAAGGCCAAGGCCGAACTGCAATCCTACCTGGATGAAAAGGGCCTGACCGTGGCCGACCTGGACATCACCCTGATGTTCAACACGTCCTCTGGCCACCAGAAGATCGCCGAAGCCATCCAGCAGATGTGGAAGGAATACCTCGGCCTGGATGTCAAACTGGCCAACCAAGAATGGAAAGTCTACTTGAAGACCATCCGCGATCCGCAGGCAACGCCGCAGATTTGGCGCCTTGGCTGGTGCCAGGACTACCCCGATGCAAACAACTTTGTTCGCGAAGTGTTTGCCAAGGGTGGTTCGGCTAACCCAGCTGAGGGTGGTGGTGTGAACTGGGAGAACCCCAAGTTTGAAGAACTCGTCGTCCAGGCCGCTCGCGAGACCGACCCGCAGAAGCGTGTAGACCTCTACGCGCAAGCCGAGCAGATCCTGGTCTACGAAGATGCGGTGATGGCTCCGATCTACTGGTACACCCGCGTCACTGTGACCAAGCCATATGTCCAGCGCACCTACTCAGTCTTGGGTGGCCTGGAGCATATCGAGAAGTGGGATATTACCCAGTAGTTTAGGAGGAGAGACAGGAGGGGAGGGGGAATACCTCTCCCCTCTAACCCTTCAGGGAAGATCTTGTGTTTTAGGAGCGAGTGAATGGGCCGATATATTGCGCGGCGTTTAATTTATCTTCTAGTGGTGTTATTTGTCGTTTCGGCGATCACGTTTGGATTAATGCACGCGGTCCCCGGCGGTCCTTTTGATCGTGAGAAGGCGCTGCCGCCTGAGATTCTCGAGAATCTGAACAAGCGCTATCACTTAGATGAGCCTTTACTGATGCAATATGCGCGCTATATGTATGATGTGTTCATCCCGCGCCTAAGTTCAGTTCCGCCCAAAGGAAGCGTGGATGATGATTTTTTGATCACAGTAAAATTGGGTAATGTGTGGTTCAAGTGGATGAATTTTGGTCCGACCTACTCTTCGCGCAGCCGTACGGTCAATGATATTTTCCGCCAACAGTTGCCGGTTTCGGCGCAATTGGGCATCATGGCGTTGCTGGTGGCCCTCA
>CAYRUO010000074.1:0-3723 GCA_964427505.1 uncultured Thermanaerothrix sp.
GCAGATCCACCAGGCCCAAGCGGCGCTTGCCGCCGCCCAGGCCGAAGCCGAACGCCTGCGCGCCGCCTTGCCCCCTGCCGGCGAAGCCCTGCTGGATGACCTGGTGGGCGTGTTCGATCCCCAGCAGCCTAACGGCCTGCGGGTTGACCCCGCGCCGCTGAAGCAGGAACTGACCACGGCGCTGGCCACCTTAGAGCAGATGCAGGCCGAGTTAACGCGCCTGGCGGAAGGATTGAACGACCTGATCGGGCGCAATCGGCTCGGGCTGACGGCGCTGAAGTGGTTGGCCGAATCCCCGGCCCGCGCCGTGACCCTGCTGTGGCGCTTTGAAGGATTTGGGCACCCCCAAGATGCCGTGCAGGCCGTGCAGGATTGGCTGAATTTCATGCGTGCCTGGGATGTCGAGTCCCTGCGCCGCGATGACCAGGCCAAACTGGAACAACTGGGCGACGAAGAGCACATCATCCAGCGCCTGAGCCAAACGCAGGAACGCTTATTTACCCTCAGCCAGCAGGTTCTGCGCGCGGTATGGCTCAGCCGCGTGTGCGACCAGCCCAATGAGGTAATCAAGCAGGTCGAGCAGTACGTGACGGCGCTGGAGACGCTGAACGATCCGGATCTCCAATCCTTCGAGATCAATCGGCGCGAGTTGAGGGCGATCGTGCATGACCGCTTTCAGGCCGCACAGCGCGTCTTTCCTATCTGGGCGACGACAAACCTGAGCGCGCGGCAGAGTTTTCCCCTGGCCGGCGCGCTGTTCGACCTGGTGGTGATTGACGAGGCTTCGCAGTGCGATATTGCCTCGGCCCTGCCCCTGCTTTACCGCGCCAAACGCATCGCCATCATCGGCGACCCGCGCCAACTGCGCCATGTGGCCACCATTCAGGCCAACGTCCATCAGGACGTGGCCCAAAAATACGGTATTGACCTCGGCGCCTATAATTATCTCGTACAATCGCTGTATGACCTGGCCCAGCGCAGTGTCGGCACCCAGCCGGGGGTGATCCTGCTCAACGAACACTACCGCTCGGACGAACGCATCATCACCTTCTCCAACCGCCATTTCTACAACGAGCGCCTGCAGATCAAGACCGATTTGCGGCGGCGCTACCGCAATCCCGAGTTTTTAGCCCGCTGGGGTGGGTTGTACTGGCTGGATGTGCCGGCAGAGACTCTCTTCCACCGCGGTCACAGTTGGGAGAACCCGACCGAAATCGAGGCCGTGCGCCAACTCATTGCCCGCATCCGGGCGCACTTGCAAGCCTGGGGGCTGGAACGCGAGATCAGCCTGGGGGTGGTCACACCCTTCCGTTTGCAAGCCGACCGCCTGCAGAGTCACCTGCAAGCGCTGGACGGCGCGATCACCGTCGGCACGGCGCACACCTTCCAGGGGGATGAGAAGGACATCATCCTCTTTTCCACCGTGATCGGCCCTACGATAGAAGAAGGCACGCTGAAGTGGCTGCACGACACCGAGAATCTGCTCAACGTTGCCGTCACGCGTGCCCGTTTGGCGCTGTTCGTGGTCGGCGATTATGAGTTCTGCGCCCGCGGGCTCTCCGAGGCGCATCCCTTCCGCAAACTGGCCGACTACGTGCGTCAGCGCGGGCAGGTCCAGCGCGACCCCGAAGCGCTCTTAGAGGCGCGCACGCCTTTCGAGATCGTCGGTTTGCGCACCGATCCCAGCGACCCCGAGACGACGCGGGCGACCTTGCGCCGCTTCCTGGCCAGTTGTCAGGATTACATTGACTGGATGGATCCCTATTTCAACGATCGCGTCTTCGATTTGCTGTTGGATGTCTTCCAAGAGGCGCCGCGCGTGCGCTCGGTGCGCCTGCTGACGGCGCGCGAGCAGACCCAACCGCGCGACCCACACCCGCCGCAGATCACGGCGGAGAAATACGCCGCCACCCGCGCCGCACTGGCCCAGAAGGGGGTGTGGCTGGAGTTTCGCCTGCTGGGGCGGCGCGAGTTGCCTCACGACCGCTTCTTCTACAGCGTAGGGCGGGCGGTCAACATGCCGCCGTTCGATGTGGCCTACGGCAAGCACATCCGCCTCAGTGAATACACCCTTTCGACCACCGACCGCTCGCTGTTCGAGACCTACTGGCAGCAAGCGGAGGGGGTGGAGATAGGATAAATGAGGGAGGCAATGCCGTGAAAAAGGCGCTTCTATGCTCTAGAAATGGATACCCACGGGGTATAATAAAATAAAATCATGTGGAAAATTTGTTCAGAGAATGTTTAGCGCCGATATGCTCTCAACCGTCTTATCGGACTCCACTACTTCAGTCCAGGGGCGGCGGGTAGAAGCCCGTTTAATCCTTGGAGATTGCAGAGATCAACTCAAATCTCTCCCGGATAACTCTATTGATTTGATCTTTACATCACCGCCCTATGCAGATAGTCGCGCTCATACTTACGGCGGGATCAAACCTGATGAATACGTGGAATGGTTTTTGCCCATTTCGGCGGAACTTCTCAGGGTCTTAAAACCGGATGGCACATTCATCCTTAACATCAAAGAAAAAGTGGTTAAGGGAGAGCGACATACATACGTCATTGAACTCATTCTTGCCATGCGTAAGCAAGGATGGTTATGGACTGAGGAATTCATCTGGCATAAGAAGAATTGTTATCCTGGTAAATGGCCCAACCGCTTTCGAGATGCTTGGGAACGTTTGTTGCAATTTAACAAAAACCGCAAATTTAAGATGTTCCAAGAAGCGGTTATGGTGCCCATGGGTGATTGGGCCGAAAAGCGCCTTAAGAAATTGAGCCGCAATGACCTAGTGCGTGATCCTTCTCGTGTTGGAAGTGGTTTTGGTAAACGCGTGGCTAATTGGATTGGGCGCACCATGGTTTACCCCACGAATGTGGTAACGTTTGCGACCGAGACGCGAAATCGTAACCACAGCGCCGTTTTTCCTGAAGATCTCCCAGAGTGGTTCATACGTCTGTTCACCCAAGAGGGAGATTGGGTGCTAGATCCCTTTATGGGGTCGGGTACGACGGTACGGGTGGCCCAACGCATGGGACGAAATGCGATTGGGATTGAAATTGTGCCCGAATACTATGAAATGGCACGGCGTGACATTCCGCCGGTGATCGAGATTCCGCCCAAACAGCTCATTCTTCTCGAGGATAAACCCACCTATGCCTCCCCACCCAATCAACCTAAATGAGGTCCAGAAATTTGTTGAAGATCACATCGGTGAGTTTCACCAGCGGCGCCTGGAAAAAATCAGGAATTTGAAACTAACCGACATTCTAAAACGAAAGAACCCTTACTTATTCAAAGCCAAGAACATCACTGATGCTCACGACTTGGTCAAGCTTTTATTAGATGCTTATTTATCCTCACAAGAAGAAACGATTTTTGGGGATTTTCTGGAGAAACTGGCCGTTTTCATTTGTGGCCAGGCCTTTAACGGGCGCAAATCGTCTGCTGAAGGGATTGATCTGGAGTTTGAACGTGACGGGGTGCTTTACCTTGTTTCGATTAAGTCCGGTCCTAACTGGGGCAACAGCAGTCAAATTCGGAAAATGGTTGATAATTTCAAAAAAGCCCAGCGCATTCTGCGCACGAATAATGCATCTTTGCGTGTTCAGGCGGTCAATGGGTGTTGCTATGGGCAGGATTCTCAACCTGACAAGGGGGATTATCTGAAATTGTGTGGGCAGGTTTTTTGGGAATTTATTTCCGGAAATGATCGGCTTTAC
>CAYRUO010000075.1:0-3681 GCA_964427505.1 uncultured Thermanaerothrix sp.
CGCCGGCGAAGCCCTCGGCGGTGAGGAAGCCCCGGCCGTCAGCCCCGCTCCCGCCGAAGCACCTGCCGCCCCTACCGCATCACCCCTCATGCCGGGACGCAACCGCGACCTCGGCTTTATTTCCCCGGTGGTTGCCCGCCTGGCGCGTGAGCACAACCTCGACTTGCGGCAAATTAAGGGCACCGGCGAGGGAGGGCGGATCACCAAAAAAGACGTCCTGCGCTATCTCGAACGCCAACCTACCCCGACCCCCGAAACCCCCGCCGCCTGGGAAACCCCCGGCGAGGGTGACCTCTTCCGCCCCACCGAAGACGTGCCGTCGGCGGCGCCATCTGCTCCACCGCCGGCAGAGGCGAAAGAGCGGCTTATCCCCTTAACTCCCATGCGCCAGAAGATTGCCGAGCGCCTTTCATACAGCGCGCGCACCATCCCCCACGTGACCACCGTGATGGAAGCCGATCTCAAGCGCGTCGTTGCACATTACACGGCCCACAAACCGCTCTTTGCCCGCGACGGCGTCAACCTGACCTACACCGCCTACTTCGCTCTCGCCGCCGTCGCCGCCCTGCGGGCTTACCCCCTGCTCAACGCTTCGTGGACGGAGGAAGGCATTCGTGTTTATGAGACGATCAACCTGGGCATCGCCGTCTCGCTCGGCGACGAGGGGTTGGTCGTGCCCGTCATCCGCCAGGCGGAGGGGCTTTCACTGTTGGGCATGGCGCGGGCGATCAATGATCTGGCAGCCCGGGCACGGGGACGCCGCCTGACGCCGGATGACCTTCAAGGCGGTACCTTCACCATCACCAACCACGGCGTGGGCGGCTCACTCTTCGCAACGCCCATCATCCTGCCCCCACAGTGTGCCATCCTCGGCGTGGGGAAGATCACCCCCCGTCCGGTGGTGATTGAGGACGCCATCGCCATCCGCCCCATGGTCTATCTCTCCCTGACGTTCGATCACCGCATTCTGGACGGCGCCGTGGCAGATGCCTTTTTAAGCAAGATTGTGCAAACGTTACAGACCTGGCCTGAAGCCTAGGCGGCTTCCAGGTATAATATCCAGGGCATTGCCCGCTTCCCTGCCCTGCTCACCGCGCAGGGAGGATCATTAAGGCACAAGAGGGAGTTGCTATGAGCGATTATGATGTTCTTGTTCTCGGCGCCGGCCCGGGCGGTTACGTGTGTGCCATTCGCGCCGCCCAACTGGGGCTCAAGACGGCGATTGTGGACAAACAATGGCTGGGCGGGGTATGCTTGAACGTGGGCTGTATCCCTTCAAAAGCCCTGCTCAAGAATGCGGAGGTTGCCCACACCCTGCGCGAACGCGGCAAAGAGTTTGGTTTCTCGTTCGAAAATCTGCAACTAGATTACAGCGTCGCGGTCAAGCGCTCGCGCCAGGTGTCCGACCGCCTGACGCGCGGCGTTGCCTTCCTGATGAAGAAAAACAACATCGCCGTTTACATGGGGACGGCACGACTGACCGCCCGCGATACCGTGCAGGTCACCGATAAGGATGGCAAAACCACCGATCTGAAAGCCAAGAACATCGTCATCGCCACCGGCGCCAGCGTCGCCGTGCCCACCGGTTGGCCCGTGGATGGTGAGAAGGTGGTGACCTATCACGAAGCCATCCTGCAAGAGAAGCGCCCATCTTCAGCTATCATCATCGGCGCCGGCGCCATTGGGGTGGAATTCGCCACCATCTGGAGCGCCTACGGCAGTCAGGTCACGATTGTGGAGATGCTTCCACGCCTGCTCCCGTTGGAAGACGAAGAGATCAGCGCCGAACTCAAAAAGGCCTTCGAGAAGCGCGGCATTCGCTGTCTGACCGGGCATAAGGTGGAAGCGGTTGAGGCCACCCCGAACGGCGCGCGGGTGACCGTCTCCGCCGAGGGACAGACCCAGGTGCTGGAAGCCGAGCAGGCGCTGGTTGCCATCGGCTTTCGCCCCAATTCCAAGGGATTGGGATTGGAGGAACTCGGTGTGCGCCTGGATCAACGCGGCTTCATCGAGATTGATGAGCGCATGGCCACCAACGTCCCCGGCATTTGGGCGATCGGGGATGTCACCGGCAAATTGATGCTGGCCCATGTGGCATCCGCCCAAGGCATCGTCTGCGCGGAAAATATTGCCGGGGTCGAGACAACCACCCTGGATTACCGCATGATGCCGCGTGCCACCTACTGCCAGCCACAGGTGGCGTCCTTTGGCCTCACCGAAGCCCAGGCGCGCGCCGAGGGCTACGAGGTCAAAGTAGGGCGCTTCCCCTTCCAGGCCAACGGCAAGGCGTTGGGGCTGGGCGAATCGGGCGGCTTTGTCAAGATCATCACCGATGCCAAATACGGCGAGATTCTGGGCGCCCATATGATCGGCCCGGAGGTCACCGAACTACTGCCCGAACTGACCCTGGCACAGCGTATGGAACTGACCCCCGCCGAAATTGCGCGCAACGTCCATGCTCACCCCACCCTGAGCGAGGTGATCATGGAAGCCGCCCACGCCGCCGAGGGGCACGCCATCCATATTTAGGACCTTAGGGTTCAGTGCACAAACCGAAGCCTTTCTATGGGTGGGGCGCCGGCGGTGTCCCACCCTTTTTATCCGGAGGGATTAAACCATGGAAACACTCTCGACCTCACAATTTAAGCAGCGTTTCACCGCCCTGGTGCTGAGCGCGCGAGATTGGCCACGCAAACCCCAGGATCACCATGTGCTCTTGATCAGCGCCGTCGTCGGGTTAGCCCCCGACCGCACCTATACAGAAGGGGAGATCAACCAGCATTTACAGCGTTGGTGTCTGCGCTTTGGACAGAACCTGCCCATTGATCACGTCACTCTGCGCCGTTACCTGATTGATGCCGGCTACCTGCAGCGGGATAGCGCCGGTCAGGCCTACCGCCGCGCCCAAGGGCCTTTGAGCCAACCCTTCGATCCGGAGATCGAAACTCTGGACCTAGACGACCTGATTGAGCAGGCCGAGCGGGAGCGCGCAGAGCGGCGGCGTAAATACGGCGCCTGAAAACTTCACCACCGCCGCTGATGCAGGTCATGAAAATATCATCACCCGCGATCAGGGTGGAGCGGGTTAAGACCGCTTAAGGCAGGCTGAGGGGGCTCCCATGTGCCTCTAGCCAGGCGCGAATTTGTGCCGCCTTAGCCTGCCGCCCCAGTTTGAGGTAGGCCTGATACTCATATGCCAGATCCAAGACCGGAAGGCGCAGTCCCTTATAGTCCACCCAGCGGCGGTAACGGGCGATATCCACCGGCGGCTCCCAAGCGCCGTCAACCCACTTCTGGATATCGCCCATAATTTCAACCTGGATCCCGCGAATTTCCAACCGGCCAAAATGAGAGCGCAGTCGTTCCGAAATCCGCTCATGCACCGGTTGGGTGATGAACGCCACCAGGCGGTCGGCAATGGTATACGCGCCGGCGCGGTCGGTCTGCAGGTCAATATCGTGCACCGCCACCGGCATCCCCTGTAACGCCATGCCCAGGCTGCCGGTGAGCACCCAGGGATGGGGAAGATGACGCAACCGGGAATGAATCAGGTGGAGGACCTCGAAGAAACGCGCGTCCATCTCTACCTAGGCCGACCAGCGGGTGGGATCTTGTAGATAACTCTCGGCAAAACGGGGTGGGAAATGTGGGGTTTGGACACCATAACCTCGGAGAACGCCA
>CAYRUO010000076.1:0-3673 GCA_964427505.1 uncultured Thermanaerothrix sp.
CACCTCGCCACAGGATGGCGCGGTTGCGGCCGCTTTCCTTGGCCTGATAGAGCGCCGCATCCACCCGCGTTAACCACAGATTGAGGTCGGGATGGTCGTGCGTAAATGCCACCACGCCCAACGAGAGCGTAACCCGAATGGAGTTTATCTCGCTGTTGAACGGCGTATCAGCCACGGCGCGGCGCAGGCGCTCGGCCACGCTCAGCGCGGCGTCGGCATCGGCTTCGGGGAGCACCACCAGGAATTCCTCACCGCCGTAGCGCCCCAGGACGTCAAAATCGCGCAGTTGGCGGCGGCAACGTTGGGCCAGGTCACGCAGTACCTCGTCGCCCACCAAGTGGCCGTAGGTATCGTTGACCCCTTTGAAGTGGTCAATGTCGGCCAGGATCATCGCCAGCGGGCGCTGGTAGCGGCGGGCGCGTTCGATTTCGCGCTCGGTCAGTTGCAGGGCGTAGCGGCGGTTATAGACCTGGGTCAGTTCATCGGTCATGGCCAGGTGTTTCTCGCGCTCGTAGAGGCGCACATTACGAATCGCGATCGCGGCCTGATCGGCAAAGGCTTTGAGCAGTTCCAGGTCGTCGAGGGTAAAGGCATGCGTCTCTCGGGTGCAGTCGAGGGTGATCACTCCGACCGGTTGTTCGTGCAGGAACATCGGCGCGGCGATGGCCGAACGCACCTGGCGAACTTCTTCGATCTCACCGTCATAACGCGTCTCATCATCGGCGCGGGCATCCGGGATCAGAAGCGGACGCCCCTCACGCAGGGTTTTGGCGGCATAGCCCGCTTCACGCGGGAAGCGCATCTCGTAAATCCGCGGGTCGGTATAACCGTAGAGGGCTTCGATGACCAGGTCGCCGCTTTGCGGATCGAGCAGAAGCACACTGCCGCGGTCGGCGGCGGGAATGGCCTCGGTGGCCGCTTCAAGCACCCGCAGGAGCAGGGGTTTGAGGTCCAGCGAGGTGGTCAGGGCGGCGTTGACCTTGGCCAGGGCTTCGGCGCGGCGGCGCTGGCGGCGTTCGTTGTCCAAAATGCGCGCGTTGCGGATGGCAATCGCGGCCTGGATGGCAAACAGGTTGAGCAGGTTGACCTCTTCCTGGCTGAAGGTGCGTTCTCGATAGGTGGCAACGTTGAGGACGCCGAGGAATTCATCTCCCCACTGCACCGGCAGGCCGATCACCGCATAGACCTCCGACTCTTGCGGAAGGTGAGGCAGACGCCCTTCCCAGTGGCGGTAATCGGTGATGAGGATCGGTTCCCGGCTCTGCAAGACACGCCCGGAGAGGCCCTCGCCGCGGCGGATGATCAACCCCAACGGCAAAGCGTGGTCGCCCAGGCTGACCACGCGCACCAAGTGGTCGTGGGCGGGATCATAAAGATAGAACCCCCCGGCCTCGGCGTTCACAATTTCCAACGCGCGCCGCACCAACGATTGGAGCAGGCTTTGTAAATCCAGGTGCGCGGTGAGTTCCAGCGTGGCCTGCCGCAGGGTTTCCAACTGCTGTTTCTGACGCTGTAAGCGCTCTTGGGCAACATTGCGCTCGGTTAGGCTGAGCAAGAGTTCCCGATTCAAGCGGCGCAGTTCCTGGGTACGCTGGTGCACCCGCTCTTCCAGGTCGGCATGTGCCTGGCGGAGGGCTTCTTCGGCGCGGCGGCGCTCGCTCAATTCCTGGCGCAGGTGCTCATAGAGGTTCAGGGTCTGGACGGCATGGGCCAGTTGATCGCCCAGCATCGCCAACCAGCGCTGTTCGGATTCGCCCCAAACCTCGGGGGCTTGCGCTTCGACTCGCAGTAAGCCCAACACGCTGTCACGCCCCTGCAGGGCGATCAGGGCATGAGCGCCTTCGATATATACCCGCGGCGCCGTGCCGGCCAGCCAGCGCTGGGGGTTGGGCACCGCAGGCGAGGGGGTATCTTCAAGGGTAGGGGAAGCGGAGATGCGCCGCGACGCCGCCAGGGTCAGCCCGCCCCGCGCTTCGCGCACGAAGATATACGCCGCGCGAGTTTGTGGGAAGAGGGCAAAAAGGGTATCCAGAGCGGCGTTATAGGCGCTTTCGAGGTTCTCCGCGGCATTGAGCAGGGTGGCCAGTTGATAGAGATGGTTCAGGGCTTCGGCCTGGCGGGCCAGCGCGGCCTGCTGGGCCTGCAGGGTCTGGGCCATGGTATTGAAAGCCTGCGCTACCTGGCGCAGTTCCTCCGGGCGCTGGATGGACAAACGGTGCTCCAGGTGGCCGGCGCTGAGCGCCAGCGCGCCCTGGCGCAGGTGCTCCAAGGGGATCAGCACCTGGCGGCGTAGATGCGCGTCGGCGCCGAGCGAGAGGAACAAGCCCAAAAGCAAGATCCCGCCGCCCAGGATGCCCAGGCCGAGCAAACTGTTGGCATGCACCTCGGCCCCCGGCACTTCGGCGATGACCACCCATTCGGTGTTGGGGATGGGGAAGAGGGTGCGTTCCACCCAGGTGCCGTCCGCGGCGAAACCCCATTCCAGCCGCACCGGTTGATCCACCGCCGCCAGCGCCGCCCGTATGTCCTCCGGCAGGGTGTCCCCACGCAACACCACCTGTGGGTCGGGGTGGGCGAGGATGCGCCCACTGCGCTCGGCCAGGTAAACCACACCCCGCTGACCCAACGAAATGGCACGGGTGCGTTCCCACAACGATTGCAGTGAAATCTGAGCGGCGATCACCCGTCCCTCGGCCGCGGGCACGGCCAGGAGCAGGTAGGGCTGGCCTTGAGGCGAGAGTTGGAACGGGCTGAGGTAGGTGCGCCCGGTGCGCGCCTCGGCCAGCCAGCGCGCCTGGGGCAGGGTAACCAATTGGATGGTCGGGGTGGCATTGCGGCTCAGGGTCAATTCGACGCGGTTGTCGGGCGCGATCACCTGCACCAGATCATAATCGGGGTAGAGATCAAAAAGACGTTGCATGGGCTGAGGCCGCTGAGCGGCTTCGTCCAGACCGATCAGGGCAAAGGCCTGCAGATTGGTTGTCATCTGCTGGAGGTCAGCCTGGACGCGCACGGCCAGAGTCTGCGCCGCCTCAAGTTGACGGTTGTGCCAATCGCGGCTTTCCGTGCGATAAATCAGGGTGGCAGTGGCGAGGAGGATGAACGCCAGGGTGATCAAAAGCAGTCCCCGCAAGAGACGCTGGAAGGTGCGGCGCAGGGAGGCCGGTGAACGCGAGGATAAGGCAGAAGGGCGGCGGGCGGGCGTCATCAGGGCGTGGGAGAGGGAAAGGTTTCAAGAGAGGAAGAGCGCAGGCGCACGAACTGCTCCCAGATTCGATTATACGTCATTTCACCCTCGGGGCTGAGGGGTAGGGTCAGTTCGGCGTTGGTCAGCGCCTCGGCGGGAGGAAACACCAGCGCCTGCGCCTCCGGCTCAAGCGCCACCTGTGCCCACGAGGTCTCGTTGGCGGTGGCCCAGAGGCTTTGGGCGGTGATCTGGGCGGCCACCTCAGGACGCAGGAGGTAATCCAGCAGGCGCAGGGCGGCCTCGGGGTTGCGGGCGGCGCGCGGGAGGACGAAATGATCCATCCAGAGAAGGGTGCCTTCCGCCGGGAGCGCGTAGTGCAAATCCGGGATCTCCTGGCGTGCCAGCAGATAGTCGCCCGCCCAGGCGACCGCTACCTCGGCCTGGCCGGAGCGGAAGGCCGCCGCCAGGGCGTCGGGCTGGTAGGGG
>CAYRUO010000077.1:0-3661 GCA_964427505.1 uncultured Thermanaerothrix sp.
TGAGCCTCACTTGTCCGTGCCCCCTATCGGCCTAACCCCGCCAGGGCTGGCGGTCGCGCAAGATCGCGTTCAGCCACACCAGCAACTTGCGCATCGCCGCCACCAGCGCCACCTTCTTCGGCTTCCCTGCCTCCACCAGCCGCCGATAGAAGCGGCGCAGGCGCGGGTTGAACTGCACCGCCGCCAGTGTGGCCATGTACAGCACCTCCCGCACCGGTTGCCGTCCGCCGCGGATGTGCCGCGGCCCGCTCTTCGTCCCACTGTCATCCGCCAGCGGCGCCACCCCCACCCGCCTGTAATCTGCCGTAACCAATTCGATCCTTATCCCTGATCCTTTGACGCCGCAGAGCCGGTCACCGCCGCCCTGGTTGAGGTTCACAAACCGCGGCTTGACGCGCCTCTTGCCAAAAAGGGTCTTTTTGGTTATGATTCTAAACGAACGTTCGGTAAATTACCGCCGAGGTGACGCGAATGCCCAAGGATAACTCTCGTCTCAACCAGATCCTGTTCGTCCTCTTCTTCGGAGTATTGATGGGGGCGCTGGATATTGCCATCCTCGGCCCCGCCCTGCCCTCCATCCGCGCCGAGTTCGCCGTGGATGAGCGCACCTTGTCCTGGATGTTCAGCGCCTACGTCCTGGCCAATTTGATCAGCGCTACCCTGATGGCCAAACTCTCGGATCTCTTCGGCCGGCGCTGGATTTACGTCGCCGATGTGGCGCTGTTTGCGGTGGGGTCTCTGCTGGTGGTCGCGGCCCCGCAGTTTGCCTGGGTCGTCCTCGGGCGGGCCGTGCAGGGCTTCGGCGCCGGCGGCATCTTCCCGGTCGCCGGCGCAGTCATCGGCGATGTCTATCCCCCCGAGCGGCGCGGCAGTGCGCTGGGCATGCTCGGGGCGGTGTTCGGGTTAGCCTTTCTCATTGGGCCTCTGCTGGGCGGGGTCATCCTGGCGGTAGCCAGTTGGCATTGGCTCTTCCTGATCAACGTGCCGATTGCCCTGGCGCTGATCGGGTTCAGCCTGCGCCTGCTGCCGGCAGAGCGCGCCGCCAAGCGCCTTGAACTCGACGCGGTGGGGCTCGCACTGCTCTCGCTAACCCTGCTCACGCTGGCCCTGGGGCTGAACCGATTGGATACCCATCAACCGGCGCTCGGCCTGTTGCGCCGGGAGGTGGGGGGATTCCTCGGCGCATCCGTCCTCTTCCTGATCGGGTTGATCGCGTGGGAACGCCGCGCCGCGGCTCCGCTACTGCCGGGCTACCTCTTTGACCGCCGTCAGTTGCGCTTGGCCTACTTGCTTGCAGGCGGCGCAGGCTTCAGCGAGGCCACCCTGGTCTTCGTGCCGCTGATGGCGGTGACCGTGTTGGGACGCTACGGGATCAACGAACGCAACGCCACCTGGTTGTTGATCCCGGCCATCCTCGCCATGGCGCTCGGCTCGCCGCTGATCGGGCGTCTGCTGGACCGCATCGGCTCACGGCAGGTCATCCTGGGCGGGACGCTGGTCATGACGGCCGGGTTCTTCCTGCTCGGCTTCGGGGGTGGGCGGTTGGGGCTGTTTCTGCTCTCCGGGGTGCTGATCGGCGGTGGGTTGTCGTCCTTGCTCGGCGCGCCGATTCGATATATCATGTTAGGGGAAGCCCGGGCAGAAGAGCGCTCCCTGGCACAGGGATTGATCTCCATCTTCACCAGCATTGGGCAACTGGTGGGAAGTGCGATCATGGGTGCGCTGACCACCTCGCTGGGACGCACCGATCCCGGTTATGGGTATCACACGGCGTTTGTGATCGTGGCCGCCCTCAGCCTGGTGCTGTTCGGCCTGAGCACCCAACTCAAATCCCGCCAGCAGGAACGGCAGATGATCCCCCAAGGCGAGGTAGTCCGCAGTGGATAGGACGGCCATCTCGATGCGGCAGAGGATTCTGGACGAGAGCACCCGTCTCTTCGTCCGGCGCGGCTATGATGGGGTCTCCATCCGGGATATCGCCGAGGCCTGTCGGATGACCAAAGCCGCGCTGTATTATCACTTCCAGGATAAAGAGGATCTGCTGGTGGCCGTTTTGAGTTCGGGGCTGGAGACGCTGGGCCGGTTGGTCGAGGACGTCCTGAGCGAAGAGCCCGACACCCGTGCGCGCCTGCACCGCTTGGTGCGGGACTTGTTCGCGCGCCTTCCGGCGGAACAGCGCGCGCTGATCCGCCTGGCGATCCAAGAGGTAGGGAAGATCCGCCCCGAGCGGCGGGAAGCGATCCTGCGGCGCTATCGCGAAAGGTTCCTGACGCCGTTGGCGACCCTCTTTGCCACCGGACAACAGCGAGGCGAGGTGCGTCCGATGGGGGTGGAGATGATGGTATGGGCGTTTCTGGGCATGCTTTACCCCTTCTTGGATGAGGCCTCTTCCCTGCGGCCCGAGGTTGGCCCGGAGCCGTTAGAGGCGCTGGTGGAGATCTTCTGGGAGGGGATTAGGGCACGCGAGGATCCCCGATCCCCTCAGGTGGCTTAGAACGCACGGCGTCGGGCGGCTCGGCACGCCCTTTCCACCCCAGGGCCAGCGCCAGTAAGGTATAGAGCGCCAGCGGGATGAGGCCGCTCTCCCCTGCCCACAGCCCCACCACTGGCGTCGCGAGCACGAGGTTAGACCACAACCCCCATACCGTATTATGCGCCGAGTGGAACAGCGCCGCGACCCATAGACTGCGCCGATACGCCCACAAGCGCCCGATCACCACGCTGATCGCCATCAACGTGAGGGTGAAGAGCAGGGTCAGCGGCAGGCGCGGCCCCGGCGGCAGGTAGCCTTGGCCCAAGAAGATCAGCGGGTAGTGCCAGACGGCCCAGATCACACCGGTCAGCAGAGACGCGCGTGCCGGGCCTAATTCCAGCAGGCGCGGGAGCAGAAAGCCGCGCCAGCCGATTTCCTCGCCCAGTGAAAAGGTAAGGGTGTTGAGGATAAGGGTGAACACGACGTAGATGGCGCCGCCCAACCAGGTATACTGCGCCAGGCGCGCATCCCACTGCACCCGTCCCAGCGCCGTTAACATCACATAGCCCGGCGTGAGCGCCAACGCCGGCAGGAAAAGAGCCGCCGGCCAGCGCCGTAGATCAAAACGGTTCAGGCCCAGGTCGTGCCCCAGGGTGCGCAGGCGCAGGTCGCGGGTCAGGATCAGCGTCAGCAGTGCGGCCAGCGCGGGGGAGAACATATAAAAGGGGGTCAGGACGGGAAAAACGGCAAAGCCCACCCCCAAGGCCAGCACCAAGAGGATGAACAGCCCCACCTGGCGGCGGGTGGGGGACAGGGTGAAATGCGAGGTAGTCGTCATGGTTCGTCTCCGTGGATGCAAGATACCACGGATTAATACGCATCCCTTTGCCCGCCGGTTGCGCCGGGGAATCAACGCAAAACGGGGCACCTAGATGGGTGCCCCGGCATGCCTTATTCGGCGATGAACCCTAGCGGCGGGCCTGGATGGTGCCCCCGCCCACGGCTTGGAGCGCTTTCAACTGCGCCTGGCGGGCCAGGTCAATGGACGCGGCCAGGATGCGCAGGGCCTCTTCGGGGTTGTGGAAGCCCATGCTGTTCTCGGCGGCGATGAAATCCCAGCGCAGTTGGGCGGCGCGGTGCAGGCGGCGCGCTTCCTCCAGCAGAGCCGGGTCGGCCTTGGGGTCGGCG
>CAYRUO010000078.1:0-3605 GCA_964427505.1 uncultured Thermanaerothrix sp.
ATCGTCCCGACATTCATGTGCGGCTTCGTCCGCTCAAACTTTTGCTTAGCCATGTCTTTTCTCCTTGACTCCTCTTTTTTAGTCTCAAAAGAAGGTTGCGGAGACTATCGGCAAAAAGAGCCCTCAATGGGACTTGAACCCATGACCCCGCCCTTACCAAGGGCGTGCTCTACCGTCTGAGCTATGAGGGCTTGCCGTTCTCCAGATGACCCGCCTTGCGCCGGTGCGCTTGCGAGCAGGTGGGCGGTGAAGGATTCGAACCTCCGAAGGCGTGACGCCAACTGATTTACAGTCAGTCCCCTTTGGCCACTTGGGTAACCGCCCACATGGTGAGCCGTTGCCGGCTCGCAGGCAGGGTTGGGGAGACCAACCTCGCCTGCCAGCCCACAACTGAGCCGACGATGGGACTTGAACCCATAACCTACCACTTACAAGGCGGTTGCTCTGCCGGTTGAGCTACGTCGGCACCTTCTCATGAGTTGTTAAGTTTCTGTTCCAGCGGTTCTTATTATACCAAAGCCCTAAAATGAAGGCAAGATAGCCCTCCTGGGCCTTTTCATAGTGCGGGCAGAGTTTATCAGAACACCTTTGAATCGTCAAGGCTTCCGCGCTCTCTCCATCCTCCGATTATCAGGGCAAAACGGTCATATCCGGATCGCCCACCCTCAAACGATCAAAACCCGCCACTTTTTAAGGCATAATAAAGGCGGTTACTCAACCTTCCACACTCACATCATCAGCGAGCCGATCATGACCTCATCTTCTTTTGTATTCCAACGCGCCACCCTGGAAACCTGTGCCCAAGCCACCGATATTGTGGTGGTGATTGACGTCCTGCGTGCCTTCAGCACCGCCGCCTATGCCTTAGCCGCCGGCGCCGAATGCGTCCTCTTGGTCGGCGATGTGGAAGAGGCGTTCGCGCTCAAACAACGCTTTCCTCACGCCCTAATTGTGGGCGAGGTGAACGGCTTCAGCGTGCCGGGCTTTGATTTCTGCAACTCGCCCACCCAAATTGTCGGCCAGGATCTGCGCGGACGCACCCTGATCCAGCGCACCACTGCCGGCACCCAGGGCGTGGTGCGCGCCCAGCAGGCGCGCCACATCCTGGCAACCGCCTTTTGCACTGCCCGCGCCACCGCCGACTACTTGCGCCAATACCCTGGTCACACCATCACTTTTGTGATCACCGGTCAGCGTGCCGAGGGTGGGGGTGAGGAAGATGCCGCCTGCGCCGATTATATCGAAGCGTTACTGCGCGGCGAAAACCCACCCCCGGCGCCGTTTATCCGGCGCGTGCGTGATTCCTCAACCGCGCGCAAATTCCTCGCGCTCGGCAGTCCCGATTTCCCGCCCTCCGACCTGGATTACTGCACCGCGGTGGATCGCTTCGATTTTGCCATGGTGGTCAACCGCGAGGATGATCTCTTCGTCCTGCGGGCCGTGGTGCCCGCGGCGCGGGGCTAGTCTTCTAACGGCTGCCAGCGCTCGGCCAGACGCGCCATCACCTCGGGCAGGGTGGTATATTCCATCGCTTCCATCGGCAGGCGGTGCGGCTCAAACGGCCCATGCTGGCGCAGTGCGTCCGCCAGCACATTGCACAGCCGCCGCGCCTCGTCGAAACCCGGATCATCAAACAGGTCGCGCGGGCCGATCAGCCGTCCCTCGGCCAGTTGGAAACCCAACGCAATTACGCGCGGCGGGCCGTCGAACCGACTGGGCGTCGCCTGCCGCACCGGCACCGGCATCAGCGGGCCGTAGTGTGAGCCGCGCATCCAACCCTCGACGATATGCGGCAGGGTGAACGGCTCCAGCACCTCGCCTACCGCCGGAAACTCACCCTGGCAGCGCACAATGCACACCGGGTCATCCTTACCTACGTATTTGCCGGCGATCAACGCCAGGCGCTGGGTGGATGAGACGGCAGCGATGACTCCGCGTTTGGTGTAAACGGCTTTGACCATGTAGCGCCCGGCGGCGCCGATGAAAACCAGCAGGTCATAGGATTCTTCGGGGGTGTCGAAGATGATACGGCGGTGTTCGATCACATCGTGGACTTCGAAACGAAAACCGGCGTGCATGCTCGGCGAGATCACCAGCCCTGCCGTGTTGAAGGGGTCGGCGAACATCTTGTAGAGCGGCAGGTTCCACGCCCCGGCGGAGGTTTTATCCGCCATAAAGATGATCACCGGCTCTGAGGGACGCTCTTCCAAGGTCATCTCGGCAACCCCCGGGCCCATTCCGCGCACATTGCCGGAGAAGGCATCTGCCAGCAGATCCTGCCCGGCGCCGTAGAGTTTGAGCCGCCGCGCCACCTCGGTGCAGGCTTTGAACACATCCCACGCCAGGTGATGGATGCCGGGGTGATCCGTGCCGTGGGTATGGGTGAGGATGAGTTGCAGGTCATCCCCGCAGGCGGTGACGTAGAAATCAAGGATCTCGCCCTTGGCTTGGGCTTGGGCCAACCGTGTGCGCGCTTCATCCAACAGTGCTTCGTGGCAGGCGGAATGACCGACAAAACCGCCCACATCGGCCTTGATCACGCTTAAGGTTAGCGTTGCCATGGCTCCCTCCCTCCGTTTAGGTTACACGGCAACGATGGTGGCAGATATGATGTCTTTATTAACATTATGGCACGAGCGGGAAGGGGATTCAATCCCACGGCTGGGGTTTCACACCAGCCAATCTGTGGATCCCCACGGCGGCGTTGGGCAATTCAAACCTGCGTAGGATACATCCCCCACTGCCCTATAAATCATCGCGACCACACAAGCACGAACCACAGCGCGCACAGCGAAAATGACCATCTGCCTTACCCCGGCTTTGGGTATAATCAACACAATCACCATTATCCTTTTCACCTGATAAACGAGGTCGTTATGCCCGCACCCTACGCCGGCCTGTTAGAACGCTATCGCGAATGGCTGGATCTGCCGCCGTACTCCCGTCCGGTCACCCTCTTGGAAGGCAATACCCCTCTGATTCCTATGCCCCGTCTGGCCGAGGAACTCGGCGGTGGCTTTGATCTCTATGTCAAGTATGAAGGACTGAACCCCAGCGGTTCCTTCAAAGACCGCGGGATGACCGCGGCAATCAGTGAGGCGCTGGGACGCGGGGTGCGGGCCGTTATTTGCGCCTCCACCGGCAACACGGCGGCCTCGGCGGCGGCCTATGCAGCACGGGCAGGCTTGCGGGCTATCGTCCTCATTCCCCAGGGCAAGGTGGCGCTGGGCAAATTGGCCGGCGCGCTGGCCTACGGCGCCGAGGTTATTCAGATCGAAGGTTCCTTCGATGATGCTCTGGCGCTGGTGGTCGAAATCAGCCAGAAGTATCCCATCGCGCTGGTCAATTCACTCAACCCCTACCGCCTAGAAGGGCAGAAAACCGCTGCCTTTGAGATCTGCGACACCCTTGGCGCCGCGCCGGACTGGCTGTGCCTGCCGGTGGGCAATGCCGGTAACATCACCGCCTATTGGATGGGCTTTCGCCAATATCATGCCCGCCTGGGGAGCGGGTTGCCGCGCTTGCTGGGAGTGCAGGCCGCCGGCGCCGCCCCGCTGGTGCTGGGACACCCGGTCGAAAAACCCGAGACCGCGGCGACCGCCATC
>CAYRUO010000079.1:0-3542 GCA_964427505.1 uncultured Thermanaerothrix sp.
ACCGCGGCAGTGACCGTAGGCAAAAGAGGGAGCAGGTCGGCGCTCAGCGCCAGCCAGGGGCGGCGCACCCCCCACGCCAGCCCGACCAGGCCCAGCAGGGCGCCGAGCAACGCCCCAACCCCGCTCAGCCCACCTTGCCAGACCTGGGGAACGACCAGAGGGTGGGTGCGGAAATAGGCGGGGTGAAGGATGACATACCCCAAGCGGGCACCGATCAGCGCGGCTGTCAGCACCGCCACCCCCAAGCCGAGCCGGGCAAACTGCGTGCGGGGTGGGCCGCTATGCGCCACCTGCCACAAGCCCAGCGTGACCCCTAAAGCCAGCCAGAGCGAGAAAGGATTCATCAGGCCACCTGTTGCTTGAATTATACGGCAGAGCGTAGGGAGTGATGGTTGTTATATACAGGCCAGGCCGATTTTTGGCGCAAGTAAGGTGCCAAGAAGGGATTGATGTACAATTGAAACGTGACTGTAAAGTAAGATCCATCCTGGATACAGGTAGCCATGTTGCATTATATTGACCGTTCGCATTTGTTGGATCATTTGCGTGCTCTGCCGGAAGCCTCACAGGACGTGATCCTGCTTTTGGGCGGGGCCATGGGTTGGACTGAGGATGAAAACCTTTGGAAGCCTTATCTCGAGGCGGCGATACGCGCTTTGAAGCCCGATGGGTTGCTCTTCATTCAGGGCTTGCCAGAGCACCTGCCCGCCATCGGGGTTTATCTCGACAGCCGCCTGCGGTTCAAATACTGGATTGCGGTAGAGTCGTTGCCGCGGCAGATTCGGGCCGGGCTCCCGTCCGTCCATGCCGGCATTCTGATGTTTGCCAAGGGCGAACGCTTTCACATTAACCGTGTGCGCGCCCCCCATGAGGCATGTAAGGCTTGTGGGCGAACACTCCGCGATTGGGGCGGTAAGGCGCATTTGATGCACCCCGAAGGGAGTGCACTTTCAGATGTGTGGCGGCACTTACCCCGGGCCGATAACTACACCGGTTTGTCGGAAGCCGTATTCGAGACATTGCTCAAGCTGGTAACCCCAGCGCAGTCCTCATCCCCTGATAACCACCGCTGGAATGGGGTCATAGCACCGAGCGAAGGGTTGACGGTGCGCGAAAATGTTTTCTCACTGCATGAGCCGCGGTCTTTTTACAGCGTTGAAACCTTGCAGTATCCATTGCCCGGCGTGAGGGCTGAGCCGATTACGCTTCCCTCGTTCGAGGAAGCGCCTTTGACCTTGCCCTCTGATTTTGTGGATGCAGTCATCCAAGGGGATGCACTCGAGGTGCTTAAGCGCCTTCCGGATGAATCGGTGGATGTGGTATTTGCCGACCCACCGTACAACCTGGATAAAGCCTATAACGTCTATGAGGACGAGAAAGACCGCCGTGCCTACCTTGCGTGGTGTGAGTCCTGGTTGAGCGAATATATCCGTGTTCTTAAACCAACGGGTTCGCTCTTTGTGCTTAACCTCCCACGATGGGCCATGTATCACGCGCACTACCTGAACCGCCGCCTGCACTTTCAAAATTGGATTGTATGGGACGCGCTTTCGGAGCCACGAGGCAAACTGATGCCCGCGCATTATGCGCTTCTCTTTTACACCAAACACCCTACCGATTTTGTCTTCAACTACGAAGAACTGGCGGCCTTGGATGCACGCTTCTACTGCCTGCGCTCGGCTTGCATTCGCCAGCGCAAAGCGCGCGGGGAAGATGAAAAAGAACCGCTCACCGACTTTTGGTGGGATATTCACCGCATCAAACATCGGCGTGATCGCGATTATCACCCGTGCCAGTTGCCCGATGCCTTGATGGAGCGCATCATCCGCTTGACCTCTCGCCCAGGGGATGTGGTGCTGGACGCCCTTGCCGGCACCGGCACCACGGCGGTGGTGGCAGCACGCCTGGGGCGGCACTACCTTGCCATTGATATTGACGAGGTTTACGTTCAGATCACCCGTGAGAAACTGGAACAGATTAAAACGTGGGGCGAGATTCGCCGTACCAGTTTGAGCAAGCCCAAAGCCCCTTACACCAAGAAGGCGTTGCAGTTGGAACTGCGCGAATTAGCGCGTCAACTGGGACGTTTGCCCACCCCTGAGGACGTACAGCAGTTCAGCCGCTATGGCTTGCAGGCTTTTATGCAAACGTTCCCCACCTGGGGTAAGGCACTCAAAGCGGCTAAATTGGAGGTAGAGAATGGCAACACCGCCAAAAATAAGCCTGGATGAAGCCTGGAACACCACCACTATCTTTTTCGTGGATGAAACCCTGGAAGATGAGATTGATCAGCGCGTAAATGAGATCATGAAACTGGCCCAGCGCTATGGCTTTGAGGAACAGAGCGTGCCTTCTAGCCCTCAATTAGCGGCTCTACTGCATGAAAATCCCGATTTCCTCGATCTGGTACTGTTAGAGGTGGGCTTCTCGACCGAGAAGTTTCAGCGAGTCGTCACACTATTGCGGCGGTTGGGGCGAATCCAAGACGCTCAAGCCGCCTGGCAACCGGAATGGGCGGTATTCGCAGTGGAACGGGAATGGTCTATTGAGAAGATTAAGAATCGCCTAAAACGTGATGCCGATTTTGCCCAGGTTATCGCCACAACTCTTCTGCACGGCAAGGATGATCCGGAATTGCAGCGTTTTGTCCCTCGCTATTATCTCGAAATGCTCGATCTAGCCAACCTGTTTATCTCACCTCCGGCAGCGCAGCGGGTGCGTTATAAACGTGCCTTGATCGGCACCTATAGCGGGCGCAAAGGATACTATGTGGAGCAACGTATCGCGGGCTACCTGGATCAGATGCAGGCACGCTACGGAATCGGCTATGAGCAAGGGCGTTCGCGTTTTACCGAGGTCAACCTCGATTTTGCCATCCCTTCGCTCGATGACCCATGGGTTATCATCATGTCCTCTTTCCAAGAGACCACCAGTAGCGGTCAGAGCACCAAGGCACGTGATATGCTACAAGCCTACGACAGCATTCGCCATCACAATACCCGTTATCGCGAAAATCGAGCCTTTGTCAATTTTGTGGACGGTGGGGGATGGCTGGCACGGCGGGCGGATTTTGAGCGGCTGTGGGAACATTGCGATTATTTTATTAATCTGGCCCACCTAGATCAGTTAGAGGCGATCCTGCTGGCGCATGTGCCGCGGAAGTGAGCCGGCCACCAACGGTCGGGCAAAATGTTAAGGTATTGGTAAACTGCCGGCCCTTGCTGGGGAGATTTTTGTTCAAATGGTAGCCAAGGTTCAGCCCCGGACGAATAAGGGTGGGTTGCGCTTTCAGGGCGACCTGGGCAGGCGGCGGCCGGATGACAACCCCGGCTCTTCGTTCTACGCCCCGCGCCTTCTCTCCAATCGCTCATGCTATAATCGCCTCAAAGGAGTGATGACCATGCGCACCTGGATCTTGACGCTCATTCTGGTCGCTCTGCTGGCGGCCTGTGCCGAACCCGCGCCTTCGCCTACCCCGCCGCCCCTGCGCCCGACTTCTGCCCAACCCCAACGCCCCCCTGAGGCTTCGCCCACGCCGCCGC
>CAYRUO010000080.1:0-3439 GCA_964427505.1 uncultured Thermanaerothrix sp.
GGGTTGATCCTCACCAGCCCCCGCGCCGCACCGCTGGAAGGGCTGGCTGTGACCCTCCAGCGCTACACTATCGGGCAGGTGTTCTGGGCAACCGCTCCCACCGCCACGCGCACCCACGCCCGCCTGGCGCAGGCTCTGGACACCGCCGGCATCCCTCAGCAATCACTAACTGCCGCGCACCTGCTGGAACTCCCGTCCGGCTTGGCCCTGGACGTGCTCCCCGCCGAACAAGAGCAGGTACCTTTGTTGGTGCACTACGGCGATCTCGACCTGCTCATCGCCGGTACGGTCTGGCCCACCGAGACGCTGGCACATCTTAACGCCCAAGGGGTGACCCTGGATGGCCTCATCCTGCGCGGCGCGGACGCCGTGAGCCCGGGCGCTGAGATGTCCGGTCTGGGGCTGTTATTAGGCCAACCCGGTCAGCCCATACCGGCGGGCTGGCTGGCGACCGGCCTGCACGGCACGCTGGAACTCACCAGCGATGGGCGAAGCCTGCATCTGGCCCGGCGATGATAAAGGCGCGGGGGTTGCCCGCGCCTCAGAACGTCAGGCCGATTGCAGTTGCCCGGCCAGGTATTTGGCGCCCTCTTGCAGCGCCGCCACGTTGAGCGGCAACAGATTGCGATGGCGCGAGAGCAGGTGCTCTTCCATCGCCTTGGTCACCGCTTCCAGGCTGAGGATGGGCTGGTTGCTCAGCATGGCGCCCAGCATGACCATGTTGGCCACGCGGCGGTCGCCCAGGTGTTCGGCAATCTCGTTCGCCGGCACCAGCACGGTGCGGATATCGCGCCGGTCTACATTGCGATCCACCAGCGAGGCATTGACCACCAACAGCCCGCCCGGTTTGACCAGCGGCTCATATTTATCCAGCGAGGGGCGGTTGAGCACCAGCGCCACCTGCGGATTGCGCACTATCGGCGAGCCGATTTCCTCATCGGCAATAATCACCGTGCAGTTGGCGGTGCCGCCGCGCATTTCCGGGCCATAGGAAGGGATCCAAGTCACTTCCAGGCCGTTATCCATGGCGGCGTAGGCCAGCAGTTGCCCGGCGAAGAGCACGCCCTGACCGCCAAAACCGGCAATGATGATCTCGGTTTGCATGGTTGCTCACCCTCCCTAGACCTTGATCTCGGCGACCGCCGGATGCACTTTGTAATCCCCGAGCGGGAAGTAGGGGATCATATGCTCTTCGAGCCATTTGAGCGACTGCACCGGGGTCATGCCCCAATTCGTCGGGCAAATGGAGAGCAGTTCGACCATTGAGAAGCCCAGACCGCGCACCTGCGTTTCCAACGCCAGGCGAATGGCTTTTTTGGCCAGACGGATGTTCTTGGGGTCGTGCAGACTGCGGCGCACCACGTAACTGGCGCCCTCCAGGGTGGCCAGCAGTTCCGCCGCGCGCACCGGATAACCCTGCGTCTCCACATCCCGCCCGCGCGGCGAGGTGGTGGTCTTTTGTCCCGGCAGGGTGGTGGGCGCCATCTGCCCGCCGGTCATGCCGTAGTTGGCATTATTGATAAAGAAGACGGTGATGTTCTCGCCCCGCGCCGCCGCGTGCACCACTTCGCCCATCCCAATCGAGGCCATGTCCCCATCCCCCTGATAAGTGATGACCACGCGGTCGGGCAGGACACGCTTGACACCGGTCGCCATGGCCGGCGCGCGCCCATGCGGCGCCTGCACCCAATCAAAATCAAAGTAGTTATAGGCAAACACCGAGCACCCCACCGACGCCACGCCGATGGTGCGCTCGCGCAAGTTCATCTCATCAATCACTTCGGCGATCAGACGATGCGCCACCCCGTGGGTACAGCCGGGGCAGTAGTGCGTCGGCATCTCGGTCAGCGATGCCGGACGAGCATAGACCAGTGTTTCCAAATCTGCGAGGGTCATGCGCGTTCCTCCCTAAGCGTGCGCTAACATGCGTTGTAACCAGCGATCCCGAGGATGGCCGTCCACGGTGAGCGGCGTCGTAGCCATGCGCTTGATCTCATCCAGGACTTCATCCGGCAAGGGCATCACCCCACCGACGCGGGCAAAGAATTCCACCGGCGCGCGCCCTTCCACGGCGCGGAGCACGTCTTCTAGCATCTGGCCGGTGTTCATCTCCACCACCAGGAAGCCCTCGGCCTGGTCGGCCAACTCGCGGATCACCTTGGTCGGGAAGGGGCTGACGGTGATCGGGCGCAGTAACCCTACCCGAATACCCTCGGCCCGCGCCGCGCGCACCGCCGAAAGCGCCACCCGCCCCGCCGTGCCAAAACCGACCACGACGAAACGGGCATCATCCAGGTAATAGCCCTTGTAGCGCACCTCATTTGCCTCAATTTGCACCCAGCGGCGCAGGATGCGCAAATTCGCCTCTTCTTCCAGCGGTGGATCGAGGTAAATCGAAGAGAGCACGCGCCGCTCGCGCCCCATCGCGCCGCGCACCGCCCAATCGGGGTAGGTGGTCTTGAGCGGGCGCATCGGGGGCATCTCCGCCGGCTCCATCATCTGCCCCAGGCTGCCGTCCAGCAAGACCACCGCGATAGCACGATAGGCCTCAGCCAGGTCAAACGCCAGCATGGTCAGGTCAATCGCTTCCTGGATGCTGGAAGGCGCCAGGACGATTGGGCGGTAATCACCGTGCCCGCCGCCGTGGACGATCTGGTTGTAATCCCCCTGCGCCGGCGCAATGTTACCCAACCCCGGGCCGCCGCGCATAACATCCACCAGCACCACCGGCACCTCGGTGCCGGCGATGTACGATAAACCCTCCATCATCAGGCTGATGCCCGGACTGGAGGACGAGGTCATCACCCGCACCCCGGTGCAGGCCGCACCGTAAACCATGTTGATTGCGCCTAATTCGCTTTCGGCCTGGACGAAGACCCGCCCCAGTTCGGGCATGCGCATGGAGAGGTATTCCAGCAATTCCGTCTGCGGCGTGATGGGGTAGCCGAAATAAGCCTCCAACCCCGCCCGCACCGCGGCTTCGGCAATGGCAATGTTCCCTTTCCACAACTCGCGCGCCATGGGCTGCCTCCTAAGCCGCGGCTGCCGCAACACGCGGACGCACCGCTTCACGATAGACCGTGATGGCCGCCTCAGGGCAGACCACCGCGCACACCCCGCAACCGGTGCAGCCTTCCTTGACCAGCGTCGCCGGGTGATAACCCTTGACGGTGATACGGCTCATATCTAACCCCATCACCTCTTGGGGACAGGCCGCTACACATAACTCACAACCCTTACAGTATAAATCGTTAACGACAATTCGTCCCTTGGGGGGCATCCGTTCCTCCTGGTTGGTATGGAAATTAATGACAACGAGGCGGGCTGGGATGGGTTCTATCTTGATTATGGAACGCTCCCCCAAGCCTTGGGTAGTGTCATGCGTCATACGAAAAGGCTACAAGTATCCTGATATTTGCTACTTAATTAGTCTATAATT
>CAYRUO010000081.1:0-3438 GCA_964427505.1 uncultured Thermanaerothrix sp.
AGCCGCCCAGGGCGAGGTTGATCCCCATGTGCGCCCAAGCGGCGGCGTGCCAGGTGCCGCGGCGCAGGCGCAACCCGCCCAGTGCCAGTCCCAGGCCAAAGACCGGGAGAAGCAACAGGGGCCGCCCCTGCCCCAGGGCAAACAGCGCTGCCGAGAGCACCACAGCGCGCGAGCGGCCCCAGCGTGCGGCCATCGCATCCAGCAGCGCGGCGCGGAAGAAATGCTCTTCCACCCACGGTGCAAGAATCACACCAATCCCCAGCCAGAGGCCTAAGATAGGTGGGGGCATGCTTCTGTGAACCCAAAGATTTGTTCCGAGTGCAGTTAGCAGGATAAAACACCAAATCGGGGTGTAGGTTAGCCCCCCTACGGCAGGCGGTACGCCAGCAGTTCAATCGTGTAGGGGGGTTCGTCGTTGGTCTGACCGACGGTTTTGACCATGCCCACGCCGCGCGCCAGCCATTGGGTGCTACGTTCCTCGACTTCGAACGTTATCCCTCCAACCACGCTGATGGTTTGATGAACCTCGCACGTCACCCGCAGGGCGTCGAACGTCCCGGCCGGCACGGTGATGGTCTCGACATCCTCGACCCGGCAGGCATAATCCACCTCGTTACGCGTCTCAACCACGACCTCCCCCTCCAAGGTGCTCTTGCCGCGAATGACCGTCTTCTGATGCCAAATCTGCCCAGGGCGCGGCTCGGCCGGGTGATAAAAACCCTCATTCGACTCCACCGTGACATCCGTCTGCATCGGCGCGGCAACGACCGAGCCGGCGACCGCTCCCGGCGTCAGGTAAATCAGATTGCCGTCCTCGCACTGCCAGCGCCCCTGGCGCACCCCGCCGCCGGAAAATTCGTCCTGATCCACGAAGCCGTCCGCGCTCACCTCGATAATCGAGCGGGTAAAGGTATCGGTGGTTTCCTGGCTGAGGCGGTAGTCCCACGTCGCGCCCACGCGCACCGGCAGATAGGGATTCTCGCAGGCCGGACTGCCGAACCCACCCGGCGGGGGCGGCAGGGTGGGGGTTGGGCCAGAGAAGGTAACCACAGGGGGGATCGGTGAAGGCCGTTCTCCGCCGCCAACCGCGGTCAGGGTGGGGTTGGGCGTGGGTGGCACGGTCGGCGCTTCCTGCCCCGGCGCGGCACAGGCCGCCAACATCACCACCGCCAGCCCAATCACCGCGCTCATGCGCCGCAGGTGAGAAAGCCAAAGTTTTGTTCTCATATTTACCACCCCTTTTTTGACCATTATAGGAAAAAAGGGGGTGAAAATCAATTTTTGACAATTATGGTAAACTATGAGACATTACAGGTGCGGGTCTCTTTCTGGTTTGCCGATGGAGGTTCTGATGAAACACAGATCATGGATTTGGATCATATGGATCGGATTGGGATTGCTGGCCTGCGCGCCGGCGCCCCCTACCCTCGCCCCCACTGCCACCTTCACCGCCGCCCCACCCACCCCTACCCCCCTGCCGCCTACGCCGCCCGTCGCCCCAACCTCTGCGCCTACCCCCACCACCGCGGCAGCCGGCGGCGGAAATGTTGTAATCTTCAAGATCGTGCCGGGTGAATCACAGGCCTCTTACGAGGTCGGCGAGACCTTCTTCAACCAGAACAACCGCTTCAACCTCGCCGTGGGGGTCACCACGGCGGTTGAAGGGCAGATTGAAGCCAACCTGGCCGATCCACCGGCCAGCCGCCTTGGGCCGATCACCATTGACATCAGCCAGTTGAAATCCGACAGCCCGCGCCGCGATAACTACCTTCGCAACAACGCCTTGGAATCGGCGCGCTACCCCACGGTGACCTTCGTCCCCACCGCCGTCGAGGGCTTGCCCACGACCTACGTGGAAGGGCAGGACTACACCTTCCGCATTCGCGGCGATCTGACCGTGCGCGAGACCACCCGCCCGGTCACCTTCGACGTAACGGCACGGCTGGAGGGCCAAACCCTGAGCGGGACGGCTACCACGACCATCCTGATGAGCGATTTCGGCATCGGCCCGATTGACCTGGTCGGCATCCTGCGCACCGAGGATAAGGTCAAACTGACGCTGAATTTCGTCGCCCGTCCCTAGCTCCAGCCCTCCCGTTCCCCTCCCGCGGAGGGTATAATCAAGGGGTGCTGAGCCACAGCACCCCTTTCCAAATTAATAATCTTCGTGCAGGAGTAGTAACCGATGAGTGACGGCAAAAAAGTCCGCGTGGCCATCATTGGCGTTGGCAACTGCGCCTCATCCCTGGTGCAGGGGGTGTATTTTTATCGCAACGCGGCGGATACCGACCGCATCCCCGGGCTGATGCACGTCAACCTGGGCGGCTATCACATCCGCGATATCGAATTCTCGGCGGCCTTCGATGTAGTAGATACTAAGGTAGGCAAAGACCTCTCCGAGGCCATCTTCGCCTACCCGAACAACACCTATAAGTTTGCCGATGTGCCCCACCTCAACGTGCCGGTGTACCGCGGCATGACCCACGACGGGCTGGGCAAATACCTCAGCCAGATCGTGCGCAAAGCCCCCGGCCCGACTGCCGATATCGTCAAGATCCTCAAAGATACCGGCACCGATGTCGTGGTCAATTACCTCCCGGTGGGCTCGGAAATGGCGACCAAGTGGTATGTGGAGCAGGTGCTGGATGCCGGCTGTGGTTTCGTCAACGCCATCCCGGTTTTCATCGCCAGTTCGGAATACTGGTCAAAGCGCTTTATGGACCAAAACCTGCCCATTATCGGCGATGACATTAAAAGCCAGGTTGGGGCGACCATCCTGCACCGCGTGCTGACCAGCCTTTTCGTTGACCGTGGGGTGCGCCTGGATCGCACCTACCAACTCAACTTCGGCGGCAACACCGACTTCTTGAACATGCTGGAGCGCGAACGCCTCGAATCGAAGAAGATCTCCAAGACCGGCGCGGTGACCAGCATGCTGCCCTACACCCTGCCGGAAGAAAACATCCACGTCGGGCCGAGCGATTACGTGCCCTGGCTGACCGACCGCAAGTGGTGCTACATCCGCATGGAAGGCACCACCTTCGGCGAGGTGCCGCTCAACCTGGAAGCCAAACTGGAAGTGTGGGATTCACCCAACTCCGCCGGGGTGGTCATTGATGCCATCCGCTGTGTCAAACTGGCGCTGGATCGCGGCATCGGCGGCCCGCTCTACGGCCCGGCGGCTTACTTCATGAAGACCCCGCCCAAGCAATTCAAAGATGAAGTCGCACGTGAGATGACCGAAGCCTTCATCCGCGGCGAGAAGGTCTAAGCCCCTTCGGGGCATCCTGTAACGATGATGAAAGGCCTCTCCTTTCTGGGTTATGGGCACAGGCGCGGCAGTTGGGGGGTGCTCCTGCTGGTGATCAGCCTGGGGCTGAGCGCCTGTGCCACCGCCTGGGGGGCGACGCCGGCGGTCACGCCCACCGCCTTGGCGCC
>CAYRUO010000082.1:0-3220 GCA_964427505.1 uncultured Thermanaerothrix sp.
AGGGCCCGCAAACCCCCAGCGGTTTGGCGCGCCAATTGCGCCTGCGCCCGCCGACCGTGGTGCACCACCTGCAAGCCCTGCGCCTGGCCGGCCTGGTGCACATCACCATCACCCGCGAGGGCGAACGGCGCTACGCCCTGCGCCGCGAGGCCATCACCGCCGCCTTCACCGACCTCGAAGCCTTCCTGCATCCCGATTCTCATCCCTCATCTTCGGAATAACCCCGATGCCCGCATTTACCTCCCGCCTTTCGACCCTCTTGCGCCTTTACGCCGACCGCTTGGCGGCATTCTCCCTCAACGCCCGCCTCTACCTGCTCAGTGTGGTGATCAGCGGCGCGGCGATGGGGGTCTTCCGCTTGCTGTTCAACTTCTATGTCCTCGCCCTGGGCTACGATGAAGCCCTGTTGGGCACGCTGATCGCCCTCAGCAGTTTGAGCGCCCTGCTCTCTGCCCTGCCCATGGGTTACCTGGTGGATCGGTTGGGGCACAAGCCGGCCCTTCTGCTGGGGAGCGGCTTGAGCGGGCTGGCGGTGGTGGCGATGGTGCTCTTCCCCTCGGTGGGCGTCTTTGTCAGCATGAACCTGCTCTTGGGGCTGGCACAGAGCCTGAGTGGGGTGACCATGGGGCCGTTCCTGATGGAAAACAGCGGCGAGAAGGAACGCACCTACCTCTTTTCTTTCACCTCGGGCTTGCAGACGGTCTCCGGGTTCATCGGCAACTGGGTCGGCGGCTACCTCCCCACCTGGCTGGGGGTGTGGCGTGGCGTCGCCCCCACCAGTGCCACCGCCTACGCCCTGGCGCTGGGTGCCATCGTGGCCGCGGCGGCGCTGGGCTTACTGCCCCTGCTCTTCCTGCGCCCTCTGCACCTGGCGCGCGCCGAGCGCTCGCTGTTTGCGCCTTTATCCTACCTGGGGCGGGAGTTCAACACCATCGGCAAGTTGATCCTGCCTACCTTCCTCACCTCCATCGGCGCCGGGCTGATCATGCCCTTTATGAACGTCTTTTACCGCCAGGTGCACCACCAGCCCGACCCGGTCATCGGCACCCTCTTCGCCTGGGGGTCGCTGGCGATGGGGTTGGGCCTGCTCATCGCCCCGCCCCTGGCCGACCGCTGGGGCAAGGTGCCGCTGGTGGTGGTGACGCAACTGCTCTCGATCCCCTTCCTGGCGCTGATGGGCTTTGCCCCCTGGTTCCCGCTCAGCGCCGCCGCCTACTACATCCGCCTGACCCTGATGAATATGGGCCTGCCGGTGTATCAGGCGTTTGTGATGGAACGGGTAGAACCCGGCGCGCGCGGCACGGTCGCCAGCCTGGTCAGCATGGCCAACAACTTCGGCTGGGCGTTCAGCCCCACCGTGAGCGGTTGGATCCAGGTGCACTACGGCTTTGCGCCCGCCTTCCTCGGCACCCTGGTGCTCTACACCCTGGCCGTCTTTTGCTACTGGTATTACTTCTGGCGCCCTCAGCCCCAACCGACAGCCTTACCCGCCGGCGGTGCAACTTTTCAGCGCCCGGCGCATCTGAATAAGTGATATAAGTCACAAACCGCATGTGGAGGATAAATAACTATGGAAATGATCATTGACTTTCCGGGTGGGGCGCGTGTAGATGCCCACTTTGGCCCTTATACCGTCAAAACCGACCAGCCCCCGATGGGCGGCGGCGAGGGATCTGCCCCGACCCCGTTCGCCGTCTTTCTGGCATCCATCGGCACCTGCGCCGGGATTTACGTCCTGGGGTTCTGCCGTCAGCGCGGCCTGCCCACCGACGGCATTCGCATCATCCAGCGCGTCCGCAGTGACCCTATGACCGGCATGGTGGATGAAGTAGATCTGGAGATCCAGGTGCCGCCGACCTTCCCGCAAAAATATTATGACGCCCTGGTGCGTTCCGCCGAGCAGTGCGCGGTGAAGAAGCACCTCGAACGTCCGCCGCGCTTCAACGTGCATACCGAGGTGGTCGGCCAGCCGGCCTGAGTGCTAACCCGCCTGCCTCAACCGGGGTGTCCTGCATGCCCCGGTTTTTTTGTTTCCCCATCCTCGGCGCGTTTTGGGTTAGAATCGTCCCTGTCGGATGCGGTTCATTTTTTAGCGTTCTGTGAGGTGAGATCATGCGCAAAATCCTGCTGTTGTTCGTACTGGTGGTGGTGATGGCAGCGCTGGGGGGATGCAGAGCCAAGGTCGAAGAAGGTCGTCTGATCGTGCCGGTGCGGCTGGATGAAACTGCCCTGCGCCAATTGGTAGATCTGGCGGTCAAAGCCTATACCGCCCAGCAGGGCAGTAACCCCTTGACCGTGACGGTGGATACCATCACCTTCCTGCCGCCGGATGGGCTGGCCGTGGCAATGCATGCCCAAGCCGAAAATACCCCGGCCGTCGGCGGCCAGGCCGAGATGCGTTTTGCCGTGCAAGACGGCCTGCCTCAGGTCACCATCACCCGCCTGGAGATCCCCGGCGTGGCGGTGAGCGAAGCGCAGTTGCAAACCCTGAACCGCCTGCTGAGCGACCAGTTGCAGGAACAGATGCGCCGCGCCGGTGACCGCGTTAGCCTGCGTGAGATCACCGTGGAAGCCGACGCCCTGGTGCTCCAGGTCGAGGTGCAGTTGACGCGCTGAAGCGCGGCGTAGGCACGGTGTCCTATGATAAAATCAGGGGCGATGAGCACTTCCGCCCCTGATTTGCTTTCCCTTGTCCTTATCCTGCGCCCGGCCCCGCAATCTATCCAGACCTCGCGTCCCCTACCGCGCTGGTGGGGGCGCGCCGCGCATGCCTTCTTCCTACGCGTGATCGGCGCCGCCGACCCCGACCTGGCCAGTCGTCTCCACGATGAGGAAGGCGTGCGTCCTTTCACCGCCTCGAACCTGCTGGGCAGTTTTCCTCACGGTCATCTCGACCCCGATCAGCGTTACACCCTGCGCTTTACCGCGCTCACTGCCGAGGTTGCGGCGATCCTGATGCAGGCGGCGCGGGAGGGCATGCTGATGCCGGGGACGCTTATCCCTTTGGACGCCGCGTCTTTCGAGGTGGTTGCGGTGGCTATGGACGAAAGTGAGCACCCCTGGGCGGCGGCGACCTCGTTCGCCGAATTGGGCGCGCGGCACCTCTTGCCCCACCACCGCCCGCCGCGCCGCCTGACCCTACACCTGGCCAGCCCGACCGCCTTTCATTCCAGCGAACGCACCCAGCCCCTGCCCCTGCCCGACCTGGTCTTCGGCAACC
>CAYRUO010000083.1:0-3198 GCA_964427505.1 uncultured Thermanaerothrix sp.
ATCGTCACGCCTACTTAATAATTTACGCCAAAATTCTCTGAAGGGTTATTAATCTCGGTCCTTTTTGCCAGGGGTTTTCTCAAGTCCTTTGCTAAATCCTTCCCGCGGGCAAACACGAATCGCTCAAGCCGTTAGCAAATGCGTTTTTAGGTGGGTTTCAACTGAATTTTCCCAACCTACGGCCTTGCTGGATATGGCAGGAAATGGTCTGTTGTTGAACCCAGCGCCCGCTTGCTGAGTCGCTCAATTTATGCTAAAATCTAAAACGCCAACAGCCGGAGGGATGGCCGAGTGGTTTAAGGCGCCTGTCTTGAAAACAGGTGTGGGGCGAACGCCTCACCGTGGGTTCGAATCCTACTCCCTCCGCTGGCCCTGATCGTGGGGAGGTGCCAGAGAGGTCGAATGGGGCCGCCTGCTAAGTGGTTGTCGGGGGTTAAAACCTCGACCGCGGGTTCGAATCCCGCCCTCCCCGCCTCATGTTGCCCGCCGTTATGGCGGGCAGTTTTTTTGTGAACGTTGTGAAAAAGGCAGAAACCGGCGGCGTTAACCTTATAAATGTTAGGCGATTGTTAGGCCAGCGCGCTTGCCCATCCTTTTACTTTGTGGGAGAATCACTATTGCGATGAGAATTGTCTGGTCAGAGCAAGCCAAGTGCGCGTGGTCTCTAACGATACATTAGAATCGCCCGACGTTCTCACAACAGATCAAATTCCGCTACCCAAACGTTGGGTGTAGAGAGGGGAAAAACACACGGCATGCGTTGGTTGGGGAGTCTGCGCTTCCGTCTGGTGCTTCTGGTACTGATGGGCGCCCTGCCGCTGTTCGGCCTGGTGCTCATCGGCATCGCCCAGAATCAGCGCGAAGCCCTGCGGCAAACCGGCCAGACGGCGCTTAACCTGGCCCAATTGGCCGCCATCTCCCAGGAAGCCTTAATCCAGCAGGGGCGTGAAACCTTGATGTTAGTCGCGCGGATGGAGGCGGTGCAGAACCTGGATCGCCCCGCCTGCAGTACCCTGCTGCGCGAACTCTACTACGCCCATCCCTATTACACCCTGGTCGGGGTTGCAGATACGGCAGGCAACCTGGTGTGTTCCTCCATCCCCTACGGGCAGGCGGTGAACTTCGGCGACCGTGATTGGTTTCAAACTGCGCTCCACGATGGAAGTTTCGCCGTTGGCACGTTCGGGTTCGGCAAAATCACCGGGTTACCTACTTTGCATCTAGCGTTTCCCCTGAAAAGGGCCGGACAAGGCACGATCGGCGTGGTCTTCCTCGGCCTCAACGCCCGCTACCTGAGCAACCTGCTGGCGAACCTAGACCTGCCCGCGGGCACCACCGTAACCCTGCTGGATCGTCAAGGGACGATCATCGCGCGCTACCCCCAGGAAGTCACCCTGTTTGGCCTTTCGCTGGCCGACCGCCCTCTGGTGCAGAAGGTCATCGCCCAGTTGCGCCCCGGTGTGAGCGAGGATGTGGGATTGGACGGCGTCAAACGCCTCTACGGCTATACACCGGTCACGTCCTTTCAAGACGCGTGGGGCTACCTCTTTGTCGGTATTCCCACCACCGTGGCCTACGCAACCGTCAACCGTACCTTGACCACCTTGCTTTGGCTGATGGGGGGCGCAACCCTGCTGACGATGATCCTGGCCTGGGTTTGGGGCGAATGGTTGGTCACACGGCGGGTGCACCAGATTCTGGCCGCGGTACGCCGCCTGATCGGCGGTGACCTGACCTCACGCACCGGGCTGAAAACCAGCACCGATGAGGTAGATCAAATCGGGCGGGCCTTTGATGCCCTGGCCGATGCCCTGGAACAGCGCGAAGCCCTGCGCCAGCAGGCCGAGGCCGCCCTGCGCGAGAGCGAAGCGCGCTTCCGCCGCTTGGCCGAGAACGCCCCCGATCTCATCTACCGCTATCGCTTCTGGCCGGAGCCGGGGTTCGAGTACGTCAGCCCGGCAGCCACAGCCATCATCGGCTATACCCCCGAAGAACATTACCGTGACCCGAACCTGGGGGTACGCTTGATCCATCCCGAGGATCGTCCGCTACTGGAAAGAATTGCCCGCGGTGAGATTGCCCCTGGCACGCCGCTGGAAATGCGCTGGATTCACAAGGACGGGCATATCGTCTGGATTGAGCAGCGCAACGTCCCGATCTTCGATGCCGAGGGCCGCCTGATCGCCATCGAGGGCATCGGGCGTGATGTGACGGCGCGCAAAGAGGCCGAAGCGGCTCTGCGCCAGGCCCATCTGGCGCTTGAACGCGCCCAGGCCATCGCCCATCTGGGATCGTGGTCGTTTGATCTGGTCGCCAACCGCCTGACCTGGTCAGACGAGATGTACCGCATCCTGGAATTGGATCCACAGCATGAACCGTCTTACCTGGCGTTCATGCAGCGGGTGCACCCCGATGATTACCCCCAGGTAGAGCAGGTCTGGCAAGCCGGGTTAGCCGGCCAATCCTCTACGCTTGAATTCCGGTTGACCATCGGTGAGCGCATCAAGTGGGTGGAGGAACGCATTGAAATCGAACGCGATGCCGAGGGCGTGCCCCTGCGGCTGATCGGCTATACCCAGGATATCACCCGTCGTAAAGCCGTCGAGCAAGACCTGGCCATGCAGTTGCAAATCGTGCGCGCGCTCTATGAGGGGGCTCAGCGCCTGGCTAGCAGCCCCAACCTGGAAGATGTCGCCGCCGCCACCGCTCAGGCCTGCGTTGAGATCTTCGGCCTGCAGGTGGCCTGGGTTGGCCTAGCCGAGACCGACGGGCGGGTGCGCCTGCTCAGCCAGTATCCGCCCGATCACCCCTACCCGCGCAGTATCCGCGTGCGCTGGGATGAGACGCCGGAGGGCATGGGGCCGGTCGGGCGCGCCATCCGCAGCGGCCAGCCTCAAATCACCCCGGATCACGCCACCGACCCTCGCTTTATGCCCTGGCGCGAGATCGCCCTCAGCCTGGGTTTGCGCAGTAACGCTGCCCTACCGCTGATCAACCGCGGGCGGGTGCTGGGTGCGCTGGCCCTCTACAGTGACCGCGTCAACTTTTTCGATGCCGAGCACCTGGCGACCCTGCAAGCCTTCGCCCATCAGGCCGCCGCGGCGCTGGAAAACGCCCATCTGTTTGAAGACGCCCAGCGACGTCTGGAACGGGTGCAGGCCCTGCGGCGGATTGACATGGCCATCACCTCCAGCCTGG
>CAYRUO010000084.1:0-3183 GCA_964427505.1 uncultured Thermanaerothrix sp.
CAGCGGCGTGCGCGGGGGCGGGCCGCAGGCCGTCGTGACCGATTTGGGCATCCTGGAACCGGATGAGAACGGCGAACTGGTGCTCACCGCCCTGCACCCCGGGGCGACGGTTGAGCAGGTGCAGGCCAATACCGGTTGGCCGCTCAAGGTGGCCGCCAACCTGCGCCGGACCGAACCCCCGACCGCCGAGGAACTGCGCATCCTGCGCGAGGAACTGGATCCACAAGGGATATATATCCGTTGATTATCGGTAGATGGGAGGCAACCTTATGGCGACCACGCCTGTGCATGTGCTGATCACCGTGGCGTTCCCGGAGCCGCTAGTTTCGCTACTGCGGGAGATCTCACCCCGTTTGCGCCTGACGGTACACCCCGCCCGCCGTCCTGAAGAGGTTCCGCCGGATCTGTGGGCGCAGGCCGAGGTGCTCTATACCGATTCGGTGCTTCCTACGCCCGAGCGGGCGCCTAACCTGCGCTGGGTGCAGGTTCACTACGCGGGCATGGATCATCTGCTCAATGCCCCGCTGTTGCAAAAGCCCGAGGTGCAATTCACCACGCTCAGCGGTGCCGCGGCTTCACAGGTGGCGGAGCATGCGGTGATGATGATGCTGGCGTTAGGTCACCATCTGCCGGAGGTGTTTGCCCTCCAGCGCCGGGCCGAGTGGCCGGGGGATCGCTGGGAGCGCCTGGCCCCGCTGGAACTGCGCGAGAGCACGGTGGGGATTGTGGGCTACGGCAGCGTGGGGCGCGAAATTGCCCGCCTTCTCCATCCCTTTGGTGTGACCGTGCTGGCTACCAAGCGCGATGTGATGCACCCCGAGGATGAGGGGTACACCCGCCCCGGGCTGGGAGACCCCAGCGGGGATCTCTTCACCCGCCTGTATCCCATTCAAGCCCTGACCTCGATGCTGCGGGGGTGCGATTTTGTCGTCATCTGCCTGCCGCTGACGCCGGCCACGCGTGGGATCATCAACGCCGAAGCCCTGGCGGCAATGAAGCGCACCGCCTATCTGGTAGATGTCAGCCGCGGCGGGGTGGTGGACAGCTCGGCCCTGCTCCAGGCCTTGCAGGAACGGCGCATCGCCGGCGCCGCCCTGGATGTCTTCCCCGAAGAGCCCCTGCCCGCCGACAGCCCCTTCTGGAAACTGCCCAATGTGATCATCACCCCGCACATTGCCGGGATCAGCCGCTACTACTTACAGCGGGCGGTGGAACTCTTTGCCGAGAACCTGCGCCGTTACCTGGCCGGAGGTGTCTTGCTCAACCGCTATCAGGGGCAGTGGGGGTATTGAGGTATTGCTGTGACCGAGGGTGCGCGCCGCATCGCCGTCATCTTTTTCGACCTGGGGCACACGCTCATTTTCTACACCGGCGATCTGAACGAGGCTCTGACCCGCGGTGCCCAGGCGATGGTGGATGCCCTGCGCGCCCGCGGTTATCCCCTGATATCGCCTTCCTTCGAGTCGGAGTTCCTGGAACGACTGCACCGCTATTACCGCTGGCGCGACCAAACCCAGATCGAAATGCCCACCGCCCGGCTCTTGGACGACATTTTGCGCGCGCAGGGGCTGGAGGTGGCGCCGGCGCACCTGACCGAGGCGCTGGCGGCGTTCTATGCCCCTTCCGAGGACTGCTGGCAGCCGGATGACGACGCCGTCCCAACGCTGGCACGCTTGCGCCAGGCCGGTTACCGGTTGGGGTTGATCTCCAATGCCGGTGATGCCGCGGATGTGTATCGCCTGGTGACCAAAGCCGGGTTGCACCCTTATCTGGAACACCTTATTGTTTCTGCTGCGGTGGGGTGGCGCAAGCCACACGCCGCAATCTTTACCCACGCCTTGCATTGCTTTGGCGTGGAGGCGGCGCAGGCGGTTATGGTCGGCGATCTGCTCTGGGCGGATGTGTGGGGTGCCCAACAGGTGGGCATGCGCGGGGTCTGGTTAACCCGGCACATCGAACCGAGCCTCGTGCAGATCACCCCCGCCCCGGTCACACCGGATGCCCGCCTGGAACGCTTGAGCCAGTTACCGGCACTGCTGGCGCAGTGGGATGAGGATCCACCGGCCTAAAGCCCGCGCACCACGTCCTCAATGACATCCAGCGCCTGGGTGACCAGGGCCAGATCGGCTTGACTGCCCATATGCCCTAAGCGGAAGACCTTGCCCGCCAGCGGCCCATAGGAACCGCCCACCACCAGCCCGCGGCGGCGGAAGCGTGCATCCAGTTCCGGCCAGGAAATGCCTTCGGGGACGTACACCGCCGTCACGGTCGGTGAAGGCACGGCGTCCGGGCGCGGCAACAGACGCAACCCCATGGCTTGCAGGCGCTGGCGGCAGTAGGCGGCGACCTGCTCATGGCGCGCGAAAACGTTGGTCAGCCCCTCTTGCAAGAGTAAGTCCGAGGCAACCTTGAGCGTAGCCACGCCGTGCCAGTTGGGGGTGTAGGGGAATTCAAAACGTGCCTGTGCCTGGCGGAAGGGCTTGAGCGCATCGTAACCGACGTAATCCACCTGCTCGATAATCTCCCAGGCGGCTTCGCTCACCGCCACAAAGGCCATCATCGGCGGGGCGGAGAGGACTTTCTGCGAGCCGCCCAGTGCCAGGTCAATGCCCCAGGCGTCCACTTCGACCGGAGTACCGCCGGTGCTGGAGACGGCATCCACGTAAAAGAGGGGCACGCCGTATTTGGCTTTGAGCCGTCCTACCTCGGCCAGCGGGTTGAGCGTGCCCGAGGGGGTTTCACAGTGCACGGCGGTGATCATCTTGGGTTTGAATTCGAGGATGGCGGCTTCGATCTCGTCCCAATTGCTCAGCGTGGCGTCGTAGGGCAGGCCGATGGTCTTGACCTCGGCGCCGATAGCCTGGGCCATCTCGGCAATGCCATAACCGAAGACACCGGTCGCCAGCGCCAGCACGCGCTCGCCCGGGCGCAGGGTGCTTTTGAGCGCTCCCCACAGCGCCAGCATCCCCTCCCCGGTTTGGATCACGATGCGGTTGCGGGTGGCGCACAACTGTTGCAGGTTGGCTTCGGTCTGGTTGTAGAGATCAAGGAACTCGCGCTCCAGATCGCCGGAGCCGTAATCTTTTTGCAGTGCGGCGAGCACCTGGGGCGGCACGCGCACCGGCCCCGGCACCATGGGAATGGGATAGGTTTCCATCGCTACCTCCAGGATGGCCGACCACC
>CAYRUO010000085.1:0-3093 GCA_964427505.1 uncultured Thermanaerothrix sp.
CCACCGCCTTGGCGCCGCCCGCCGCGAGCGCCACGCCCACCCTCAACCCTGCCCCACCCTTGCCCTCACCTTCTCCCACCCTGCGCTCCACTCCCATCCTTTCTCCCACCCCGCTCCCCACTCCATCCCCGCCGCCGTTCTTTCAAACCCGCCAATTGCTCAGCGGGGTTGCGCCCCAGACGTATCTCGACCCCTGCACCTACCTGCGCCTGCGCTGGACGCCCGGCAACGCCGCACCGGGCACGATTGTGGTGCCCTTCATGTACCACAGCGTGCGCCAAAGCGGTCGTCCCATCCGCGATAACATCACCGTCGGCGCCGATTACCTGGCCGAAAGCCTCAAACATGCCCATGACCTGGGCTTTCAGACCATCACCATGGCCCAGTTGGCCGATTTCTTGCACCACAACGCCTATATCCCGCCGCGCTCCCTGCTGATCATCGTGGATGACCGCTCGCAGGGCACCGTGCGCACCCATTTTCTGCCTCTGCTCGAAGACTACGATTGGACGCTGACCATGGCCTACATCACCGGCGTGGGCAATGACCGCGAATGGCAAGAGATCCGTGACCTGGTCGCCACCGGGCGGGTGGAAGTGCAGGCGCACGGCTTCTTGCACAACGCCCAGACCTACTTCACCGAGACCACGCCCGAAGAGATTCTGCACCAGGAAATCGAAGGCCCGATCACGGCGCTGGAAACGCACTTGGGCACCCGCCCGCGCGCTTTCATCTGGCCGGGGGGCAACTTCACCGCCCGCGCCATCCAAATCGCCCGCCAGGCCGGCTACGACCTGGGCTTCACCGCCTATGCGCGTGGCCCGCTGATGTTCAACTGGATTCCCCTGGGTGAGCCCGAACAAGCCATGCACGACCCGTTGATGGTCTTGCCCCGCTACTGGGGCACTACCGCTTACGTCAACCTGGATGCGGCGGTGGCCATCGCCGAGGCCGCGCAGGCCTTTGCCACCGCCCAGCGCGAGCAGGAACTGGCTTGGTACCGCCAGAACTGCTCGGCGGCCAATCCCATCCCTGTGGAGTAAGACCATGGCCACCACCTGGTTCGATCATTGCCCCTTCTGTCGCATTGTACACGGCCAAACCGATACCCCCATCCTCTACCAGGATGATCTGGTCACCGCCTTCCCGGATATCCGCCCGATAGCGCCCTATCACTTCCTGATCGTGCCCAACGTGCACCTGGAGTCGGTCAACGAGGTGGAACCGGCGCACGAAGCGGCGCTGGGACGGATGTTCAGCGTGGCGCGCCGCCTGGCCGAAGAGCACCGCATCGCCCACAGCGGCTACCGCCTGATCGTCAACACCGGCCCGCATGCCGGGCAGTCGGTGTTTCACCTGCACATGCACTTCATCGCCGGGCGGCATATGCCGTTCCGTGCCTGAGGGAGAGAGCCATGCGGCGCCGCAGCGGGTGGCTTGCGCTGATGGTGTGGGGGATGGGTTGGCTCTTGCTGGCCTGCGTGCGCTACGCCGACCGCGCCCCGGCCTGGGTGCCGGCAGGATCGGATGCGTTCCCCCTCTCCGCCGTGCAAACCCCTGCCACGCCCTTGCCCTTCCAACCCCCCACCCGCCCGCCGGGCGCGCCGATTTACACCCCCACCCCTGATCCCCCTCGCGTGCTTCCCACCCTGCGGGTCGAGGAAGAGACCTACACCGTGCAGTCCGGCGATACCCTGGGGCAAATCGCCGCCCGCTACGGCCTGGCCCTCGACGCCCTGATCACGGCCAACCAGATCACCAACCCCGACCTGCTCTACCCGGGCCAGGTGCTGGTCATCCCTGCCCCCACCCCCGCCGGCAGCGCGCCTGCGTTCAAGATCATCCCCGATTCGGAACTGGTTTACGGCCCGGCTACGGTGGGCTTTGACGTTTCGGCGTGGATCGCCGAGAAAGGGGGCTACCTGGCCGCGTATCAGGAAACCCTGGGTGAGGTGACGCTGAGCGGGGACGAGATCGTGCGTGAGATTGCGCGTAATTTCTCGGTTAACCCGCGCCTGCTGCTGGCCGTGCTGGAGCATCAGAGCGGCTGGGTGACCCGCGCCCAACCCGACCCGGCCTGGCTGGATTACCCCCTGCGCTACGTGGACTCACGGCGCAAAGGGTTATATCGTCAATTGGCCTGGGCCGCCAACAACCTCAACCGCGGTTATTACCTGTGGCGGGTGAACGCGCTGGGGCACTTTCTGCTGGCCGATGGCAGTATTGTCCCCGCCGCCAACACGATCAACGCCGGCACGGCTGGGGTGCAGTACCTGTTCGGTCTGCTCTACGGGCGGGCCGAGTGGGAGGCGGCGGTGGGCGAGAACGGCCTGTTCGCCACCTACGCGCGCCTCTTCGGCTACCCCTTTGACTGGGCAATTGAGCCCCTGCTCCCGCCGGATCTGACCCAACCGCCCCTGCAGTTGCCCTTCGAGCCGGGGGTGACCTGGTCGTTCACCGGCGGGCCGCACGGCGGTTACGGCGATGGCTCGGCCTGGGCGGCGCTGGATTTTGCCCCCTCGGATGGCCGCTACGGCTGTCGCGAGAGCGACGCCTGGGTCACCGCCGCCGCGGATGGGTTGGTGGTGCGCTCCGAGCCGGCGGTGGTGGTGCTCGACCTGGACGGCGATGGTTATGAACAAACCGGTTGGAGCCTGTTCTACCTGCACCTCGCCACGGCTGACCGCGTCGCCGCAGGGGTGCGGCTCAAGGCCGGCGACCGCATCGGTCATCCCTCGTGCGAGGGCGGGGTATCCAGCGGCACCCACGTCCACCTTGCCCGCCGCTACAACGGCGAGTGGATTTCGGCCGATGGCCCGCTCCCCTTCAACCTGGATGGTTGGATTTCGCAGGGGAAGGGGGTAGAATATGAAGGAACGTTGGTGCGCGATGGCGTGGTACTCGAAGCCTCGGAACGCCGCATCCCCCAGAATCAAATCCAGCGCTAGGCGTCTGGGGGTTTATGCTGTCCTGGCAGCCTGGCTGGTAAGCACACTGGCCTGCGGCGGGCCAGCCTACCTCAGCGCGACAGAACTGACTGCCACCGCCGCCTGGCACAGCGGCGCCGGCGGGGGCAGTGAGGTCACGCCGCCC
>CAYRUO010000086.1:0-3071 GCA_964427505.1 uncultured Thermanaerothrix sp.
CAGCGGGGCGCTGTGGGCCGGGGCGGTGAAGCGCGCCGCTACCGCCTGATCACAGGTCAGCCCGTCTGGGAGGGCCATGCGCGTATCTTGCACCTCCGGCCCGCTCACCACGCCCACGCCGGGCGTATAGCAGTAGGGCCAGCCATGCCAGGCGCCGCGCTGGACCGGGATGACGATTTCCTCCGGGGGCAGGTCATCGCCTAACCCGTCACTGCCGTTGTGGTTCGCCCACAGTTCACCGCCCGGCGTCCACAGAAAGTCCACGCTGTTGCGCAATCCCCACGCCCACAAGGGGCGGCGGCGCTCATCGGTATCGGTGGCAAAGGGATTATCTGCCGGGATACTGCCATCGGGGTTGAAGCGCAGAATGGCGGCGCGGCGGGGGTCGCTTTCTTCGCACACATTGCAACTGGAGCCGGCGCTGACGTAAAGTTTGCCATCCGGGCCGAAGTGCAGGGTGCGGCTGCTGTGCCCTACCGGTGCGGGGATGTTATCGGTCACCAGTTGGCGCGTTTCCAGACTGCCGTTGCCGTCGCCGTCGCGCAGGCGCTCGATGCGATCCCCTTCGGCGACGTAGAGCCACCCATCGCGCCACTCCAGCCCGTGGGGCAGGTTCAGCCCACCGGCAACGATCTCGGTGGCATCGGCGCGGCCATCGCCGTTGCGGTCGGGCAAGCGGGCGATCTGGCCGCTGTTCATCAGGCTGACGTAAAGCCAGCCATCCGGCCCAAACGCCATAAAGCGGGGGCGTTGGGGCAGGTTGTCGGCGAAAATGCGCACGGCGAATCCGGGCGGCACCTGCAGGCGCTGCGCCGCTTCATCTGCGGGTGGTAAGGGCAAGCCCTTGCTGATTAGGGGCAAGAAAAGCGTTGTCCCACCACCGCTTTGGGCCGCCGCCGTGCCACCCAAGACTGCCCACACCATACTTACGACAACCCCGATCATCCACCACCGCCGCATGCCCCAACCTCCCATCTCATACGCTAAACCATAAAGGTTCAAACCCCGCCGCGCGGGGTTATGCGAATTATTTCATCTATTTTATCTTAATATGGGGAGAGATTAAGGCTGCACGTATAAAGCGGCCAGGCGATCGGCCAGGGCGATGAAGTCCGGCCAGCCCCAGTTGCGCCCGCTTTTGAGCGGGTATTCACCGCGCAGGGCAGTGCGCCATTCTTCGGGGATCGCCTCTACCCCATACAGGGCGCCGGCCAACGCGCCGGTGACGGCGCCGGCAGTGTCGGCGTCCGCGCCGAGGTTAACCGCCTGAATCAGCGCCTCGGCAAAGGAATGGCTGTTGAACAGGCTCCACAGAGCGGTTTCCAGGGTGTGACGCACCCAGCCGGTGTTGCGTAGTTCCTCACGGCGGCGGCGCGGGGCGAGGCGGACGGCACAGGCTAGGCCTTCGGGGAGCGGTGCAGCCAGGGTGAAGGCCGTCTCCACGGCTTTTTCCAGGCTGTCGCCGCGGATCAGGCAGGCCAGCATCGCGTTCAGGAAGACGCAGGCGGCAACGCACTCCGGATGGCGGTGGGTGATGCGGCACTGCAGGATGCTGGCTTCGCGCAGGGCGTTCAGGTCGCGCCAATAGGCTAGTGCCACCGGCCAGGAACGCATCAGGGCGCCGTTGCCGGCGCTTTCGGGACGTTCGTGCCAAATGGCTTCGGCGGCGGCATCCCAGGGCTCGCCTGCGGCCAGGCGGCTGAGCACGGCCTGGGTGTGAATGCCGACATCGGGCGGTTCGCTGGCATACCAGGCGGCAAAGCGCCCCGCCAGGTCATCGGGATCTAGGTAGCCGCGCTCGACCAGTGTCGTAGCCACGGCCAAGGCCAATTCGGTATCATCGGTAAAATGCCCGGCGGGCAATCGTCCAGGGCGCATGGTGCGGATCAGCGCGCGCGGGTGTGAGGCCAAGCCAAATTCCAACGGCATGCCCAACGCATCCCCCACGGCGGCACCCACGGCTACGCCGCGCCAGCGGGATCGTTCAAGCCCTTCTTCACCCATGCCAACCTCTTAATGTGACCAAAGTGGGAATAAGAAACGAGGACGTCAGTAATTCTACTCGGAAATGCCGAATTGGGGGAAAAATTCCTGCACCTGGCGGCGCACGTAGTTGATCTCGGCACGAGCGCGAATCAACTCGCGGTTGTAGGCGGCGGCTTGCCGACGTAGAACGGGGTTTTCCAGGGCCAGGACGACCGCTTCGGCGATGGCTTGGGGCCGGCGCAGATCCACCAGCAGGCCGTTGACCCCGGGGCAAATCCATTCGCGCAGGCTTTCCAGGTCACCGACCACCGGGAAACAGCCCCACGCCATGGCTTCCAGCAGGGTGTTGGGGGTGCCGTCATGGGTGGCCAGGGAGATCATCACCGCGGCACGGGCGAAAAGATCCCACAGTTGCCCCTGAGGAAGAGAAGGAAGTAGTATGATCGCCTCATCCAGGCGCAGGCGGCGCACCCAGGTTTCGGCCTGGGGTTGGCCGGCCATGCCCGGGCAGAGGAAGCGCACCGCGGGCAGGCGCTCACGCACCAGGGGGATGATCTGGAAGAACAAGTCGCTCAGCACATACTGGCGGATGCCGCGCGGGTTGAGCACCCAGTGGACTTCATCGCCTTGCAGATGGGCTGCCCAGGGATCGCCCAAAGGGGTGCGCTGTGCCGGCAGGCGGTCCAGGTCAAGGCCGCCGTTACCCGGCACGACTAGCGTGGGGCGGGTGGGGTCAAACCCCCACAGGGTAGCCAGGCGCAGATCGCGGTGGCAGTCGGTGATGAGGCCGTTGGCGCGGCGCAGGGCGCGGCGGGTGAGCCGTGCCATCCAGGGGGAGCCATAGGCGTGCAGGGTGAGGTCGTTGCCCCAAATTGAGAGCACCAGCGGCAGGGTCAACCCGGCGGCGGTGGCCAGCATGCCCTCATAGGGGATGCGCAGAGCGTGGACGAGGTCGGGCTGCCATTCCTGCACCAGACGGCGCAGGCGTGGGGCATAGAGGGACAGGCTCAGCGGCCCCAGCCAGTAACGCAGGGCTTGCAGAGGTTGGCGCAGGTGCCTGCGGATGGCGGCGCGCCCCTGCGCGC
>CAYRUO010000087.1:0-3063 GCA_964427505.1 uncultured Thermanaerothrix sp.
GGTGTGGCGTAGGCGGATGCGGTTGTTTTTGCTCATCCGAAACGAAGACGTGCCGGGTGTCTCGGGTACCGGGATCGTGGCTGAAGGCGTGGAGTTTTCGGATGGGACGGTGGCGATGCGCTGGTTGCGGCGTCCGTTCAGCGTGGCGTTCTACGGCTCGATCCATGACGTGGTGGCCGTGCACGGGCACGGCGGAAGAACCCAAGTGAAATGGCTTAACGAGAACCATCATGAGCGAGGAGTACGATATGGAGAAGAAAAAACTCGTGTGGCGCGTCTATCGTATTGAGAGCGAGGATGATCTGAAGCGTGCTCTCGCACAATACCGTGCCGCTACCGGGGTGAGTCCTGTACTGGCGCGGGTTGGTGAGCGGGCGTCGGACGAGTTGGTAAAGTGGGTAGAGCGAACGGGGATTGAGGTCGTCCAGGCGAAGGACGTTCTGCCGTGGGACGTGTGGCTGCGCCATGTGAAGGGGGGAGTGACGGAGCAGATGAAGTTGTTGTAGATGCTGGCAACCGGGGCGTTGGGTCGAATTTGGAGGGCATCTGAGGAATGAAGGCACAGGTTATTGCCATTGCCAATCAAAAGGGTGGCGTCGGGAAGACCACGACGACGATCAATTTGGCTCACTGGTTTGCACTGCAAGGGAGGCGGGTGTTGATTCTGGACTTAGACAGCCAAGGTCATGTTGCGCCAGGGCTGCGCCTGCCCAAATCGGATGGCCTATATCAGTTGCTGGTCACTGAGCGCGGCATTCGTGAGGTATGTCGTTCAGCACGCGAGCGGTTGGACATCGTTACCAATGACCACACCTGTGAATTGGTCAAAGAACATGTCAAGCAGGCCAATTTTCGTGAGTATTTACTGGATACGGCATTAGATGAGGCGCGAGACGCTTACGACCTGATCTTTCTCGACACCCCGCCGAGCACAGACGTGTTGCACGTATTGGCATTGGTGGCCAGTGATTTTCTGATCATTCCCGCCAATATGGACTTTTATGCCTTGGATGGGGTGGGCTACATACTAAAAACTGTGCGCTCGTTAGGGCGGTATCCCGGTGTCAAACCGCCGTTGCTAGTTGGGGTATTACCGACCTTATTTGATAAGACGACCAACGAGACGATCAACAATGTAATGGAACTGCAGAGGGTCTTGGGGGAAGAACGCATTCTTCCGCCGATTCCGCGCGATACCAAAATTCGGGAGGCTACGTCGCACGGGCAGACGATTTGGGAATACGCTCCCAAGGCGCAGGCGGCGGTGGGGTATCCGAATAACGGCGGGCGGAGTCGGAACAGCGCCGGGAATGTTGGGGGTTATCTGCACATCGCCGAAATTCTGAGGGGAATCCTTCAACTGTGAGGGAGAGTCGATGAGTGTTGAGAAAGGACGACAACAGTTACCTATCGAGTCCATGGATATAGATCCGGCGGTCGAGAGTGTGTTGGGGAAGCCGGTCAGGAACAATATCTATCAGCGCTTGGCGCGGATCAAAGAGATGACCGAGGCGCAGCGGCGGAAAGCCGAAAAGGATCGAGAGCGCAGCAAGGCCACCTATGATCTGCCGGATTGGTTGATTCAGGCCGTGGAACAGATAGCGGTTAGCCACGGCGTGCCAAAGTCAAACGTAGCTGCCCACCTGCTGGCGGCGGGATTGCGGGACTTGCTGGACGGGCGTATTAACTTGAACTGGATGCGAAAGATCTCGCGCTCGCCGCGTTATGAGGGGCTTTTGGAGAACCCAGAAGAGATTGATCGCAAGGAGATTGAACGCTATTGTCATGACCGATGAGAGGAGATCGAGAAAATCTTGCAAAATCGGGTTGAACGCCAGCGTTTACGCCAGCGCTTTACGTCGGCGTATACGCCAGCGTTTAGGCTGGCGTAGAGCGCCAGCGTTTACGCCAGCGCTTGATTTATCTAGAAGCGCTACAAGCCCTCTGTTTTGGGTGGGTGGCTATGTTTATATCCCCCTGGGAAAAAGCCCGCTCAGAATGCGTCTAGAGCGGTTGTTATAACAAGTCATGAGGAGGTCATTCATGAGCATCTCGGCGATTGATCGAGCCTGGAAATACAGCCAACACGGCGGCTCGGCGCTCTTGTTGCTGATGGCCTTGGCGGACTGGGCGGATGATTGGGGATATTGTTGGCCGAGTCACGCCGCCATGGCACGAAAGATTCGTTCCAGTGAGCGAAATGTGTATTACCTGCTGCGCAAACTGGAAGAGAGCGGAGAAATCCGAGTGATCAACCGGGGGCGGGGTGGCAAGGGCGCCGATACAACCGTCTATCAGGTAATCGTTGGCATGAGCGAGGAGGAAATTGCCGTCAGCGAGCAGCGTCTTGCGCAACTGGGCATATGGGTTACACCTGCAAACTTTGCACCCTCTGCAAACTTTTCACCTGAAAAGGCTTTCAGCCCATTAAAGGAATTAATTAACCGTCAGTTAAATGCTGCTGTTAATGATCTAGTTAATGAGCAGCAGCAATTAAATGACGGTTCACCTGCAAACTTTGCAGGTGAAAACTTTGCAGGTGAAAAATCTTTCACTGAAAAATTGCGTCAAAGCGGTTGGCTGCCTCCTGAGGTCAAAGAACAGTTGGAGCAATTGGGCTGGCGTGGCTCGCTGGCGGAGGTTGAGGCGGCCTGGCAGGAGGATCCGGAGCGTATCCGGCAGTGGCTGTGGTATGCCAAGAAGCAGGGTTGGAAGGGTGCCTTACTGCGCACGGTATTGCGCAGTTCCGGCGAATATCCGCCGGAGTTAGAGCCGGGCAGCGAATTATCCCGCCGCCGTTATCTGGAAGGCCCTTATGCCGACTACATCCAGCATTAGGCGAGGCGGCGCATGATTGGCGAGAAATATCTGCCGGTGTTAGGCAAGATCATCCGCCATGCGCGGCGGGCGCAGCGGGAGTTGGGGCCGGGGTATCCGGAGTTGGTATACCACCGGGCGCTGCTGAACGAACTGCGGGAAGCGGGCGAGAAAGTGGCCTACAAGCCGCGCCTGAAGGTGCGCTACGGCGGTCGGGTGGTGGGGGAGGTGGTGCCGGATCTTCTG
>CAYRUO010000088.1:0-3004 GCA_964427505.1 uncultured Thermanaerothrix sp.
CGGCGGTGCAGGTCGGCTCGGGCGGGGGCGGGGTAGAGTTCCTCAAGGCGGCGGCGCAGGGCTTCGGCAAAGAGCGGGTGATAGCGAAAACAACGTCCCTCGGCGTCCAGCGCGTCTAAGAACAGGTTGGCGTGCTCCAGGTGGTGAAGCAGGGCTTGCGCCTCGGTCTCGCTCAGGGGTTGGGGACTCACCGCAGCGCATAAGGGCGCGCTCAGGGTCTCCAAGATCGCCGTGTGCAACAAGAACGCCTGGATCTCGGCCGGCTGACCGGCCAGGACTTCTTCCAGCAGGTAGTCCACCACATACGCTTCGCCACCGGGCAGGGGTGAGGTCTCCGCGGTGGCCGTGGTGGGCCGACCTAATGCCAGCAGTTGCAGGCCGGCGATCCAGCCCTCACTGCGTTGAAACCAGGGCTCGGCCTCGGCCTCGCTCAGGCGCAGTCCCATCACCTGGGTGAGGAAGGCGTGCGTCTCGCGGCGGTCTAACCGCAGGTCGGAGGCGCGTAGTTCGGTCAATAGGCCGCGCCCCCGCCAGCGCGCCAGGGGAAAGGGTGGATCCTGGCGCGTGGCGATCAGCAGGTGCAGGTGCGGCGGCAGGGTCTCGATCCAGGTTGCCAAGGCGCTGTGAAGCGCAGGGTTGGTCATGAGGTGATAATCATCCAACACCACCGCCAAGGGCGTGGAAAGCGTTTCGAGGGCATTGGTCAGGCTGGTGAACGCCTTCTCAAAGGCGGCCTCCGGGCTGGGGTAGGCCCACACGCTGGCAGCAGAGGTGAGATGATCCAGCCCGGCCTGGCGCAGGGCGGCATACAGGTAGCCCAGGAAGCGCGACGGATCGTTATCCTCCGCATCCAAGGTGAGCCAGGCCAGGGCGTGCGGCCAGGTAGCCGCCCATTCGGCCAGCAGGGTGGTTTTGCCGAAGCCCGGCGGGGCCGAAAGCAAGACCAGCCCGCGCTGCAGGCCGGTGCTGATCTGCGTCACCAGCCGCGGGCGGGGAATGCGGCTGTGCCGCAGGTAAGGCGGGCGCAGTTTAGCCTGGCGCAGGGGCAAGCCGGCCTGGGGGGGTAGTTCTACCTGCTCGCCACCCCCGCCCGCCGGTGGGCGAGGGCTACCGGCAAAGCGATAGCGCATGGCGGCTCCCTTCCCGGCACAATAAGTGGGTTGGCTTTCATTAGTATAGCACCGCCCAGGTGAGGTGGGGTAATCTTGCCCCACGCCGAGAAATGTGGCATATTAATACGTAAAAATTTCCATAGTTATCACCACAAGAAATAACCCAACTCTAATCTGTCCACGACTTCTGCCCCCTGTCCCCCGTGATACAAAAGTGCAAACATGAAACATTCATATTGGTCTGAACGCCCATTTATCAGTTTGCGCTATCAGATCTTTGCGCTGGTACTGGCTATCCTTATTCCCTTGGGTATGCTAGCGATCGCCAATGCACTAGAACAGCGCCAGGTAGCCTTGGAACAAGCGCGCCAGAACGCGGTCAACCTGGCCCGTCTGGGCAGTGAGAGCCAACTGCGCGTGGTCACCACCGCGCGTGACCTGCTGCGCACCCTGGCCGAGGTGGAAAGCCTGCGCAGTGATGCGGCGGCCTGCAGTGCCTTGCTTGAAGGTCTCTTTGCCCAACGCCCGGAGTACTCGGTGGTGGGGGTGACCGACCTGCGGGGCGACGTGCGTTGTGCCTCACTGCCTCCCAGTGGGCCGGTGAACTACGCCGACCGTGATTGGTTCCAAAAGGTGGTACAGACGCGCCGGGCCGCGGTGGGGCATTTCGTCATCGGGCGCATCAGCGGGCGCCCAGTACTACCCCTGGCTTACCCGCTCATGGATGAACGTGAGACCCTGGTCGGCGTGGTCTTCCTGGGTATTGACCTACAGCCGGCCAGCCAGATGTTTGCTTCCTTGAATTTGCCTCCCAATTCCACCGTCACCCTGCTCGACCCGGCGGGGACGGTGCTCGCCCGCTACCCCTTTGAAGAGGGAAAGTGGATCGGCAAGTCGGTGGCCGACCTCTCGCTGGTCCAGACCATCCTGAGTCACCCGGGTAGCGGTTATACCGAAGATCTCGGGCCGGATGGGGTCAAGCGCATCTACGGCTTCACGCCGGTCACGTTGGATGACCAGCCCTGGGGCTACCTTATGGTGGGCATTGATGAAAAAGAGGCTTACCGCGCCGTGGCGCAAATCTTCCAGGCCAACCTACTGCGCGGCGGCATTATGATCCTGCTCGCGCTGGTGGGAGCGTGGCTGTTCGGTGAACGGTTGATGCTGCGCCGTGTGCACGATCTGGTCACTGCCGTGCAGCGCCTGGCGGGGGGCGACTTCTCGGCGCGGGCCGAATTGCCGGGCGGGGGCGATGAAATCGGCTACCTCGCCCAAGCCTTCAACGCCATGACCGAAGCGTTGGCCGAGCGGGAACGCGCCCGCCAACAAGCCCTGGCCGCCCTGCAGGAAAGCGAGGCGATCCTGCGCCATGCCCAGGCCATCGCTCATATCGGCAGTTGGACACTGGACTTGACCACGCGGCAGATCGCCTGGTCTGAAGAGATGTATCGCATTTTCCAGTTGCCGCCTCATACCCCCATCCATGAACACACATTCCTGGATTTCGTGCTTCCCGAAGACCGCCCGCAGGTGGAAGCCGCTTGGCGCAGTGCCTTGGCTGGGGCCCCCTACAACGTTGAAGCCCGCATCCGGGTCGGGGATGAGATACGCTGGGTCTATGATTGGGCCGAGATCGAGCGCGATGCCCAGGGCAACCCCCAGCGCGTGCTGGGCGTGACCCAGGACATCACCGCGCTGAAAGAGGCCCAACTGCGGGTCGAACAGCAGTTGAAGACCCTTTCCGCCCTGTATGAGGGATCGCGGCAGTTGGCGCTCAGCCTGGACTTGGGCGAGGTGGCGCGGAATGTGGTGCGGGCGGCGGTCGAGATCTTCGGCGCGCGCCTGGCCTGGGTTGGCTTAGCCGAGTTGGACGGCCGCGTGCGCGTGCTCGA
>CAYRUO010000089.1:0-344 GCA_964427505.1 uncultured Thermanaerothrix sp.
GATCCAGGCCTACGAGGTCAACCTCAGCCGCGCCCTGCTGGACGTGTTGGAAGCCACGCCGGGCGTCACGGTGTACGGCCTGCGCGACCGCGCCCGTTTGGCCGAACGCGTCCCGACGGTCAGTTTCACCCTGGCCGGGTGGTCGCCGCGGGCAGTGGCGGCGGCGCTGGATCAGGCCGGCATCTACGTTTGGGATGGCAATTTCTACGCCCTGGCGGTAACCGAGCGCCTGGGGCTAGAGGGTCAGGGCGGGCTGGTGCGGGTTGGCCCGGTGCACTACAACACGTTGGAGGAAATACAGCGCCTGGGTGAGGCACTGGCGCACCTGGTGCAAGGGGCTTGAG
>CAYRUO010000089.1:354-2966 GCA_964427505.1 uncultured Thermanaerothrix sp.
CCGCCGAGCGGCAGTGAGTCGGCGTATAATTCTTTTGATGGCGCTCCCTTTTCCCTGGCCGGCTTTGGAGCGCGCGGTGGCCTGCCGCGCGCCGCACCTGGATGCCGAGCACCTGGGGGCATACCGCCTTTTTGCCGGGTTTTACGAGGGCTTTCCCGACCTCGTGATAGACCTCTATGCACGCACGTTGGTGCTGTTCAACTACGCCGAACCGCCCACGGCGCTGGACGCCCTCATCCCGGAGGTGCAGGCGTGGCTGTTGGCGCGCTTCCCCTGGGTGACCGCGGTGGTGCTCAAGACGCGCTTCGCCGCCAACCCGGCCCAACGCCGCGGCGTGCTGATCTGGGGCGGTCAGCCCGCTACGCGCATCCGTGAGCATGGGGTGTGGTACGCGCTCGACCTGCGCCTGAACCAGGATGCCAGTTTTTATCTCGATACCCGCCACCTGCGCGCCTGGCTGAAGGACAACTTCGGCGGCAAAACCGTGCTCAACACCTTTGCCTATACCGGCAGTCTGGGCGCCGCCGCCCTGGCCGGAGGGGCCCGGCGGGTGGTGCAAACCGACCGCAGTGCCCGCTTCTTGGCATTGGCACGCCAAACCTACCGCCTCAACGGCTGGCCGGTCGAACCGCAGGATTTCGTCGTGGCCGATTTCTACCGCCAGACGGCGGCCTGGCGGCGGCAGGGGGTGTGCTTTGACGGCGTGATCCTCGATCCGCCTTTCTTTGCCGAGGATCGCAGTGGGCGGGTGGATCTGCAGAATGCCTACCACCGCCTGATCAACAAGGTGCGCCCGCTGGTGGCTCACGGGGGCTACCTGGTGGCGGTTAACAACGCCCTCTTCCTCAGCGGGCAGGCCTACCTGGAGATGCTTCAATCCCTGGCCGAGGACGCCTACCTGCGCCTGGAAGCCCTTATCCCCGTGCCGGAGGACGTCACCGGCTACCCCGAGACGCGGGTGAGCGCTCCACCTGCCGACCCTGCGCCCTTCAACCACCCCACCAAAATCGCCGTCCTGCGCGTGCGGCGGAAATAAATAAAAGAGAGACCAGGGTTGGGTTAACCCTGATCTCGGTGAGTTGCGCTGCACCAGAAACAGCGTCTGGGCTACTTGATCAGGCTCATCTTCCCTGCCACGGATGCCAACACCGATTCATCATAGATGATCTCTGTGGGGGCGTTGCCGTGGGTCTTGACAAAACCGCCGATCACCTGGGTGGCAAACGTGACAGCATCGCAGTTGGTCAGATCGGTCTTGCGGCACTCAGTTAGCGTGCCGGTTGAGGAGGTGCCGCCAATCTCAACACTAGAAGCCGGCGCTAGGATCGTCCCCGAGAAGAGGGAATCGCTGTTGCCCACGATGATAACCTCGCTCGTGTTGGTCGGGGGCAGGTAAATCAGCAGGCCGTTGTAACCCTCATCCTTATCATAGGCATTGGGGGCCATCAGTTTAACCACAGCCTTGCCGGTGATCTTAACCCCGCCCGATTTCAGGTAAAAGGTCACGCCGTACCCTTCTACCGTGCCGCCGGTGACCTCGAAATCACCGCTCAGGCAGTATAAGCCGGGGTTAAAATTGACCGTACCCCCGGTGATTTTGATCTGGGAGTAATTTCCGGCATTCAAGGTACGCGTCTCATTATTCGAAACCGAAACACTCTGGGCGGAGCCAATCGGACACGTGATCTGCGGCAGTTCGACCGTAAGCGGGGCTTGGTTGCCTAGGGGGGTTGGGTTCAACGTCGCATTTCCCACAATGCGGGCGGCACTGCCCACCAACGTGATGCCACCATCTACGACCTCTACATTTACCGTACCGTTTGCCTCAAGGCAGGAATTGGAATGAATCCCACCGTCTTTGATTTTAATTCTAGAGGTGCCGTCAATGAATACGCCGCCGCTGTTTTGCCCGCAGGACTCTTTGAGCGAGACAATGGAGTTACCCCAGCCGACATTGTGGCGCGGAAAGATCTCCGTCTCGGCCACATTGGTGGTGCTGAGCGTCTCAATGCCGATCAGCCTTAAGAAACTGGTTTGCACTGTGGAGGTGATCACCACCTTGACCCGCAGGTATTTGTTGAAAGGCTGGTCACTGCACGAGACATACACCCCATGCCGCGTGTTGGGATTATTGGTCTCCAGCCCACTGTAGCCCAGTGCGGCGGCTTGGGAAATGGCCTCATCCCGCGCGATGACCATGGCCTGTTGCACTTTCGTATTAGAGCACGAAAAGGTGTCATAGGTGATATTGCGGTAATTCCCACTGCGCTGTTCCATGTAATTGAGCGCTTTTCCGCCCCCGCTCAGGCTGGCTGCATCTGCCACGTTCTGGACGTAGCGGCGGTGTGTGTAGATTTGCGCGCCGTCGGTCGCCAGCGCCGCCACAACTAACAAACCCAGCAGGGCCAACGCCAGCAGGATCACAATCTGACCGCGCTCGGCAGTTCGTTTTTTCCCAGGATACGTGTTCATAAAGCCTCCCTTGACCGTAAAACTATTCACATTCCGGGCGGATCACCGTCTCTTTAATCGAAGCGCGCAGTTCAAGCGTGGAGCGCCCCAGGAAGGTGCTTAAGAAGGGCATCGAAATCGGAAAGGCCGGATCGGTCACG
>CAYRUO010000090.1:0-2769 GCA_964427505.1 uncultured Thermanaerothrix sp.
CTGGTTGCGCCGGGGCCAGCATGCCCCCTGGCCACGGCCAACGGAGCGCCCGGCCCTATGGCTGATGCTGGCGCTGTTCTTCAGCGGCGCCCTGCTCTGGCTGGTGCCGGAGTTCCTCTACTTGCGCGATAACTTCGGCACGCGCATGAACACACTGTTCAAGTTTTACTTCCAGACGTGGGTGCTGTGGAGTCTGGGGGGCGCGTTCGGGCTGTGGTACCTGGCTCAGCAGGCCGGGCGGCTGACGCGCGCGCTGGGGCTGGGCGTGAGCGCAGTGGGAATGGTGCTCGGCGGATATTACCTGATCGGCAGTCTGCCGGCCAAGACGGGCAATTTTGCCGGCCCGCCCACCCTGGACGGCATGGCTTACTTTGCCACCACTTACCCCAACGATTGGGCGGCTATTCAGTGGTTGGCGCATAATGCCCCTGCGGATGCGGTTCTGCTGGAAGGCTCGCGCGGCGCCTATTGGATTGAGGGGCGTTCCTCGCGCTTTGCCATGGCCACCGGCATCCCGACCCTGATGGGCTGGGCGAATCACGAAGCCCAGTGGCGCGGCGAGTATTTCGGCCAGGTGGCGGCGCGCCAGCAAGACATCCAGACCCTTTATCAGACGCGGGACGACCTGGAAGCGCGGCTGTTGCTGGAACGCTACCGCATTACCTACGTGATCATCAGCGATTTAGAACGGCAGTGGTACCGCCCGCTGGATGAGGGCAAATTTGAGCGCCTGATGCGCCGCGTCTTTCAGCAGGGGGATGTGGTGATCTATCAGCGGTGAGGGACACCTGCGCATTCCCGCCAAGGCAAAAAGCGGGCAAAATCATCGAGGGTGCGCTTGGCATCCACCGGGAACCGTGCCAGGTAGAAGCGATGTTCCAGGCGATGGCGGGTAAGAGCCCCTACGCCCATGGCGGCCTGGTAGCCGGCTTTCCTCACCCACCGCTGGGCGGCGTGTGAGGAGATGCCATAAGGATAGGCAAAACTATCTATCGGACGGCCAAAACGATTCATCAGCCATTGACGCGAGCCTTCGGTTTCTCGGCGTAGAGCCTCCCCATCCACTTGAGCCAGGTTGGGATGTGAAAAACTGTGACTGCCGATCTCCCACCCTGCCACCACCAGTTCCTGCACCTGCTCTGAACTTAAGAACCCGGGTTGATCCAAGTAGTTGACCACGAGGTACAGGGTGCCGCTGAAGCCATAGCGCTGCAGGATGGGAAACGCCCGGGTGTAAAGATCGGCATTGCCATCATCAAACGTGATGATCACCGGGCAAGCCGGAAGATCAGCCCCTTGCGCCAGGGCTTGGATCAGTTGCGCTACGGATATCGTGCGATAGCCCCGTCCCCAAAGTAACCCCATTTGGGCTTCAAATTGGGATGGTTCAACGTAATAGGGGTTCATCGAAGGGTTAGGAGCGATATGGTGATAGAGCAAAATGGGCACTTCAACGGTACCCGGCCCTTGGTAAACAAGCACAGGCGTTGGGGTTGGCAGGTGGAACACAGTGGGCGTGGGAGACGCGGTGGGGATAAACGTGTAGACGGGATTAGGGGTGAACGTTGGCGGGTGATGTGTGGGACTGATGGAGGGGGATGTGGAGGATAGAAAATGGGTATTGATTTCGGTCGGCACCTGGGCAGCCCCCCAGGTTGCTGGCGTGGCACAAGCCGTTATCAATCCCCCAAGGATGATTGGCAATAGAAAAGAGCACCGCCGGCGGGCAAGATAACGGCAAAAGCCAGGACACTTCAGCGCGCTATCCATGCATAAATTATAGCCATGCTCCGCGCTTACGAGACGCCGATAAACGGCCGTGATGCCGCCGTCACACCTGAGACTCAAAACGCCGAAATCGTTGCGGGCAAGGATTGCCTGACTTATCCTCCATCTAGGGGGTATAATTATTTAGGTAAACCCTCGTTTGGGAGCAACGCATGGAACAACGCAAGATTCGCGTCCTGATCGCCAAGCCCGGCCTGGACGGCCACGACCGCGGCGCTAAGGTGGTGGCGCGCGCCCTGCGCGATGCCGGGATGGAGGTTATCTATACCGGCCTGCGCCAGACCCCCGAAATGATTGCCGAAGCCGCCCTGCAAGAAGATGTGGATGTGGTGGGTCTCTCCATCCTCTCCGGCGCGCATATGAGCCTGGTGCCGCGGGTGCTGGAACTACTGCGGGCGAACGGTCAGGAGCACGTGCTGGTCTTTGTCGGTGGCATTATCCCCGAAGAAGATGTGCCGGCTCTGCTCGCCATGGGGGTCAAAGCGGTGTACGGGCCCGGCACCCCCACCCAAACCATCGTCGAAGACATCCGCCGCGCGGTGTTGGCCGCCGAGGGCAGTGCGGCTTGAGGTCAAGGGAACGGCCTATGCGGTTGGTGGAAGAGGTTCTGGCGGGCAAGCGGCTGGCATTGGCCCGCCTGCTGACATTGATTGAAAACGACGCCCCTGAGGGCTGGGCGGCACTGGATGCCCTCTACCCCCGCACGGGGCGCGCCCACCTCATCGGGGTGACCGGCGCCCCCGGCGTGGGCAAATCCTCTCTGGTCAACCAAATCGCCCGTGCCCTACGCCACCCCCAAGACGGCGAGCCCCCTAAAACGGTTGCCATCGTGGCGGTGGATCCCACCAGCCCTTTCACCGGCGGGGCCTTGCTAGGGGATCGCGTGCGCATGCGCGACCTCAGCGGCGACCCCGGTGTGTTCATCCGCTCGATGGCCTCGCGTGGCGCCCTGGGCGGCCTGGCGCCGACCACTGCGGCGGT
>CAYRUO010000091.1:0-1890 GCA_964427505.1 uncultured Thermanaerothrix sp.
GAAGTAAGGGGTATAGGTCGGCGGGAGGGTCGAGGTCGGGCGCGGGGTGGGCGTCTCGGCGCCCAGCGGCGGCGTGGAGGTCCAGGTTGGAGGCAACTGGCGCAGGGTGGGGGTGCTGGTGGGGAGTTCCAGGCGCGGGGGCAGGGTGGGCGGCGGAAACGGATTCAGGGGGATGTAGGGATTGAGAAAGATCAGGACGAAGATTAAAACCACTCCCAGGGTTGCCAGCAGGGCGAGCAGGGTAAGCAGATTCCAGAAATTATCGCGCATGGTGGCGGGACTCCCTCACAGCCAGGGTCACAGTCGTGCGCGGAATGTGCTCGGCAGGGTCAATGTCAGTATATCTGAGATTGACATCCTGTCAAGCAGTGAAAGCCGCCGCCTGTACTTGGCATCTCAAGCACGATTCTTTCCTCGCCCGCGCCAAAATTCCCCGCGCCGGGCGCTTGGCGTTCGCGCAAAGCCTATGCTATACTCGTATTTGAAGCCCCCGAATCACCTAACGGAGAGGAGTGACCATGCAGAATACCGTCCGCGACTGGATGAACGACTTAGTCGTCTTTGTGGATCCAGACGCCACCGTCACCGAGGCGCTCAAACTGATGCGCCGCCGCTACGTCAACAGCCTGATCGTGCGCAAGACCGACACCAACCCCGAGTACGGCATTGTAACCTCGATTGATATCTGCGATAAAATCGTTGCGCATGGGCGCAACCCCTCGGAACTCAAGGTGCGCGAGATCATGAGCACCCCGCTGATCACAGTCGCCAAGGATGCCACAGTGGAAGAATGCGCCAAACTGATGCTGGAGAAGCGCATCCATCACCTTCCGGTCGCCGATGAGCATGGTAACATCGTGGGCATGATCTCGGCCACCGATTTCCTGTTCATCGCCGAGACGATGGGGCATGGCGGCGGGGACCGTGCCTTCTCGTGAGTCACCGCACGCCGTTTCAAACCGCTTGGGCCGGGGTGGGCGAACTGCCACAACCCCGGCACTTCGTTTATAATCCAGGCGTGAAGATGCAAAAACGGGGTTTATTCGTCATCGTGAGCCTGGCCCTGCTCGGGGTGTTGATGGCGGCTTTTCCCGCCCGGGCGCAAGCCGGCAGTGCCCAGGCGCTGATTGACCTGGTCAACCAAATTCGCACCGCCAACGGCCTGCCCGCGCTGATTGTGGATCCGATCCTGATGGCCACGGCGCAGGCCACGGCGGAAACGATGGCCAGCAGTGGCATCTGTGCCCACATCGGCAACGTCAGCGGACGGGTGGCGGCGGCGGGTTACGGCGGCGGGGCGACCGTCTTCGCCACCGAGAACATCTCGTGCGGCTACAACCGCACCGTGGAACAGGTGGTGTATCAGGATTGGGCGGATGCTACCCACATGCTGCCGATGACCCAAGCCAGTTACGTTCACGTGGGAGCGGGCGTCGTCCAAACCGGTGACGGGCGCACCTACTACGTCCTACATGCCGCCTACTTCGCCGGCGCGGCGGCAGGGTATACCCCGCGCGCGCCCGCGGCAGGAACATCGGCGGCCTCTACCCCGCAGATCATCATCCCGGTCCAGACGGCGACCCCCCAAAGCGATGGCTCGATTGTGCACAAGGTTCAGCCGGGACAGTCCCTGTGGAGCATCGCCATTGCTTACGGGGTAAAGATCGCCGATTTGATTGCGCTCAACCGCCTGGCGCCCACGCCGGTGCTGTGGCCCGGGCAGGATTTGATCGTGCGTCCATCCTTCACGCCTACCCTCTCGCCCACGGTCACCCCGACCGTGCCACCGCCGACGCGTACCCCGACCGCAACCCCCACGCCCCGCACGCCTACCCCCACCCGTACCATCACGCCCACTCCCACGGCCACGCCGCGCCCATGGCTGCCGGC
>CAYRUO010000091.1:1963-2705 GCA_964427505.1 uncultured Thermanaerothrix sp.
TGGGGCTGGCGGTTGTGGTGGCGGCGGGTTTTCGCGGGCGTAAGTAGCGCGGCTTATTCAGAACGGCGGAAGACGGCCAGGGCGCGCGCCCGCGCCATCTCGTGATCTACCAGCGGGGCGGGGTAGTCGCGCCCAATGCGCACCCCGAAGCGCTCCTGTACCTCGCGCGGCATCTGCCAGGGGGCGTGCAGATACTCGGTGGGGAGCACCGCCAGTTCGGGCAGATAGCGGCGGATAAAGTGCCCCTCGGGGTCGAATTTGCGGCTCTGCAGGACGGGGTTGAAAAGACGGAAATACGGCGCGGCATCGGTGCCGGTGCCGGCGACCCACTGCCAGCCGCCGTTGTTGGCGGCGATGTCGCCATCTATCAGATTCTGCATGAACCAGCGCTCGCCGTCCTGCCAGTTTATCAGCAAATCTTTGACCAGGAACGACGCTACGATCATGCGCCCGCGGTTGTGCATCCACCCCTCTTGGCGCAACTGACGCATGCAGGCATCCACAATGGGATAGCCAGTGCGTCCTTCCTGCCAGGCTTGCAGGTCATGCGGGGCGGTGCGCCAGGGCAGGTCGCGGTAGTCGGGGCGGAACGCCATCCGTGCTACCTGCGGAAAGTGATAGAGGATGCTGTGGTAAAACTCGCGCCAGATCAATTCGTTGATGAAGGCTTCTACACTGCGGCGGGCGGCGGGGTCGGCGGCCCGGGTGAGGGCCTCTTGCGCCGCTTGCACCACCTGCCGCG
>CAYRUO010000092.1:0-2674 GCA_964427505.1 uncultured Thermanaerothrix sp.
AAAGTCCCCTGCGGCACGCCCGGCCCGCATGGCGGCAACATGGACTGCACCCTGATCACCCAGGGCGCCAGCGTGTATTTCACCGCCGCCGTGGAAGGCGCGCTCTTCGGGTGCGGCGACTTCCACGCCGCTATGGGCGATGGTGAAATTGTCATTTGCGGCGCCGAGACCCCCGGCGAGGTGCGCCTGAAGATCGAACCGGTGCCGGCGCTGGCCGGTCTGCCCACCCCCTTCGTCGAAAACGAGCATCTGATCGCCACCATTTACTCCGCCCCCACCATGGATGAAGCCAGCCAGGGCGCCATCGAAGCCATGGCCAAGTTCCTGACCGATCAGGTCGGCCTGTCGGTCAACGACGCCGGCCTGCTGATGAGCCTGGTGGGCGAGTTGAAAGTGTGCCAGGTGGTGGATCCGCTTAAGACGATGCGCTTTGAGTTCCCCAAGGCCGTCCTGGCCGATTACGGCTACCGCTTGCCGCGCTAACCGCCCTGCTCCGCGGGCAACACGCAATCTGAGGAAGGCCAATCTGCGGCCTTCCTCAGATGTTTTTAAGGGGATGCGGAAAAAAAAACGGGTACAATTGTGCCGGTTTTGTCATCCTTTTGATCAGGAGCATCATATGACCACACCCGACTTCCACACCCCTACTTGGGTGCATGATGCCGTTTTCTACCAAATCTTCCCCGACCGCTTCGCCCACAGTGCCGCGGTGGAAAAACCGGGCAACTTAGAACCGTGGGACGCTCCACCGACCCCTTACGGCTTCAAGGGCGGCGACCTACTGGGCATTGTCGAGCGCCTGGATTACCTGCAAGACCTCGGCATAACGGCCATTTACCTCAACCCCATCTTTCAATCGGCCTCGAACCACCGCTACCACACCCACGACTATTACCGCGTGGATCCCCTGCTGGGCGGGGATGCCGCCTTTCGCCGCCTGTTGGATGAAGCCCACCGCCGCGGCATCCGCATTATCCTGGACGGCGTCTTCAACCACGCCAGCCGCGGTTTCTTCCAGTTCAACCACATCCTGGAAGTGGGCGCGCAGTCTCCCTACCTGGATTGGTTCGTGATCCACGGCTTTCCGCTCAACGCCTATGAGGGCACGCCGAATTACAAATGCTGGTGGAACCTGCCCGCCCTGCCCGAATTCAACCACGCTAACCCGCAGGTTCAGCGCTTCATCTTCGATGTGGCGCGCTATTGGCTGGAACAGGGGATAGACGGCTGGCGGCTGGATGTGCCCTTCTGCGTCACCGAGCCGGGTTTCTGGGCGCACTTCCGCGAGGTGGTCAAACGCACCAATCCCGAGGCCTACATCACCGGCGAGATTCCCGAGGCCGCCGACCCCTGGCTGCAGGGCGATCAGTTCGACGGGGTGATGAACTACCTGCTCACCTATGCCTGCTGGGGCTTCTTCGGCGGGGAACGCCTCCAACGCGACCTCGTCGGCCATTGGTACGATCACGGGCCGGACTACTTCGTCACCGATGCCACCGCTTTCGCCGCCAAGATCACCCACCTGCTGGAACGCTACCCACGGCCGGCGGTGTTGGCGCAACTCAACTTGCTGGACAGCCACGACACCGCGCGCTTCCTCACCCTGGTGGGCGGCGAGCGGACTCTGCTGCGCCTGGCCGTGCTCTTCATGCTGACCTATCCCGGCGCGCCGTGTGTGTATTACGGTGATGAGATCGGCCTGGAAGGCGGCCAAGACCCCGACTGCCGCCGCGCCTTCCCCTGGGATGAACGGCGCTGGGATCATGACCTGCGCGCCTGGTACCGCACCTGCATCGCCCTGCGCCGCGCCCATCCCGCTCTGCGCACGGGGGATTTCATCGTCTTGCAGGCCCAGGGGCAGGTGCTGACCTACCTGCGCCGCCGGGGAGAGGATCAGGCCGTGGTAGTGCTCAACCGTTCGGCGCAGACCCTGCATCTGAATGTGGCCGCAGGCGCGTCGCTGCCGGAAGGCTCGATCTGGCGCGATGCCCTGGGGAGCGGCACGGCACAGGTGACGAACGGCCACCTGCACGGGCTGACCCTCGGCCCGTTAAGCGGGGCGGTGCTACTGCCCGCCTGAGCCTTTTGTATCACCTTTAGCATCTGGATGGTCATTGTCATTCCCGCAAAAAGGATAAAATAGGGACGATATCTTTGCTTTGAGGGTTGGGGATGAGCAACTGGATTAACGGTAAAACGGTGCTGACCACCGGCGCCACCGACGGCATCGGCAAGGTGACCGCGCGCGAACTGGCGCGGCAGGGCGCCCAGGTAGTGATTGTCGGGCGTAACCCGGAAAAGACGGCGCAGGTTGCCGAGGAACTGCGCCAGGTCAGCGGCAACCCACGGGTGGATTACCTGATCGCGGATTTGGCCTCGCAGGCCAGCATTCGCCTGATGGTCTCGGCCTTCCGCCAGCGCTATGACCACCTGCACGTGCTGATCAACAACGCCGGGGCTTATTTCACCCGCCGCGAGGTCAGCCCGGACGGGTTAGAAATGACCTTTGCGCTCAATCACCTGGGCTATTTCCTGACCACGTTGCTCTTGCTCGACGTGCTCAGGACGAGCGCGCCGGCACGCATCATCAATGTCTCATCGTCAGCGCACGTTGGCGCGCGCTTGAACTTTGATGACCTGCAAAACGAACGCGGCTACAACGGCTGGCGGGCGT
>CAYRUO010000093.1:0-2657 GCA_964427505.1 uncultured Thermanaerothrix sp.
CAGCGCCGACGGCTCCGCCGCCGTGCCGAACGCGCGCCCCACCCATTCCAGGTACTCCAGCGCGCCCAGCACCCCGGCAATGCCCTCGTGGTTTTGGGTGCCGGTCTCGAACTTGCCCGGCGGCTCGTTGGGCGCCGGGCGCACCTTGTAGGCGCTCAGGGCTTGCAGGTGCTCGTAGCGCCCGTAGAGCACGCCCACGTGAGGGCCGAAGAACTTATACGCCGAGCAGACCAAAAAATCGCACCCCAGCGCCTGCACGTCAATCGGGCCGTGCGCGGCATACTGCACCGCATCCACATACACCCACGCCCCGACGGCGTGCGCCATGGCGACGATCTCTTGAACCGGGTTGATCGTGCCCAGCGCGTTTGAGGCGTAGCCCACCGCCACCAGGCGCGGCTTTTCTTCCAGCGCCCGTGCCAGGTCGTCCAGGTCGAGCGTGCCGTCCTCGGGATGAAAGTCCACCCAGCGCACGCGGCAGCCGCGATCCTGCGCCGCCAGCACCCAGGGGGTGATGTTGGCATCGTGATCGAGGCGGGTGACCACGATGGTATCACCGGGCTGCCAGGTGCGGGCAATCGAGCGGCTGAGGTGCAGGGTGAGCGTGGTCATGTTGGCGCCGAAGACGATCTCATCCGCCCGCGCCGCGTTGAGCCACTCGGCCACGGCCTGGTGCGCCATCGCCAGCACCGCGTCCGATTCGCGGCTGGTGGCAAAGGCGCCGCCGTGGTTGGCGTTGTGCAGGGTGAGGTAGTGGATCATGCGGTCGAGCGCCATTTGGGTAATTTGCGTCCCGCCGGGATTATCGAAGAAAATCACCGGGCGGCGCAGGGCCGGGAAGTGGGATCGGATCAGGTTGAGGTCTAAGGTCATCGCTGTGCCTCCGTGAAAATTAGGGTCATAAAGGTTGCCCGCGTTCGCAGGCCCAATCCTCCACCTGTAGGTAAGCGCGCAGGCCGGCGGCCAGGGCAATGCGCAGGGGCTCCGGCGGCCAGGGCAGGATGCGGCGGTTGACGAAGGGGCACGTCTCCAGCCAGGGGTTAGGGCGTTCCAGGATCAGGTCCGCCAGCAAGCGCGCGTTGAGGTGGCTCATCGAGACGCCGTGCCCGATACAGCCCAGGCTGTAAACGGCGCGATGATCGCCCAGGTAGCCCAGGGCAGGGGTAAGGTCAAGGGTCACCGAGAACGGCCCGCCCCAGCGGTGGGTGATGCGCACCCCGCGCAGATGGGGGAAGAGATACGCCAGGTGCTCTTCCAGGTGCCGCCAGGCCGCCGCGCTTTGATCGCCGTCCAGGCGGTTTGCCCAGGTCAGCCCGACCGGGCCGCCGCCGAGCACCAGACGCCGGTCAGGGGTGAGGCGGTAGTAGTGGATCAGATTGCGCGCGTCCTCGATGCCCTCCATCCCCTGCCAGCCGATGGGCGCCAGTTGCTCCGGGGTAAGCGGCTCGGTGGCGATCATATAAGTAAAGGCGGGAATCTGGTGGCGGCGCAGGGGTAGGAAGAGATGCGAATAAGCATTGGTAGCGAAGACCAATTTTTCGCTCTCGACTTCGCCCTGCGGGGTACGGAGATGGAAGCGCGGGCGCGCGGTGATTTCCAGCACCGGCGAGTGTTCATATACGGCCACGCCCAGGCGCAAGATGAGGTCGCGTTCGGCGCGCACCAGTTTAGCCGGGTGCACCAGCACCAGGCGCGGCTCCCACAGGGCGCCCAGGTAGCGCGGCGAAGCCACCCGTTCGCGCACCGCGGCCTGATCCAGCCAGTAGATATCGTCAAAGCCGAGGCGGTTCATCTGTTCCACCTCGTGTTGCAGGCGGCGCACGTAGGCTGGGGAGGTCGCCACGCGTAAAAAACCCGGGCGCAGGCGCTCGCAGGCGATGCCCTCACGCTGGATGAAAGCGTCCAGCGTTTCCACGGCCTCCATCATGTAGCGGTGGGCGGCCACGAAGCGCTCACGCCCCAGCAGGGTCGGCATGACCCCGAAGCCCAATCCGACCACGGTCATCGCGAACGAGCCGTTGCGTCCGCTGGCGCCGTAGCCGATGCTGTTGGCTTCTAAAACGACCACCTTGAGAGCGGGGTCGGCGCGCATGAGTTCATACGCCGTCATCAGCCCGGTAAAGCCTCCGCCGATGATGGCAACATCGGCGCGCACCCGCCCTTGCAGTGAGGGCTGGGGGGTGTCGGGGCCGGCGGTATCCGACCACAGCGAACGCGGGGGTGGGGGAAACGTGAGGGTCATCGGTACCTCGAAGAGCGAACGTGGAGAACTGGCTCTATTTTAGCCCCAATTGGGCGCATTCAAGGGTAAATTCGACCGGTTGGAGCGAGGTTGATCATAGAGATAGCAGGATGTTTGTCCCTGGTCAGCAACCTTACAATTGCCTTACAATTTAGGCCGTCCTAGTTGTGAAATTGGGTCGAAATTCTTAAAATCCAGGTTAATCCCGATCCCGATACCGAAAGGAGTTATCCATCATGAAACCCCGATTGCGCTTATTGTACCCCCTCTTGCTCGCGTTGGTGTTGGCGGCGGTGACCTTTGCCTACGCCGCGGCGAACACGGTGCCGGCGTCGTATGCCGGTGACGGCAGCAACACCATCAGCGGCTACACCGTCAGCAATGTGCATTATGTGCTGGATACCACCAATCCGGC
>CAYRUO010000094.1:0-2647 GCA_964427505.1 uncultured Thermanaerothrix sp.
CCGGCTTGGCGATGACCGGGGATGGCGCAGTAATAGGCGAAGGTGCCGGGCCGGTCGGCCACGAAAGTGACCTCGGTGCGGTTGCCCTGCCCGGCCAGATCGGCGGAGTGAACGCCCAACTCGTCAATGTACAAATTGTGCAGGGCGCCGTCGCCGTTGACCAGGGTGAGCGTAACGTGTGCTCCCTGGGGCACATGCAGGTCGGGGTTGACCCGGCCGTCAATCGCGCCGCCCTGGCCGATGAAGACCATGCGTCCTTCGGCAAAGCCGGTGACCAAGGTAAAGGCAACCTCATCCCCGCTGCCGGGGTGAGCGGCGATATCCGCTACGGCAGCCGGTGCCGTGGGCGTGGGCGCGCTGGCCGCCGCAGGCCGGCAGGCCGCCAAACCGAGTGCGATAAGAATGAGCGTGAACAGCACGAAACGCGAGGGACGAAACATACCGTTAACTCCTGAGTGTGTCATGGGGTTTCGTCCCTTATCCTATGCCCAAGGGGCCGGGGTGTCTTTGTGCTATCGCAAATTCGGAGTCCAAAAGGGGAATTTTCAGGCCGGGGCGCTGCCCTCGGCGATTTGCATCAGGGCATGGGGTTGGGTGATCACCAGACGTTCGCGCCCGGTGAGGATGAGGCCGCGTTTCTCCCACCCGCTCAGGACGCGGCTGACGGTATAAAGCGTGGTACCGGCCATTTCGGCCAGGTCTTGGCGCGAGAAGATCAGTTCGACGCCCTCGGGGATGCGCCGCCCCAACTGCCCCGCCAGGCGCACCACCACCCGCGCGATGCGCTGCTCGACCTGCTCGGTGACCATTTCACGGTAGCGATCCTGCATCTCACGGATGTAGTCGGTCATCATGGTCATCAGGTCGAACATCAGGGCCGGGTTGGCGGAAAGGACGCGCTGGAAATCGGCGCTGGCGATAACCAGGGCGACGCTGTCTTCCAGCGCTTGGGCGCAGGCGGGATAGGCGGCGCCGGGGCGCACTGCTCCCACCGCGCCGAAGATCTGATACGGGGCGATGGTGCGCAGATTGACCTGCTGACCTTCGGGGGTGATCTGACACAGTTTGACCCGTCCCTGGAGCAGGATATAGACCTGCTCGGCGGGGTCATCCTGGAAGAAGAAAAAGCCGTCCTCTTCGACTGCCCGCGGCAGGCCCAACCGCGCCAGGGTGCGCACCTCGGCATCGGTAGCGTGGCGCAGTACCTCCACCCGGCGCAGGGCAGTTTCAATCTCGGCGGGCGAGAATGTCATGCCATAACTATACCTTAAAAGGGTCAATTGGGGCAGATTTTACGGCTTGAGGGTGCGAATGCGCGGCCAGACGGCATACCCAAACAGCAGAAGCCCCAGCACTTCCGACAGGCGCGCCAGGGTTAACCCCGCCGACCAAGGCAGGAAGGGCGCCAGCACGGCCAGCCCCAGCCCCAGGTTGAGCAGGACGAGGGCCAGCCCGGCCAAAAGGGTGTTGCCGCGCGGTGCCGTCCCCGGCAGGCGGGGCAGGATCCAGTAGGCCACGCCCAGCGCGAATTGGGTCATCCACCCGATCAGCATCAGTTCCACGTGCGCCCCCAGACCGCTCCAGGCCCAGGGCAGACTACCCAGTCCTTTTTGGGCCAGGATCAGCGCGCCCAGGGTGATCCCAACGCCCAGATAGACGAGCGCCAGACGCACTGCCCAACGGCTGAGCGGCGGCATGGTTAACGTCCTTTCACCCGCGGCCAGGCCTGCAGGATGAAGAGCATCCCGGCCAGCCACTGCAAGAGGGCGGCGGCAACCAACCCGAGCCCACGCCAGGGCGGTAACGCGGTCGGCGGGAGCGGCTCAAAGAGCACTCGCAGCCCCAGCCCCAGGTTGAGGCAGATGTAGATCAGCCAATTCAGACGCTCATCGCCGCGCGGTTGTTCCAGGGTGTATTTGGGCAACATCCACAACGCTATGCCGAGGATCAACTGCGTCAGCCAGCCGAAGGTGAGCAAATGCAGGTAGAGTGGAAACAACGCGGCGGTGGAAACCCCGGGCAAGTGCAGGTAAACGCCCAGTGCCAGCCCGGCGATCAGCATGATCAGAGAGGTTTTCACCAACCAGCGGGTCAGGGTCGGCATCTATCACCTCATGGGTGGCGCAGAATAAGGGCAAACCGCCCGTTGTTCAATCCGCCCGGCGGCGCGGGATTGCCGCGCGCTCGGGGGGGGCCAAGCGCGCCTCAAAAGCCCCCTCTGCATGCGCAGGGTGTGGGCGAGGGTCGGCGCGGTTAAACCGAGAAACGGCCCGCCAGCCCACCGCACGGCAGGCGGCAAAAACCAAGGAAGCGGACGGTTTCGGCGCATCGCGGTTAATTCTGACCCACCAGGGGGAATTTTTCCTTGCGCCATCGCAAAGAGCGGTGGGGGTGGGAGAAAAGATTTCCTCACCCATCGGTTTCGCCGATGCCGCCGACTACCCATATTCGCCTGAGGGGTAAATCCTAGGGGTGTCGCCCGATCATCTCCGCCCGAACCCGCTGCCCGCCCGGGGAAAGGGCCGGGTTTGTCACCTGCCCGCGGCTACGGATGCAAAGCCCCCTGAAGGGGGCTGGGGTGCGTGGTCGGCTTGCCATGGACATAAAATGCCCCGCAGGGGCATTAGCCCGCCAGGGCTTCGTGGCA
>CAYRUO010000095.1:0-2638 GCA_964427505.1 uncultured Thermanaerothrix sp.
CGCTTGAACTTTGATGACCTGCAAAACGAACGCGGCTACAACGGCTGGCGGGCGTATGCGCAGTCCAAATTGGCGAATCTGTATTTCACCTACGAACTGGCGCGGCGGCTGGAAGGGACGGAGGTGACGGTAAACGCGCTCCATCCCGGCTTTGTCGCCTCGCGCTTCGCCCACAACAACCACGATCCCATCGCCTGGAGCTTCCGCCTGGCCCAACGCCTGTTCGCCATTTCGCCGGAAGAGGGGGCACAGACCTCGATCTATCTGGCCACGGCGGACGAGGTGGCCGGGGTCAGCGGACGCTATTTCGTCCGCAAGCGCGCCGTGTCCTCTTCCCCGATCTCTTATGATCGCGCGGCGGCGCAAAAACTCTGGGAGATCAGTCTGCGCCTGTGTAGCCTGGCCGAGGTCACGCCGACGCGCTTTGCGACGCTGACGGCGTAACCACGACAAATTGCAGACAAGTGAGCAGGCGGCGCTACGACCGTAAGCTGCCTACTATTGTTACTTGCCTTGGGGTATTCCCAAAAGCGGTAAAAAGAGACCCCCTTCCATCGGGGGCGTGGGTGTATCTTGGCAGAAACGCAGGATTATGATATGTTAGAGCGCTAAAAAGGAGTGAGGAGACAGCATGGCCAAGATCCCGCGCTGTATGAGCACCCAACATCCGGACAATGTCCAAGTTCCCTTCTTTTCGGATAATTCCGAGTTACAAGGGGAAGATGAAGTCCAGGAAGCCTACTACGTTTTTTCTCACCTGGGCTGTGACGAGCAAATGTGGGATTATGAAGGCAAAGAGGTGGATAACTTTGTCATCAAGAAGTTGCTCACTACCTATGGGTCTTACTTCCGGAAGCATCAAATCGGCAAGGATGTGTTCATTACGCCGCGGGTTCCCAACCCCGCCGTTGAACGCAGTGAAGCAAAAATCCTCCTGGAAACCCTGGGCAGTATTCCCCGTTCCTACGATGCCGCGGAGATCTTTCAACCCGGATACCCAGCGCCAATTTTCGAGGTCATCCTCCCGATGACCACATCTGCCGAGGAACTAAACCACATCTATGTTTACTATGAGCATTTTGTCGCCGGGCGGACGAACACCGTGTTACCGGGCACAAATCTCACCATTGGGGAATGGTTGGGACCATTTCGCCCGGAGCGCATCTTTGTCATTCCGCTCTTTGAGGCGGTCGAACACATGCTTGCAGCGGCGGAGGTCATGGAGACGTATCTGCGGGATAAACCGGTGGAATATCACCGTGTTTTCTTGGCCCGATCTGATCCGGCAATGAATTCAGGATTGATCACTACCGTGCTGGCTAATAAAATCGCTCTCTATCGGCTAGAGCAACTGGAAAAACGGATTGGGAAATCGCTCTATCCAATTTTAGGAGTTGGCTCACCCCCCTTCCGTGGGCATATGAAGCCCTCCACGGTTGAACAAGTGGTCAGGGAATACCCTTCGGTGCAAACGTTTACGATCCAATCTGCTTTCAAGTACGATCATCCTGCCCTAGAAGTTAGCCAAGCCATTCGCCGGCTCCATGAGTTACCGCGCCAACCGGCTCAGCCCGTGGAAGAACCACGCTGCCTTGAACTGATGGAGAAATATACGCGGGCGTATCGAGAAGCCATCGTAAACCTGGCCGTGGTGATCAACAATGTGGCGGCATATGTGCCTCGACGGCGCAAACGCAAGTTGCATATTGGGCTGTTTGGTTACTCCCGCAACGTCAACGGCATCTCACTGCCCCGCGCAATCGCCTTTACCGCGGCGCTGTATTCTATCGGACTGCCGCCAGAATTACTGGGATTGCAAGCATTGAATAACGAAGACATTCGCTTCTTGCGCCAGGTGTATCTCAACTTCGATGCGGACATGGCGGCGGTGCTCCGCTATACGGATCTGGATAGCCCCTTCTTATCCCATGAGTTACGACAGGCGATTGAGCGCCTCGGGATTGCTTTTGAAATTGATACAGATCATCTAGAAATCAGCCGCCGCGTTGTGGATGCCATCCGCCAACAGCGCTTTCATCGTTTGGAGGAATGGATCTTACAAGCCGCGAATCTGCGCCAATTTTTAGGCTAAGCGTTATCGGCTGTCTCGGTCAGGCACGCAGTTCGCACGGGCGCGAAACTGCGGCGGTGCAGGGGGCATGGGCCTAAGCGCCGCAGGGCTTCGCGGTGGGCGGGCACGCCGTAACCCTTATGCTGGGCAAAGCCGTAGCCGGGATAGCGAGCATCGTACTCGCGCATCAGGGCATCGCGTGCCGTTTTAGCCAGCACTGCTGCGGCGGCAATGCTCACGGCGCGCTGATCACCGTGGATCAGGGCATGTTGGGGCAAAGGGATTTCGGGCAGAGAGAGTGCATCAATCAACAGGTGCTCGACGGGTAGGTTGGCGGCGGCCAGTGCGCGCTGCATCGCCAGGCGCGTTGCCGCCACGATGCCCATCTGGTCAATTTCTTCGGGTGAGGCCATACCCACCCCCCAGGCCAGGGCAAGTGCGCGGATGCGCTCCGCCCAGCGTTCGCGTTGAGCCGGGGTGAGTTGCTTGGAATCGCGCAGGCCGGCGAGGTGAGCGGTCACGCCGTCCGCGGGGGGAAGGATCACGCAGCCCGCGGCAACCGGTCCG
>CAYRUO010000096.1:0-2450 GCA_964427505.1 uncultured Thermanaerothrix sp.
ATCAGCAAGAGCACGAACCCAACCCCCAGCCAGATGAAGCCCAGCGTCTTGGCGTGGGCGTTGAGGTTGGCCCAGACGAAGCCGATGATCACCAGTCCGATCAAAGGCAAAACCAGGTAATTCAAAATCCCCTGCGGCGAGCGTTCCTTTCTCTGGAAGAAGTAGTAGGCGATGACGGTGACATGGAGCACCATGAAGGCGGTCAGCGCACCGAAGTTGACCAGCGACGAGAGGACTTCCAGGTCGAGCAGGGTAGCAATGGGCAGGGTGATCAGCGCAACCACGAAGATGGCGATCCACGGCGTCTTGTATTTGGGGTGCACCCAGGCCAGGAACTTGGGCAGTTGCTCATCCCGCGCCATGCCGAAGAGCACGCGTGAGACCGCCGCCTGCGCGGCGATGCCATCGCCGATGCCCCAAGCCAGCACGGTGCCGATCAACGCCAGCAAGCGCACCACGGTGCCGCCGGCTTCCTGGGCGATGTAGAAGAACGCCACGTCGGTATTGGGGAAGGTGGTGTAATCAGGCCACACCAGCGCCGCTAACCAGGTCTGGGTCATGAAGAAGAACGCCAGCAAGCCCAGCGCGGCGACCATCGAGCGCCCGATCATCAGGCGTGGGTTGCGGGTTTCTTCGGCCAGGGTGCTGATGGCGTCAAAGCCCAGGTATGAGAGCACCGAGACCGAGGTAGCGGTAAGGACGAACTGCCAATTGAATTTTTCGGGGTTGAAGAACGGCGCCAGGCTGAAGGTGCCCACGCCGCCGCCCTTGGCAACATAGAGGATCGCCGCCACGACGAAGGCGAAGAACGCCAGCAGTTCGATCCCCAGCATGACCCACATACTGCGCGCCATCACGTCAATCCCCAGCAGGTTGAGCACGCTGTTGAGGATGAGGAACATCAGAATCCAGCCCCACACCGGAATGGCGGGAATTTCCGCCGAGAGCCACAACGCCGCCACCAGGTACACCAGCGCCGGCACCAGGATGTAGTCAATCAGAATTGCCCACCCGGCCAGGAAGCCCACGTGTGGGTTCAGCCCGCGCTGGGCATAGGAATAGACCGAGCCGGCAATGGGGAACGCCTGCGCCATGCGCCAATACGAGAGGGCGGTGAAGACCATGGCCACCGCGCCGATGAGGTAGGTCAGCGGCACCATGCCCTGACTGATCTCGGCCACGACGCCGTAGATGCCCATGGGGGCAATCGGCACCATGAACACGAGACCGTAAACCAATAAGTCCCAAAACGACAGATAGCGTTTGAGTTCCTGCTTGTAACCGAATTCCTCAACGCTTTCAGCAGGTGGGGTGACAACATCATCCGGCATAAGCGCACCTCCTGAGATGAGATTTGGGATAATGAATATGAAGTTGTGAAAAAAGAAAGGGGGCTGAACTCGATATAACATTATAACATAACTTTATCGCGATGTTATATCGAGTTAGGCGAAATTTTCTTCCTGCTTAACCTCAAAATCCCCTTGCGGGGCAGTTGGCTTGGAGTTTGGGCGTGCGTTACTGCGTCAGCAGGGTTGCCAGCGCCGCCACCGCCACCAGGCAGGCCGTCATCCCGGCGATGACCAGAAAGGTAATGCCGATGACCAGCGCCGCTTTGCTCCCCGCGCCGCGCTGTAAGACGGCTTCCGCCGGGTTGGCCGGATTGTAATACACCGTCACCGCACTGCCCACCGGGTAACGCGCCAGTTCCTGCTCCACCCGGCGGCGGCTGCCGATGAACGACTCAATGCCGATGCGCAGGCGGTCACCGCGGTAGGTCTGGCCGTTGACCTCATACTCATAGACCACGCGCGGCGCAAACACGCGGTTGCGATCCCCTTCTGAATCCACCTGGACATCTTCCGCCACATAGGCTTCCACCACGCGCCCGCTGACCGCCGGCCAGGTTTGCGTCTCAGCGCCCTTTTTCTTCTCCCGTGCGTAGAGCGTGAGGGCGTAAATCCCTGCCCCAACGAAGACCAACAGAAATATTCCCAAACAGACGAACCCCAAAATACCGATGCCTGAACTGTCCATGCCGGCTCCCCCCGGATGCAAAGGATGATAACCCTAGTATAGAGGGGGTTGGCGTGGCGCACAAGTATTAACACGGTATGAGTTTACAACGGGGTGTTTCTTTCACGGCGCGGTCTTTCCGCCGCACAACCAAGGCATTCGTGATACAATCAACACGGCGATGAGGCTCGCCCTCAAATGTCGGTGAGACTGATAGCCTCTACCCAATCTTATGGAGCGGTGGAGGTTTTTTGCTTAAAGGTTATGTCCTTTTTGACCGCCATTTTTGACCTGAAGGCACTGCTGGGCCGCCCGGGCTGTCCCATCTGCCAGGTGAACCATCTGGCCGCCCGCCGCTACGTGGAGAGTTTGCATTGGGAACACATCAACGATCCGGTGACGCGGATAAAATTTTTGGAGGCCTGGGGGTACTG
>CAYRUO010000097.1:0-2405 GCA_964427505.1 uncultured Thermanaerothrix sp.
CGAACGCGGCTGGCTGATCTACCGCACCCCGCCGCGCCTGGATGAGGCGCCGCCTTGGATGCGGCGCGGCTTTGCCCTCTACCAGCGCCTGTACGACCTCGGCTACCATCCGTACCCTCAGCCCGAGGCGGCGCGCCAATGGCTGGAAGTGCCCGCCGAAGCGGCATTTACCGCCCTCTTGGGCCAGCCCCTGCTCCCCGCGCATCACCTCGAAGGGCGCTGGCAGCGCCAAATCTTGCTCGCCGATGCCGGCCTGGGCATCCAGGATCCGATGCGCTTTTTCGAAGAGATCACCCGCCACCGCCTGCGCCGCGGGCAACTGCCCCTGCACCTCATCTACGCCCCCGGCGAGTTAAACGCGTTGGTGGCGGCATTTACGGCTTGGCTGATCGCCCATCATCCCGATCGGGTGCTCATCTTGGGCGACCCCGAAAGCGGGCAGGTCGTCTTGCCCCAAGGCGGGGTGAGTGCGGCGGATTAGCCCCCCGCCCGGCGGCGTATCAGCAGATCGCACAATTCGCGCACCGCGCCGTGCCCCCCACGGCGGGTGAGGATGAGATCGGCGGCGCGTAATACCTCCGGCTGGGCATCCGCCGGGGCAACCGCGCACCCCACCAGCGGAAAACAGGGCAGGTCGTTGGTATCGTTGCCCATGTAGATCACCCGCTGCGGATCCAGCCCGCGCTCGGCCAGCAGTTGACGCAGGGCCGGGGCTTTATCCTTCACCCCTTGGAGGAACGGCAAGCCGATTTTGCGGCAGCGCGCCTCCACCACCGGGTTGGTCTCGGCGGAGAGCACCAGCGCCTGAATGCCGGCCCGCATCAGCGCCTGGATGCCGATGCTGTCCGAGCGGTAGGCGGCGACGAACTCGTGCCCCTCGCCATCCACCCAGACGCGGTTATCGGTCATCACCCCATCGAAATCGAAGATCACCAGATCCACCTGCGCGGGGAGCGGTCGCCGCGGATAGGGCTGCACCATCGTCAGATCGCCGAAATAGACCAGCCACTCCGCCCGCTGCCAGTCGGTGGGGGTGTCAATATCCACCGTGTAGCGCGGGTCAATCCGGAGCGGCAGGATCACCGTGCCGCTCATGGAGTTCTTTTCCAGGATGGTGCGGGCGCGGATGGCGTCAATATGCCCGGTTTGCCAGAAGACCGGGGGCAGGCTCTGGCGCGGGGCGTTGTAGGGCTCGGGTACGCCGGGCAGGGTGAGCAGGGGTTGTAAATACCCGCGCTCCGGGTCAATGCGCCACATCTTGAACGGGTTCTGTCCTGCCGGCACCACCCCGCGCACCGAATCGGCCTCGGGATGGGCGAGCAAGAGGCGCACCGCTGCATCCACCAGCCCAAGCGGGCGCACCGGCGAGGTCGGACGCAACTGCACCACCACCTCCGGGTGATAACCCTCGTGCTCGGCCAGCCAGCGCAGGGCATGCTGGAAGACCGGCAGGTCGGTCGTATCGTCCTGGGCCAGTTCGGGCGGGCGCAGGAAAGGCACCTCCGCGCCGTACTCGCGCGCCACCGCAGCGATTTCCTCATCATCGGTCGAGACCACCACACGGGTGACCGTCTCGGCCTGGCGCGCCGCGGCGATGCTGTAGGCGATCAGCGGGTGCCCGGCAAACGGGCGGATGTTCTTGCGCGGGATGCCCTTGGAGCCCCCGCGCGCCGGGATGAGCGCCAGCACCTCTGGCGTTACCATGCCGTCCATCCCCCGTCCACGATCAGGTTTGCCCCGGTCATGTAGGAAGATGCATCCGAGGCCAGGAAGAGCAGGGCGCCGTTCATCTCGTCCTTGCGCGCCATGCGCCCCAGGATGGTGCGGGCGGAATAATTGCGCACGAAGTCCTCATCATGCTGGTTATAGACCCCACCGGGGGTGAGGGCATTAACCCGAATTTGCGTACCGGCGTAGTAGGCGGCCAGGTATTTGGTGAAGCCCAGCACCCCCGCCTTGGTAACGGTGTAATACACCGGCTTGTAACCCACGCGCTGACCATCGGCGCGCACGTAAATGCGCTGATCCGGGCCGTTCAACCCGTAGGTCGAACAGATATTGATGATGCTCCCCTTGCCCTGCGCCAGCATCGGCTGAACGCAGGCCTGGGTGACCAGGAAAACGCCGGTCAGGTTGACCGCCAGTGCCTGGTTCCACAGGTCGAGCGGAAAATCTTCGAACCGCCCGGGGATGATGCCCCGTGCCAGCGCTTCGGGGTCGAACTTGGGGTCGAGCGCGGCGCTGTTGACCAGGATATCCAGGCGGCCAAAGCGCGCTAAGGTCGTTTCGACCATTGCCTGCACCGATACGGGGTCGGTCACGTCCAAACGCACCCCCAGGGCAGGGTAGCCCTGGGCGGTCAAATCGGCGGCAACGGCTTCCGCCGCCCCGGCCTGGATGTCGGC
>CAYRUO010000098.1:0-2379 GCA_964427505.1 uncultured Thermanaerothrix sp.
TGCGCATGGCGGTGAAACTGAGCCGGTCCCCCTCAGCCTATCGCCATCCCGGCCCGGCGGCATGGGCGGCGTGGCAGCTCGAAGCCCAAGGCACTGCACCGCGCCCCGGCATGCGCTTGGGCTTCTGGTTCACCCGCCAGGGCATCCGCGTGACCCCGCCCGCGCCGGATGAGGTGGACTACGATCGCTATGCCCACCTGGTGTGGCGGGCTGCCGCTGAAATCTTGGAGCCGCTCACCCCGCTTCCGCCCAACCGTCAACCCAGGCTACCGCTGCTCGGGCGTAGATCGCCGATCCAGTGCGCCCAGGTTGCGCCCAGCGCCTGTAAGGCGTTGACCAGCCGCTGATCGGCGCTCCACAGGTCCGCATTCAGGCTCTCGGCCAGCGCCACATACTGCGCATCATAGGCCTTGCTCTGCCCCAGCCGCTCTGCCCAACGCAGGGCAGAAAGAAGCAACTTACGCTCAGCAGGATAACGCACGATGGGCAACGCCATGAGCTGCTCCAATCCGGCAAAGGCCTGTTCGCGACTGAGAGCTTGTTGTTGCCAAAGTTTACGCATGGCCGTTGCCACCTCGTAATCCCACAATCCCGGTGCGGCAACCTCCACCCCGTCAACGATCCACCGTGCTAGCAGACGGCGAAAAGCGTCCGAGAAGGGCATTTGCCGCACCAGCCCTACGGCAAGGTTAGCATCTATGACCACTGCCGCCATACGTCCTCGATCTCGGCATCCCGCTCATCACGGGCTTCGTTGACCGGATCGCCTTCGTAAACGCCGTAGCGGGCAGTCTGCTCGCGGATCTGGTCCAGGGTACGCAGCACCTCAAGCGCTTTTTCACGTTCCTTACGTTCCCGCTCGGCAAAGTATGCATCCAGGATTTGGCGCACGATCTCGGAGATGCTCTTACCCTCGCGTGACGCCAATTCCCGCAAGCGCCGATCATTGTCATCGTCCAGAATCACCTGACTGCGCTTCATGGTTCACCTCCAACCACAGCGTAACACAATTACACCACTGTGTCAATACCCCATTGCATACCCGCGCCTTGAAATCTCATTCGGCCATGTCCAGCGCTCCAGCCACAGGTCGCTTTCCGGGTGCTTGGCCAGGGTCGTGAGTTCGGTGGCCACGCCGGGGAAATAGGCTTTGAGATAGCGCAGAATGCCCTGCATCCGTTTGGGCGTCAGGGTACACACAGCCACCTGCCGCTGAAAGGCATACTGGTTGTTCCACTTGCGCACCCAGGTGTTGTCAGCTCCATCTTTGCGCTTGCGGGGGTTTCGCAGGGTTTCTACCTCAACGTAAATCCGCTCGCCGTCCTTCTCAACCAGGACATCCGGCGCGACCAGCGGATTCTCCACCTGCGGACATACCTCCACCCACCAGCCTCGTCTGCGGGCCTGAAAGGCAAATAGCAAAATGGCAAAGGCATGTTTCGGGTGTTCTTCGGCCTTATGACGCTGAACAAGTATGTCCCACTCTGACGGACAAATGGGACAGCCCAACTCGGCGGCAAACACCATCCCGCGATCCGTCAAGCGCAAGACGGCGTAGCGAGTTTGACCGCTGCCGAAAAAACGCTGCTCGATCAGGTCTTGTTCGAGCAGTATGTCCAGCAACCGCTGAATTGCTCCGCCGTAGATTCCCATTCGGTATTGCAGTTCTGCTCTCAGACAAACCCCCTCCGCCAAAATTTGCACGGCGGTTTCCATCCGCCGCCATAACTCGATCCGAATCGCCCTTACCCGCTCCATAAGCACGCCATACAGCTAATTTCACAATATCTTATCCGTAATATTCTTGTGCAACCCTATTTATTCACCGCAGGCACAATATTACGCATAAGATTTTCCATCCTACCCCACCCGGTACCCGCGCCGCCGTTTGCGGGCCGTGATTTGCTCGGCCAACCACCGTGCTTGGGCTTCATCCGCGCAAGGGATGATCCGCCAGCGTTCGTAGCGCGTGCGCAAACTGCCCCATCCGCACACCACCGCCCACGTGTCCAGCAGGGTCGCCTGCACCCCCACCACATACCAGCGGTGGATGTTTCGGGCAGGATCAACGCGAATAAGCCGCATACCCTGCTATCACCCCTCACGGCTCAATGCGCCGAAACTGCGTATCTTCCAGCAGGTAGATCAGGATGTCCAGGTTCAGCCCGGCCATGATCGGCGCATGCTGACCATCTGCAATCACCACCGTGACGTATTCCATACGCCCGCCCGGCCCCTCGCTCACCACGTAAGCCACCTCGTTCACCGCCCAACCCGTGAGGGACAAATTCACCTCCGCCGCCTTGCCCGTTCCCGTGTCCAGCGCCTTGACCACCGGTAAGATCATCCCCCCTTCCAGCACCAGCGCCGGGTGCGGGT
>CAYRUO010000099.1:0-2286 GCA_964427505.1 uncultured Thermanaerothrix sp.
TTTCCCGCCTGCGGCGCGCTCATTGTGGAGCGTTTTGCTCCAAAACCGGTTTTGCTATATTATAGAATAAAACGCCGCACAAGGCTATTCTCATCTGCTGAAATGGCGCCGCTCTCGCCATATCCGCAACATGCACCTGCCCGCGGGTAGGATGCATGCCGCCGAAGGTGAGCCGAGAAACGTTGAACATCCAGTGCATGCGGCGAGCGGTTCGGGTGTACAATGGCCTTACGTTATTAGGTGGCATGGGTGGGTCGGGAATGGCCGGTTATTTTTTCTTTTTAATCTTGGCGGGGGCGGCGGAGGGGATTTTGCTCTATCTGCTGGCGCTCAATCTGCGCGCGCCCTCGCAGCGCACCCCCCTCTCCCTGTTCTGGTTCCTGGCCGGCGGCATCGGCCTGCTCATCACCTACAGCCTTTCACTGGCGCTGGCATCGCCCACGGTCACCCTGCTGGCGGCGCAGTTTCAATATGTCTTTCTGGGCGCCCTGCCGGTGCTGTGGCTCTTCTTCGCCCTTGACTACAGCGGACAGAAAACCTGGCTTCAGGCGGGACGGGCCTGGCTCTTCGGCGTGGTGCCCCTGCTCACCTTCTTGCTGGTGCTGACCAATCCCTGGCATCACCTGATCTGGGATAGCCACCGCCTGGTGGCGCAGGGGCGCTTCCTGCTCTTCCAGGTCGAGCACTACGGGGCCTGGTTCTGGGTGCATTGGGCGTATTCCTGCGCTCTAATGCTGGCGGGGGGCTACTGGATCCTGCGCGAACGCGGCGGCCGTCACCTGCCGCGCTCCCAGCCGGCGCGCCAGATGGTCGTCCTGGCTCTGCTTCCCCTGGCATTCAATCTCTTTGACCTGCTCTATGCCCTGCCGCGCTGGGAGCAAAGCCTCACCCCGTTGGGGTTTGCGCTCTCCGGCATCGGGTTGGGCGGGGTGTTACTGCGCCACCGCGAACTGGACCGTCTGCCCATTGCCCGCCAGGCCGTCTTCGATCACCTGAGCGAGGGGGTGATCATCCTGGATCATCAACTGCGGGTGGTGGATCTCAACCGTGCCGCTCAGCGCTTGTTCCATTTGGAGGACACGGCCTGGGTGGGCGAAAGCGCGGCAGCCCTGCTCCCCTTTTGGCATGCCGGGCTGATCCCGAGCCCGTCCAACGCGCTGGACGTGGATCTCTGCCTGCGCCCCGCCGAGACCGACGCGCCCACCTATTACCAGGTGCGGGTGATCGCACTGACCAATGCCCGCGGGCGCGGGTTGGGCTACGTGATCACATTGAGCGATCAGACCGAGCGCATGACCTACCTGCAGGCCATCGAGCAGGAAGCCCAGACCGATCCCCTGACCGGCCTGTTCAACCGCCGCATGTTCTGGCAGATCGCTGCCCAAGCCATGGCGCACAGCCAGGTAACCCATCAGCCTCTGGCGTTGATCGAGATTGACATTGATCACTTCAAAGCCATCAATGATGCTTGCGGTCATCTGATCGGGGATGCGGTGCTGGTGGAGATCGGCCGCCGCATTCAGGGGGCATCGCGGGCCACCGATGTGCTGGGGCGGTTGGGCGGGGATGAACTGGTGGTTCTGCTCCCGATGGTGAACACGGCCGATGCCGAAAGTATCGCCCAGCGCATCCGGCGTGAGGTTGCCGATCGCCCGATTCACATCGAGGGTTGGGCGGTGATGTGCACCATCAGCCTGGGGGTGGCCGTCACCGATGGCGCCTGCCCGCTGACCCTGGAGCAGTTGATAGACCAGGCCGACCGCGCGCTCTACCGCGTCAAACGGCGGGGCGGCAACGCGGTGGAAATGGAGATCATCGCGGCGCCGCCATCCTAACGCCGGCCGAGAGGCTGCCAACAGGGGCAAGCACTGCCCCATGGGGGCAGGGCGGGGCCCTGAGGATAGGGGAGAGAGGTTTTGAGACCGCCGTGATAGACTTTGAGAGGGCTAGATATCTATCCTGAGCCGTGGCCGTTGAGGCGCGCCGGGCATACGCGGATGATCTTGGGGGTAAGATTGGGGCCGACGCGAGGCCGGTCGTCGCCCACGCCTATATACCACCACACGGGAGTTTTCCGATGCCGAAATCGCACACCTCGTTTTGGATCACCGCATTTCTGATCGCCGCCGGGGTGGATGTCTTGTTCTGGCGCAAGCCGCTCGGGGTGTCCTTTCCGCTGTGGACTCTGCTGGCCATGGGGGGTGCGCTGGTGCTGGCGCGGCGGGAAGGACAGCGCCCGGCCCGCGCCACCCTCGGGCTGGGGGTCATCATCCTGGGCTTGGCGTT
>CAYRUO010000100.1:0-2249 GCA_964427505.1 uncultured Thermanaerothrix sp.
GCCTGGAAGCCCCGTCGGCCACCACCCGCCAGGCCCGGCGGCGCTGGTGGCTGCAGCGCCTGGTAGGCAACCCCGCCCTCATCCTGGGCACACTGCTCGTGCTCGGCTTGCTGGGGGTCATGCTGTGGGGGCCGCAGTTAACCCCCGCCAGCCCGTATCAGATCCACGGGGTGATGATGATCGAGGGCAAAATCGGGGCGCCGCCCTACTCGCCCTCTTCGGTCTTTCCCTGGGGCACCGATCACATCGGGCGCGATATTCAAGCCTTGGTGCTCTACGGCGCCCGCACCACGCTGATGCTGGCGTTCTGGGGCATGCTGGCGCGTTTGGGGCTGGGCACCCTGCTGGGAGTGCTGGCCGGGTGGTGGCAGGACTCGTGGCTGGATCGCCTGGTGCGCCGCGCGGTCGGGGTGTGGGCGGCGTTTCCCCTCACCCTCTTCGCCATGATCATCATCCAGGCGCTGGGCATTCAGCAGGGCACCTGGGTGTTCATCGCCGCGATTTGCCTGGTGGGCTGGGGTGAGATTGCCCAGGCGGTGCGCGGTCAGGTGCTCAGCCTGAAACCGCGCCCGTTTATCGAGGCGGCGCGGGTGGTGGGCGCCGGCAGTGGGCGCATCCTGGTCTATCACATCCTGCCGCAACTCTTCCCCACCCTGATCGTGATGGCCGTGCTGGAGATGGGTGGGGTGCTCATGCTGTTGGCGGAACTGGGGTTTCTCAACATCTTCCTGGGGGGCGGCTTTCAATTATCCATCGCCGAGGCCGGGCGGATGATGCCGGTGGTGGCGCGCTTTTCGGATGTCCCGGAGTGGGCGGCCCTGCTGGCCAATATCCGCGATTGGTGGCGCAGTTACCCCTGGATGGCATGGTACCCCGGTGCGGCGTTCTTCCTGGCCATCCTGGCCTTTAACCTGTGGGGTGAAGGACTGCGCCGCCTGGTTGAAGAGACCCACCTCAACCTGGCGCGCCTGTTCAACCGCTACGTGGTGGCAGGGGTGGTGGTGATCGGGATGCTTCTGGGTTGGGCACTGAATACCACTGCGCCGCTTAGCCAATACCGCAGTGTGGCCGTTCAATTTGACCCCCAGCGGGCGCTGGCGCATATCCGCGCCCTCACCGCGCCCCAGATGGCCGGGCGCGAGACCGGCACCCCCGGCGCCGAATTTGCCGCCCGCTACATCGCCGACCAGATGGCCGCCATCGGCCTACTGCCGGCGGGCGAGAACAACACCTACATTCAAACCCTGGTCAACCCGCGCCCGCACCTGGAACTGCCCCCGGCGTTGGAGATCGTGGACGCCAACGGCCGCAGTGTGCTCTCATTCGTCTATCATCAGGACTTCAACGAGCGGGTGGTGCCTTTCCCCTGCGCGGGGGTGGCGGAAGGGCCGGTGGTGGGGTTGGTGACCGCTACCGAAGCCGGCGCGGACGATGACCCCTACGGGCTGGGACAGCACCACCTGCGCGACCGCATCATCCTGGTGCGCGAGGCCGATTTTGAGCGCCTCTCGCCCGAGGTGGCGGCGGGCATCCTGGTCGTGGCCGAGGATGCCGCCGACCTGCAAAGGCGCGATTTATATCCCCAGGCCATGCGCGGCCTGTGCCGCCGCCCGATAATGTGGATCAGCCCGCAAACCGCCGAGATCTTGCTGGCTACGGCAGGGAGCAGTTTGGCCGGGTTAGAGGCACTGGCCGCCGATCTGAAGATCGGCCAATCGGCGGTGACCGCGCCGGGCGCCGCCGTGCGCATGCAGATCCTGCCGCGGATAAGCGATGATATTAACGAAGCCTATTACAACGTCATCGGCTACATCCCCGGCAGTGGCTCGGAGGTGCAGGTCCCCGGTGGGAAGAATCTGGATCACTACGTGGTTATGGTCAGCGCCTATTACGACGGCTTGGGGATCGCCCCGGATGGCACGCTCTATCCCGGCGCCAACGACAACGCCAGTGGGGTGGCCGCCCTGCTGGAACTGGCGCGCCTGCTCAAAGAAAGCCCCTACCAGCCCAAACGCACGGTGGTCTTCGTGGCTTGGGCGGGGGGTGAACGCCGCGAGGGGTTGAGCGTGGTCAATGTGATGAACGCCAAGACGGGCTTCAGTTCGCTCACGGTGGAAACGGTGCTGGAATTGAGCGGCGTGGCCGCCGGCACGGGCACGCGCATCGCCCTGGGCGAGGGCAGTAGTTACCGCTTGGTCAAACTGATCGAGCGCGCCGCCGGCCGTGTGGGCGTGGGGGTGACCACACGC
>CAYRUO010000101.1:0-420 GCA_964427505.1 uncultured Thermanaerothrix sp.
TGTTATGCCAGTGGTGTGGGATGTAATGCCACGGCCGCCAACTTGGCCTTATGGCCCTTGGTGCGGGCGGATTTGTTGGATACTTCACAGCCGGTGGTGGTCGAGATCAAGGTGGGATCCTCAGAAAGCGGTGCCGATGGCAATGCGGGCAGCCATCACCCGGAACGGAGCGGAGTTATTCGCACTTTTTCACCTTTTGGGCACCGCCATACCGCCGAGGTGATCCAGGAAATGGGATTGGAGCACGTGGTACTGACGATGACGGCGGTGGATTTGGTACGTGGAGCGTTAGCCACGGTACATGCCCAAGTCAAGCCCGGGATTACCCAGCGGGATTTGTGGCGCGCCTACCGTGCGGTTGTGAACGAGAACCCCTTTCTGCGTCTGGTCAAGGAACAGCGGGGTATTTACCGCGTGCCC
>CAYRUO010000101.1:437-1149 GCA_964427505.1 uncultured Thermanaerothrix sp.
AAAATCCTGGCGGGTTCAAATTACGCCGACCTGGGTTTTGAACTGGATGAGAGCAGCGGGCGTGTAGTCTCAATGTGTGCCCTGGATAACTTGATGAAAGGCGCCGCAGGTTCGGCGGTGCAGTGCATGAACCTAATGCTGGGTTGGGATGAAACGTTAGGATTAACCTTTCCGGGCTTGCATCCGATTTAGTGTTGGCCAAAGGAGGTGGAAGACGTGGATAGCAATGGGCATCTGCAAACCCTGGTGATTAAACTCGGGGGTACCGAAGGGGTGGATTTTGCGGCCATCTGCCAGGATGTGGTGACGTTGCAGCGCGAGGGCTGGCGCATGGTCCTCGTGCATGGCGGGTCGGCAGAGGCGAATGCATTGGGTGAAGCGCTAGGGCATCCGCCGCGTTTTGTCACCTCGCCTTCAGGGTTCACCTCGCGTTACACCGACCGCAAAACACTGGAAATTTTTGCCGCTGCAGTTAATGGGCGGGTGAACACGCTGTTGGTCGAGCAACTGCAGGCTCTGGGAATCAATGCCCTGGGGTTGAGCGGGCTAGATGGACGGCTCTTAGTTGCACGCCGCAAGGAGGCGATCCGGATTATCGAGAACGGGCGGCAGAAAATCCTGCGCGATGATTACACCGGCACAATTGAAGCGGTTAACGTCGCCCTACTGCGCCTTTTGCTCAAAGAGGGATACGTCCCGGTCGTGGCCCCTC
>CAYRUO010000101.1:1159-2177 GCA_964427505.1 uncultured Thermanaerothrix sp.
CGCTAAGCCCGCAGGGCGAGGCGCTGAATGTGGATGCCGACCGCGCCGCAGCGATGATCGCGGCGGCTTTGCAGGCGGCGACGCTGGTGCTGTTGACGGGGGCGCCGGGGTTGTTGCGGGCGTTTCCGGATGAGTCCTCCCTGATCCCTCGTCTGACCCTGGCCGAAATGGAACGAGCCTTGGGATACGCAGAGGGGCGGATGAAGAAAAAAGTTTTGGGCGCCCAGGAAGCACTCCGTGGAGGAGTGGGGCGCGTGATTATTGCGATTAGCACAACCCAAGCCGTTGAAGCCCGCCATACCTCGGGGCTTTATAACAAACAACCCATCACCCTGGTGCGGGGTGAGGGCGCATGGCTGTGGGATGAGCAGGGACGGAATTATATTGACTGCACCAGCGGGCAGGGGGTGGCCAATCTAGGGCACGGGCGGATTGAAATCGCGCGCTCTATTGCCGAGCAAGCCCAGCGTTTGATCACCTGCCCGGAGACCTTTTATAACGATCAGCGCGCGGCCCTGATGGCGGAATTGACGGCTCTCACACCAGGGTTAGACCGGGTGTTCTTCTGCAACTCAGGCACCGAGGCCGTTGAGGCCGCTATCAAATTCAGCCGCTACAGCACCGGGCGGAAACAAATCATTGCGACCATGCGCGGCTTTCACGGGCGGACGATGGGGGCGCTTTCAGCAACCTGGAACAAGAAATATCGTGAACCCTTTGAACCGCTGGTACCCGGTTTTGTCCATGTCCCCTACAACAACCTGGAGGCGATGCGGGCGGCCATCAGCGAGGAAACGGCCGCGGTGATCCTGGAAGTGGTTCAGGGTGAGGGAGGTGTGTACCCTGGCGATCCGGAGTACCTGCGAGAAGTGCAAACGCTGTGCCGTGAGCGGGGCGCGCTTTTGATTGTTGACGAGGTGCAGACCGGTTTTGGGCGCACCGGGCGCATGTTTGCGTATCAGCACTATGATTTGCAACCCGATTTACTGTGTGTGGCCAAGTCCTTGGCGGGTGGCCT
>CAYRUO010000102.1:0-2039 GCA_964427505.1 uncultured Thermanaerothrix sp.
AGCGTTGGGCCCAGGTGCCGCCGAGGTAACCGGGGAGCAGAGCCACCGTGTTGGTCACGTTTGCCACCACTGCCGGCACGCCCACGGCCATCAGGGCAGGGAAGGTGATCAGCGTGCCGCCGCCGGCCAGGGCATTCACCGCCCCCGCCGCGACCGCCGCCAAAGCAATGCTGAGATAAGCCAACCAGTCCATGAAAAAGCCTCGGTGAAAGGGGGATAGATAACTACCAAGTGACAGATGAACGGGAGTTCCTGGCTTGTATCCCTTCGGCGATGAAAGAATTATGAGTCTTGCCGCACGTACGCCACCGTGCGGGTGTGAAAATCCTGCACTACGGCGCCGCGCGGCAAGCGCAAGGCCCAACCCACCATGATCAGATCACCGATGGCACCGGCAGCGTTGATGGTCATAAATGCCCACAGAGGTACTACCCAGGATTCGGGCACGAAGGGCACCAGCGCCAACCCCAGCAGGCTGATTCCCACCAGAGGCAATAATCCGATGATGAAATAGGCCGAGGGGGTGAAATACCAGCCCGGTGCCGAGGCCGAGGCATACCATCCTTTGAAGGTAAACTGCGGGCGGTCATGGGTGAAGAACCAAAACGCCAGGCCGTGCAGGCCCTCGTGCAGTACAATCATCACCACCAACAGCCCGGCCAGTGCCAGAATCTGCCCCATCATCCGGGCTGTGTTGTCGCTCCAGAAGATCCAGACGAATTCGCCCAGATGGGGACGCAGGGCGCCGATCAGTACCCCAAACAACCAACCCGCTGCCACCAGCAACCCCAGGCCGAGCAGGTTCATCGCCAAGAGCAAGCGCGAATTCTCCAGGTTGAACTCGCCGTAGACGTGATAATCGGGGGGAAGGTCACGGAAAGCGCGCATGATCTCACTCCGTGAGAGGATTATCCGGCGCCTCGACCCAGGCCCAGGCGGCACCGTTCAGGCTGGGGGTGAGGAGCCAGGTGCGGGCGTCCACGCCGGCGGAACGGAAGGCCTCTTGCATCGCCGCGGCAATGGGCGCCATATCAGTATGCGCAAAGGCAATCACGCTCGGCCCGGCGCCGGAGAGAGCCGCCGCGGCGCCGTGATCATATGCACGGGCGAGGGCTTCTGCCGCGCCGGGGATGAGTGGCAGGCGGTAGGGCTGATGCAGGCGATCCTGCATAGCCCGCCGCAGTAGGGCTAAATCCCCTTCCCGCAGCGCCTGCACCACCAGCGCCGCCCGCCCCAGGTTGTAAACCGCTTGTTCCAGGGCAATCTGCCGCGGTAATGCGGCGCGGGCCGCGGCGGTCGAAAGATCCACCCGCGGCAAAACCACGGCTATCTGCCAGGTGGCCGGGGTGAAGCGGTACGGATGCAGGTCATCCCCTTCGGCAACGACGACGGTCAGGCCGCCCCACAGAGCCGCCGCGGCATTGTCGGCGTGCCCTTCCAAATCGGTCGCCAAGCGCAGGAACGCCGCCGTATCCAAGACGTGACCGCTGAGCGCACTCGCGGCCAGCAATCCGCTCAACGCGGCGGCGGCGCTGGAACCCAGACCCGAACCAAGGGGAATACGGTTGTACTGCACAATATCTAAGGGCGGGGGTGTTTGCCCGAGCACGCGTTGATAAAAATAATGGACGGCCTGCACCGTGCGGTTGGCATCCAAGGGCAATCCCTCTCCCTCGCCGCAGACACGCACTTGAGGGGTTGGGGCAGGGCGCACCCAGACCTCGTTCCACAGATCGAGGGCCAGCCCCAGGGCATCAAAACCCGGGCCGAGGTTGGCCGTCGTGGCCGGAACACGCACGTGTATCCAGTGCTCGCTCATGCCGCCTCCGTCAGCAGGGCATCCGTCAGCGCTTGCAGGCTGGCCGGCAGGGTGCGCGGGGGCGTGCTCCAGCGGGTGATGATATCGGGGTCTTTGAGGCCGTGCCCGGTGCAGACGGCGACGATGCGCTGGCCGCGGGGGTTAAAGCGCCCGGCGGCGATCTCGTGGGCCAGCCCGGCCAACCCGGCCGCCGAGGCCGGCTCAACCCACACCCCATGAG
>CAYRUO010000103.1:0-1969 GCA_964427505.1 uncultured Thermanaerothrix sp.
CCCATGCAGCGCTGCAGTGTCTCTCGCCCTTCCGGGGTCATCTCCACCTGGCCGTTGCGGCAAACCACCAGCCCAATTTCCGCCAGCCGCTCCACTAGGCGCAGGTCAAACAACCGTGAGAGAACCTTGCGCGGCGTACTGCCTTGCCGTTCCAGATACAACAACACCTTGGCTTCCTGCGTGCTTGATAGCCCAAACCGCCGTATCCGGTACGGATTGAAGCGAATCTCTTTGGTCAAATCAATTTCATCCATATCCGTTCTCCTCTGTTCCATGCTGTTCTACCCTGTTCGCCGTTCCGTTCGGCGAACAATCATTCGATTTCCTGTGGGGCAGGGGAGAGGATTGCACGCTTCTCTCCCACCGCAAAGTACAACTCTTGCAGGGTCGGATACTCCCCTACCAGATACGTCCCCTTGCCCGGCTGGGTCTCGACATATCGCCACAGCAACCGCACTGCCTGACTCCACTGCTCCGCGCTCCAGCCCAGTTCCCGCCAGCCCGGAAGACGGTTGCTTCGCCCACCCACTGCCTGGATGCTCTCCCTAAGCAGCCGCAGGGCTAACCGTCGTTGGGGATCTTCATTCGACCCTCGCCGCTGGAAGAAACCCACCAACTCCCCGTTGACCGTGTAGGGAATCGGTTCTGCCTCGCTTTCCCAATTCTCTTCCCTGGCCGGTGGCGACGGTAGCGATGGCGTAATCACCTGAACCCGCACCGGCGGGGCGTTCTCCGCCAGAAGTAACAACGTCCCTGCTCGGCTTTCGACCAACTGGCGGCGACGTGCCTGCCAGGTTATCCATTCATTGCCCGCTTTCCATACCAAAAGCAACAACACCACTGCTAAACCGCTCAATGTCACCAGCCCCAATAAACGCAATCCGCCGCTCACCCACGCCTCGCGCTCTCGTTCTCGCGCTTCTTGGGCGGCCTGTTCCTCGACCGCTCGCACCGTGGCTGTAGCACGAAAGGCTTCCTGCTCCAACGCCAACGCCGTGGCTTGGCGGGCATAGGTTAGAGCCTGGGCCGTGCTCTGTACCGCCAACGCCTCCGCCGTCTGCCGTAAGAGACTTTCCTGCGCCGCTCGGGTGGCCGCCAAACTTTCTTCCACCTGCCCCGCTAAGGCCTCCGCGGCCTTGGCGGTTGAACGCAGTGCCGCCGGATCTGCCGGCACGTAGTACCCCGCCGGCGCACAGGCCGTAATCAGCAACCCCAGCATCACCACCGCGGTAATACGAGCGAGACCCATCGCCCTTTCATCCTCACTTGCCATAGTCCGCTTTCCGGCACGCCCAAACGCCGGCGCACGGCAGCATTGTCCAGTGGCCCCACCAGATGGGTGCGAAACCGCCCCACCCAGCGCCACACCCGCTCATCGGCTTGCCCAGCCTCCAGCGCCGCTACCACCCACACCTTCTGTGCCGCACCCCGCCGCACCAGATACTCCAACGAGTAATAGGCGTCCCAATCCACCTGAAGCGCCCGCACCAGGTCGCTCAGAAACAGCACCACCGACTCACCCCGCAGTCTGCCGTGCGCCCGACTCTCCACCAGATCACCCAGACGCTTGATCGTCTCTTCCAGCGCCCGCGTGTAGGGTGAGATCACCTCGGTCAGGGCATCGCCCTGCCCCTCGCCCACCCAGAGCATGCGCACGGTCGCCGGTGTGTTCCCCGCCAAAAGCGACTTCCGCATCACCCAAAGCGGCTGTTGCGCCTGACCCAATGTCTCGCCGACCACCAGCAGCGCGCCAACCGCAGGGTCTTGCAGATTCCACAACACAGGCACGCCGTCCTCATCTAGCCCCAGCACCGCGGTCTCATGGGTCAGCACCGGCAAGGCCCCGATGACCTCTTTTAGACGCGGCACCCGGACGGCAGTCTCATGACGCACGCTGTCCATGGCGTTTCTCCCTCACCACCTTCCCACGCTTGATCACCACCCGCTCACCCGTCTTGACGTTCTCGAA
>CAYRUO010000104.1:0-1911 GCA_964427505.1 uncultured Thermanaerothrix sp.
TTTGACCCTATTATAGCCCACTTTAAACAAAAATCAAGCCTCTGCGTGCGTCTAGCGGGCTGTTTTAACCCCTTCGCCTCACCCCGTCCTCTCCCCGCTTCGCAAATCGCTTTTTGCTTAAAAAGCGGGGGGATTTGCGAAAAAATGCTTTCCTACCCTGCGGCTTGCCCCTACCCCCTCGGGCGAACCGCCTGGCGCACCAGCGCGGTGATCTGCGCCTCCACGGCGGGGGTCAGCGCCGTCAGCGCAAAGGCGGTGGGCCACATCTCCCCTTCGTCCAGGTGCGCCGCATCGGTGAAACCGAGCGTGGCATAGCGCGTCTTGAACTTCTGCGCGCCCTGAAAGAAGCACACCACCTTGCCCTCTTTGGCATAGGCCGGCATGCCGTACCACAACCGCGGGACGAGATCCGGCGCGGCGGCGGTGATGATCTCATGCAGGCGCCGGGCCATCGTGCGGTCGGGTTCGGGCATTTCGGCGATCTTGGCACGCACGAGGCTCTCGCCCTCAAGTTGACCGGCGCGGGCGGCTTTCAATTCCGCCGCCCGTTCGCGCATGGCGGCGCGCTCTTCGGCACTAAACCCCGGCTCGGCAGGGGTGGATTTTGCGACAGATTTACGCGGGGACATACCTCTCTCCTGGGGATATTCAAGGCTTCCGGCGCCCCACACCTGCGCCGGTTGAACGGGCGGATCATGACCAAGTATATCCTATTTTTGCCGCGCCTTCGCCCGACCTTTCAATACCGCTTCAGGAATTCTTCATCGCGATCTTGGGTCTTCTTGTGGGCGATTAAAACCTTGATCGTGCCGTTCTTCTCGCGCCGGAAGTAGAGGCGGTAATCCCCTTTGCGATACTCCATGAATTTCGTGGCATGCAAGTCCTTGACCTTCTCCAAGCGCTCGCCGTTGTTGAGCCGCGCCAGCGCAACCAGCATCTCCGGCCAGACGCGGCGCATACTGCGCAGGCAGGGCGCCGAATCGCCGAGCAGGCTCAGTTTGGGGAAAAGCGCCTCCAGGGTGCGTTCCCATTCTGCAGGGCTGAGCCGCTCGTCTTCCATCTCATCCACGGCTTCCGCCGTGTCGGCGGTGTAGGCGTAGGCCGCCGCGGCCTCACGCATGGCGTTGAGGTTCTCTTCGCACCGCCGCACCTGTCTCCGCAGGGCTTCACATTCACCTTCCACATCGGCCAGACGCTGGCGCAGTTGGCGGTTTTCGGCCTCGGCCTGCTGAGCCCAATGGCCAAGGCCCACCAGTTGAACCCCACACGCGGTCAAAAGTTCTCGCAGGTCGTGCTGATAGTCGCCGCGGTAGCGGATTTTGTAGCGGTAGGTCCAGCCATCGGGCGCCGGACGAGAGGTATAACGCGATTCTTCCACCTCGATATCCAGATCCGTGATCTGTGCCTCGATCTGCTTGAGCGTGGTTTGATCGCAGTCCAGATAAACGGTATTGTGATCTACATAACCGAGGACACGGATACCGGCCTGGATCGGCGCTTCACCTTCCTCGCGGGGCGCGCAGAACGCGATCTGCACCTTGATCGGCTCGGGCCGGGGGTAGTCGCCGCTCAGATGGGTGACGCGGGCGACGAGCGGGGCGCCGAAGGCATGCAGTCGGGGGTGCAGATTGTGGGCATCCTCCCGCGGGAGATAGCCGATGCGCTGGCCGGCCTGGGTATCCACGCTGACGGCGTAGGGATCATCCGGGTTATACGGCTCGAGGTGCAAGACCACCGCCTCCCCCAGGCGCAGGCGGCGCACCACAGGCTGATAGTACTGCGTCCCGGCCACCGGACAGCGCACCAGGTCGCCGGCTTCGAGGGGAATCTCGCGCGGCGCGGTTTCGAGGTGGGCGATCCAGGCTTGCACCTCCGCCGTGGGCGGGCAGAGGCGCTCGGCCCAACGCAGGG
>CAYRUO010000105.1:0-1900 GCA_964427505.1 uncultured Thermanaerothrix sp.
AGGTCAGGCCGGGGCGGCCAAAGCGCTGGGCCAATTGGGCGGTCAGGCTGTCATCACTGAGGACGACCACCTCCGCCCCGGCTTCAAGCAAGGTCGGGACGACATCACTTTGCAGAAAATAGACCACGGCCAGGCCGTGATCGGCAGAGATGAAGAGGCGCGGTTTCTTCGTTTCCAGGGTCATCGCTCCGAAATCGGTCTGTGAATTAACGATCAAAATAAAGGCGGAAGATGCGGTCATAAAGGCCGAGCAACACCCGACGCACCGGGGGAGAATCCCAGAAAGTATAGGCGGCTTTTGGTCGTGGAGAAGAGACGGTCGCGCGCTCAGGTTTTATGCCGCGCAGGGTGTTGCTCATGTTCATCACCCGCGGCTCGGTTAACATCAGACGCAGGTAGCCGGCCTGATTCATGCGCTCATCCAGTTGCTTGACCTGCCCCATGGGGCGGTTCATGTCAAAGGGCAAAAATTCGGCCAGGACGGATTTATAGGCCACAAACTGCCAATGCGAAGCGCCGGCAATGGCGCTTACGCCGCGGTAGGTCAGACGAAAACAGGTTTCCACTTCGTATTTTTGGCGAATCTCATTGTCGTCCTGACCTAGCGAACGATTAAATTCGTAATAGGTCTCCCATGGGATGAACTTGCCTTCCTCCACCTGCACCTCTGGGTTGTTCTGCGCCCAGGCCAGGGTGTGGGTGAGGTACTCGCGTTTAGTGATAAAGGGACGGCTGGTGACCATGCCCACGCGGGGGAAGGTCTCCAACAGGCGCACGCTCTCGCTCAGCCAGCCGGGGTAAAAGAGCACGTCGTTATCGGCGTAGGCAATGATCTCCCCCGGCGCGCCGCTGAGGATGATGTTCCAGGCGCCGCCCTTGCCCAGGTTCTTCTCCGAGAGGAAAAGGTACTGGATGTGCCCGGCGCGCTGTTCGCTCAGCAGGTAATCCTGCACCTCGGCACAACTGCCGTTATCGAAAACCAGCAGATCAAAAGGCAAGCCGGCATCCTGGCGCACCGAATCCAGACAAGTGCGCAAGACATCCAGCATCTCGGCATAAAAGCCGCTCAGAAAAGGGATGTAGTTGAGAATCGCCACCGTGATGCGCTCAGGGCGCGCCACCTGATGGACGAACTTGGCCGGATTCTGTCCTACCCGCATCTCTTCTCCCGACCCGCGGAACTGTGGCGGGCCGTCTTGTATTCTACCACACCCCGCCGCCCTCTTCCCGTTGACAGGCGCGGGCGGGCAGGGTATCCTTGAATCGCCATGGCCTTTGAACAATTGGATCTCTTCCCCCGCGCGGCGCTGAGCGTGAGCGATCTCACCCTCTACCTGCGCAACTTGCTCGAGAGCGATGACCTCTTACAGGATGTATGGGTGCAGGGGGAGATCTCGAATCTCTCGCGCCCGTCCTCGGGGCACATTTATTTCACCCTCAAAGATGAGTACGCCGCCCTGCGCTGTGTCATCTGGCGGGCACAGGCACAGCGCTTGCGCGTAGCCCTTCAAAACGGGCTGGCCGTAGAGGCACACGGCTACATCAGCCTCTACGAGCGCGATGGGCAGTACCAACTCTATGTGGATGCCCTGCGTCTGGCCGGCGAGGGCGCCCTGTTCCAGGAATTTTTACGCCTGAAGGCGCGCCTGGAAGCCGAGGGTCTCTTTGAGCCCGCGCGCAAGCGCCCTATCCCCGCCTTTCCCCGACGCATCGGGCTGGTGACCTCTCCCACCGGCGCCGCGCTCCAGGACATGCTCAACATCATACGTCAGCGTTACCCCCTGGTTGAGGTGGTGCTGGCGCCGGTCAGTGTGCAGGGCGACGAAGCCGCCGGCGAGGTGGTGCGCGCCATCGCCGACTTAAATCGCCGTGCCCAGCCCAGCGTGATCATCGTGGCGCG
>CAYRUO010000106.1:0-1862 GCA_964427505.1 uncultured Thermanaerothrix sp.
GGGTCGGCCTTGGGGTCGGCGGCAGCCGCGGCGATGGCATCAATCGCCGCCACCAGCGCATCCTCGCTGGCGCTCATCGTCACCGCCACCTGGCGCTGAATCTGGCCCACCCGCGCCACCACGTAATCCACATTGGTGTGGCAGGCGCCGCAGGACTGGGCCGGGTTGAGCAGGGGACTGCGGACGTTGTGACTGCTGTATTTGACCGCGCCCTCGCGCACGTAGGGCATGTGGCAGTCGGCGCAGGCCACCCCGGCCTTGTAGTGGGTGCTGTCGGCGGTGTAGAGTTCGTATTCGGGGTGCTGCATCTTGATCATCGCGGCGCCGCTCTCGGCGTGCTGCCAATCGCTGAAGCCCAGTTCGTCATAATACTGCGCGATGGCTTCGATGGTGGTGCCGTGATCCCAGGGGAAGGTGAGCACCTTCTCCGCCCCGGCGAAGTAGTATTCCACGTGGCAGTTGGCGCAGACCACGGTGCGCATTTCTTGGCGGGTGAAGGTGCGCCAATCCTTGCCCTGCTCTTTGAGCGCGGCCTCCAGCGCGGGGTTGGTGACGATCAGGCGCATGGTGCCGGCCTCGTGACAGTTGGCACAGCCGATGGGCTGATCAATGTGCTGGCCGAGGTCTTTGAAGGGCGTCTTGGCGAATTCCACCGGCCCCATTTCCACCCATAACTTGGGCGCGTTGGCGGTCTTGCACGAGTAACAGGTGCCGGGGGTCTTCTCGTTCACGCGTTGGGTCTCGCGCACATCTTGCAGGGAATAGACATGCCCGCGGTCTTCCTTGTAGTCTTTGCTGAAGGGGTTACCGGCGAAGAGGCGCTTGAGTCGCGGGTCGGCCTCGACCTTCTGATACGGCTCCGAGCCGCCGTATTGGGTGCGGGTGACGTTTTCGCGCGTTTTGAGGAACGAGGTGTATTGATTGGGGAAGTTCAGCCCCCACTTACTGCTATCCGGTTCCAGGGGATCAATGGCCACCAGGGTGGGGATGCCGCGGGTCTGCACCGGCTGGTTGGCCAGGAAGAGCAGGACGCCCACGGTGGTGGCGGCCAAGATGAGGATGATGACCGTCAGGGCAATCGGGAGCCATTTGGCCGATTTGGGAGATGAACTCATAGAAAACTCCTTGTCCTGGCGTAGGGATTAGGGTAGAGGCGGGCGGTAGATGCCCGTATCTTGGAAGGGTAGGATGCTGATGCCGCGCGGGCCGTGCGCCACCTCGCGGTGGCACTCGAAGCAGTAGCGCCCGGCGTCCATTTGCCCATCGGCGACCATGGAGACGGTTTCGGCATGACAGCGCAGGCAGTTGGCCTGAACGATGCGGCGGGTGGATTCCTTGGCGCGGATGGGCTCAGGGATGTGCCCGCTGACGAACGCGGTGACGTGGTTGAAGCCGGAGCGGGCCTTGACGATATATTTGGGGATGAAAGCGTGCGGGGTGTGGCAGTCGTTGCAGGTGGCCCAGCGCTGGTGGCTGGCGTGGTACCAGCCTTCATAGGCGGCATCCATCACGTGGCAGTTGTTGCAGGCGACCGGGTCATCGCCGAGGTAGGCGGTGAAATCGGTGACGACCGCGCCGACCGCCAGCACGAGCACCAGAGCCACCAGGCCGATGATGAGGGGTAACCGCATGATCCTTCCTCGGAGCAGAGGGGAAAAGGGCCGGAGCACACGTGCCCTTTAATCTAGTTTTAATTTACCATATATGATATGGTATGTCAAAAAGATGACCGCCCCCGTTTGTTGTGATGAAGGTTATGAAGGAAATAGAGATGCTATTTTTTTCCTAGCCCCCCGCTTGGGTGTGGGCCTGGATTTCGAGCATGATTTGTTTGCGGAAACTGAAGGGGGCGCGGATGGCGG
>CAYRUO010000107.1:0-1671 GCA_964427505.1 uncultured Thermanaerothrix sp.
GTCAGTCGCTATCCCTAGAAAGGAAGGGTAGAAAATGCCTTGGCGCTTCCGCCGTTCAATAAAAATTCTGCCCGGCGTTCGGTGGAATATCAGCAAGCGAGGATCAAGTATCACCATCGGCGGACGTGGCCTAAAGACCACCCTCGGTCGCGGCGGTGTAAGACATACCATTAGTATTCCGGGCACGGGACTTTCGTTTACAACCTCATCCTCCAAAAGGCAAGCCAAATCTTCGGGGTGTGCGCTGGCGCTACTGTTGCTACCTCTCTTCGCAATTCAAGGAGCATTGAAGGAGCCATGTCACTACCCTTGCCGTGAAGATCACCAACTCGAGGATTAGTGGCGTTGTTACCTCGTGTCCCTGATCCCTTCGCCGTACGCCCGGCCGCCGTGCGCGATGTGCCTGCCCTCTGCGCCATGGATGCCCTCGCCCGGCAGGACGAAAGCCGCCGCGCCCTGATCGCCCGCGCGGTGGAGGCCGGGCATGCCTACGTTATTGAAGCCCAACAGCAGGTGATCGGGTACGCCGTGCTCGATACGTCCTTCTTTGGGCAGGGCTTTGTCTCCCTGCTCTATATCCACCCCGAGCACCGCCGCCGGGGCGCCGGCTTCCGGCTGATGCAGTACCTGGAACAGGTCTGCCCCACCCCGAAACTGTTCACCTCTACCAACCTTTCTAACCTACCCATGCAGGCCCTCTTGGCCAAGTTGGGCTACATCCTGAGCGGCATTATCCATCACCTCGACGAGAACGATCCCGAGTTGGTGTATGTCAAATACCTCCGGCGGGGCAGGGCCTGACCAGCCCGACGGGTGTCGCCCGTCGCCCCCCATTGACTTTTATCCCTCACTTTTCGTATAATAAAAATGTAAATGCGTAGCACAGAGCATGGCTGAGGTCCGCGGAGCCGGGCCTCTCCCGGAATCACGAAAGCGCGCACAGCCGTCCGTGGTGATATCTACGGAGGGCTGTGCCTGTTTAACGGGCTGAGAGGAGGTGCGCCATGTTGACCCTGGAACTGACCCCAGAGCAAGCCCGCATCCTGATGCAAGTGCTGGAAGCGTATGTCTCGGACATGCGCATGCAGATCTCGCAGACCGATAACATCCGTTACAAGGCCATGCTCAAGGAGCGCAAGGCGGCACTGGAACGCGTGCTTCAAGTCCTGCACGAGCAGATGCCACTGCCGCTGGCCGAGTAAGGCGGATGCCGATCGTTGAGACTGCGCCAATTAAGACACACGGCGCCCTGCCGGCGCCGCGTGGGGTTATTTGTGTGTGGGGCGGGAGGGACTCGAACCCTCAAGGTGCTCCCGCACCGGTGGATTTTAAGTCCACTGCGTCTGCCTGTTCCGCCACCGCCCCTTACACCTTAGATTTTACCCCAAGCCGTCCCTGCGTCAAGCGTCTTAGGGGCGGCTAAACCACCCACTGCCCGCGTTTCATTACCCGCAGCACCGGGTTGGTGCCGAAGCGATAGCCCAAATGGCGGTAATCCGGCACCTCCAAGACGATTAAGTCGGCCTGCTTGCCCGGCTCTAGCGAGCCGAGGCGGTCGGCGGCCCCGATAGCCGCCGCGGCGTTGATGGTGGCGGCGGCGATGGCCTCGGCGGGGGTGAGTTTGAGGTAGCGGCAGGCCAGGGCGATGACGAAGGGTATGCTCTCGCACCA
>CAYRUO010000108.1:0-1504 GCA_964427505.1 uncultured Thermanaerothrix sp.
CAATCCCACCCCGACCGAGGCCGGCACGCCGCGCCCGCCGATCCTCTACTACGCCCAGGCCGGCGATACCGTGCCGGCGCTGGCGGTGCGCTACGGCGTGGCACCGGACGAGATCACCTCGCCCGATCCGCTCGACCCGACCGGATTGATCACCCCGGGTCAGTTGCTGATCATCCCCAACCGCCTGGACGGCCTGGGGCCGGATCAGCCTCTATTACCCGATAGCGAGGTGGTATATTCCCCCTCGGCGCTGGGCTTTGACCTGGAGGCTTATATAAAATCCGCCGGCGGCTACCTGGCGGCGTACCGCGAATACCTCACCGACCGCACCTACACCGGCGCCGGGGTGATCGAGCGGGTGGCGATTGAAAATTCGGTCAACCCGCGCCTACTGCTGGCGCTGGTGGAATACCAGAGCGGGTGGGTCTACGGCCAACCCGATTCCCTGGCCAAGGTGGATTACCCGCTGGGATGGGTGGCCTTGGAGCGCAAGGGGCTTTATAAGCAACTCACCTGGGCGGTGCAGAACCTCTTCATCGGCTATTACCGCTGGCGCGAGGGGCGCCTGACCACCCTGACCTTCAAAGACGGCAGTACCCTGCGCCTGGCACCCAACCTGAACGCCGGATCGGTAGCGTTGCAGTATCTCTTCGCCCAACTCTACCCTTACCCGCGCTGGGCCGAGGTGCTCTACGGTGAACAGTCCTTCCCGGCGCTGTATGAGCGCATGTTCGGCAGTCCGTGGCTGCGCGCCCAGACAGTGGAGCCGCTGATCCCGCCGGGCACCACCCAGCCCGATTTCATCCTGCCTTTCCTGCCCGGACACACCTGGGCGTTTACCGGCGGGCCGCATTCGGCCTGGGGCCCCGACAGCGCCCTGGCTGCGCTCGATTTTGCCCCCTCATCCACCCAGAGCGGCTGTGCTCCCTCGGAGGAATGGGCGACGGCCGTCGCCGCGGGGCTGGTGGTGCGCTCGGAGAAGGGGGTAGTCGTGCTCGACCTGGACGGTGACGGGCACGAACAAACCGGCTGGGTCGTGTTATACTTGCACGTTGCCAGCGAGGGCCGCCCCCCGGTCGGCACCTGGCTGGAGCAGGGCGACGTGGTCGGACACCCTTCCTGTGAGGGCGGCTCGGCCACCGGCACCCACATCCACATTGCGCGCAAATACAACGGCGAATGGGTGCTGGCCGATGGCCCCCTGCCGTTCGTGCTCGAGGGCTGGCGCGCCCAGGCCGGAAGTGCCCCCTACCAGGGCCGCCTGGTGCGCGGGGATGAGGTGGTGGAAGCCTGCACCTGCGCGTCGTTTGAAACCCAGATCACCCGCCGCACACCCTGAGCGTCGTGGGCACGGCGGGAGAACAACCGACCGATGAACCGATACCGCATTTTGGGCCTGATTCTGCTGATCGGCGCGGTGGTGGCTTGTGCGCCCCAACCGACGCCGTCCCCTTTACTCGACCTGGCCGCCACCCGCCTGGCCGCGACCACGCCCACCCCGGCC